>NZ_JBHUJV010000015.1:355889-440822 GCF_042683485.1 Cohnella sp. GCM10020058
GAGAAGTGGCATCGCCTGCACTACGACAGGCGATTGGGCTGGCGACGGCGCGGGAAGCCGCATCGCCTGCACTACGACAGGCGATTAGGCTCGCAGAGGTGCGGGAAGTCGCACTGCCTGCACTACGACAGGCGATTGGGCTGGCGACGGCGCGGGAAGCCGCATCGCCTGCACTACGACAGGCGATTAGGCTGGCGACGGCGCGGGAAGCCGCATCGCCTGCACTACAGCAGGCGATTAGGCTGGAGGAGGCGCGAGGAGTGGCATCGCCTGCACTACGGCAGGCGATTAGGCTGGAGGAGGCGCGGGAAGTCGCATCGCCTGCACTACGACAGGGGATTGGGCTCGCAGAGGCGCGGGAAGCCGCATCGCCTGCACTACGACAGGCGATACCGCCTCCCCGGCTAGCTTATTGACGTGCTCTTGAGATTAGATTAACATCTAATTAGATGTTAATCTAATCTGTGGCGTGGAGGTGCACCATGCAACTCGACAAAGTCGTCGCCTACCATAAGGCGCTGGCGGATCCGACGCGGCTGCGGATGCTGATCTTGCTGGCCGGCGGGGAACTGAGCGGTCTGGAGCTGGCGGAGCGGCTGCATCTGGCGCCAGCTACGATCACGCATCATGCGACGAAGCTGCGCGAGGCGAGTCTCATTCACGAGCGAAGGGAAAAAAACTCGATTTTTTTCACGCTCAACGATTACTTTCTTAAAAACAACGCAAACGCGGCTGTCGCACTCATTTACAAAGACAGAGAAGGGAGGACGAACAACGTGGGGAACGAAGAGGATTTGCGCCTGAAAGACACTGTCGTCAAAAACTTTTTCACTGCGGAAGGCAAGCTCAAGCATTTGCCGGCGCAGCTGAAAAAGAAGCTGATCGTGCTGGCGCATCTCGCATCCAAGCTGGAGCCTGGTCGACATTACGGCGAGCCGGAAATTAACGCGTTCATCAAAAACTACCACGACGACTACGCAACGATCCGCAGAGAGTTTATCATGCATCAATTCATGTTTCGTGAAAACGAGGTGTACGAGCTGAACCCGTCGGAAATGTGGGCGAAGGTGTGAGGGCAGGCGACCGGACAGGCGAATTCCGAAAGAGGATTCGACTGTCCGACCAACCTATTCCTATTGGAGCAGCTCCCGCGCCAGCAAGCGAAACACGCTCAATCGCGAGGTCATGCCATGCGGCGTGCTGTTGATCATCACTTCGTCGAACCCGTACAGCTCCCGGTCCCGATGCAGCTGCTCGGCGACCTCGACGGGCGTACCGACGAGATGAAGCTTGCGGTTCTCGCGGATGACGGCAAGGTCCGCCTCGGTCAACGGATAATCTCGCGCTTCCTCCGGCGTCATCACCTGCTGCAGGGAGCCCCGCATGAGCGACAGGCGCATCAGGTCGGCCGGCTTCGCGATGTACTCGGCTTCCTCCCGGGTTTCGGCGACCGTAGCCGAGTAAGTGACGAGGACGATCGGCTTGGGCATGAAATACGACGGCTCGAAGTTATCCCGGTAGGCGTCGAATATCTCCCGCGTCATCTGGCCGTTGAAAAACTGCGCAAACGAGTAGCCGACGCCGAGACGACCCGCGCGGACGGCGCTGTTGCCGGTGGAGCCTAGCAGCCATGCTTCCGGCAGCGGCACATCGTAAGGCGAGGCCAGCACCCCCTCGTACAAAGGATCCTTCGGCGCGCGGTCGGCGATCAGCTGCATCGTCGTGTGCAGCTTGTCGTACAAGTCGCCGGGCAGATGCGCGCGACCCTCGGCGAGCGCGCGCGTCGAGTAGTGGTCGCCGCCCGGCGCGCGGCCGACGCCGAAGTCGATGCGCCCCGGGGAAAAGGCGCTGAGCGTCTTGAACACTTCGGCCAGCTTGAGCGGCGAATAGTGCATCATCATGACGCCGCCGGTGCCGATGCGGATGCGCTTCGTCAGCGCGGCAAGCCGCGCCGCCACGATCTCGGGCGCCGTGCTGGCGAAGTTGCGGGTATTATGGTGCTCCGCCATCCACATGCGATGGTAGCCGAGCTCGTCCGCGAGGACGGCGATCTCTTCTGCGTTTCTAAGCGCATTCGGCGCGTTGCTGCCCTTTACGATCGGCGCTTGATCCAAAATTCCAATTTTCATACAGATACGACGTCCTTTCCGAATTCCGGCTTCTCATTGTCTATACCTATACGGTAGCATATTATCGTCCATAAAAAAAAGCGCCCGAAGGCGCCCGGCTGCTGCCTATTCCTTAATGAGAGACAAAGCGTTATCCGCCTTGAGCACGTCGTGCTCGACCTGTTTTTCAACGTTGTATGGGTGGTACATTTCGTTCTCGATCATGTAGGCCGCAATCTTGCGATGCGTCTCGATCGCCGTATCCAGCTGCGACTTCAGGATTTTATGAACTTTGGGCGTTGCCGTCTCCGTCAGCGCGACGGCGTAGCTGCGTACCGCGGCTTTTGCGGACAGCAGCATGTCGGTCGCGATCGCCAGATCGTCCAGCGGCGCCGTCGCTTTGAGCAGCTCTTCTTTTTTCATCGTCGTCGTTGCCATATCGGTCACCTCTTATTGTAGGATGGATTTTAATTCTTCGATCGCCTTGGACGCGTTCACCAGATCTTGCTCGATCAATGCTTTTAGTTTTTCGTCCGTCGCCAGCTCCAACATCGCCCTCGACTTGGTCGCGCACGACGTTTTCAGCGTCAGGATCTCATGAACTTCCAGCTTCTCGTGCAGCGCCAGTTCCTTTGCCATCTCGATCGCTCCTTCCATAGTGGGTGCCACCAAGAACATACCCCAACCCCGCATGCGAATAAACAAGCCAAATGGGAATTTAGGAGCGCGATTCGCGGTTTCATTCCCAGGTCATCCCGTATTCGACGGGACCGATCGGCATGATGCGAGCGGGAACGAGGGGAGGACGAGTCCTTGCGCATGCGCCGTTTCGCTGACTGTGGTATATTGAATCATAAATAGCGGAGGAGGCGCCGGCATGTTACCGATTCAAAACGTGGAAATACAGAACAGGATCGATTCGCTCAAGGATCAGGACCTGTACATACATTTGGAATTGACGACGGGCGCTTACGCGGCCCACAACGATAGCACCAAGCATCCGGCGGCAAACTTCATTACGAACGCGTTGATCCGGTACGGCATCGGTTCGATCTCGGGCAACGGACCGTACAGGGTCGGTTTGAAAATGGAGAAGGGCTGGATTTACGCAGAGGGATTGACGCACTATGACGAGACGGACGCGGAGCGTCTGATCATGGCCGGCCACGACAGCTCGGGCAAGCTGGTCGTCGCCCTGCAGCTCAGCCGCGAACCCTTTTAACCTAACGACCTGGAAAGGAAGATATCGATGGAACAACGTATTTTAGTCGTGCTGCCGCATCCGGACGACGAATGCTTCGGCATCTCGGGCACGCTGGCCAAGCACATCGCGGCGGGCGCTCAGGTCACCTATGCCTGCCTGACCTTGGGCGAGCGCGCGCGCAATATGGGCAATCCCCCTTTTGCCAACCGCATCACGCTCCCGCAGATCCGCAAGGGCGAGCTCGAGCAGTCCTGCAAGGCCATCGGCATTCAGGATCTTCGCCTGCTCGGCTTCCACGACAAGACGCTCGAATTCGAGGATCAGGACCTGCTGGATCTGAAAATCGGCGAGCTGCTCGCTGAGCTTAATCCGACGCTCGTCATCACCTTTTTCCCGGGCTTCGCAGTCCACCCGGACCATGACGCGACAGGCGCCGCCGTCGTCCGCACGATCGGCAAGCTGCAGCCGTCCGCCCGTCCGCCCGTGCATTGCCTCGCCTTTTCGCACAATCACCAGGAGTCGATCGGCGCTCCGGACGTCTTGGTGGGCGTCAGCGAATTCCTGCAGCAGAAGATCGCCTCGGTTTTGTCGCATCGATCGCAGTTTTACGTCCCGCAGCTGTTCGAGAAAAATCCGCATAAGAACCGCGAAGTGCAAGAGCGATTCGGCACGGAGCGCTTCTATACGTACAAGTTCGCCTGATTTAGGACTCGTCTTCGGGAACCGCGCGTTCTGCGCGGTTTTCCTGAAGGTAGCTTTACGCTTCACGCGCCATCGCCGTGCTAAGCGTCAACGATGATCTACGCGCACACTTCGAGCCTCATCTCCAGGTTCCCGCCAACCCCCAAGTACAATTCTGTTCTACCCGACCCTGAATCTCCTCATTTTGTTCTATCTCCTGCATCATTTTGTTGCTGACGCGCGCTGCGGCCCGCATGATACGATTAGCCTGTCGCCGGATGTTCGGCGGCCGTTCATGCAAACGCTTCACCGGCGTCCGCTGCCGAAGCGGACGTTCCGCAAGCTGCGGTTCATTCCGGGCAATGGAGAGGAGAAGGTGAATGATGATTTGGAAAAAGCAATGGCGGGCGTGGGTCGCGGGACTCTTGCTGGTCTCGCTGCTGCCCGTGGGCACGGGGAGCGCGGCGGCGACGCTGACGGAGGTGCCGTATGCGATGGATTCGAGCAACCAGGCAGGCTGGTGGAGTCCGCTCGAAACCTACGGCACCGGACTCGAGTACGCCTATATGGCGTACAACGCGCCGGGCAGCACCGCGGGCACGCACAAAGTATACATCGCGAGGCGCGACGGGACGGGGGCGTGGTCGAACATTCCGGTCATGGACGGCGCCAAGGTAGCCGAGTACGCCGACGACAACGGCCACAACCAGCCGTCGATCGCGCGGGACGGCAGCGGCCGGTTCCACGTGTTCGCGTCCATGCACGATTCGGCTTGGCACTATTTCCGGTCGGATACGGTCGGCGGCGCGCCGCAGAACCATTCGGCGGATATGCCCGACCAGACGATGAAGGTCACGTACCCGGTCGTGACGACGGCGCCGAACGGCGACCTGTACCTGCTCGTCCGGTCCAGCCTGGACACCGCCGGCAAGCGCAACGGCGTGCTGCTGCGCTGGGACAATGCGGCCTCGACGTGGAGTCAGATCGCGGTCATCGCTTCGACGCTTAATCGCTCGGTGTATCCGGACGACCTGACGTTCGACGCGAACGGCGATCTGCACATTTTGTTCGAATGGGCGTACTTCGCGGCCAGTCCGCTGCGCCACCAGTTGTCCTATCTCAAGTACAGCCCGTCCGCGAATACGTTTGCCAAGGCCGACGGCACGCCCGTAGCGGTGCCCGTATCGTTGACGACGGCGGACATCGTGCAGCCGATGGCGCCGACCGAAGCCTACGTGCAGAGCGGCAGCGATCCCGGCGGCCCCGGCGTGCAGAGCGCCAAGCTGACCGTCGATTCGGCGAACAAGCCGGTCATCGCTTATCGTTACCGCGAAGAGGGAAGCACGACGTTTTCGGTCAAGCAGGCGACGCGCGGCGCGAGCGGCTGGAATCTGCAGACCGTCTACGACGCCGCCGAGACGACGGCCGCCATCGACGTCACCTGGACAGGCATGCAGTCGCGCATCTATTACGTGACGGCTGCCGGAACGGATCGCGCTTTTATGGCCGTGCAGTCGGGCACGGGCTGGACCGCAGCGTCGCTCGCGTCGGGCATCCCGATCCAGCGTCTCGCCGTCGAGCGGAATGCCAACAACGTCGATGTCCTGTATCTTGTGGATATCGCCAATCTCAAGCTGTATTACGGGCGCAATTGACTGATATATGGGCACGGGAGCGGCCGGACGCACGCCTTACGTCCGGCTGCTCCCTTTTTGCCATCCGTTGACAACAAAAAGAGAGAGCGATTATAGTTAGTGCACCATGGCACTTCGGGAGAGAAGTCTTATGAACGTGTTCCGAACGCTTCGCACGCGCAAGTTCCTGCAGCGGATCCTCCTCAGCTTCATGCTCGTCGTCGTTACCCTGGCGGTGACCGCCTATCTGCTCAACGTCAACGCCCGCGGCAAGGTTCTCAGCCTGCAGAACGACGCCGACCGCAAGCTGCTAACGCAGATCAACTACAATATCGAGAACATGAACGGCATCGTCAAGGACATGGCGGTGTCCCTATTTAACGACGACGAGCTGATCGCGCTCAAGGCGGGGGCCGATTACCGGCAGAGCGTCCTGAAGATCGACCGTCTCGACCGGACCGTCGCCGAGTCGCCCTATTTGCATGCCGTCGCTTTT
Organism: Cohnella sp. GCM10020058; assembly: GCF_042683485.1. Classification (NCBI taxonomy): domain Bacteria; kingdom Bacillati; phylum Bacillota; class Bacilli; order Caryophanales; family Paenibacillaceae; genus Cohnella; species Cohnella sp. GCM10020058. Next base: position 362,013 of record NZ_JBHUJV010000015.1, read on the forward strand.
TACAACCCGAGCCAAAATCGCTTTTTTTCCTCGCTTAATCACGGTATGGACAACAGCCGGCTGTATGAAGTTTTAGGCAGCTATCTGGAGCAGCATCCAGACGTCCCGAAGCTGCAACTTATGCCGCTCGATCTGGACGGCGGCGGCAGCGGCATCGACGTTTTCGCCTGTTTTCTATACGACGGTCCCTCGCTCGGCTCGGTCAACGGCAGCGTGTTGATTCTGACCGTGAAGCCGGACTGGCTGCTGGACAACGTGAAGGCGCTTAACAAGCTGGCCGACCGGGAGAAGGATCTGCTCCTCGTGACCGACGGGGACGGCAACGTCCTCATGTCGAGCGAGCCGCTGTCCCCGGCACAGCTGTCGCTCAAGGACGAGGTCATGCCGCGGATCGCGGCTTCGTCCAGCACGCTCGAGGACTTCGTTTACCGGCATGCAGGCAAGAAGTACAAGGTCGCCTATTTGGAAAAGGGGATGAACAACTGGCGCATCCTGAGCCTGCGCGACTACGATTCGGTGCTGGGGAACGTAAACCGGATGAAGTGGACGGAGATCGGGGTCATGTTGTCGGTTGTCCTGTTCGCCGTGCTGCTGTCGGTGTTCTTCTCCCTGCGGCTGTATCGTCCGGTCGGTCGCCTGCTCAGCCTGATTCCCGAGGACCCGCGCGGACACCCGCAGGCGGAGGACGAGCTGACGCTGATCGCAGCCAATTACATGGGGATGGTCGACAAGCTGAAGGGATTGGAGCGGGACGAGGCATCCAAGCGCAACATCGCAAAGGTGTATCATCTGCGCAGCCTGCTCGGCGGGAGCGAAGCCGTATCCGAGGCCGAATTCAGGCAGAACCGGGAGCAATACGGCATCGACATCGAAGTGGAGGGCGCGCTTAGACTCGCCGTCGTCCGGCTCGATCGTGGGGATGCGCTTGCCGCGGCGTCCGGCGAAAGTTCTGCATCGCTCTTCACCTTCGCCATCGCCAACATCGGCGAGGAGCTGCTTCGCCGCGATTACGGCTGCGAATACGCGGACATGAAGGACGGTCACCTCGTATTTATCGTCAGCTTCAAAGGCGATGGCGGACTGGAGTCGCTGGCCGAACGCTTCCGCGAGCTTCAGGCGACGATCATGTCCTTTTACCGCATATCGTTCACCGTCGCCTTGAGCCGCCAGTTCGAGCATTATCACGATATTTCTCGCCACTACGCGTTGACGCTCCGGCAGTCCGATTACCGGATGATCCTCGGCCACGGGGCAGTCATCGAGCCGGAGGACATCGAAGCCAACGAGCGCAACGAGCAATTCCGGATTCCCGGCGAGCTGGACAAGCAGCTGATCGAAGGGCTCAAGAGCGGCGATCTGGCGCAGACGACGGAAGCGATCGAGAGCTGGAAGCGGGCGATCGGCGCGTTCAGCTTCGAAAATATGTTTTCGGCGCTGCTGCAGATGGGGATGACAATCAGCAATACGCTCGGCGAGATCAATCAATTCAACCTGAATCCGGTATCTGTCGACCTTCACGCGGTCAATCGGCGCCTGGTCGGCACCGAGACGCTGGACGAAGCGCGGGACGTGCTGCTCGCCGTAGCGCGGGAGATGTTCGAGCAGCGACAGAGCGGCAAGGAGGACAAGAGCCGGCTGCTCGCCGACACGATCGCGGAGATCGTGGACAAGCACTTCGCCGATCCGGATCTCAACGTCCAGAAGATCGCGGACATGCTCAAGATGAACCCGGTCTATCTTGGCCAGGTTTACAAGGCGCAGTCGGGAGAGACGGTCGTCGACCGGATCAACACGGCGAGGCTTGCACAGGCGAGGGTGCTGCTCGAGCAGCAGGACTTGACGGTGTCGGAGATTATGGAGCGGGTCGGTTTCGGCAACGAGAGCTATTTTTACCGCCTGTTCAAGCGCCGGTACAGCGTCACACCCAAGGAATACAGGCTCAAATCCGCCATCGAACGCCATACGTAAGCCAACGTGAGCCATGCCCGTCCGGTAACCCGGCACGGGCTTTTTGCTGCGCGAATCTACCGAGTCGAACTTGCCAGGCTGGCGGGCGTTGGCTGGTTGGCGGATCGAAGTAACGCCCACGGACGTTACTTTCGGGAGAACGACGGGTTGGCGGGTCGAAGTAACGCCCACGGACGTTACTTTCGGGAGAACGGCGGGTTGGCGGATCGAAGTAACGCCCACGGACGTTACTTTCGGGAGAACGACGGGGTGGCGGGTCGAAGTAACGTTCACGAACGCTACCCTCGGGCGAACGGCGGGGTGGCGGGTCGAAGTAACGCTCACGGACGTTACTTCCGAGAGAACGGCGAGTTGCCTGTACTGTACTGCGCCTTTACTGCACTGTACTGCGCCTGTAGAGCCCGCGAGCCGCGCCGTTACAGCATTCTGGCATACGTACAGCCCGCGTTTACAGGAATCCTGCATATGTACAGTACCGTCTCCGAAGCCGCCTGCGCTATCGTTAGACCTGCAAGCCGGAGCAACAAGGGCAGCAGCAAGAGAAGCACGGAAGCAAGGGAAGGAGCATTCGTCATGCCGAACAAAGCATCGGTCGCCTTGAGCGACCAGAGCCGTCCGAGCGCATTAGCCGATGCGGAATCGCCGCCGGTCGACATCGCCAACAAGCCGAAGCGCAAGTCTTTCTTAAGAAGAGAGCTCAAACATTTTAAGAACAACCGGGAGCTGTTCCTGCTGTCGCTGCCCGGGCTTCTGTACAAATTGATCTTCGCGTACCTGCCGATGGTCGGGCTTATCATCGCCTTCAAAAATTATCGTTACGATCTCGGGATGTTCGGAAGCAAGTGGGTCGGCCTCGACAATTTCCGATTTCTGTTCACGACGGACACCGCCTGGCGAATCACGCGCAACACCGTGCTGTACAACGCAGGCTATATGCTGATCACGACGCTCGGGGCTTTGTTTCTGGCGGTGCTCATGAACGAGCTGAAGGCGAAGTATACGAAGTTTTACCAGACGGCGCTGTTCCTGCCCCACTTTTTATCCTGGGTGCTCGTGGGTTATATCGCCTATGCGTTCCTCAATCATTCGGACGGCTTCATCAACCGGATGCTGATCTCCCTCGGGTTCGAGCCGGTCAGCTGGTACCAGGATTCGGGCCCTTGGCCGGTCATCCTCATCGTCGTCCATCTGTGGAAGGCGATCGGCTTCACGACGCTGATCTACTTCGCGGGCATCATGGGCATTAGCGGGGATTATTACGAAGCTGCCCGGATCGACGGCGCGACCAAGGCGCAGATGGCGCTGAAAATCACCGTGCCGCTGCTGACGCCGCTCATCATCATCATGCTCATTCTCTCGATCGGCGGCATGTTCCGCGGCGACTTCGGGCTGCATTACTTCATTCCGAACAACTCGGGTTTCCTGTTCTCCTCCACGGACGTCATCGACACCTACGTGTACCGGGCGCTTCGCGAGGTCGGGAACGTGAGCATGTCGGCCGCGGTAGGCTTCTATCAATCCGTCGTGGGCTTCATTCTGGTGCTCGTCGCTAACGGCATCGTACGCAAAATCAACCCGGATCACTCAATGTGGTAAGGAGGAATCGCAGATGCAGCAAGCAAGTCCGATCCCGCGCACTTTAATCCACCTGTTCTTCGTCATTCTCTCCGTCTTGATGATCCTGCCGTTCCTGCTCGTCGTTGCCGTGTCCCTAACGGACGAACAGGCGCTGACGCAGCACGGCTATCAATTTTGGCCGAGCGTCTTCAGTCTCAATGCCTACCGGTACATGCTCGACTCGCCGGTTATTCTGTTCCGGGCTTACGAGGTGACGCTGCTGGTCACGGTCGTCGGCACGATCGTTAGCCTGCTCATTACCGCGATGACCGCTTACGTCGTCTCCCGTCCGGATTACCGGTACAACCGGATGACCACGTTCTACGTTTTCTTCACGATGCTGTTCAGCGGAGGACTCGTTCCTTCTTACATTTTGGTCACGCAGTATTTGCATCTCAAGGACAGTCTGCTGGCGTTGATCCTGCCCGTCCTGCTGTCACCGTTCAACATCATGGTCATGAAAGGGTTCCTGTCGAAGCTGCCGTTCGAGGTGATCGAGTCGGCCAAGATCGACGGGGCGCGGGAGTTCAAGATTTTTTTCCGCATCATCCTGCCGCTGTCGACGCCGGCCCTGGCGACGATGGGACTGCTCATCGCATTCGCCTACTGGAACGAATGGTTCAACGCCATGCTGTACATCGACGATCCGAACAAGGTGCCGCTGCAGCTCTTGCTGGTGCGGACGCTGAACAGCATCGAATTCATCACGGCCAACTCGGACTTCGCCCAGCAGCTGGGCATCGATCTGTCGCATTTCCCGAACAACTCCGCGCGAATGGCGATCGCCGTTCTGGCGGGCGGGCCGATGCTTATCGTGTTCCCGTTCTTCCAGCGTTTTTTCGTCAAAGGACTTACGGTTGGCTCCCTCAAGGGTTAACATATTTGAATCAGAGCAAAAAACTAGGAGGTCACAGGAATGCTGAAAAGAAAAATCGGCTCCACGGCGGCGCTTGCGCTGCTGACCGCAACCGCGCTGGCGGCTTGCGGCAACAACAATAACGGGGGCAACGCCGCCGCTTCGCCAAGCGCGAGCGGTTCGTCCCCGGCCGCTTCCAGCGCGGCGGCAACGGCTTCGAGCGATTCGTCGCTCAAGCCTGTCGAGCTGACGTGGTACTATCCGCTCAACCAGATGCAGCCGGATCAGCAGAAGGTCGAAGACGCGGTCAACAAGATCGTCAAAGAAAAGATCAACGCGACCGTCAAACTGAAACCGGTTGCACTCGGCGACTACGTGCAAAAGATGAACACTGTGCTGGCCGCCAGCGAGACGTTCGACATCATGTGGACCGGCTATCTGATCAAGCCGGAGGAGCTCGTCCGCAAGGGCGCGCTGCTGCCGCTCGACGACCTCATCGAACAAAACGCGCCGGCGCTGAAGGCGGATATGCCGCAATATATGTGGGACGGCCTCACGGTAGACGGCAAGATCTACGGCGTCGCCAACCAGCAGATCAACGGCTCCCGCTACGGCTTTATCATTCAGAAGCGATTTGCCGACAAGTACCAGCTCGACACCGCCTCCATCAAGAAGATGGAAGACATCGAGCCGTTCCTCGAGAAGATCAAGCAGGGCGAGCCGGACATCATTCCGTTCAACGGCTACTACAACACCGTGCTGCACGACGCCACGTATTGGGGCGTTCCTGGTCTTGACGACCACTTCTTCATCAAGTCGGGCGACCCGACCTACAAGCTGTACCGCTATCCGGAGGAAGAGCTGAACACGTTCAGGCTGGCGAGCAAATGGTACAAAGCCGGCTACATCTACAAAGACGCGGCCACGGCCAAGATGACGGATTACCAAGCGAAGGGTCAGATCGCGGTCGACTTCCAGAACGTCCTGAAGCCGGGCGTCGAAGCCGAAGTCAAAGGACGCAACGGCGGCAACGACGTCGTCATCGTGCCGATCAGCGACTGGTTTACCAACGGCTACTCGGCGACGACCAACCTGTCGATCAGCCGCACGTCGAAGAATCCCGAACGCGCCATGATGCTCATCAACCTGCTTAACAGCGACGCCGAGCTGTATAACCTGATCAGCAACGGCATCGAAGGCGAGCACTATACGAAGAGCGCGGAAGGCTTCATCACGCCGACGGCGGATTCCAAGTACCGTCCGAACATGGACTTCATTTTCGGCAACGTGTTCAACAGCTACCTGAAGGAAGGCCAGCCGAAGGACGTATGGGAGCAAACGAAGAAAATCAACGAAACGGCTGAATTGAATCCGGTCGGCGGCTTCAAGTTCAACTCCGAGCCCGTCGTCACCGAGATCGCCAACCTGAACGCGGTGTGGGGCGAGTACAAGAAGGGCATCAACACCGGTACGCTCGACTTCGACAAGACGTGGCCGGGGCTGTACGAGAAGCTGAAGGAAGCCGGCGAGGAAAAGTACGTCGCAGAGGTTACCAAGCAATTCGAGGAATACCTGAAGACGTCGGGTCTGAAAAAATAATCGAAAAATAATCGCATAAGCGGTCCGCGGCAACGAGAAAGGCGCCGAAGTCGGGCGCGGTGTTCCAGACTCATACGTTAAGGAGAGATGGAAACGCATGCTCATGAAAAGACGGATGACGGCTTGGCTCGCAGGCTTAATGGTAGTATTCTGCGCTTTTCCGATGATGCAAGTATCCGCTGCGACCGACGAGGCGCCCGGTAACGGCGCAGTCCTGTACGTCGCGACGAACGGCAGCGACGCCAATGCCGGCACAATCGCCGCGCCCTTCAAGACGCTGGAGAAGGCGCGCGACGCCATCCGCGACATGAAGGAAGGCGGCGGCCTGCCGGACGGCGGCGTCACCGTCTACCTGAGAGCAGGGCTGTACGAACGGACGTCGAGCTTCGAGCTCGGCGCGGACGACTCGGGCGAAGCCGGCAAGACGATCACGTACATGGCGTACCCCGGGGAGACGGTCCGCCTGTCGGGCGGACGCGATATCCCGAAAAGCGGGTTTGTGCCGGTGACCGACAGCGCCGTGCTGAATCGGATCATCAGCCAGGACGCAAGGTCGAAGGTGCTGCAGATCGACCTCGCGGCGCTCGGTATCACCGACTACGGGGTAATGAGCCGCCACGGCTACTATCTGGCCAACGACCTGAGCCAGGTGCCGCCGATGGAGCTGTATGTGAACGGCCAAGGCATGACGCTCGCCCGCTGGCCGAACGAAGGCACGGTTCAGATGGGGGACATCATCGACCCGGGCCCGACGCGCAAGGATGCGGACCTGCAGCAGCGAGGCGGCACGTTCACGTATACGTACGACCGGCCGCAGCACTGGACGCAGGCGGACGACATTTGGCTGGACGGCATTTTCGGCTACAGCTGGGAATGGTCGTACAACAAGATCGCCAATATCGACACGGCGAACAAGACGATCACGCTGCGTTACGGCGAGATGAGCGGCTTGTACAAGAACTGGTACCCGGACTTCCACTTTGCGCAAAACCTGCTCGAGGAGATCGACGTGCCGGGCGAGTACTACATCGACCGCGGCGCCGGCAAGCTGTATTTCCTGCCGAACGCCGAGTTTAAGACCGCGAATCCCGAGATCACGGTGACGATGCTGAAGACGCCGATGATCAATGCGATCGACGCTTCCTATATCGACTTCAAGGAGCTTATTCTCGAAAACGGAAGGGACTCGGCGGCCGTCATTGTCGGAGGCAGCCACGTGCGCATCGTGAACAGCGAGATCCGCAATTTCACGAACAGCGGCGTGCTGATCAACACGCAGAGCCGATTTTTTTACAACATCTTCGACGGCGCGCCGGGCACCGACCTCGGTATCGTAGGCTCGCATATCCACCATATCGGCGGTACCGCGGTCACGCTGAGCGGCGGCAACAAGACGACGCTCGCGCCGGGCAACAACTACGTCGAAAACTCGCATATTCACGACTTCGCCTATTACCACAAGGCGTACAATCCCGGCGTCATCCTGTCGGGCGTCGGCAACCGGATGTCGCACAACGAGCTGCACGACGCGCCCCACCCGGGCGTGCTCGTCTTCGGCAACGATCATCTGATCGAGTACAACGAGATCTACGACGTATGCAAAAGCTTCTCGGACCTCGGCGCGATCTACATGAACGCGGGTGAGACGCCGCAGCAGCGGGGCACCGTCATCCGGCGCAATTACTTCCACGACATCGGAACGAGCAAAGCCGGCGTCGAGGGCATTTATCCCGACAACTTCACGATGGGACTCAAGATTGAGGAGAACGTCTTTTACAAGATGGGCAACTCCGCCATCAAGAACAACGGCGGCGCGCATATCCTCTCGCGGAACAACATTTTCGTCGACGCGAAGGTGCCGTACGACTACGCGGATATCTATCTGGGCGACAGTCCGGACGGACAGATCGCGAAGAACTACATGCCGAAGTGGCAGGCGCTGTTCGCCGCGAACAACAACTTCGTCGGCACGCCGTACCTGACCAAGTATCCGGAGCTAGCCGCCTTCTTTGACGAAAACCGCTATTACCCGGACACCAATACGTTCCAGGGCAACATCGTCTACAATCCGGCGGTGGCCCAGAGCGTGACGACCAATGTGTACGGCGCGTACGACAAATTTAATCTGGTTCAGTACGCGAACAACTGGGTGACTTCGACCGATCCCGGCTTCGTCAACTTGGCGGGCGGCGATCTGACGTTAGCGGCCAACGCGCCTGCCTATAGCCAGATCCCGGGCTTCCCGCAAATTCCGTTCGGCGACATCGGCACGTCAGGAACGCCAGGAACAACTGCAGGACCGCACGAATTCCCGGTGACCGGCGTCGCGGTGTACAACGACGCGATCGCCGTCGATCGCTTCAAGTCCGTCAAGCTTCAGACGGCGGTCGTGCCGTGGAATGCCAGCAACGCGGCGCTCACGTTCGCGTCAGCCGATCCGTCGATCGCCACCGTAAGCGCGGCCGGCGTCGTCACGGGGCAGTCGGTCGGCGATACGACGATCACGGTCGCCTCGGCCGTCAATCCGAGCCTGACGGCGGTCGCATCCGTTCACGTCGAGGCCGGCGACGGCGTCATGGACCGGACGGACTTCGAGAACGGCTCGGGCCTGTGGCCGCAGGACGCGAACCGGTCGATCGTCAAGGTCGACGACAACCGGTGGTATAAGCTGCTGAACAACGCGTCGACGCTTATCAACAAGGATTTTACCGACTACGAGCTGACCTTCAAGCTGAAAACGCCCGAGACGATGCCGGCGTTCGCGACGCTGTACATCTTCGATAAGCAGGTGGGCAGCGGGTCGACCCGGATCGGCTACAAGGTACGGGAGGACGGCACGTCGTCCTGGCTCCTGTACAATTCGGCCTGGGCGGTGCTCAAGGAAGTGAAGATGCCCGGTCAGGACCTGCTGCCGAATACGACGTACGATATTAAGGCCCTCGTAAAGGGCGCGGACTACAGCGTCTACGTAAACGGCGCGTTCCGGATGAAGGGCTCGGACCCGGGACACAACGCAAGCGGCAAGGTCGGCTTCTACGTCAACAACGTCACGAACATGATGTTCGACGACATCCAGTTCAAGGCGTCGACGACCGACGTGTCCGGCGTGATTCCGACGGAAAATCCGGTGCGCGTGACCGCCGGGCAGACGAAGCAGCTGACCGTGTCCTTCGATCCGGTTAACGCGGCGAACCAGGGATTGACCTGGACGTCCAGCGATCCGTCGGTCGCGACCGTGAATGCGAGCGGCGTCGTCACCGCCGTGAGCGAGGGCGAGGCGACGATTACGGCGGCCTCGGTCGAAAACGCGAATGCGACGGCGGCCATCCAGGTCATCGTGTCGAACGTCATGCACTTCACGAACTTCGAGTCGGGCGGCAACGGCTGGCCCGTCGATCCGAACCGCAGCATTTATCTGGATGCGAACGGGAACCGCTGGTACAAGATTTTGAACGGCGCGACCGGGCTGCTGGATAAGACGTTCTCGGATTACATGCTCGAGTTCAAGCTCCGGACGCCGCCTACGCTGCCGACCGGCGGGGGCACGCTGTACATTTTCGACCGGCAGGACGCGACCGCTTCGACCCGCATCGGCTACAAGATGAAGGCGGACGGCACGTCGGATTGGGTGCTGTACAACGGCAGCTGGGCGGTGCTGAAAACGGCGCCTCAAACCGGCTGGGATCTGGCGGCCGATACGACGTATGACGTAAAAGTCATTGCCGAGGGCGGGCATCTCAAAGTGTATGTGAACGGGACGCTCCGGCAGGACGCCACCGATCCGGGCTACCGCCCGTCGGGCAAGGTCGGCTTCTACGCCAGCGGGTTCAGCTACCTGCTGTTCGACGACATACGCTTCTCGGTCGTGCCGCAGGAGCCGGCGCCGGGATTGTCGTCGCCGCTCGCGGTGGCGCCCGGCAGCGCGCCGGGCTCGACCCGGGTGACCGCGGTCGCATCGGATGCGGCGAACAGCCTGCACTTGGTCGTCTCGACGGCGCCGCTGGCGACGCCGAAGCTGGGCAGCGCAACGCTGCCGGGCGGGGCGGTCCCGCTTGCGAGCGGGACCGCGCTGGAGCTGCCCGCGGCAGCGGCGGGCGCTTACGTCGGCGTCTACGAGACGTCGACGTCGACGGGCAAGATCGCGCGGTTCGGCGCGCGACAGCTGGCCGCGGCCGACATCGCGCCGTATCCGGCGGCCGCGCTCAGCGTGACGGCGGCGCCGGGAACGGCCGCGGGTACGACGCGGCTGATCGTGGGCGATACGTCTGCGCCGGTGCCGGTGCCGCCAGGCCATGCGCTGAAGGCGGCCGTCTATGCGTCGGCCGCGGAGTTGCCGGCTGCGCCGAATCTGGGCGGCGCGGCCCCGGCCGGCGCGGCTCACTACGCGGCGGGCAGCGATCTCGTCGCCGCCGAGGGCAACGCGATCGCCGTCTATGAGCTGGATGCCGCGGGAAAAGTTGCGGCATTCGGCACAGTGACCCTGACCGCGGAGCAGATCAAAGGCGAAGAGGCAACCGAGGGGCCTGGGCTGCCCGGCAAACCGGTGCTGTCGAGCGACAACGGGTACGATACGGGTTTGCTCGACGGCGATTACAAGATTGCGATGAACCTGTGGTACGGCGAGAACGGCACCGTCTACAAGCTGTACGAGAATGACGTGCTCATCGATACGCAATCGCTCGCGAACGCATCGCCGGCGGCGCAATCGGCCGTCACCGCGATCTCGGGACGAACCGACGGCACTTATCGCTATCGGGCCGAGCTGATCAACGCGAAGGGCAAGACGACGAGCGAGACGCTGACCGTCACCGTCAAAGACGCGAAGCCGGGCAAGCCGGTGCTGTCCGCGAACAACTGGGACGGCGACGGCGGCTACGACGTGTCGATGAACCTGTGGTGGGGCACGAACGGCGTGACGTACCGGCTGTACGAAAACGGCGTGCTGATCGATACGCAGCAGTTGACCGCCGGCACGCCGTCCGCGCAAGCCGCGACGACCGCCGTCTCCGGCCGATCGCCGGGAAGCTACGAATACCGCGCGGAGCTCGCGAATGCGGCCGGCGCGACGACAAGCGAGACGCTGCTCGTACAGGTGACGAAGTAAATTAGGCAGTAACGGAGAGAAACCGTTCCTTTGGATGGCGGATGCGACAAGCAGCCGTTTCCGCAAAGGGCGGTTTCTTTTGCGCATTCCAACCCCTTCGGCCGTTCGCATGCTCTCTCTGGACAGAGGATCCGCTATTTTTGCGTTTTCGGGACTATTTAGGCGTCGGCGGACAGGAGATCCGTTATTGCGGCGAAAAGCACGCCAAAAACCATCCGTTAGCTGGAATAGCGGATCGTGTGTCCGCATCCTGATCTCTTTTTTCGAAGCTAATCTCTTTTTTTGAAATAGAGAAATAGTTGCACGTATCCCGATATCCGTTCATATACGGCGGGCGTACCCCTCGGCTACCATAGGCGTGTACGGAAGGGAGGCATGGTAGAAAGCGTTTCCACGAATGCGAGGCGCGACTCGCAGGAAGCAGTCTGCCTGACGATTCATACTTGCAAGTTGAAAAGGAGCTGGGACGATGAGGGGTTGGACGAAGAAAAAAACGATGGCGTTGAGCATGGTCATCGCGTTGTTCGCGAGCCTGCTGAACGTCGGGAACGCCATCAAAAGCGCGCAGGCGGAAGAGACCGGCCTGGCATGGCCGGCGTCGGTCATCGGCGGCTACAATTTGCCGTTCGCGCCTGTCCAAGGGCTGACGACGACGCAGAATCCGCCGGACTTCAGATGGCCGGCGGTGCCGGGCGCGATCGGCTACGACCTGCAGGTCAGCCGCGACGCGTCGGTGGCCAGCGTTACGTACGAAAATAATGCGTTGACCGAAAACATTTATAATTTTCCGCATACGTTCGATAGCGGCACTTGGTATTGGCGGGTACGCTTCCAGAAGGCCGAAGGCTGGTCGGTATGGAGCGACGTGCGCAAGTTCCGCATCGAGGCGCAGAACGTACCGTTCGTCGTGCCCCCGATTGCCGAACTGATGGGCAGCGTGCCGACGGGCCACCCGCGCATCTGGACGACGCCGGACACGCTGCAGGACTTCAAGAACCTCGCTTTGTCGGGCAGCGGAAAGGCGTTTATCGATCAGAAAAAGATCGACGTAAACACGGATTTACTGGCGGCCAATCAAAATCCGCCGGGGGATCCGCCGTTGACCGGGACGCTGGACGATTACGCGGGCAAGGCTAAACCGCTGATCAACCGGATGCTGGATACGGCCTTTTTATATCTCGTTACGCAAGACGCGAAATATTTGACCGACGCGAAAATCCGGCTGTTCGGCGGCCCGAGCGTAGCCGGCATCGCGGGCTGGGACCCGAGCGGACCGTCCGGCCAACAAGACCAAATCCAGCGTTCGGTCGCGCTGGCCGCGGCGCTGGCCTACGACTGGCTGTACGGCGCGCTGTCGGCGCAGGAGCGCACGAATCTCAAAAACCTGATCGCCCTGCATACCGGATCGATGGTATCCTCGCTCGTCGACAATCCGGATACCAATATCAAAAATCGTCCATACAACTCGCACGGCTGGTCGGCGTTCGGCTATCTCGGGATCATCGCCACCGCCATGCTGGGCGAGTATCCGGACGGCCGAGCCGAGACTTGGTACGCCAAGATCGTGCCCGCCTACATCAACATCATGCCGCCATGGGGCGGAGAGGACGGCGGTTGGTCCCAAGGCACGGGCTACTGGCAGTGGTCCAATCTCATCGGACAAGAGTTCGAGGACGTACTCCTTGCCTCGACCGGACTGAATTTGTATAAAAAAGCCTTCTCGCGCAACGAGGGACTGTACCCGCTTTACGCTTTCCCGCATGGTACCCCGAAGGGCATTTTCGGGGACGACAGCGAATATTTGCCTGACAAGCCAAGCGTGACCATCTACGACCGGCTGTCGCAGCTGAGCGGGGACGCGCGTCTCAAATGGGCGGCCGAAGCCATCGGCACCGGACCGGATTACACGATGAACAACAATTACTTCTACGGGGACGACAATCTATCTTCGCGACCGCCGGTCGATCTGCCTAGAGCCAGATGGTTCGAGGATGTGGGATTAGTCGCCATGCACTCCGAGCTGTACGACCCGGACCGCGTCTCGATGTATTTCAAATCGAGCCCGTACGGGAGCTACAACCACAGCTATGCCGATCAGAACAGCTTTGTCGTGAACGCCTTCGGCGAATCGCTGGCGATCGAGGCGGGTTATTACGATAGCTACACCTCGATTCACCGGACGCAATTCACGAGCCAGACGCTGGCCGCGAACGCGATTACTTACGACGGCGGCGTAGGCCAGAAGCCGAACGATATCGAGGCGGACGGCAAGGTGAAAAGCTTCGTGACGACGCCGGTCTTCGACGCCGTTAGCGCCGATGCGAAAACCGCGTACGGCAGCGCGCTCAGCCAGTCGGACCGCGACGTCATTTATTTGCGGCCCGACGTGTTCGTTGTGGTCGACAGGCTGAAGTCCGCGAATTCGTCGGGCAATGCGTTCGAATGGCGGCTACATGCCCAAGACCAGCTCGATCTCGACAGCGACCAAGCAGGAGCGACAATCCTCAAAGGGGACGCGGCGTTGAAGGTTCGCTTTTACGCGCCGGACAATCTGAGCGCTGCCAAGACGAGCCGATACATCGGCGTCGGAGGCAACGAAGTGAAGCCGGGCGGCAGCTTCGCCGCGAACGAGCAGGTGCACGCGATCTTCAGCGCGCCCAAGGCGACGTCTTCAACCTTCGTATCTACGATGGAAGCATACAAGCGGAATTCTACTCCGCAGAACATCGCCTCGGAAAACCACGGCAATTATATGAAGCTGACCTTCGAGGACGGTACGGTCGTTTATGTCCGCCTGACGACGGCGACCGGCGAGATCGATGCCGGCAGCATACGCTTCGACGGCTCGGCGGTCGCGCTGAAGGGCGCGTCGGTGCTGCTCGTCGACGGGAAAAAAGTCGTCAAAAACGGCGTTACGCTGATCGAAAGCGACCAGTCCGCTACGATCGCCTACGACGGAGCGCAGCTGTCCGTGTCGGGTCAGGCGGATCCGACGCAGATATCCCTGGAAGCGCCAGGCGTCCTGCGCGTTCGCGACTTCGACACCGGGACCGACTTCCCGAGCGGCGGCGCCGTCGCGAGCGGTCTCGCCAATCGGGGCATGCAGTGGGCGATGTCCGGCAGCAAGCTGCTCTTGCACGTAGATAAGGGGCAGCATGCCTTCAAGCTGAACAATGCGCCGATGCCGCAGGCACAGCCGAACGCGACGATGCCGGTCGAGATCGATGGGGCGGCGAGCAGCGTGACGATGCAGGTCTACGGCGATACGGAAGGCGTGCCGGTCGCATGGGGCAAGCTGAACAACGAAGCGGGCCTTTACGAGGTTCAGGAAGCGCCGGCGGGCTTCGTTTTCGAAAAGCATGGCAAGCCGAACACTGTCTATCTTGAAGCGGGAGCCTCTATTCTCGTGCGCGGGGCGTCAAGTTTGCTGAAGCTGGCGCGCATCGGTACCAGCAACCCGGCGCCTGTCGAAGTGTGGACGAATCCGGACGACAAACGATCGACGTTAAACCTCCAATGGAAAGAAGCCGAAGCCTACGTCGCCGTAGATGGTCCTAAGAAGTATTCGACGCGTCCGTTCCTGTCGGGCGGCGTCGGACTCGGAGAATGGAAGTCGACGGGCCAGTGGGTGAAATGGACGATCAACGTCCCTAAAGCGGGCAAATACGATCTCGTCCTCAAGTACGTCGCCGGCTTTGATCCCGTCGGCACGATGACGGGACGCCTCGCGATGATCGGCGATACTCCGTACTACGTCGAAGCGCCTGCAACGCTGGACGGGAACGGCGTGCCGGACTGGGGCCGTACGCCGGAAGTATGGAAGGGCCTGCGCGTCAAGACGGACCAGCAGCTGCCGGCCGGGCCTGTCGACATTACGATGTGGGACGCGCAAGGCGGCATGAACCTGGACTGGATCGCCCTGATCGAAAAGAAGGACGACGAGGTTCGGCCGAGCGTACCCGGCAACGTGCAGCTCGTCTCCCGTACGGATACGTCCGCGACGATCTCCTGGACGGCGTCGACGGACAATGTCGCGGTGAAGGCGTATGCAATCTTCGCGAACGACGTGCAGAAGACGGTCGTGCCTAGCGGCCAGACGACCGCGACGATTACGGGTCTCGTGCCCGGCACGGCGTATGCAATTGTCCTGCGGGCGATGGATACGAGCGACAATCCTTCGCTGGACAGCGCGCCGCTCGAGCTGCCGGCCAGCGATACGACGCCGCCGGCCTGGACGGGCGCGTCGCTTCGCGCTGTTCATCTATTCCCGGCGGTCGCCCGGCTGGCATGGGATGCTGCGACCGACAATTCCGGCGAAGTGGCTTCGTATGAAATCTACCGCAAAGCGGCATCGCAGACTTCGTTCGAGAAGATCGCGACGGTCGCAGGCAGCGTGTATGCGTACGACGCGACGCTGCTGCAAGCAGGAAGCGCGTATGCGTTTAAAATCGAGGCGGTCGACGGAGACGGCAATCGCTCGGTGAACGGCCCTAGCCTAACGTTGACCCAGCCGTCGACGGTCAGCGGCGGCGACTATTACGATTCATTCGACGAGCGTCCAGCCGGCGCATTCGGATCGACTGGCGGCTGGACGGCCGCGAACGCCAACGTCGACAGCGTCTCTTCGGTCACGGTCGTCGCGACTCCAGGCGGCGCGGGGCAGTCGATGCAGGTGACGGACGCCTATGCGCCCAGCAGCTCCGATTATACGCAGAGTCCGGCCGTGATCCGAACGACCGCGCCCTTGAGCGGGAAGGTGACGTTCGAGACTCGTTTTATGAACACGGAGCTCGGCAACTACGAATGGAAAATCCGCGGTCAGAACAGCGACATCGCAAGGATTAGCGGTTTTTCGGAGGGGAACTTCGGCTACTACAACCTGGATGCGGCTACGGGAACCTTCAAGGACTACAAGATTCCCGCGAACAACCTGAATCCGATCTTCAAATTGCCGAAGAATCAGTGGATCAAGCTCCGCATCGACATCGACACCGCGAGCAAAACGTACGATCTGACGATAGAAGCGGACGCATTCAAGAGCTATGGGGGACCGGTTGACGCGCCGGGGACGATGGAGAACGGTGCATACAAGGTGACCGGCATCAAGTTCCTGAACAATGCGAACGTGTCGTCCGTCGATACGTTCCTGTTCGCGGGAAACCGGTATACGAGCCAATTCTTGTTCGACTACGTGGCAATGTACAACGACACCACGCCGGCGGTAGCGGATCTGACGGCGCCGGCGACGACCGCGACGCTGTCGCCCGCGCAGCCGGACGGTGCGAACGGGGCCTACGCAGGCCCAGTCACGCTCGCGCTGAGCGCCGCGGATACCGGAGGTTCGGGCATCGACAAGACCGAGTACAGCCTGAATAACGGCGCCACCTGGCTGCCGTACGCAGGGCCGGTCACGTTCGATCGCCAAGGCACCTACAGCGTGTTGTACCGATCCGTCGACAAGGCGGTCAACGTCGAGAGCGCGCATACGGCCGCCTTCGCGCTCGCGGCGACGACTGTCCGGACGAAGCTGACGGACAGCGCGGGCAACCCGATCGCAGGCGCCGCAGTGAGCTACTATGCCGGCGGCTGGAAAACGTTCGGCACGACCGACGCAACAGGGACGGCGAACAAGACGCTGCCGGACGGTGACTACACGTTCGCTATCACCTACGAAGGCAAGACGGTTCAGAAGCCGCAAAATACGGGCAACAGCAACGTCGTCGATTTTCAAACCTTCAAGGTCAAAGTTCGGCTGAAAGACAGCAAGAACAATGCGCTGGGCGGAGGCGTCGTTTCCTTTTATAGCGACATCTGGCGGACGTTCGGCACGGCGACGGGCGGCGAAGTTTCCAAGGAACTGTTGCCCGGCACCTATACGTTCTCCATGGCTTACGAAGGCACGACACTGCAATTATCGAAAAATACGGGCGACAACGCGACAGTCGATTTTCAGACGGTAAAGGTGAGCGCGCAGCTGAAAGACAGCGGAGGAACGCCGCTGAGCGGCGGCGAGGCATCCTATTACGCGACAGGCTGGCACACGCTGGGCACGACTGCGGCTTCCGGCGAGGCGTCCATGGAGCTGCTGCCCGGCAACTATACGCTCGCCATGGCGTACGGCGGCGCTGCGCTGCAAAAACCGCAGGATACGGGAAGCGACCCGATCGTCGTCTTTCAGACGACCAGCGTCACGCTGCAGCTAAAGGACGCCCAAGGCAACATGCTCGACGGCGGCGAAGCCGCATACTACGCAGGAGGCTGGCGTACGTTCGGCACGTTCTCGGGCGGCATCGCGCGCAAGGAACTGCTGCCTGTCAACTACACGTTCAGCGTCACTTACGGCGGCACGATCAAGCAGGCGTCCGCCGACGCAGGTACGACGACGACGGTGCCGTTTACCTTCTGATTTTCACGCAGGCGAAGCCTTCAAGAGGGCGATCCCCGGATCCGTGCGGATCCGGGGATCGCTTTTCTGACGCGGCCGGGATGTTGCGATTTACACACGAGTAAAGGCTTGTTAAGATTGAGGTGCCTGATTCGGCGAAGCACATTATCCTTAACGCTTGGGGGTCGCATGAGACAACTTCAGCCGATGCTCTTTTTCAGACGCAGATCCTACTCGCTTTTTATGAGGCTTATCGCCGGCTTTCTGTGCATCATCGTGCTGCTTGTCTCGCTCACGGTTTATGCGATCTCGATATCCAAGCGCATCGTCAAGCAAGAGATCGTCAATTCCAATACGCTGATGCTGGACAATGCGATGAACGGCTACGAAAAGCACCTGGATCTTGTCAAAAAGCAAATGTACCTGTTCTTCAGCGAAGAAGTGCAGCGCCTCCAGGCTCCTCCCCGCTACGACGAGTTCCCGCAGATCATTAGCGATATCTCGACCTGGGTCGCCAACCCGTACCTGTTTATCGACAACATCGTTTTTGTTACCGATCAAGGCAAGACGGTACTGGAAAAAAACACGAGCACGAGCGCCCGGGCCATGTTCGGCAAGTTTTACGCAAGCGAGGCGTATCCGCCGGATTTCTGGACTGCGCAGTTTTCCGAACCTTATACCTACCGGGTGTTCCCTTCGGCCTCTTTTCATAATTCCATCTTCCGTGGCAGCTCCGAGCCGATCGGAGACCTGATTCCGGTCGTGTTCAAGTACGACGGCAGCGCGGATTCGTTCATGGTCGTGTTCCTCGAAGCCGGGAAAATGTACGATGCGTTCCAGCAAAGCAAATTCGACAACTTCGCGGTCTATGACAGAGACGGGCGCATCCTTTACCTCAGGGAAGGAGAGAAGCCGTTCCTCGCCTACGACGAACTGACGAAGCCGGGCAAGGAACGGTTCGTTCGCGGCGACGACTACTATTTTATCCGAAAAGGTTCTGCAACCGGTTACAGCTACGCTTATCGCGTACCGGCCGGGCAGATCGCTTACCAGTCGCGACTGAGCCTCACGTTGATCACCATTCTTGCCGCCGCCGTGCTGCTCAGCATTCTGATCGCAGTCATGTTCGCCGTCCGCATCAACAATCCGTTGAAGCGCGTGATCGAGTCACTGCGCTCGATGAACGAAGCGATGCCGAACCGGTCGGGCATCCGGGAGTTTAATCTGATTGACGACGAGCTTCGCGGGAGCCGGGAGCTGCGCCGGCAGGTCGGCTTCGTCAACCGGCTGAAGGCGATCCGCAGCCGCGAGGCCGACGGCGCGAGCCTTTCCTTCTCGGAAGGGCCGTTCGTTTTTGTACTGTATCAGGTTCAGTCGCGGTGCCGCGATTCGGGCGATGCCGAGCCGATCGGCCAATGGCTTTATTATCTGAAAGCATATATTGACGCTCATCTGCAGCCGGCGTTCTCCGACGCGCAGACGTTCCAGATCGAGCGCAATCAGATTCTGAGCCTCGTGCCGACCGACCGGACGGACGATCTGCTCGGACTGCTGAAGCGGATGAAGGACGTGTTCGAGCACGACAAGGCGTACGGCATCGTGACGATCGCAGTGACGCCGGTCCATCGGTCTTCGGACGAACTGACGTCCGCCTACGAGGAAGCGCAGCAGCTCGTCAGAGAGCGGCGGCTGACCGACGAGACGCAGATTATCGTCGTCCCCCCCGAGCCGCAGTCGCCTGTCGGTTTGCCGCCGGATCAGGACAAGGAGTTTCTCGTCCAATTAAAGGAAGGCAACGCGCAGCGTGCTGCGGCGATCTTGCAGCGGTTGTTCGACCGCTGGGAGAGCGATTCGATGACGGCGGCCGCGCTGTTGCGGTTCGCCGAGTCGACGGTCGGCAAGATACGCGTCGCCGCCGTCCAATCCCCGGCGGATCCGGACCGGCTGACGTCTATCCTCGCGCATGCCGAGGCAGAGCTCTCACGGTGCGAGACTGCGGCAGAGCTGGAGCGGCAACTGCTGGACCTGGTGAAGGAAGCGGCGGAAGCCGTCAAGGCGAAGAAAGAAGAAAAGGACGCGGTCACGGATTTCGTCATCGACTACGTGAATGCGCATTTGTCGGAGGCCATCTATCTGGATACGCTCGCGGACAAGCTGAAGATGAGCAGCAGCTACTTGTCTACTTATTTTAAAGGAAAGACGGGCGTCAACATCGTCGATTACATCAATGAGACGCGCATCGCGCGGGCCAAGGAGCTGCTTTGCGACAACCGCGCCAAGATCAATGACGTTGCAAAGACGGTCGGTTATCAGAACATTACGTCCTTTAACCGAATGTTCAAGAAATTTACGGGCACGACGCCGAGCGAGCACCGAAAACGGGAGCATAGCTCGTGAAAAGAGCCGCGGGGGAAGGGGAATCCGGTTGATTGAGTACAGCAAGCAAATATTGGGTATTGCCGTGCGAATGGCGCTCGCCGTTCTCGGCGCGCTTGCCGTCTTGGCCGCACTGACCGGCTGCTTAGGAGGGGGAGGCAACCAGGCAGCTTCGACCGCCGTGTTTTCTAAAGCGGGCGACCAGTCTGCGTCCGCATCCGTATCGAGCGCAGAGCCGCTCACGATGCTGACGGAGGAATCGCAAGCCTGGCCTGCAAGGCCCGACTGGCCCGTATGGCGTTGGGTGCGGGAGGCGACGAACATCGCCATCGAGCAGGTGACGCAGACGGGACCCGAGTCGATGGCGCTGGCGATCGCGTCGGGCGACATGCCGGATCTATTCACGGTGTATCCGGCCGATGCGCAGAAATACGGCTCGCGGGGCGCTTTTCTGGACCTCTTCGGTTACTTGGACCGAATGCCTCACGTCCGGGCGTTCCTCGCTTCGAGGCCCGATGTCGCCGTGCGCATGACGTCGCCAAGCGGCGAGATGTACCAGTTGCTCAGCGACGGCTCGGGCGCGGGCAACCAGATCGTCTGGTTTTACAGGGACGACATTTTCGACAAGCACGGACTTAAGCCGCCTTCCACCTGGGACGAGCTCTACGAGACCGCCAAGACGCTGAAGCGGCTCTACCCGGACAGCTACCCGTTCGTCTTCAGGCACGGGCTCGGCACCCTTGCCACGTTCGGACCGGCGTTCGGCATTTACCCTTCGTTCTATCAGGACCCCGAGACGGGAGAGGTCAAGTACGGCCCGACCGATCCGAATTTTAAGGCGATGATCGGATACTTAAGGAAGTTTTACGCAGAAGGGCTCATGCCGCCGGATTGGCTCTCGATGGACTATAAGGCCTGGACGCAGTTCATGACGACGAATCAATCGTTCATCACCGTCCAGTACATCGGCCAGATTGAGATTATGAACGCGCAGCTGGAAGCGGGCGAGCACTTGACGTTCATGGCGCCGCCAAGCGGGCTGGACGGGTTCGCCTATCTTCCGAGAAAAGACTACGAACCGCTCGGCTACGCGATCTCCGCCAAGACGGAACGTCTGGATACGGCGCTGCGTTACCTGGACTTTTTGTACGCCGACGAGGGCATGGACTTGATGAGCTGGGGCAAGGAAGGCGAGACCTACGAGGTCGTGGATGGCAAACGCAGGCTGCTGCCGCTGTTCAAGGAGCCCAACGACCTGCGCAAGAAAGCGGGCATCATGACGGCGGGCACGTACGGCCGCTTCGACTATAGCTCGCTCATGTCGCTCAGCGGCGCGGACGAGCAGAATGCCTATCGCGAAGCGGCCAAGTACGCGTCCCCCATCTCCGGCGAACCACCGATGCTGGACGCGAGCGAGATCGCCTGGGCCGGGCCGGCGCTGGAGCAGCTGGACAAGTACTACGGGGCCAACGTCTCCCGGTTTATCCTCGGCTACAAGCCGATGTCCGAGTGGGACGCCTTCATCGAAGGATTGAATAAACTGAACCTGACCAAGTTGAAGGAATTGTATCGGTTGGCGTTCGACCGGGCAAGGGAGGCCGGGCGTCCGTGAACCTCGGAAGCGCGAATGGCTGCAAGCCCTGCGGTCATTCGCGCTTCCTTCGGCGGGCGATACCCTGTGCTTCTCGCGCCATGTCCGCAATGCCCCGCATCAACTCGCCTGCTTGCTCGGCATACGCCGCTTCAAGCTGCGCGTCCTGAAGGGAACCGAAGTTGATCTCCGCGGTCAGGAGGGCGGACCGCGCGGCGGCCTCCAGCAGGATCGCGGCGATGGCCAGGTCGGACAGGACGTTCTTGTTGGCGCCTTCCGCGATTTGCAGCGTATGCGTCAAGCCTTCCCGGCATTGCTCCATCAAACGGAGAGGAACCGCTGTCGCTTGGACGGCCGCTTCTCGCAGCGCCGCCCGGCGCTGCGCCTTTTCTTCTTCGGTCGCCTTGGGCAGCCGCAGCGCGCCCATGTAGCGGTCGAACGATGCGATGTCCGCATGCATCAGCGTTTCGCATTCGGCGCTCAGGCGAGTCATCCGCGCGAGCGTCTCTTCGACCTGCGGCCGGATCGCCGCGAATTTGTCGCCTTGCGACAGTCGGCCGACCATCGACGTCATCGCAGCCCCGAGCGCGGCGACCACCGCGGCTACGCTGCCGCCGCCGGGCGTCGGGGCCGCGCTGCCCGCTTGTCCGACGAAGCTCCGAATCGACCGGTCCCACGAGATTTCGCTCATTGTCGGTTCGCCTCCTTTTGCTGCAAATCGATCGCGTCCATCAAGTTCCTGAATACGATCGCGGTCGTCAGCGTACCGACGCCGCCGGGTACGGGCGAGTATGCGGCAGCGCGTTCGCCCGCGTCCGCGGCGACGTCGCCGGCGATGCTGCCGTCCGCGAGTTCGTTAATGCCGGCGTCCACCAGGACGAGGCCGGGATGGACCATGTCTTGCGTCACCGTATCCGGACGGCCGACGGCGACAAAGGCGAACGCCGCGCGGGTCAGGTGAGAAGCGATATCCGGCGTGCGGGAGTGGCAGACGGTGACGGTCGCCTGCTCGTGCTGCAGCAAATGGAACAGCGGCAGCCCGACGGTCTGGCCGCGTCCGATCAGCGCGACGTCGGCGCCTTCGAGCGCGTAGCCGTAATGCTTGACGAGCGCGATGCAGGCCTGGGGCGTGGCCGGATAGAGGCCGGCTTCGCCCGTGACGACGGCCAGCTTGTTCGCGGGCGCGACGCCGTCGACGTCTTTGTCCGGCGCGATCGCCCGCTCGATGCGGCGCGCGGACAAGTGGGCGGGCAGCGGCAGTTCCAGCAGGATGCCGTGTACGGCGGCATCCGCGTTGCAGTCGGCGATCAGACGCAGGAGGGACGATTCGGTCGCATCCGCCGGAAGCTCGTGCAGGCGGTAGGCGATGCCGAGCCGGTCCGCGATTTTTCGTTTGGCCTGGGCGTAATACGCGGAAGCCGGATCTCCTTCGACCAGAATAACGGCCAGCTGCGGTTGGGTGCCTTTTTCCTTGAATGCCTGTGCGCGCGAGCGGACGTTTTCATAGACGCGTTCCGCCGCTTCCTTAGCTTTCATGATTGTCGTCATGGCTAGGTCCTCCTTGAATGGGAATGCCGATTTTTGAACGAAAAAGGACCCGCGGCAGACTCGTATTCGCATACGAGTCTTGCTCGCGGATCCTTTTCTCCCAGGCGAACGGAAGGGTCCTTCCGCATGCTCCCTCGTGGTCGATTCCACTGATCTCGCCAGTCGCATGCGGCTCTATTGCCTTATATAGTAACAGACCCGGCTGCGATTGAAAACCGCTGGGGAACGCCCGAGGCAGAACTACGATATTCTTTGCTGGATTACGCAATTTCTCTGTATCGATTCTCGACGGTCCGTCGGTCTGCTAAACTGGCTTTACTCAGAACGATAGGGGACGGAAAGGAACGGTCGGACATGCCTAACCAGACGTTAAAAACGGGAATGCTCGGGGCGGGCGCGATTGCCGGCAACCATCTGGAGGCCATTCGGGCGGTCGACGGCATATCGGCATGTGCCGTGACGGATCTCGACATCGGCAAAGCCAAGGCAGTCGCGGACAAGTATGGCATCCGTGCCTACGATCGGTTCGGGCCGATGCTCGATGCGGAGAGACCGGATATCGTAACGATCGCGCTCCCGCACCATTTGCACAAAGAAGCGGCGCTGCAGGCCGTCGGATACGGATGCCACCTCATGCTCGAGAAGCCGATGGCTTTAGATGTCCAAGAATGCGACGAAGTGATGGAGGCCGCCGACAAGGCCGGGGTCCGCTTGCTGATCGGACACACGCAGCAGTATATGGCGCACAACCTGGAGGCCAAGCGGATTCTTCAAAGCGGCGAACTGGGCGAGATCGTCATGATCAACGACGCCCGGCATACGGATTATTTTCAGCTGCGGCGACCCGACTGGTTTCTTGAAAAGGAGAAGGCGGGGGGCGGCATCCTGTTTAACCTGGGCGCCCACGCCATCGATAAAATTCAATGGTTGACCGACGGCAGCGTGCGAAGCGTGCGAGCCTCCGTCAGCCATCATGGTCCAAGAGGCAATGTGGAGGGCAGCGGAGCGGTCTTTCTGGAGCTCGATAACGGCATCCCTGCAACGATGGTGCAATCGGGCTATCCCGGAGCGGCGCGTAATGAAACCGAGATTGTCTGCACGAAAGGGATGCTCAAATTGATGACGGGATACCAGCTTCTGATCAGCCGCGGCGGGGAGTACGAGGAAGTTGAAATCGCCGAGCAGGCGGATCCCTTCGTTCTGCAATATCTGGACCTGCTTCAAGCGATTCGGGAAGGACGCGAGCCTGGCTGCTCGGGGGCTTACGGCCGGCATGTCATCGCTTCCATAGAAGCGGTGTATCGATCTGCGGCAACCGGAAAGGAACAGAAGGTTTAAAAAATGTGGACCGCAGCTTCGAATGGAAACTGAGGTCCAACCTTTACTCTGTATCCGCGACAGCCGCGAGCTGAACGGCGGCAATCCGAACGACGACAAGCGTGCCTTGGCCCGGCTGACTGGAAAATGCCAGACCATAAGCTTCGCCGTAGTGCATTTTTAGCCGCTGATCGATATTTTTCAGTCCGTATCCCGGTCGTTCTTCCGCCGAATCGGGATCGTTTAAAATGCGGGCGGCCTTTTCCTCGGACATGCCGACGCCGTCATCCTGGACGTACAAGGTAATATTCCGGTCGTGAGTCTCACTGCGGATCGTGATCGTTCCGCTCTCCGTTTCCTTCTCCAGGATGCCATGCAAAATCGCATTCTCGATAATCGGCTGCAGTACGATCTTGATGATCGGATAATCAAGAATCGATTCCTGAACCTCTATGTTCAGCCGTATCGCCCCGTCGCACCTCAGGTTCTGGATTTGTACGTAAGCCTTCACATGCTCGAGTTCATTGCGAACGGTGACGGTATCTTCGCCGTTGCTCAAGCTTAGCTTGTAAAATTTGGCCAGCGCCTCGACAACGGCGCCGATGGCCGGCGCTTTATGCGCGACGGACATCCAATTGATCAGGTCCAGCGTGTTGTACAGAAAATGCGGATTGATTTGCGCTTGCAGCGCTTTGAGCTCAAAGCTTTTGAGCGCTTTGCCGAGGTCGTATTTCTCTTCGATCGTGGCAGCCAGCGTCCCCAGCATGTAGTTATAGTTTTTGATCAGCTCGCCGATTTCGTCCTTGCCGCTTGGAATGTAGGCGTCATTGAAGTCCCCTCGCCTGACCTTTCGCATTTGGACGATCAGCGCTTTAATTCGTTTTACGGCGGACGAAGCGGTCAGGAACGACAGCGGCAGGGTGACCAGCGCAATGATTAAAAATACGACAATCATCGGTTTTCTGGATTTATGGCTCAGATTAAGAATGTCGGCGTAAGGCGTAATCAAAAGCAGGGTCCAATCCGAATATTCGATGCTTTGCGCGCCGACCAGCCAATCGCCGTCGTCCCGACGCTGCTTGCGGAGAACGCCTTGGCGCAGGTTATCGGTAGAAAAATCGGACAGGATGTCCATGTAATTGTTCGGAGGATGTTCGCCGGCATTGCTGGAGGTGCTGACGATCTCGTTCCGGCTATTGACGATGGCGAGGACGGTGCCCTGCGTATAAACGGACTGATCGAGAATCTTCTTGATACGATCCTGCGGAATTTCAAAGTCGATCACGCCGATGCTCTCATAAAGATTGCGGTCGCTTGGAATGTTGCGTACGACATGAATGACATTTTCATTTTCCTCGGGAAAATAATCGGCGCCGAACCATTCGACCGTATTTCTGCCGTCGAGCAATTGCCGGAACCAGCGCGTATCCGCATAGCGGCCCAGATCCCTGATCTCCTCGCTTTGGGAGAGGGAGACCATGCCTTGGCGCATATAGATGCGGACATTGCTGACGTCGGGGTTGTTTTTGGCAAGCAGGAACAAGGCCTCGAGTCTTTGTTCGTCCATAATCCATTGCCCGATATTGTCCGTATAGCGCTCGGAATCAAACTGAATCAACGCCATGATTTCGTCGTTCATCGCCATCATGTTCAACACATTCAGGACGGAGTTCGTCTTGAATTCCATATACGAATCCGTTTGCTTTAACGTCTGCTGCGCGGAGTAGACCATTTCCTTCTCGTTTTCTCGCTCCGTCACGAACGAGTTGACGAGCAGAAAGGTCACCAGCGGAAGCAAGATCAACGCCAAATAGGAAAAAAACAGTTTATACTTGATGCTTAAATTGCCGAAGGCATTCATCCAGGCGCGAATCATCGATTGCCGCTCCCGGATGTACCGGCCTGCGCTTCAGAGACCGGATAATAGATCTCCATGTACCTGGTGGGCGTGTAACCGGTATGTTTCTTGAACAAGGTCGTGAAGTAGTTCGCATCCTTGTAACCTAACGCGTCGGCGATTTCATACTGTTTCAGTTGTCCCTCTTTCAGCAGATCCTTCGCTTTTTCCATGCGAACTTCCGTAATGAATTCATTGATCGTTTTGCCTGCGTTCTTCTTGAAGAACGCGCACAGGTACGTTTTGCTGAAGCTGACATGAAGCGCGATCGACTGCGTGGAAAGCGTGGAATCGGCATAATGCGCGCGAATATATTGCGTAATTTCGTACACTTTTCGCCCGACGGAGTCTTTGTCCCGGATTCGGTCGTACATCGCTCCGATTCGGTGCAGCAAGCCGGACGCCAATTCGTCCAACGAGCCGACTCGATCGATATGCCGCCAAATCGCATGCATTTCGCTGCCGTCGTCCGAATGAGCGATTCCCCATGATGCAGCCGCCTCCTGCACGATTAAGGTCAACTGATAGAACACGGACTTGACGCGATGGAGGTCGAGATCCTCCGTATGTGCCGCTTCCGCCGCCAATTGCCGGATAAGTGCCAGCGCAGGCCCGCGATCGTCGGTGCTCAGATGGCGACGAAAGCGTTCATGCGTTTTGCTGTCGATGCGGAATTCGACTGTCGGAACAGCATCATAGCGAATGACGTTGCGGTCTCCGCGATAGAAACGTAGCGCGGCCGCCGCAATCGCGGCCTGGAAGGAAGCCGGAACTTGCCCGATCTCGCGAACGCGAGGTCCGACGCTTAAGGTTAAACGGATGCGATCTGCCGCGCATTCCTGCAGATGGCGCAGCGCCGCCACGATAGCTGCGTCCCGCTCGGCGGCGGGACGATCCGTTCGCTCCGCGACGATCATGAAGAGGCGGTCCCGGACGTCGAAGCCCGCAAGGCAATCCGCCCAACCGAACACCTCGGGCGCCGCGAGCTGTTCGAGCAGCGCGGACCGAAGGCCGTGGATCATGCGGTTATCCGTCGTTGCGGGCCCATCGATAATCGCATAGGCAGCCGTGAAGAACGGATGCCGCGAAAATCGGATATACAGATCGCCGAATCGGTTTTCGAGCTCCGAAGGATCCGGCGGAAGGCCGGTCAACTCGCGGGCCAGCTCTTGACGCATCCGCCATCGGCGCTCGCCCAACCCGTCGATCATTCTCTGATTTTCCTCGAGGTGGCGCCTGTCATCCAAACATTCCGCAATCGCTTTCAACAGGGCCGATTCCAATTCCGTCACATTGATCGGCTTTTCGACGAAACTGATTGCCTTTAGGTGAATCGCTTCTTTTAAATACTGCTTGTCCGCATGCCCGCTTAAGAAGATGATTTTGCAAGACGGATATATCGCCCTTATTTTAGCCGCTAATTCCATCCCGTCCATCTTGGGCATGCGAACGTCCGTCAGTAAAATGTCCGGCGCCGCGGCTTGAGCGGTTTCCAGCGCTTCCAATCCGTTTTTGGCGGTCGCGATCGAAGCGACGCCCATCCGTTCCCAAGGCAGATAACGACTGAGGCTGTCTCTCGTCGTCCTTTCATCGTCTACAATGATCGCTCTGAGCATGGCGGTCTCTCCTCGTTCCCATCCCGAAAAACATGTCTACCGTCAGTGTATCAGATCGCCCCATACCTGAGAATCCGTCAATGACAACTGCATAATCGAGCCAAGAAGATCGTAATTTTGTGTCGTATATTTTAGAAACATCGATTTGTAAAATGGGGTTGCAAAGAGTCGTGACGAAAGGGGGCGCTTGAAGATCTCGCAGGATTGCCATGTTTGGAAACGCTTACTTCTAAGGCTCGTCGAATCGGGAGGAGATTTTGAAATGACAAAAGCAGGGTTCAAGCTCAGAAGAGGGTTGGTCGTTGCGCTGATTATCGCCCTCGTCGAAGGATTGCTCGCCGCGGGCGGAATGGTTGCCTATCCGCGGCCGGTAGGCGCAGCGGCGACTAACCTGGCGCTGAACGGCTCGTTCGAGACGTCCGGCGCGCCTGCGGCCAATTGGTCGGCATGGTCGCCGGCTTCGGGATACGCGGCGAGCCGCGACGGCGCAGAGGCGCATATCGGCGATTATGCGCTGAAAATAACCGCAAATGCCGGCGTCCGTCCGACCGTCTACCAGACGATGAATGTCGTCGCCGGGCAAAAGTATAAAGTTTCGGCCTGGATCAAAACGAATGACGCGACGAATGCCGGCGCGGGCTTGCAGTACGTTTTTAAAAATGCCGACAATCAAGAGATTTATACGAACAACACGGCCTACTACACGGCAACCGCTCCCGGGTCCAACGGAGCGTGGGGCTTGACGGAAGCGGTAATGACGGCACCGGCCGGCGCCGCCAAAATCGTAATCTCGAATTATTACCTCGGCCGTGCCGACGATCAGGGCGCTGCCTGGTTCGACGACGTTCAGTTCGGAGAGTGGACCTCGGCAACGGGCGTGACGCTGAATACGAATGCGGCGACCTTGGCGGTCGGCGGCACGCTGCAGCTTACGGCGACCGTAGCGCCCGCAAATGCGAGCAATCCGAATGTCGTATGGACTTCTTCCAATGCCGGGGCGGCGAGCGTCGACGGTTCCGGAATCGTCACGGGAATCGGCAACGGTACGACGACGATTACGGCTTCGACCGCAGACGGCGGATTCACGGCGAGCGCCGTTCTGACTGTCGGGTCCGGCGATCCGGTAGCGGTCGTCAATCTGGTCCAGAACGGTTCGTTCGAAACCGCGGGAGCGCCGGCGGCCAACTGGACGGGGGGAACGGCCGCGAATTGGACGCTCTGGCAAGGACCGTCGCCAGCTTACTCCGGCGCTTTTGGCGCAACGCTCGATACTGCCGTCCATAAAGCGGGCCTGCAGTCGTTGAAACTGACCGCGGCTTCTACCGCCCGGGTCGTAACCAGTCAATCCGTCCCGGTGGTCGACGGCAAAACCTATAAATATTCGGCTTGGGTGAGGACGAGCGATTCGAGCAACGCGGCAGCGGGCATCGAGTACGTCTTTCACTCCGGCGCCGGGGACAGTCCGATCGACATCGGCGGCACGAAATACTTCGAAGTGTCCGCGCAAGGCGCGCGAGACGAAAATAACTGGACGCAGATCGAGCGGATCGTTCAAGCGCCGGCGCAAGCGGTAAGGGTAGGGCTAAGCAATACGTATAAGGGAACCGGCACGGGCGAGGCATGGTTCGACGGTATCGTCCTCGAGGAATGGAATGCCGTCGCCGGCGTCGCGCTGGATACGAATGCGAGCGATCTGGCGTTGGGTCAGACTTCGCTCATGCATGCCGCGGTCGCACCGGCAAACGCGAACAACCCGAGCGTCCAATGGTCTTCTTCAGACCCGTCGGTAGCGACCGTGGACGCTTCGGGCCAGGTGACCGCCGTCGGCAAGGGACTTGCCTTGATTACCGCAACCACGGTCGAAGGCGGCTATCAAGCATATAGCAGCGTACGAGTCGACAGCGGCGCCAACATTACGGTTCCGAATTATGCCGAGAACACCCGGAACGGCGTAGCGGTTAACGGGCAGGTCGAGGCCGTTGACGCGAACGAAGGAGCGTTGACTTACAGGCTGCTCGTTCCGGCCGCACACGGGAGTGCGC
The DNA here is from genome assembly GCF_042683485.1 of Cohnella sp. GCM10020058. Lineage (NCBI taxonomy): Bacteria > Bacillati > Bacillota > Bacilli > Caryophanales > Paenibacillaceae > Cohnella > Cohnella sp. GCM10020058. The sequence continues at coordinate 391,929 of NZ_JBHUJV010000015.1, forward strand.
TCGTCAAGTCCGACGGCACTTGGACGTACGCGCCAACGCCGGGCTATTCCGGCAACGACCGGTTCACGGTGGGCGCGTTGGATGCGCAGGGCAATTCGGCGATCTCGACCGTCACGATCGCGGTCGAAGATTTGGCGGAGACGCTGCAGGCCTATGCCGGCGTTCACGCCAGATTGCTGCTTGACGGTGCAAAGATCGCCCAATTGCGGACGGCTATTCAACCGGGAGGTACGCATGCCGCCCTCTGGAGCGAGTACCGGCAATCCGTGACCATTGCCGCTGCGCCGACCTATTATGCGAGTTCGGATCAGGAGGAGCTGTGGCAGCGGGACGTAGCCGCCCGGATGGTCGATTATGCTTTTACGTATTTGTTGACCGAGGACGCGGCCTACAAGAATGCGGCTATCGCGTGGGCGACGACTGCCGCTGCCTATCCGACCTGGGGAAGGAACGGCGAGGTCACCGACGTTAGCCTGGCGGCCGGACACCTGCTTTTCGGCCTGGCGGTCGTATACGATTGGCTGTATGACGATCTGTCCGAGAGCGATCGAACGGTCATACGCGAAGCGCTCAAGACGCATGGCGAGGAAGTGTACAACAAAGCCATCGGCCATAACACGGCTAAAGTCTGGTGGGCCAGCGTGCCGGCGCATAATATCATGCATGTCCTCGTGAGCGGTCTCGCCGCCGCCTCGCTGGCCATCTACGATGAGGAGCCGGAGGCGGTGGATTGGTTCGGGTACAGCTTGAGCGCGTTCGCGGCGATCGAAGACTGGATGCCGGCCGACGGAGCGAGCTACGAAGGCTTCGCCTATTGGCAGTACAGCATGGAATGGACCATCAAGTTCGCGAAGCTGGCGGAGAAGTTCGTGGGCAGCGCTATTTTGCAAAACGATTTTTATAAAAACAGCAGCAAGTATGTCGCTTATTCCATGTTGAGCGAGAATGGATGGACGCCAACCGGCAGCTTCCTCAATCTCGCCGATAACGAGGGTTATAACTATTACGGGCCCGATTACTTGATGCGCGTCATCGCCGCGGAGAACCGGGATGGATTGGCGCAGTGGATGGCGGACCGGATCGACAGCAAGAACGTGGGAAATAGCGCTTCAAGATGGCTCGGCATTCTCTATTACGATCCGACGGTCGCGGCTACGCCGGTCAGCGCCCAGCCGACCCTGCATTTGTTCGATAACCTGGGATTGGCGGTCTCGCGTTCCGACTGGTCAGGCGATGAGAGCATTGTCGCGTTTAAGTCCGGTCCGCCCATGGGGCACAAGGACCTGTCGATGGACGGCTTCTTCGGCGGCGGGCATCAGCATCCGGATGCCAACCATTTCCTCGTGTACGCGAACGGCGAATATTTGATCCGCGACGACGGGTACGCGGATAAGCTCACTTCGAACCATAACACCTTGCTTGTAAACGAAATCGGACAGATCGGGGAAGGCGGTACTTGGTTCGATAGCGTCGCCTCCAAGACGGCCCGCTCGGATGCCGATATCTTAAAAGCGGAATCGAATCCGACCTTCGATTATATGGTAGGCGAAGCCGCCGGCACGTATCCGGCCGACCTGGGGCTGGAGAAATACGAGCGGCACCTGATCTTCCTCAAACCGAATCTGCTTATCGTAGTCGATGATATCGAGACATCCCAGCCGCAAAACCTGGAGCTGCGTTTCTTCCCGGAACAGCAGGGCGTACAGACGCTGGCCAACGGCGACTATCTGGTCACGAGCGCCCGCAGCGCATTGAGGTTCCAGGAATTAACGGCGAGCGAAGCGCAAGTCAAGGCGGAGAAAGTGCATTACGACAGCGAAAAGTTCAACGGGGACCGGATGGCGTTTCGCGTGCTTGGCGAAGGCAAGACGAGCATGCGCAATGCGGTCGCGTTCAGCTGGGGCGGGAACGAGGCCCTGCCCGCCAACGTATCGCTCGTTCAAAACGGGGACAAATGGACCTTCGAATCGGGCTCGGTAGCCGTCGAACTGGACCTCGCCGCACGCACGGTAACGGAGGTGGAGAGCACGGGCGGAGGCACCAGCGAGAGCGATGCCGGTCTGGCTTCCATCCTGGTGAACGGCGCGGCGATCGCCGGATTTTCGCCGGACACGCTAACTTATGACGTAGAGTACGCGAGCAACAAGCCGATCCCGACGATGACCTGGCTGTCGCGATCGACGGCCGCTGCCGTCCAGCTGGATTATGACGGCGCGGTTCCCGGCACGGCAGTTCTCCGGGTGACGGCAGGCGACGGGACCGAGCGGACTTATACGGTGCATATTCATTCGTCCAGGCTATTGCCCATCTACGGAGTTACCGCTAATGGCGTCTCTAGCAACGGGCCGGGCGGCAACGGATTCGGGCCAGAAAATGCCTATGACGAGAATGCCGGCTCGATCTGGTCGGACTCGGTCAATGCTGCGTATGCCGAATACCCGCCGGGCTATGCGTATGCCCAGTTCGACCTGAGCAAGGTCAGAACGGTAAACGAGGTCGGCATCCTTTGGTACCAGGGTCTCGGCCGTCATTATCTCTTTGACGTGGAAACGTCGGTCGACGGCGTCCATTGGACGCGGGTAATCGACGAGGGACAAAGCTCGGGACTGACCGCGGAGACCGAGAAGTACGCATTCGACGACGTGCAGGCCCGATATATCCGCATCATAGGCAAAGGCAGAACGGGCAGCGCGTTTTTCAGCATCAGCGAGGTCTACTTCTACCAGCCTTCCGTTTCCGTGCCCAAAAACGAGGCTGCCGTGACATTGTCCGTGCAGGATAAGGTATATGCCGGCCAGAACTTTAACGTGGCCGTCGGTCTGCAGAACTTGCCGGATTCCATCTACGCATCCGCAATGACCATTCGCTATGACGAAGAGCGGGTGGCGTTCGTCGCCGCCGCGGCCGCGCAAGCCGGTCTGGCCGTGTATGCGAATGCGGACACGCCAGGTGAGCTGCGCCTGCTGATCGCGAACGCCGACGAAGATGCCGTAGTTACCAACCGCGCGTCGTTGGCGGACTTGACGTTCCGCGCCTTGGAGACAGACGCGGCGAGCACGACAAGCCTAGAGGCGGTCGAGGCATCCATATCCGATGCCGCTCGCGAATGGGCGGCGACGGGGGGAAGCGCAACCGTAAGCCTGGCGACGGTGAACAAGTCGGGCTTGCAGGCGCTGCTTGCCGCTGCGGCCAATCGACTGGCCGCGGCGACGGAAGTCGGCGCGTTTATCGGACAGTATTCGGCGTCGGCGAAGTCGGCCCTGCAGTCGGCGATCGGGAGTGCAGGCGAAGTTTACGCGGACAGCTCGGCTGCGCCTGCCGACGTAGAGCAGGCGATTGCGGACCTTAGCGCCAAGCTGGCGGCGTTGAAGGCTTCGGTGAAGACCTTAGATGCCGCATCATGGTCGGTCGGCGATCTTGCGGTCATCTCGAAGTATTACGGCAAGTCTTCGTCGGATCCCGAATGGAGCCTTTACCTGGCGCTGGGAATCGCGGGCGGCAGGGCGATCGGTGACGCCGATCTGGCGGCCGTAGCGGCGAAGCTGATGCAAAGATAACGGTGTTTGATATCGTTGGTTTCGGCAAGACAGGCCGCTGCGTTAATCGAGGCGGCCTGTCTTGTTTTTTTGCGCCATGACCGTCCGGCGATGTTCGCAACATAACCAAGAACATACTAACATCGTGTCGTATATTAATACGAATCCGTCCTCTAAAATGAAGAGCATAACGAACAGAAAACGAGGATGGCGAATGTGAAAACGCTTCAGCATGCAGGTAAACAACGGCGAACCGCCACGCGGCAGCAATCAAACGGCTTGTTAAAAGAGCTGCGTAAACAAAAGGCACTGTACATCATGTTCGTCCCGATCGTCGTCTACTTCCTTCTCTTCGCCTACTTGCCGATGGCCGGCATTATCGTCGCCTTCAAAAACTACGATTATTCGGGCGGCATCTGGCATAGCCCGTGGAGCGGCTGGAGCAATTTCGAATACTTCTTCAAGTCCGGCAAAGCGTGGCTGGTTACCCGCAATACGCTGCTTTACAATATCGCGTTTCTGGCCTGCTACACGTTCTTCTCCATGCTGATCGCCATTCTGATCTCGGAAATGCGGGGCAAGTGGCTGAAGAAGTCCGTGCAATCCTTCATGCTCCTCCCTTACTTCGTCTCCTGGGTTATCGTAGCCGCGTTCGCCTACAATCTGTTCAACTACGAATACGGCGTGGTCAATACGCTGATCAAGCACTTCGGCGGACAACCGCTCGATATTTACGGAACGCCGGTTTACTGGTACTTTCTGCTACCGTTGTTTTATGTGTGGAAATGGGTCGGCTTCGGAAGCATCCTCTACCTGGCGGCGATCATGGGAATCGACCAGGAATGTTACGAAGCGGCTACCATCGATGGCGCTACGGTTTGGCAGAAGATCCGTTACATCACGCTCCCCTTGCTCATTCCAACGATGATTATTTTGGTTCTGCTCGGACTCGGGCGAGTGCTCCGCGGAGAATTCGATATGTTCTACCAGTTGATCGGCAGCAATTCCATGCTGATGGATTCCACCGATATCGTCGATACGCTCGTATTCAGATCCATTGTCAGCACACCCGACTTCGGACTCGCATCGGCTGCCGGCTTCTACCAGTCCATCCTGTGCTTCGTCATCATCTTAGCCGCCAACTGGACAGTGAAGATGTACAACAAAGATTACTCGCTCTTCTAGATTAACGGGACTAACGGAGGCAAGCGCCATGAAAATCAAGCAAACGCCGGACCAGAAGCTATTTAACGTCGCCGCTTCTCTCATCGTGGGAGGCTTTGGATTGGCTTCGCTGATTCCTTTTATCGTGCTGATCGTGGGCTCCATCAGCTCCGAGAACAGTATTATTCGCTTCGGCTACTCGCTTTTTCCCCGCGAATTTTCCATAGAGGCTTACAAGCGCATCTTCAGCGATCCGGGCGTGATCCTGCATGCCTATGGCATAACGATAGCGATTACCGTGCTTGGGACGATATTGTCCTTGTTCGTCTCCGCAATGGCGGCCTACGTGTTATTCAGGAAGGAAGTTAAATACCGCAATAAACTCTCATTTTTTCTCTACTTCACGACCTTGTTCAACGGAGGCCTCGCTTCCTTCTATATCGTCATTAACAATTATTATGATCTCAAGGATAAATTCATCGTGCTGCTGCTCGTTCCGATGTTTCACGTCGTCCACATTCTGATTCTCAGAAGTTTTATGAAAGGCTCCCTGCACGATTCGCTGATCGAGTCGGCCAGGATGGACGGAGCGGGCGAATTCAACATATTCGCCACGATCGCGCTGCCGTTGTCGAAGCCGGCCCTGGCCACGATCGGCCTGTTCACGGCGCTGGGCTACTGGAACGACTGGTGGACGCCGATGCTGTTCGTCGAGAACAGGGATCTGTTCCCGCTTCAATACGTGCTATATCGCGTGCTGGCCACCAGCGAGATCGGCTCGGCGATCGTGAATACGTCCATTGCAATCGAAATGCCGAAGGAAACGCTGAAGCTTGCGTTGACGGTCATTTCCACCGGTCCGATCGTGCTGGCGTATCCATTCGCCCAGAAGTATTTTGTGCGAGGCATCATGATCGGCGCAGTAAAAGGTTGAGAGACAATGGCATTAGGGGGCGGAAACCATGGTTCCGACTCTTCGACATGCACCTCGGATCGCCTTGCGTACGGTTCTGGGGAGCTATACATCAGAATTAAAAAATCGATGGAGGGTTAACGAATGCAGAGCATGAGAAGAGGGTTCGTCGTCGTATTGGCACTGATCGTCCTTGCGAGTCTGGCGTTGGCGGGCTGCAGCAAGGAGAACAACGGGAAAAACAGAGAAAGCCAGGCTTCGCCGTCCGCCTCGACGGCGGCTTCGTCCCAGGAAGCCGCATCCGCTTCTCCGGAAGCGACGGAGCCGCCGATCGATACGTCCAAAGAGGTCAACCTGAAAGGGTATCTTCTGGGCGAGGCACCGGCGGGAATGCCGGCCGTAATGGCAGAATTGAACAAACGGCTGAAGACGGATATTAACGCGACCTTCGAAGTCGACTACCTGGGCTGGAGCGATTATGCCGCCAAATATCCGCTTATTCTGACGAACAGCAGCGGCACCGACTGGATTTTCTCGGCGAACTGGATTAATTTTGTGGAACATGCCACCAAGGGCGCCTTCAAGGCACTGACAGAGGAGCAGATTCAGAAGTACATGCCGGAGTACTATGCTTCTGTCAATAAGGAAGCGCTTAAAGCCGGCAGCATCGACGGGAAAATCTATATGCTGCCGGCGCCTTCGCGGGCTCCCAACATTAAAGTCGCGATTATCCGGGGCGATCTGCGGAAAAAGTACAACGTGCCGGAAATCAAGAAGCTGTCCGATCTCGAGCCCTATTTTGCAGCGATCAAAGCGAACGAGCCCAATATGATTCCGGCAGCGCTCAGCTCGAACTCGGTCGATACGGAGCTGCTGTCGCAGCTCATCGCCGACCAGGGACAATCGCAGATCCAGATCGCGTACGGTCCCGGCATTTACTTTACGCTCGAAGACAGCAAGGCCAAGCTGCTCACGGTTGAAGAAGAGCCGCTTAAATCCCAGGTTCTCGCCGCAGCCGATACGATGAAGAAGTGGTACGATGCAGGTTACATCACCCACGACTACTTCTCGAACAAGGTGAACAGTCTTGACGCATTCGACCAAGGCAAGTCGGCGTTCGCTACCGCCAACACGATCAGCGTACGCAAAATTTTGAGCAGCGGCAACGAAAAGGGATACGATATCGAAATCATTCCGTTCATCGACGCGGAAGGACGCGCATCCGCGGGACCGTGGATCAGCGGCGGCGTCTCGATTCCGGCCGGCGCCAAAAACGTGGAACGAACGCTGATGGCGCTCGACCGCATCATGTCCGTTCCCGACTATAACCGACTCGTCTACTTGGGCATCGAGGGCACGAATTACGTTATTAACGGCGACGGGAAGCTGGCGCTGCCGGAAGGCGTGACGGCGGAGACCAACACGTATCCCCAGGATGCGGCCGGCTTCTGGTTCAGCGATCCGCGGCAGATTCCGCCCGACGCCTCGTGGAGCGACGATTATGTGGCCTTGCTGAAGCAGGTGGAAGAGCAAATTTTGTACACGTCTCCGCTCGAAGGATTAAATTTTAATTTCGACAACTTGAAGACCGAAGTATCGGCGCTCGGCAACGTTCAGACGCAATATTTCCTTCCCTTCAAGATGGGCTCGGTGCGCAACAGCGAAGAAGCCTTCAATACATTCGTCCAGAAAGCGAAGCTGGCGGGCATGGATAAGATCAGGGAGGAAGCCCAGCAACAAATCGACGCTTATGTACAGAGCAAGTAGTTGGAGCTGCATGCCCGACATCTAACAACGTTTGCCATCTGGCGGAGCCGTGTGTTAGAATCGAGGTACTTTACGAAACGGAGGGTTGCCGTGTGATAGACTACATCCGAGTTCGCACTTTGGTCGGCTAATGATTAGCGCCCAAGCTCTGCCTGCCGGCAGGGGACTCAGATGAAGTCTGTCTACATTCGAAGGCAACCCACGCGGGAGCTGCGCCGGTCCGCTTGTTCGCGGACGTTTATTGTCCGCCGGCGGCCGGCCCTTTGAATAAGCTGGATTTCGATACGCGATTTTCCCTCGCCGGGAAAATCGCGAATCCTCGATCTGATCACCCTGAACGCAGGCGGACGATGCCTGTGTTTTTTTGTTTTACTGATCATGAGAGGATGATGAATAGATGGAACGAGTAGATATTGAACCGAAGAACCTGGCGCGCGCGATCGTCGTCGGCGTACAGCTGAACAACGCGCCTGGATTCGAATACGCCATGGAAGAGCTGCGCAATCTGGCGGATGCTTGCGGCATCGAGCCGGTCGGCGAGCTGACCCAGAAGGCGGAACGCGTGAATTCCGCCCATTATATCGGCAGCGGCAAGGTAGAGGAGCTGAAGGCGATCGCTGCGGAGCTGGACGCCTCGACGGTCATTTTTAACGACGAGCTGTCCCCCTCGCAAATTCGGAACCTGGAGTCCGCGCTCGAGCGGCGGGTCATTGATCGCACGATCCTGATCCTCGATATCTTCGCCGAGCGCGCACAGACGAAGGAGGCGCAGCTGCAGGTCGAGGTGGCGAAGCTCCAGTACATGCTGCCGCGCCTCGTAGGTCTACGCGAATCGCTCGGACGCCAGGGCGGCGGGTCCGGACTCAAAAACCGCGGCGCCGGGGAGACCAAGCTGGAGCTGGACCGCCGGCGAATCGAAGAGCGCATTTCGCATATGCAGCAGGAGCTGGAGAAGCTGGTCGCGCGCCGTCAGGTCCAGCGCAAGCAGCGCCAGAAAAACGAGGTTCCCGTCGTCGCGCTTGTCGGCTACACGAACGCGGGCAAGTCGAGCCTCATGAACGCCGTGCTGGCCGCCTACGAACCGGAATCCGGCAAGCGGGTGCTTGCCAAGGATATGCTGTTCGCCACGCTCGAGACCGCCGTCCGCAGCATCTCGCTGCCGGACCGCAAGACCTTCCTGCTCGCGGACACGGTCGGCTTCGTCAGCCAGCTGCCTCACCATCTCGTCAAAGCGTTCCGCTCCACCCTCGAAGAGGTGTCCGAGGCGGATCTGCTGATCCACGTCGTGGATGCCGCCAATCCCGAGCATGAGCAGCATGTCGCCGTGACCCGGGAAACGCTGAAGGATCTGGGCGCGGACGGGATTCCGGCCGTTTACGCTTATAACAAAGCCGATCTGCTGCCGGACGGCGACTTCCCGCGCGTCGACGGCGACATCGTTTATCTGTCCGCCGCGAGCGGAGGGGGCGTCGAGGAGCTGGTGAAGATGATACGGGACCGTGTGTTCGGCGACTATGTCGAGGGCGAGGTGCTGATTCCTTACGACCAAGGCCGGCTCGTCGCTTACTTCAACGAGCATGCCGACGTACGGAGCACCGAGTACGAGGAAGAGGGTACGCGCCTGTCGCTCAGCTGCCGGACGGCGGATTACGAGCGGTACCGCGAGTTATTTGTGGAGCGTTAAAAAGAAGAGGACCGCTTGAGGTAGCGGTCCTCTAATTTGTTGTGTTTGCGAGGTGGATGATGTTCGGCATAGCGGTCGCTTGCGTGCTCGGTTCGGGTTTTCTGCATGCGGTATGGAATCTGTTCACCAAGAAAAGCCAGGATAAAAATGCATTTCTATGGTACTGCCAGCTCGTCGCGCTTATCGTATTCCTGCCATGGACTCTGCAAGAATGGGCAGGGGGCGCGCTTCTGGGCATCGGCGGTCTCGCCGTCGCGGGCTCGATGGCGCTGCATGGGCTGTATGTCCGGCTGCTGGCGTCGGTTTATGAGGCCGGCGATCTGTCCCAGACGTATCCGATCATGAGAGGAACGAGTCCGCTGCTCGTCCCGCTCGCCGGCATCCTGCTGCTTCACGAAGAGCTGTCCGCCATCGGTTGGCTGGGCGTCGCCGCGATCGTCGCTGGGATTCTGGGATTAAGCAATGTCCGGCTTGTTAGAGGCACGAAGTTCGGAAAAGCTCCCTTGTTGGCATTCGCAGTCGGCGTCACTATATCCGCTTATATCGTTGTCGACAAAGTCGCGCTCAATTACATTCCGGCCGTCATGTTGAACGAAGCGACCAATGTCGGCAATCTCGTCGCCTTAACATGGGTCGCTTGGCGCTCGGGCCATATGACCGCCGAGCTGAAGGCGAATTGGAAAACGATCCTGCTCGGCGGCATTCTCGCGCCGGGAGCCTATATCCTCTTTCTGTCCGCCCTGGCGCTTGCGTCCGTAACGCAGCTCGCGCCAATGCGCGAGATCGGGACGGTTTTCGGTGCCGCACTCGGCTTGTGGCTGCTGAAGGAAAAGCAAGGAATACGAAGGCTTGCGACCTCGCTACTTATTACCTCGGGCGTCATCGTCCTTGGGATATGGGGCTAGGCGCATTTCCAGCGCTTCGCGATCCGCTTTTTTCAGCTTGCTCACGACCGCATCGTAGGAATGATCGACCATGGCCTTCAGGTCCGCGTCCGGCACGGTGCCGTCGAGGCGAACGGTGTTCCAATGCATCTTGTTCAAGTGGTAGCCGGGGATGACGGCGGCATACTGCTCCCTAAGGCTCTCCGCCAGCACAGGATCGCACTTCAGGCTGACGGAAGGCGGCTCGCCGCGTTCGTCCACGAGCGCGAACACTTTGCCCGACACCTTCAGCACGAGCGGCTGATCGCCGAACGGATAATCTTTGATGGCGCCTTTTTTGGTCAGGATGTACTTGACCAGCGACGAGACGTTCATCCGGCAGTCCTCCATTCGTTCACGCTTTTATCTTACAGATATAACACGCCGGGCGACAAAAGTTAAGCCTGTCCGATTTTCCGGTTGAATTCATTACATAAGAAAGGGGTTTTTAAGCGATGAGCGAAAAAGATATCATCGCCCGCACGAGGCGGCCGAATACGGTAACGTCGATGACGGAGCAGTTCGGGCAAATTGGCGTACAACCCGGCGACACGCTGCTCGTCCATTCCTCCTTGTCCCGCGGGCTGGGTTTGCGGCGGCCCGCAGGCCGTGATCCTGGCGCTTCTGCAGGCGGTCGGCGAGAACGGCACGATCGTCATGCCCGCGCAGAGCGGAGACTGGAGCGATCCGGCCGAATGGCAGAATCCGGCGGTGCCTGCGGACTGGCTCGAGACCATTTACCAAGAGATGCCCGGGTTCGATCCGGTACTCACGCCGACGCGGAGGATGGGGCGGATCGCCGAGCTGTTCCGGACCTGGCCGGGCACGCTGCGTTCAAGCCATCCGCAAGTGTCCTTTACGGCAAACGGCCGGCATGCCGCATACATCGTATCCGAGCATCCGCTGACGCCGCAGTTCGGGGAGCAATCGCCGCTCGGCAGGCTCTGCGAACTGAATGCGAAGGTGCTGCTGCTTGGCGCCGGGTACGAATCGTGTACCTGCATGCACTTGGCCGAGACACGTGTCCCGGATATGCCGACAAAGCGCATGGGAACCGCGGTCCTGATAGACGGGGAGCGGTCATGGCGCCGGTTCGACGACTACGCGTACGACGCGGACGATTTCGATAAAATCGGCATTCCGTTCGACAAAAGCGGGCATGTCGCGTCCGGCCGCATCGGCGAAGCCGAATGTCGGCTGTTCGGAGCAAGACAAGCGGTCGACGCTGCGGAGAAGTGGCTGACGGCGAACCGAAACCGCGAATAGCGGCTACGAATTAAGGCTTGAATAGAGACGCGGAATGAAGATTGCGATTACGAAAACGCGGGAGGGACAGCGGGCTTGGAGATTAAGAAAAGGCTGTTCGACGTCTATATCGGCGTAGATTACTCGGGAGCCGGGCTTCCCGACAAGGCGATCCCCGGACTTGCGGTCGTTCGGGCTGCGGACGGCGAACCGCCTGCCATCGTGCGCAATCCCCGCCATTCGCAAGGAAGATGGTCGCGGTCCGAACTGCATGTTTATCTGATGTCGGAGCTGGCGCAGACGGACCGGTGCGTGTTCGTGGGCATCGATCACGGCTTTTCGTACCCGCTGTCCGAGCTCGCGTATTACGGGCTGCGCACCTGGGACGACTTTCTTGCGTGGATCTCGCACAGCTGGGACACGCGGCGGCTCTCCATCGACGAATGCAAGAATCGTGGGGCGCCATACCGCAATGCGAACCTGCTGCGCCTGACGGAGGCGCGTTACGCCGTCGGCGCCAGCAGTGTGCTCGACCTGGACCGCAGTCACGGGCATATGACCAAAACCGTTTCCTACTCGACGCATGCGGGTCTGCCCTGGCTGGCTGAACTCAGGCAGCGCTCGGATCGCGGCCGGGTCGAATGTTGGCCTTACGATCATATTGTCGAGGCCGAAAGCGGAGAGGCGGCCGTTCGGCCGATCGGCGGGCATGTCGTGGCGGAGGTTTATCCGAAAGTATGCAAGGAACGTCTCGCGTACAAAGCCTCCCCGCCGGACGCGCGTTACGGCGGTTCGCTGTCCGCTCACGAGATCGACGCTTTCGCCGTCGCGGAATGGGCGCAACAGCGCGACATGGAGGGCGTCTTCGCACCTTACTTTCAACTGGAAACGCTGACGCTCCAGGAGCTTCGGACGGCAGCGCTGGAGGGCTGGGTGCTGGGCTGCTTGTAGGCCGGGACGGGCTTAAGGCGCGCTCTCTTCGTACCGCTCCCGATGACGACGCTTCATCGCCAAGTAGTCGGGGTCGGTGCGCGCCTCGTCCCATTTCTTTTTGAAAATCGTCGCGGACTTCGCCTTGACCGGATCGTACTTATCGGGCAGCTTGCCGCCGCCGGACGCCGCGTACTTGCGGCCGCTCTTGTGATTCGCATAACGGCGGGCGCGGGTGAAGCCCATCTGCAGAAACTTGCGGGCCATATCCATGCCGATGAAGTCGTCCGCCGCCTTGTACGCCAGGAACATGGCATATATTTTTTCGGAAGAGTCGATCGCTTCATCGGGCGTCTTGAACCGCCAGTGAGGCAAAATCTCGCTTTTGTAGGGCTCTACCATCAGCACGCCCTGCTCGCCCCGGCCCACCGCGTACAGCTCGGGATGCGCCCGCAGGTCGAGGTTGGCGTAGTCCAGCGAATAGTCGAACGGCTTCATGCGGTCGTTCCCCTTCGGCCGCACAACCTTATTTTTAGGAGCGCGTCCGCCTAATGTTCTAGAGCTCCGACCGCCCGTCCACATAGCCGTCGTCGATCGCCCGCCACAAATAGAGGCAGGCAATGCTGCGGTATGGGCTCCACCGATCCGCGTACCGTCCCAGACAGCCGGGCGCCTCGTCGGGATTGAGGCGTCCGTACAGCCACTGCGCGGCGCGCTGCAAGCCGGCATCCCCCAGAGAGAGCACGTCCGGCCGTCCGAGCGAGAAGATCAGGAACATCTCGGCCGTCCATTTCCCGATCCCTTTGACCTGCGTCAGCATGGCGACCGCTTCCGTTTCCGGCAGCACGCCCAGCGCCTCGTAATCCAGCTCGCCGGACAAGGTACGCCGGGAAAGATCGTGAATCGAGCGGATTTTGGCGTAGGAGAGACCGATGCCCCGCAGCGTCTCCTCGTCGTGCGCAAGCAGCGACTCGGGCGTGAGCGGCCCGCCGTTCAGCGTCGCGAGCCGTTGCTTGATCACGCCTGCGACCTTGGCGGAGAGCATCTGAGAGACGATGGAGCCGACGAGGGATTCGTAAGGCGTGCGGCTTGGCGACAGGCGGATCTCGCCGACCCGCTCGATCAGCCGGGCGAGCATGGGATCCGATTGCCGCAGATAACGTCCTTCGGGAGATTCGGCATGTACGATAAGGGTCAAGGGGCGAGCCTCCCCGCGGTTAGGTCGCCTGCATCGCTCTGGCCCGGAGGGACGAGATATCGGACAGGGACGCCCGTTCGGGTCGCATATTCGATCTCGCTTCTCGTGCTTTCGCCGATGTAACCGCCCGGATTGACGACGAAGATCTCGTCGGCCATGTCGATTTTTTGCAAATGGATATGGTCCAGCAGCTGCTTCTGCGCTTCGGAAACCGCGGGACCGCTTGCATGCACGAAGACGCCGATTGAAATGACGACGTTGCCCTTAAGCGTCAATTCGGCGTTGATACGCTCGAACTCCGGCTTAAACCGCGTGGATCCGCAGAGCGTGACGATTTTAAAGCGTCCGTCCGCGAGTTCAGGCTTGGCGTTATTCATCTTGGGTAGCCTCCCTCTGGAAAGGGTATAGTTTATTTTAATAGTAGCAGAATCGGCAGGCGTGCGCTTCGAACGGCCGGGTTAATTGCCTTTTTTTGCATTCCATGCGGCCATATGGCGTCATTGCCTTTCATTCGCAGTCTCAAGTGAGGTATAATGCTTGGAATGACCATTCGTACGATACGCTTTAACATAAAGGAGATTCCATGAACTTCAATGACCTTAAGCTCAAGCCGGCGATTCTCAAAGCGCTGAGCGAAGAAAACTATACGACGCCTACGCCGATCCAGGAGCAGGCGATTCCAGTCGTGCTGGCGGGCAGGGACCTGTTCGGCTGCGCGCAGACTGGCACGGGCAAGACGGCCGCTTTCTCGCTGCCGATGCTTCAGCTGCTGAGCGATCAGCAGAAGCCCCCGGGCAAGCGCCGGCCCATTCGTTCCCTCGTTCTGACGCCGACACGAGAGCTGGCGATCCAGATTTACGACAACGTGCGCGCATACGGACGTCACCTTGACGTGCGCGGCATCGTCATTTTCGGCGGCGTGTCCCAGAAGCCTCAAGAAGATGCGCTTGCGCGCGGCGCGGATATCGTCATCGCTACGCCGGGACGTCTGATCGACCTGATGAACCAGGGCTTCATCGATCTGTCGCACGTGCAGATCCTCGTGCTTGACGAAGCCGACCGGATGCTGGACATGGGCTTCGTGCACGACGTGAAGCGCATCATTGCGAAGGTGCCGCAGAAGCGGCAGACGCTGCTGTTCTCGGCGACGATGCCGACCGAGATTACCAAGATGGTGCAGACCATTCTCGTCAATCCCGCCAAGGTCGAGGTGACGCCGGTATCCTCCACGGCCGAGCGGATCGAGCAATCCGTCTATCTGGTGGACAAGGCCAACAAGCAGAGCTTGCTGCTTGATCTGCTGCGCGATAAGAAGATTACGTCCGCGCTCGTGTTCACTCGGACCAAGCACGGCGCCGACCGCGTCGTCCGCCATCTGGCCAAGGCGGGCGTCTCGTCGGCTGCCATCCACGGCAACAAGTCGCAGAACGCCCGGCAGAACGCGCTTGCGGGCTTCAAGAACGGCACGACTCGCATCCTGGTCGCGACCGATATCGCGGCGCGCGGCATCGACATCGACGAGCTGCCATACGTGATCAACTTCAACCTGCCGAACGAGCCCGAGACTTACGTGCACCGCATCGGCCGTACCGGCCGCGCGGGCCTGAGCGGCACCGCCATCTCGCTCTGCGAAGATGAGGAGCTGCCGTATCTGCGGGATATTCAGAAGCTCATCGGCAAAAAGATCCCCGAGATCAAGGGGCATCCGTATCCGCTGGGCTCCGCACCGGCCGAGCCGAAGGACGAAGCCGACCAACAGCGCGGCGGCGGACGCGGGCGTCAAGGCGGCGGCCGTCAGGGCAGTGTCCGTCAGAGCGCTGGGCAAGGCGGTCGTGCCGAAGCCGGTCGCGGCGGCAGCGGCGGCCAGGAAGCGGGCCGTCAAGGCGCAGCCGGCGGCAGGCAGGAGGCTGGCCGCGGGGGCCGGCCGGAGTCGGGGCGCAGCGGCGGCGGCAGGTCAGACGCGCCTCGCGGCGAGAGCCGCCCGGGCAACGGCGCCGGCCGAGGCCAGGCGCCGGCGGGTCAAGGCGGTCGCGGCGGCGCAGCCCCGCAAGGGCGCGCAGGCCAGGCGCAGACTGGCGGCGGGCGACAACAGCCGGCCGGACGGCCGCACCAAGGGCCGCGGCCGTTCTCGCTGAAGGCGCAGCCGACGGATACGCGTAGGTCTTAACGGCGGCGCGAATGGCTTGATCGGATCTGCTTGAAGGAATGTTTTGCACGGCTCGCAACGGGCTGCAAGACATTCCTTTTTTGCGTGCCGATAGCCCATAAATTACAGCCGGACCGCTCGCTGCCGATAAAGAGAAGAGAACGGGATAGAGGAGAGAAATAGACAGATGAAAAAACGGTGGTTGTGGTTCATGATTGCCTTCGCGGCGATCGCAGTCGTCTTGCCGTCGGCAGGCTCGGATGCCAGGGCGGTTGCAGCGGCAGCCGTGCCCGCAAAGGGCTTGATCTACGTGGATGCGCAAGGAAG
This sequence comes from Cohnella sp. GCM10020058, assembly GCF_042683485.1. Taxonomy (NCBI): domain Bacteria; kingdom Bacillati; phylum Bacillota; class Bacilli; order Caryophanales; family Paenibacillaceae; genus Cohnella; species Cohnella sp. GCM10020058. The sequence goes on from NZ_JBHUJV010000015.1 coordinate 407,762, forward strand.
ATCTTTTATTACGCTTCGTTCGTTGGACGGATTCGCAGGCGGGCGGTTGGCCTCTAGCGGGGATGGCCGCTCCGTGACTTTGTCGCTGGGCGAGGAGGCGACACTTGCCTTGTCGTCCGGCAGCGCGGCTGCAATGCTGAACGGCGCTTCCGTGACATTGAAGGCTGCACCGTTCAACAAAGGCGGGAGCTTGTACGTCCCCTTGTCCGCGTTAAACGCAGCGTTCGGGTGGACGGTGCGGTGGGAGCGAGACAACGACGCGGCGCAGCTGCAGGCGCCGGCGGGCGCTACGCTGCGGCTGCCCGTCGCGAGAGGGAAGCATCCGGCCGATATGAAGCCGGTCGAGCAAGCGTCGAAGCGCTTCAAGGTCGGCGGCAAAGCCTTTTCCGCCCAAGTCGTCTCCATCGTGCTGCTGCATCCGTCGGTTCGCCTCGATACGGTGCTCGCGGGGGACAAGATCGGCAAGGTTGAGGAGCTGGGCAGCATGGCAAAACGGGCGAAGGCACGGGTCGCGATCAACGGTACTTTTTTCGACGCCTATACCGACAGCGACTACAAGGTGCCGTACGGCTACATCGCGGGCGGCGGCAAGCTGAAGAAAAACAGCTCCGGCGACAAACGGGCGACGTTCTTATACGATGCCCATCAACTGGCGGAGATCGTCCCGGGCCTCTCGTTCATGGAACGCTTTAACCAAGGCACCGTCGAGGGTGCCGTGCAAGCGGGCCCGCAGCTCGTCGCTAACGGCAAAGTCGCGCTCGATATCTTGGGCGAAGGTTTCAAGGACCCTAAAATTTTAACGAACGGCGGCGCCCGCAGCGCGATCGGGATTACCAGGGACCACCGGCTGATCCTGCTCACGACGGGCGGCGCCACGATACCGCAGCTGGCGGAGATGATGAAGCAGGCCGGTGCCTGGCAGGCGATGAACCTGGACGGCGGCGCTTCGAGCGGGCTGTGGGTAGACGGCAAATACGTAACGAAGCCGGGGCGCTTGCTGAGCAATGCGCTTGTGGTGCGAGTCGGTTAAATGCAAAAAGCAGGCATGATGGCCCCCGGTAGGGACGATCATGCCTGCTTTTTTTTGGCTGTCAAGCTGCCGCCTTCGCCCGCGTCTTCGGGACGCCGGCCGGGCTCGGCACGGCGATGCGGAAGATGGTGAGCGCGACGATCAAGCCGGCGGTCGCGATATACGTCCATTTCATCCAGGGCTCGCTCGAATCGGTACCGAGGAGCAGCCCGTGGACGAGACCCATGAAGAAGCCCGGGAATGCGAGAAAGTGGATCGTACGCCAGGTCTTTTTGCCGAGCCGCTTCATCATGTCCGACGAAACGAGCAGCAGGAGCGCGATATAGAAGCTCAGCGTGCCAAGTCCCGTCAAAAAAGGATGGGAACGGGCGGCAAAAGGAATGAGCAGCTCCAGCGGGCTGTAGCCGACGTATTTATCGAACAACAGCACCGACCCGTGCAAGCTGCCGAACAAGAAGCCGAACCAGCCGGCGGACTGGTGAATGAAGAGCACGGCCGCGCGGGTTTTCGGCGCGAACAGCTTGAGGCTCGTCAATATGCCGGCGCCGGTCGATACGAACAGCAGCAGATAACAGGTAATGCCGGCCGCGCGGGTCGTCGTCCACACGGTCAGCCAATCAGCCAATCCGTTCATAGCTAACACGCTCCTCCATCACATACGTTTCCAGATCGCCGCCGTATATAAGCGAGCCGTCGATCCGGACGCCGACCATCGTGCAGCGGGGGCTCTCTCGCGTAAGCCACGCCGGAGCTTTGTCCGCTCCGAGCAGCAGCGCGCACTTGGCGTATACTTCGGCCATGACCGCATCCGGCGCGATCATCGTAACTTGCACCAGATCCGTGAGCGCAGGCCGGCCGGTGCGCGGATCGACGATGTGATGGCGCATATGCCCGTCCCGGTCCTGCCAGCGGCGCTTGACCGCGCTGCTGGTCGCGATGCCCGCGCCTCTGCGAAGCGTGAGGCCGGTCGCGTCCTGCTCCGGGCGCCAAGGGTCCGCGACGCCGATCTGCCACCCGTCCGGCGGGCAGCCCCAGAGGATCAAGTCGCCTCCCGCGCCGATGGCGCCCGTGCGTACGCCGTCCTGCCGGGCCAGCTTCGCCAAGTGCCGGGCCGTCCAGCCCTTGGCTATGCCGCCTAGATCGACTGCCGTGCCGGATCGCAGCCGAATCGCACGGCTGCCCGGATCCAGCTCTGCGGCAGGGGCGGCGATACCCGGGGGGTGTAGCGTCCCGCGGCTTTCGTCCGAAACTGTGTCTGTAGCTGCACCCGCAACTGCGCCTGCAACAACCCCCGCGCTCTCGCCGCATGCTCCGCTCGCCTTGCCTGCTTCCTCTTCGGCGCGCTTCAGCCGCTCGAAGCTCTTGTCATACCCGAGCCGCTCCATCTCCTTGCCCAGATAAGGGCTGAACAACCCGCCGGTCTCGCGATGGTAGCGGTCCGCTTCGGCGAGCACCTGATAGAGCAGCGGCGTCGCCAGAAACGGCCGGCCTTCGGCGCGGTTTAGCCGCGACAGCTCGCTGTCCGGCAGGAAGCGGCTGAGCTGGGCTTCCGCGAACGCGAACCAGTTCCTCGCCTGCGCGCGCCAGCGAACCGGCAAGCCCTGCGTGACAATCGTCGTATTCATGGCCCGGAAATGATCGTGTTCCATACGCGCCGCCTCCTGGGGTTCTAAGTATTTTTAAGACGCATGCGTTCTCATGCTGCCTTGATTGCCGGAGGGATTCTGGTTGCTTGTACCGCTGCTCGAGTCCGTATCGCCGAATCGGCCTCCGCCGCGGCGTCCAAAGCCGCCCGTCTGTCCGTCGTCCGTCTGGCTCTGCCACTGGTCGGTTACCTGATCGTCGCCTTGCGCGATCGAACTGTTCGACGATTCGGCAGGCGTGGTCGAGGTCGTCTCGCCTTTGGCCGACACCAATCCGACAAACCCCGTAAATAAAGCGACGCCCGACAGTCCGACGATCCACTTGATCCACTTTTGCTGGGCCATAAACGCCCTCCTCTTTTATCGTAGCCGATAGGCTTGATCGATGATGTAACTCATTATGCGCCGTCAACCTTAAACGCCATTTAAACGCGCCTGAAAGTTGGCTGAATAAGAAGACTCGCAGGAGAGGCGGACGGAAGATCGCCTTCGCAACGCGCGCGGCATCCATTACAATAGAAGAAACAAGAACGAACGGGTGGAAAAGGATATGACGGACGCAAAGTACCGATGGGCGCCGCTAGGCGTAGAGGAAATTCGAAGGTTGTTATCGGATTGGCGGGGGGCTTGGGGAATCGCAGGGGGATGGGCGCTTGACCTGCATCTTGGCCGGCAGACTCGGCCGCATGATGATATCGACGTGCTGCTGCCGCTCGCTGAATTTGCTTCGGTCTATGAGCGGCTGGCGGCGGATTGGGAGCTTCACTTGGCGGAAAACGGCCGGCTGACCCGGCTTGGCGCGCAGGATCGGCTGACGGAGGAGACTGATATTTGGGTGAGGCGCGATGCGCATTCGCCATGGGCGTTCCAGCTTATGCTGATTGACATCGTAGACGGCATGTGGACGTATCGCAGATCGCGAGCGGTTCGCAAGCCGGCGGCCGAGCTATTTTTGCGGACGGAAGGCGGAGTGCCGTATCTGCGACCCGAGATCCAGCTGCTGTACAAAGGCGGGGGCTCATCGATCCGGGAGAAGGATCGGAGGGACCTGGACACGATGCTGCCGCGCCTGGATGGGGCGGAGCGCGGTTGGCTGCGCGACGCGCTGCGCACGCAGTTCCCGCAGGGTCATGAGTGGCTGGAGCGATTGGACGGAAAAGGCACGACCCGCCCCTACTTGAAGCTGATCCAGCGGGCCGGCGAGGCGGAAGGCGTCTCGTTTGAGACGATTACGCCGAACCTGACTTACCGGGCGCGAAGGGGCGAGGCGAGCTTTCTGATGACGGATGCGGAGCTCGGCCTCAATCCAAGCTCGGCATCGGCGCTTGCTGTGAGCAAATCGGCTGCCTCGGATGCGCTCCGGGCGGCAGACGTGCCCGGCGTTGAGCATATCTTCCTGCCGCATCCGGGCCACCGGTTCGGCGCCGGTGCCGCCGATACTTACATTCGCGCGGAATCCGCGTTCGAGCGGTTCGGCGGCGACGCGGTCGTGAAGCCCGACGACGGCGCGCAGGGCAGACACGTTTACCGCGTTCGCAATAAGGAACAGCTGCGGGAGGCGCTTCGCGCCGTTTTTGCGCTCGAGCGGCATGCGGCGGTATCGCCCTATTGCGAAGCCGAGTTCGAGTACCGGATCGTCGTACTGGCCGGCGAAGCGCGCGTCTGGGTGGGCAAGCAGCGCAACGGTTCGTGGAAGCACAACCTCGCGGAGGGCGCCAGTTCCGTCGAGGTGCCGGATGCGGATCGCGCGCGCCTGTCTCCGCTCGCCGTAAAGGCCGCCGCGGCACTGGATATGGTGTTCTGCTCCGTCGACATTCTCGACACCGCGCTGCATGGACCGCTCGTCATCGAGATCAATCACAAGGTGATGCTCGGCGACCATTACAGGCAGCATCCCGAGACCGAGGGGGAGCTGGCGGCGCTGTACAGAGACGCGCTCGCCCTGCGGATCGAGCGGACCTGAACGCCCAAGCGGGCCATCGAGCTCCTGCAGTGATATGCAAAGGTCGCCTGCCGCCCGGTGGAATTACCGGGCGGACAGGCGACCTTTTTTCGCTTTTTGCAGGGAGAAGTCAGATGCTATTGGAAGCTTCTGTTCATGCCGTTAATCGACGAGAAGTGCTGTTGTTGCTGCTTGGCGGCTTTATGCTCGCGTTGGGCAAGTTCTTCCAGACGCGAAGCGTTTTGCTGCTCCTGCTACTGCAGTTGTTGATACATTTGGCTTGCTTGCTGAGTCTGAGTCACGAGCTGCTGGATCAGATGCTCGCATTGATTGATTTGGTTGGACAGGTTGAAGTTGATCATGTAGACGACGCTTCCCGGGCATGTATTGTGGACCGTAGCTTAGCATGGCATGGGAATTTCCTGCTTATGCAGGAAAAGGAGAAAAACGCCCCCCTTAAACGCATCTTTATACCCATTTACCTAACGAAATGTTTCTGTTTTAAGCTAACTAACTAACTATAATTTACCGAGAAATGACTATCTCTTTACATTCCATGCCTATCTGCACAGCGCTTCCAAAGCGTAAGGTTACCTAATGACTGGCGATTTTTTCATTGGGAGGGAATTTGGAGTGAAGAGAAAACCCGCGCGGACAAGCCGCCTGCTGGCGGCTGTCTTGCTGTGGACTTCGGTATTTTCCGGAGGCTATTATCTGGTGCAAGCGGCAGGAAGCGACGGTACGACGGGAGCTCCGGAGGCCGTAACGACGGTCGCCTCGGAGACGGACGCAAGTTTGAATGGAGCGGCGCAGGCTGTAGGGGGGGCCCAAGGTCTGCTAGGCGAGTATTTTGCCGGCACGAGCAGCTTTGATTTTGGCGATTATAAGGGCACGACGATCGATTCGCAGATTAACTTTACGAATCTGGATCCTGTGCTGCAGACCTATGCGGGCAAGCAGGACAACGCCAACGTGCGTTGGACCGGTCAGCTGGCAGTGCCGCAGACGGGCGATTATACGTTTTACATGATCGGAGACAACGGCTTTAGACTATGGATCGACGACCAGCCGGTCATCGATCACTGGGTGAACGATTGGGACAAGGAGCAGACGAGCGCACCGATCTCTCTCCAGGGCGGCACAAAGCACAAGATCAAGATTGAATACTTCGAAGACTTCGGCGGTTCGAACCTCTATCTCAAGTGGTCCACGGCGACCATAGCCAAGGAGATCGTGCCGGCTTCGGCGTTCTATCTGGCCGAAGGGTACGCAGGACCGGTGTCGGGCTTTATTCCGTCAGACGGCTTAAGCGTCACGATGGCTACATATGCGGACTTAGGCGCGCTGCCAGCCGGACTGAAGGATCATCTGGCCGTGACGGTCGACGATCAGCCGATCCAGCTCCTCGCTGCAGGCGCCGGAGCGTCGCCGACGTCCCTGACGCTGAATCTGGGGATGGCCGTGAAGCCCGGCCAGCGGCTGAACGTCTCCTATGACGGACAAGCGGGGCTGCAGCTGTCGGACGGCACGCCGGTAGCGGCCTTCCGCTTCACGCCGTCCAACAACTCAGAAGCGATCAGCTACGAGCCGATCGCGATCGCGATGTCGCTGTACGGCAGCGCCAAGACGAACCGCTCGTTCGCCTGGTACACGCCGTACGACAAGCCGAATGCGGCGCCGGCCAACATTTTGGACAGCATCGTTGAGGTCGTCCCTGCGGGCAAGGCGTTCGACTCGCAGGACGCGAAGCGTTACGCAGGCAAACCCGAGGAGACGCGGGTGCTGACGAACCTCAAGATTACGAACTCTACCACCGGCTCTTTCATCAGCCATAAGGTGCTGGTCGACGGCCTGACGCCCGGCACGGCGTATCAATACCGCGTCGGCAACGACGGCCACTGGAGCCAGGTGGGCAGCTTTACGACGGAGGGCAACGACGACCACAATTACGAATTCCTCTATATGACCGACTCCCAGGGCGCCAACACGAACGATTACGAGGTGTGGGCGAAGACGCTGGGCAATGCGCTGGACGATTATCCGAACGCGAAGTTCATGGTCATGACCGGCGACCAGGTGGATGCGGGCGCGCTGGAGTCGCAGTGGCTGGATTATTTCGGCAAACCGCAGAAGCTGCTGATGAACCTGCCGCTGATGGCTGCGGTCGGCAACCACGAAGGGCCTTATAACGACAACTACTACTACCATCTCAACTATCCGAACAATTCGATCGAGAAGCCGTTGCCGCCGGGCAGCGTGTATGCGTTCGATTACGGCGACGCGCATATCATGGTGCTCAATACGATGGATATCGGTTGGGACGAAAATCAGAAGGAATCGTTCAGACAACAGATCGAGTGGCTGAAAAGAGAGGTTGCGCAGACGGACAAAAAGTGGAAGGTCGTCGCGTTCCATAAGGCGATCTACTCGCTCGGCAACCACGCGGTCGACAGCGATATCCTGGCCCTGCGCGAAACGCTCTATCCGGCGTTCGACGAGCTCGGCATCGACGTCGTGCTGCAGGGACACGACCATACGTTCATGCGTTCCTATCAAATGTACGGCAACAAGCCGGTCGCCAACATTCAAAAGGACGAGGACGGCAATCCGCTCAATCCGGACGGCACGCTTTACATGATCAACAACTCCGCCGGGACCAAGTATTACGACCTCAAGAACGGCGTCGACCGTTTTTACGCGGCCGTCTACGAGCAGCCGTACGAGCCGATCTACTCGGGCATCCGGATGACGGAAGACAGCTTCACGATCGATTCGTACAAATCCGGGCAGGACAAGCCGTTCGATACGTATACAATCGTCCGCAAGGACAGCAAGCCTGCCGCGGTAGAGGAACTGAAGGCAGCACCGGCGGGAACCGGCAAGACCAAGCTCTCCTGGCGCTTGCCGGCGTCCAGCTCGGACGACGCGATCCGCGGCTTCCGCATCTACGAAGCGACGGGCAAGCTCGGCGCCAACTGGAGCGTATACGTGCCGATTGCCGCAGGGCAGACCGACTACAGCTATACGGTAGAAGGAACGAGCGCGTCCAAGGGCTATAAGTTTGCGGTACGCGCGGTAGACAAGCGGGACAACTCGGATGCGGCTTTTGCGAGCACGGTGGGCCTCTCTCCGGCGGCTCCGAACGCGCCGAAGGTCGACGACGGACGCAATACGTTCGGCTGGACGAACGTGCCGGGCTACGACAAGGCGTCCGACTATGAATTCAGCGTCGACGGCGGCGTTTCTTGGCAGCCGGCGACAGTCAACCCGCAGCCGGTCGGCGATATGGATTATGCGGCAGGCAAGGTACAGGTGCGCGTTGCGGCAGATGAAACGGTCGGCACCGCAGCAGGCGAGCCGCTGCTCTCCGATGCGCCGTTTACGGTCAACAGCAAGCTTGATACGTATCAGATCGCAGGCGAACTGAAGCGCGGGGACAAGCTTCAGGCCAACGTTACGGTAGAGCGGCTGGAAGCGTACGACGGCGATGCCTATGTCGTGTTCCAGCTGCTCAAGGGAGAAACGCCGCAACTGATCAACGCCGTGCCGCTCAAGAAGGGCAAGCTCAGCATCGCGCAATACTTCGATGTAAGCGGCGCGGCTTATAGCGTGAAGGTGCTCGTGCTCGATCAGTTCGACAACAATCTGAGCCTGCCTGAGCAGCTCGCGAGAGCGAAGGTGCTTCAGTGACGGAGAGAAGGAAAGGAATGAACGCGGTGAAGAAATACGTGGCGGCCGTTATGTTATGGATACTCGCGCTCTCGCCGGCAGCCGGCTATGCAGCCGCTCCCTTCGAGCTTGCCGTAAGCGCGAAGGAGGTGCTGCGCGGAGGCACGATCACGCTGTCCGGCACGGGCGCCGGCATCGGCGCGCAGGTCGCGGTGAAAATCGTGAGCCCGTCCAAGACGACCTTCTTCGTCGACGTGCTGACGGCAACGAACGGCAGCTACGCCAAGACGCTGACGATCTCGTCCGATGCGGCTCTCGCGCCGTACGGCACCTACACGGTAATCGCCGGCTCCGGCTCGGACTCGGCACAAAAAACGTTCGCTGTCGTCGAAAAGCTCGGCAGCGGCAACGAGAATCCGGGCAACGAGAATCCGGGCAATGAAACCCCGGGCAACAACAATCCGGGCAACAGTAACCCGGGCACGACGCCTGCGAACGGTTCGGCCATTCCGGCGGGAGCCGGCAAAGCATCCGGCTCGGTCGCGCAGCCGGAGCTGTCGCAGGACGGCCGCTATGTGATCGGCGCCGACACGATGGAAGCCGCGATCAAGCAGCCTGGCAGTTCCGTCACGATCGAGCTGCCAGCGGCCGCCCTCAAGAGCGGTACGCCGCTGGAGCTGTCCGCAGCTTCGTTCAAGTCGCTAAGCGACAACAACCGGGAGCTGGTGCTGTCCGCCGGCGATCTCAAGATCCAGCTGCCCGCCGGGGCGATTCCCGTGTCCCCAGACGCGCAGGCCAAGGTACGGCTAACGCTGAATACCGCTTTAACCGGCGAAGCGCAAAGCCAGATCGACCGTTCGATTCGTTCTGACGCGTCTTACAAATTCACGGGCATCGTCTTGTCGGTCGATATTCAGCTTTTGTCCGGCAGCACGAGCTCGGATATCCATAACCTGAGCAAGCCCGCAACGGTGACGATCAAGCTGACGCCGGAGCAGGCGGCGGCCATTTCTGCCCAGACGGCAGGCGTCTATTTCCTGAACGGCGATCAGGCCGAGTATGCGGGCGGCACGGTCGATGGCGGCGTGCTGACCTTTAAGCCGAAGCACTTCTCGACGTATGCCGTGCTTCAGTACGACAAGCGCTTCGCCGATCTGGCGTCGCATTGGTCCGAAAACGCGGTCCGTTCGCTGGCGGCCAAGCATATCGTCACCGGCGTGGACGCGACGCATTACGAGCCGTCGCGGAGCATCACCCGCGCGGAGTTCGCCACGATCCTGATGCGCGCGGTCGATTGGAAGGGCGAAGCGCCGGCGGCTGCCGGTACGGCCCAACCGTTCAAGGACGTCGCAGCCAGCCAGTATTATGCCGAGCCGGTCGCTATGGCATCTGCGCTGGGCATTCTATCCGGCTACGACGGCGCCTTCCGTCCGAACGACAAGATCACCCGCGAAGAAGCGGCGGTCGCGCTGGTGCGTGCGGCCAAATATTTCAGCCTGGGCAGCGGAAGCAGCGGAAGCAACGCAAGCGCCGGCAAGACTGCATTTGCCGACCAAACGGACATCTCCGTCTGGGCAACCGCAGCCGTCGAGCAAGCATCGACGCAAGGTCTGATGCAAGGCGACGGAAAGCAGTTCAATCCGAAGAGCCCTGTGGTGCGCGCTGAAGCCGCCGCGATGATCGACCGGCTGCTGCCGGTCGCCACGAACTAATCCAAGTGCGGGAGGATCCGAACCCCATGTTAAAAAGGTGGATTGCGGCCGCAATGGCTGCGCTGCTGCTGTACGGCGTCTTGTCGTCGGCGGCGCCGGGCGCGGCGCATGCGGAAGAGACCGCTGCCGATAGCTATACGAAGACCTGGAACGTCGCCCTGAACTCGACGGCGACGGCTTCCGGCAAGTGCAACGCCAACGAATCGGCGTCCGCTGCCGTCGACGGCAAGCTCACGACCAAGTGGTGCGACAATACCACGGTCAAAAAGAAGTGGCTGAAGCTCGATCTGGGCAAAACCTACAATATCAACCAGTGGGTCGTCAAAAACGCCGCCATCGGCGAATCGGCCAACAGTCCGTTTTGGAATACGAAGGACTATCGCCTTCAACGCAGCGACGACGGAACGACCTGGGAAGATATCGACGTCGTGCGCAACAACGCGCAGACGCTCGTCGACCGTCAGGTGCCGACGTTCTCCGCCCGTTACGTCCGCGTGTATATCGACCAGGCGGCATACGACAACAACACGGCGCGCCTCTACGAGGTCGAGATCTATGGCGTAGAAGCGGACCAGATTCCCGCGGCTCCGGCCACCGATCTGCTGCCTGTCGATTACGTCGATCCGTTTATCAACACGCTCGGCGACAACGGGCAGACCAATCCGGGGCCGACGATGCCCTTCGGCCTGGCTTCCGTCGGTCCCGACGGCGACGGCGGCGCCTTCAGCGGCTACTATTATCAGGACCGCTTCCTGAAGGGCTTCTCCCAGCTTCGATTCAGCGGCGTAGGCTGCAGCGGCGCAGGCGGCAACATTCTGATGATGCCCGAGACCCGCTCCTTTACCAAGAACAGCAGCGAATACAAGCAGCAATACGACAAGAGCAGCGAATCTGCTTCTCCGGGCTACTACGGCGTGACGCTGGCGAGCGGCATCAAGGTCGACCTGACAGCCTCCGACAACGTCGGCTTTCACCGCTATACGTTCCCGGGTACCGACACCGGCTCGGTGCTGGTCGATCTCTCCAACTCCTACGCGGGCATGGTGGACGCCAACCTCAAGGTAGAAGGCGCCAATGAGATCAGCGGCATGATCCAGTCCAAAAACGTTTGCGGACACGGCTACTATACGATCTATTATTCGATCCAATTCGATCGCGACTTCGATTCGTATTCGTCCTGGCAGGGCGATTCGGTGGGCGCTGTGGCGTCTCGCACCGGATTCAACAGCGGCGTATGGCTGAACTTCAACACGAAGAACAGTGCGGTCATTCAGGCGAAGGTCGGGCTGTCGACGATCAGCGTGGAGCAGGCCAAATACGAGCGTTCGCACGACATTCCGGACTGGGACTTCGAAGCGCAGCATCAGCGCACGCGAAGCGCCTGGAGCGACGTCTTGAACAAGGTCGAGATCAAGGGCGGCGACGAGGAGAACAAGCGGGTGTTCTACACCCAGCTGTACCATTCCTTCCTTCATCCGAAAAACGTAACGAGCTCGAGCGGCACGTTCCGCGCGGGCCGGGACGAGAACACGGTCCGCCAGGCTTCCGAGCTGGGCGAGGACTTCGAGTATTACAACGGCTGGTCGACCTGGGACGACTTCCGCAAGTATGCGCTGTACTCGGTACTCGATCCCAAGCGGTATGAAAACATGGTGAAGTCGATGGTCGACCTGTACAGCACGAGGGGCTCGTACGTGCAGTGGGGCGACGGTTATTGGCCAAGCCCGACCGTGCGCAACGAGTTCAACGGCGCGGTCATTCTGGACGCCTACGCGAAGGGCTTCACCGATTTCGACGCGTACAAGGCGCTCCAGGGAATGGCGGTCGACACGGACAACTACACGGTGAGCGACAGCGAGATCTCGGGCAAGCTGGAAAAGGCGTACAGCGCCTACTTCCCGATGAAGCTGGCAGCGATGCTCGGCGATAAGACGATCTACGAAAAGTACAAAGCGGTCGCCTTGTCCTACAAGTCGCTGTGGAACGCCAATCAGGTGGACGAGAAAGGCGACAAGCGCGGCTTTTTCACCCCGAACGCCCAGACGGTCGCAAAGACCGACGTCACGGCGGTGGACAAGTACGCTTATCAAGGCAATCTGTGGACGTACCGCTGGTTCGTGCCGCAAGACGTCGGCGGGCTGGCAGATCTGATGGGCGGCAAGCAAGCGATGGCGCAGGATCTGCAGCATTTCTTCGCGATCGACGAATACATGGCGATCAACGAGCCGGATTTGCAGGTTCCGTATCTGTTCAACTACCTGGGGCACCCTTACCTGACCCAGTATTACGCGCGCGAATTCACGACGGAAGTCGTCACGCAAAAGTATCACAACCACGGTCCTTACGCGTACCCGATCCAATCGCGCGTCTACCGCGACGATCCGGAAGGCTATCTGCCGTCGATGGACGACGATGCGGGCGGCATGTCCTCCTGGTTCGTCTACAGCGCGATGGGTCTGTACCCGGCCAATCCGGGCGATCCTTACTTCCTGATCGGCTCGCCGATCTTTGACGAGATGACGCTGCATCTCGACGGCGGCAAGACGTTTACGATCAAGGCGAACAACGTTTCGAGCGAAAATCGCTTCATTCAATCGGCGAAGCTGAACGGCGCCGACTTTAATCAGGCATGGATCAACTACGACGACATTATGGCAGGCGGCACGATTTCGTTCGAGATGGGTGCGACGCCCAACACGAGTTGGGGCGCTGCCGCAAGTGCGGCGCCGCCGACCGCCGATTACGACGCGACCGTGGACAATGCGCTGGCTCGCCGGACGCTCGTCCCCGCGGGAGCGGAGTGGAAGTATATGGACAAGGGTCAGGCGGCTGCAATCGGCTGGACGGGACGCTCGTTCGACGACAGCAGCTGGGCTGCCGGCGCCGCGCCGCTCGGCTACGACAGCAAAAATTACGCAAATACGAAGACGAGCTACGGCCCGGACGCCAACAACAAGTATCCGACCACGTATTTCCGCAAGACGTTCGAGGTGGCGGATCCTAAGCAGCTCATCCAGCTGAACGCCAGCCTGATTCGCGACGACGGCGCGATCGTGTACTTGAACGGGCGCGAGATCATTCGTACGAACATGCCGTCGGGCACGGTGAGCTACGGCACGTACGCCAATGCGACCGTCGGCGACGAGCGGGACGTGAACGTGTATACGATCGATCCGTCTTACCTGGTCGCAGGCACGAACGTATTAACCGCCGAGGTTCACCAGGTGAACGCGACCAGCTCGGACATCGCCTTCGATCTCGGACTGGAGGCCATCGTACCGATGGTCAAGCCGGGGGCGCCGACCGCGCCGGTACAGGACGACACGGCCAATACGTTTGGCTGGACCGTCGTTTCCGGATTCGAGCAGGCGAAGGATTATGAGTTCAGCGTGAACGGCGGACAGAGCTGGAAGCCGGCGACCGCCAATCCGCAGACCGTCGGACCGCTCGCCTACCGTGCCGGCCAGGTGCAGGTGCGGGTCAAAGCCGACGATGCGCGGGGCGTGACCTCGGGCGAAGCCTTGCTCTCCGATGCGGCCTATACGTCGGATATTCAGTGGAACGTATACGACCTGCAGGCGGACGTCGGACGGGACGGCAATATGGACGTCCGCGTCACGGGTACGCTGAAGGGCGACTATGAAGGCTCCGCCTACGCGGTCATCCAGCTGATGGACGGCAACGACCAGGCCTGGGTGAGCAGCGCCATGCCGGTCGAGGCCGGCGGGTTCGAAGTGTCGCAGATCTTTAACGTCAACGCGGAGAAGTTCAAGGTGAACGTATACTTGGTCGACGCGTTTGACGGCGACATCTACAATTCCTTGTGGCTCGCCGAGCCGGTCGTATCGGAGCCGGAGCCGAAGCCAGCGCCGGGCGAAGATCCGCCCGAGCAGCCGGAGCCGCTGCCCGATCCGCTGCCGATCCCGGTCAAGCCGCCGCTGCCGCCGCTCGATCCGATCCAGCCGGACGAGCCGCCGGTGACGGAGCCTGGTCTCGTGCAGTTCGAGGGACGCAGCGAATGGAGCACGGCCGTGAATACGTTTAACAACCGGCCTTTGCAGACAGAAGACGGCAACGGAGGCACGATCGTCGCCAACACGTTCGACGGCGCATGGCTCGCTTATACGGACGTCGATCTCGGCACCGAAGGCGCCAACCATATTACGGTCGAATACGCGGCTCCAACTGCCAAAGTACCAGCTGACGCCAAGCTGGAGGTTCGCCTAGGCAGCGTGGACGGAGAGTTGCTCGGTACCGTGGCCCTGCCGCGGACAGGCACCGAGTGGACGTCGTACAAGACGGCGGACGCGCAGTTTACGAAGACCGTGGCGGGCAAACAGACGCTATATATCGTCATGCACGGAAGCACGACAAGCGGACTTCCGTACATCGGCAACTTCGACCGCATGACGTTCGCCAACTGGAAGCTTCGCAGCGACTACGCCAAGCTGGAGCTGGAGAAGTACGACGCCTGGACCGACAGCGTGAACCCCGTCAACGGCGGTCCGCTCAAGACCGAGAACGGCAAGAGCGGCCAACAGGTCGCCAACACGTTCACCGGCGCATGGTTGGCTTACAAGCATATGGACTTCGGCACTGAAGGCGTTAATCAGTTCAGCATCGAATACTCGGGCAACAGCACGAGCGTACCGGCGGATGCCGCGGTGGAAGTACGATTGGATTCCGTCGACGGGGCGCTGATCGGCAAGGTCGGCGCGCCGCCTACCGCCGCCGCGTGGGGAACGTACAAGACCGTGACCGCTGCGTTGACGCAGACTGTCACAGGCGTTCGGGACGTTTACCTCGTACTGACCGGATCGACGGACACGACCTACAAGTACATCGGCAACTTCGACAATGCGGCGTTTACGCTCGCTGCGCCGGAGCAGCCGGTACGGACCGACTTCGCCAAGCTGGAGCTTGAGAGCTACGATGAATGGTCGACCGCATTGAACCCATACAACAATTCGCCGCTTGGCACCGAGAACGGCAAGAGCGGCAAGCAGATTAAAAATACGTTTAACGGCGCGTGGCTGGCGTTTAAGCGCATGGACTTCGGCAGCGCCGGCGTCGATCAAGTATCCGTCGAGTACAGCGGCAATACCGCCAGCTGCCCGGTGGATGCGGCGGTCGAAGTAAGGCTTGGCGCGCCGGACGGCGAGTTGGTCGGCAAGGTTCTGACGCCGCCGACAGCCGGCGCATGGGGCACGTACAAGACGGCGACGGCCAACCTGACGAAGAAGCTGTCCGGCGTGCAGGATGTTTACTTCGTGCTCGTGGGCACGTCGACCGCCACGTACAAGTATATCGGCAACTTCGACAATGCGGCCTTCGCGCTCAGCGAGCCGGATATCAATGTCGAGTTCGAGAACCGCAGCGAGTGGTCGACGGACAAGAACACGTTTAACAACAATGCGCTTAAAACGGAGGGCAACAACGGCGGCACCACGGTCGGCAACACCTTCACCGGCGCGTGGCTGACCTACAAGGATCTCGCGTTCGGGACGATCGGCAAAAACTACGTCGAGATCGTCTATGACGCGCCGACGAACCGGGTGCCTGCGGACGTCGTCGCCGAGATCCGGCTGAACGACAAGGACGGCGAGCTCGTCGGCACCGTCAGCCTGCCGAATACGGGCAGCGGCTGGGGCTCGTACAAGACCGCCGGCGCCGCGCTGAACCGGACGCTCACCGGCAAGCAGACGCTCTGCATCGTATTCAAGGGCAGTACGACATCCAGCCTCCTGTACATCGGTAATCTGGATCGCATGACCTATTCGAGAAAGGCATAGAGAATAAAAAGCGCCGTAGCATTGTCCTAATGGACGTGCTGCGGCATTTTTATTTGGGTGATAGAGCTCAGTTAAAGGAAGATTTAGGCAATCCGTTCATAATCTATGCTATGGTTAAAGTAAAATTTTGAAAATAAAGGTGGTTAGATAGAGTTGAAATACGAGATTTTATACGGCCATTCATTCCCGATCGTAAAGCTTGCGCTGGAGAGCGGAGAATCCGTCAAGGCCGAGATGAACGCGATGGTATCCATGCCCCCTCATATTGATCTGAAAGGTACGGTCGATGGCGGAATTATGCGCGGACTTGGCCGGATGCTGAGCGGTGAGAAATTCTTTTTCCAAGAGTTGACCGCACGCGGCAGGCCCGGAGAGGTGATGTTGGCGCCGAGCTCGATCGGCGACGTGCAGGCGGTAGAGCTGGACGGCTCGTACAGTCTCTATGTACAGAAAGACGGTTTTCTAGCCGGTACCGCGGGCATCGAGGTAACGACCAAGATGCAAAATCTTAGCAGGGGCCTGTTCTCGGGAGAAGGCTTCTTTATCGTCAAGATCAGCGGCAGGGGAACGGTATTCCTGTCTTCCTTCGGCGCGATCCACGCGATCAATCTGGCGCCCGGCGAGGAGATCATTATCGACAACCAGCATCTCGTCGCCTGGCCGGATTATATGGACTATACCGTTCAAAAGGCGGCGAGCGGGTGGCTTAACACCTTTACTTCGGGCGAAGTGGCCGTCTGCCGATTCCGCGGGGAGGGCGTCGTTCTCATCCAGACGCGCAATGCACGCGGCTTTGGCGGCTGGGTGCAGCAGTTCTTGCCGTCTCCGGGGCGTTGACGCGAGCGAGCAGATCAAGTTGAGAGGAGCGATCGACAAATGCAGATTCAAAGAGGACAGCGAATTGATCTGACCGCTGGCGGAAAGAACGAGGAGATCGAGCTGCAGCTTGAATGGCAGGCTTCGACAGCGGGGCTGGATATTAACGGCTCCGCTTTTTTGCTTAACGCAGACGGCATCTGCGCGCGAGACGAAGACTTTATTTTTTACAATCAGCCGGTCAGCCGGCAGCATGCCGTCCGGCATGCGACAGAAAATGGCGGAGGTACGCGCGAAAGTCTGCGCATCTCATTTCCGAGGATGCCCGAAGACGTCGTTAAGCTGGCGATCACGTTGACGATTCACGATGCCGGCGGGCAGGGAGGGAGGGACCTTCGGCGAAGTCGCGCATGCGTTATGTCGCATACAATCTGCGTCAGGAGAGGAACTCGGAAGTTTCCTCTTTGCAGACAATCTCGGTAAGGAAAATGCGATTGTCGTCGGAGAAATCTACCTGCGCAACGGCGAATGGAAATATAATGCTGTCGGCAGCGGGTTCATCGGTGGCTTGGGCGCGCTCTGCAAGCACTTCGGCCTGGAGGTGGCAGACGAAGCGCTGCAAGAGAACGCAGTGTCTGATGCGGAAGCTGACAAAGTCCAGCTGAAGGCTGCAAAAGAGGAACTGGAAGCAGCAAGCGGCCAGGTATCTGCGGCAAAGCAAACACTAACTGAGCGGCCGGTCACTTCTATTGACTTGCGCAAAAAGCTCGTAGCCGTCACTTTGGAAAAGAAAAAGATATCCCGGGTAAAGGCGAGGGTTGCCTTGGTACTGGACATATCGGGCTCGATGGTGTCGCTATACCGCAACGGCACAGTCCAAGAGGTCGTTGAAAGGATTTTAGCCGTGGCCTGTCAGTTCGACGACGACGCGCAGCTGGACGTGTGGGTGTACGATCATGAATTTAGCCGGCTGCCGACCGCAGATGAGAGCAACTTCAAGAACTATGTGCTGCAGCATGTCTTGAACAACAAAAGCATCCACAAGTTCGGGCGCAACAATGAGCCGCCTGTCATGCAGGATGTCATCCGCAAGTACACCGAGGAAGAGCCTTCGGACCTGCCGGTTTACATTTTATTCATTAACGACGGAGGCATGGTAAAGGCCGTTCGCAAAATCATTACAGATTCGGCCGTCCTGCCGATCTTCTGGCAGTTCGTCGGGATCGGCCGCGGCGAGTTCCAGGTGCTGAAGCAGTTGGATACGATGGAGGGGCGCGTCGTCGATAATGCGAATTTTATTCCAGTCGACGACATCGCTTCGGTATCCGACGAATCGCTGTACGACAAGCTGCTGAACGAATTCCCGTCCTGGCTAAAGGAAGCGGCTGAAAAGGGTATTCTTAGGCGCTAAGCGTAGACCCAATCGCAAGCTGCGTTTTCTATTGGCCGATATCCTCCAGCCCTTGCCCGTACAGCCGCTTGGCGTTGCCGATCAGCGTCTGCGTGCCGACGATGAGGATGCAGTCGGGCGGCGGGCCTTCGCGAAGGGCGTCCAGCGCGTCCGCGAGAACCGGGAAGGCGGCGCAGCCGTCCGGGCAATATCGCTTAGCCACCTCCAGCGCGTCCTCCGGAAACGCAAGATGGCTCACGTCCGGCCGCGTCACGAGGATGCGGCTCGATATGGGGGCGAGCGTCTCGATGACGCCCGCATAGTCTTTTTCCTTCGGCACGCCGATCACCGCTGCGACACGCGCATCCCCCCCGAGTCCGAGCGATTCTACGACGCTCGCCAGGTAAGCGGCGGAGTCGCGGTGAATCGCGCCGTCGACGATCGTGAGCGGCTCGCGGCTCACGATCTCGCAGCGGCCGGGCCATTGCAGGCCGGCGAAGCAGGCGGCGACCGTCGCGGGATCGAGCGCCGCGCCTGCGATATCCTCGCACGCCTGCACCGCAAGTGCCGCATTGTCGGCCTGGAACGCGCCGAGTAGCGGCAGCGTCAGACCGGGATAAATCGACCGCCTGGTGCGGACGTCGAACGATGTGCCGCGCGGGGATATCGCGACATGCTCGGCCGCGAAAGCTTCGCCGGCGACGGTCGCCCGCCCGCCGGATCCGTCCGCGAGGCCGACGTCCGGCGCATCCCTTTCCCCGGTCTCAATCCGCGCCTCTCCCCGCGCTCCCAAAGCTTCCCGTGCCGTTGCCGACCCGCCAAGCTGCGCCGCGATCAAGCTGCGCACGTCGTCCCGCTGCACCCCGACGTACAACCGTGTATCCGCCGACTTTGCGATGCCCAGCTTATGCCGCACGATGTCGTCGATGCCGGGACCGAGCTCGCGAACATGCTCCTCCATGATCGCCGTGACGACCGCCCATTCGTTCGCGAGCACGTTGGCATCGTCGAAGCGCCCGCCCCGACCGCATTCGACGACGTTAATGTCGGTGCCTTGCTCCGCGAACCAACTGACCGCGATCGCAAGCGACACGCCGACCGGACCTTGATAGGTCGTCGCTTCCAAGCCGCGCTCGATCTCCGCCCAAGCCGGCTCGATTTGACGCGCGATGCGCACGAAATCTGCTTCCCCGATCGCGCGCCCGTCAATACGGATCCGCTCACGGTAGTCTACCAGATGCGGAGAGGTGAACAAGCCGACCTTATAGCCGAGATGACTGAGCAGAGAGGAGACGAGACGCGAGGTCGATCCTTTTCCCTTGCTGCCCGTTACGAGTACGAATCGCCGCCCGCGGTCCGGCGCGCCGAGCAAATCGAGCAGGAGGCGGGTCAGGTGGGGGCTGCGGACCTGTTCGTCGCCCGCGGCCTTCAATCGCGGCGCTGCGCGCAGGTACGAGCGGTAGACGAGGTCCTCGGCCTCGCGTTGGTTGTGGATCGACATGCGTTCGGACGCTCCTTTTTACAATTAAGGAATGGTGTGACCGAGATCGCATCGGACGCAGAAATTCAGCAACTTTCAGCGCTCTCCAGCCGTCAATCTATTCCGTCCATTATAGCAAAGCCTGCAGCGCCCGCCATAGCTTATCCTGCCGCGAGCCATTCCGACGCAAAAACCAGCCGCCCAAACGCCAAACAGCCCTCCGCTCGAACGCGAGCGAAGAGCCGTCCTTTCCCACAAAATTTAAGGCTTCAAAACAACCTTAATACATCCGTCTTCCTTGTCGTTGAAAATCTTGTACGCCTCGCTCGCCTGCTCGAGCGGGACGCGGTGCGTCACGATCTCGGTCGGGTCGAACTCGCCGCTTACGATCATGTCGAACAGCTTCGGCATATAGTGGATGGCGGGTGCCTGTCCCATTTTCACCGTCAGGTTGCGCTCGAACATATGGCCCAGCGGGAACATGTTGTAGAGCGCGCCGTATACGCCCGTCAACTGAATCGTACCAAACTTGCGGACCGCGTCCATCGCGATATCGATCGCGCTCAGGGTGCCGCCTTGCAGCTTCAGCTTCTGGCCGATTTTCTCGAGTGCGCTTTTTTTGCCGTCCATGCCGACGCAGTCGATGACGACGTCCGTACCGCCGCGCGTAATCTCGCGGATGTGCAGGGCGACTTCGTCGTGCTCGTCGAAATTGATCGTTTCGACGTTGTTCATCTTGCGCGCGTGCGCGAGACGATAAGGGACGTTGTCGACCGCGATGATTCGCATCGCGCCTTTCATGGCGGCAAATTTCTGGACCATCAGCCCGACCGGTCCGCACCCGAGCACGGTCACCGTGTCGCCCGGCTTCACGCCGGCGTTCTCGACGCTCCAATACGCGGTCGGCAGGACGTCCGACAGAAAGAGCAGCGCCTCGTCCGGCATTTCACACGATTCGGGAATTACGAGGGGCATGAAGTTGCCATAAGGAACATGCAAATATTCGGCCTGCCCGCCGGGATAGTTGCCGTAGCGTTCGGTATAGCCCAGATAGCCGCCGGAGTCGACCTCCTTAAGGGGCGGGTGGAGGTTCGAATTGTCGCACTGGCTCTCCATGTCGTGCTCGCAATAATAACATTTGCCGCAAGACACGTTAAAAGGAATGACGACCCGGTCGCCCTTTTTGACGCGCGTCACTTCGGGACCGACTTCTTCGACGATGCCCATCGGCTCGTGGCCGATAACGGAGCCCTTATGCGTAGGCATGCCGCCCAGATAAATATGCAGATCGGAACCGCAGATCGCCGTGGAGGTAATGCGCACGATGATATCGTCCTTTTGCTTCAATCTCGGATCCTCGACCTCTTTAACCTGGATGTCCTTGTTTCCCTGGAAGGTTACCGCCCGCATGCTCTGTCGTCCTCCTTCGGCGTGATGTGGAATTCCGGCGATCATTATTAAGTACCCTGTAGGATGGCAATTCCTTCAGGGATTAATCCGCAGCCGCGGCGGGTAAAGTTGAATATCCCATGACAGCCAAACGGAGGTAACCGATATGTCCATGACCGTATACGGCGTATTCGACACGAGCAAGGAAGTCATCGACGCGATTCAGTCTTTGAAAATAAGGGGACATTCCGACCATGATCTGACGGTCGTCGCGGACCGGGAAGAGTCCTGGAGCCTCGGCAACCTGGGGCAGGCGGCGGATTTGGTCGAGGTGGAAGGCGCCGGCGCGGGCAATGGTTCGCTGCTGGGCAAGGTGAAGCGCATCATCAAGGCGGGCGGGGACAGCGAGCTGTCCGGCCGGCTCGAGGAGATCGGCCTTACGAACGGCGAAGCGATGGAGTACGCGCCGGAGGTGGACAAGGGGCGGTTCTTACTGCTGATCGGCCATGACAACGGGCTGACCGACGACGTCGTCGCCAGCTCGCCGGCCGAGGATAACGTGTCGGACAGCGCGATTCGCAATCAGGCGATCGACCGGGAGCTGCCCCGCATTCTGTCCAAGGATGGTCCGCTGCCGCCAAGCGAGCGAATCTGACCGGCTTTCGCGTTATCGCTCCGAGCCGCAGATCCGACGAGGAGCCGCGCCCTGCAAGGGGGCGTGGCTCTTTTGGCGTACCCGCTGTATAATGAAAATAGCTTGCAGCGCGACTATAAATGGGGTGCGATGAGTATGACACAATCCAGCGATTCCAATCCGTCCGCGTCCGTGGACAAGCCGGAGCAGAAAAAGATCAGTCTGGCTGAAGCGATGAAGCAGCGTCTGGCCCAGAAAAAGCAGGCCGCGGCGCAGGGCAGCGGACAGCAGAGCGGTTTTTCGACCGACGTGAAGCAGATGCGCAGCCAAATTAAAAAGAAGCCGAACAACCAGAAGAAACGTACGGGCGTATAAAGCGTACTTCGCACGGTTTGGCGCGGAGGCCCGGCCGATTGGCGATCGGGCTTGTTTTTATTAAAACGGAAGTAGGATGATGATGGCAGAGCATATGAAGCTTGACGGCGAATGGCCGGCATTGACTTGGCCGCTCTCGCTGAAGGATGCCTTGGCGCCGCAAACCCGGGAATCGCTAACGCAAATGGCGAGACTGCTGAGGATAGACGATTGGAAGAACGAACAGGACAAAGACAAGCTTGTCGGCGGTCTCCTGACCGTGTTGGCCGACTATGCCGCCCAATCGACGCAATTGTGGGACGAAGAACGGTGGGCGATCATTCGCAGGCTGGTGAAAAATAAAGGTCTGATGGCGGACCCGCCCGAATCCGGCCCGGTCGCTTACTATTTGGCCCAGCGCGGGATCGCATATCCCGGCGAGGTAAACGGCAAGAAGTCGCTTGTCATGCCGGCCGAGCTGGTTGAGCGGTTCGCCAAGCTGGAAGGGCTGTCCGGCACGCCTGCGCATGTGAGGCGCAATACGGAGCACATCAAGCTCACGCAGGGGCTGCTTTACTATTACGGCGTGCTGGAGGAGCCCGAGCTGGAGGCGCGCCTGATCGCATTGACGGGAGAGACGCCCGAGGGCGGTCGCGATATGTTCGAGGTACTGGTCGACGCGCTCGACTTCCGCGCGATGTACGATTTCGACGAAGATGCGCTGTATGCGAACCTCGACGTCGAAGAGCCGCAGGAGCTGCTGCGTATTCAACAAGCGCGGGGAGATCTGCCGTACCGCGAATTCACCAAGGCCGAGCTGCTCAAGGCGGGAGAGTACGAATACGTCGAGCGGACGAAGGCGCATCAGGAGCTGGCCGGATTTCTGGCCCGCGAATACGCGGTGGACAAGCAGGAAACGGACACGATCGCCGAGATTTGCGCGGATACGTTCAAGAACGGCAAGTCGATGAGCGCGGCATTCGAGATTTTGCAGTTCGAGTTTTCGATCGAGGATGCGCAAACTGTCGAGGAAGTCGGCGAGTTGCTCGCGCGGCTCAACAACGGCACGAGATCGTGGGTGCTGAAAGGACATCGTCCGGACGAGCTCAAGATAACGATGGGGGGCGGCATTCCGTCCAACGTGCTCGCCATGCCGCAGCGCTCGCACCAGGCGGACGTCATCTCGATCCAGACCGGCCGCAAGATCGGCCGCAACGATCCTTGCCCGTGCGGCAGCGGCAAGAAGTTCAAGAAATGCTGCGGGGCCGTCGGAGACTAAGTCTGACTTGCACCGGAGAGACGCGCAGCAACAACAAAAAGCTCCCGCCATTTTGAACTTGGCGGGAGCTTTTTATGCGTGCTCTCTATGCTGATTCGGGTGGAGTCGAACGTGGAGAGGGAAGCGTGCTAATGGCGTGCCGGCGCTTATTTCGCGGTTTGGCGGGCCGAAAAGCCTGCATTTGTACATGTATTTTCAACCGACGCGCCACACTTGGTGAAATGCCTGCAAATATGCAGGTAAATTGACAGCACAAGCTGGAAACCCGGCTGACGGAGGAAAATACCTGTATTTTCGCATCTTTTTTGTCCAATGGGGGCGATAGCGGCAAAAAAAGATGTATATTTGCAGGTTTAGCGGCGAGAACGACGCGGGTGACGATGGGGCAATCGGTCGGAGCAGCCCAACGGATTGGCCCATCGGAGCAGCCCATCGAAGCGGGGTCATCGAAGCGGGGTCATCGAAGCCTCATCTTAGCCTCATCGAAGCCTCGTCGAAGCCTCATCGAAGCCTCGTCGAAGCCTCATCGAAGCCTCATCGAAGCCTCGTCAAAGCCCCATCGAAGCCCCATCGAAGCCTCATCGAAGCCTCATCGAAGCCTCGTCGAAGCCTCATCTTAGCGGCTAATCGGAGCGGCTTACGTATGAATCATCGACAGGCGTTTTTATGTTCGCTTTTTTCGGCTTCAGCGGCGGCTTCTCCACTGCTTGCGGTAAGCAAGCGGCGTCAAGCCGGTACGTTCCTTGAAGAGGTTGATGAAGTGGCTGGCGTTGTCGATCCCGATCTGCTCCGCGATGTCTCCGATCGGCAGATCCGCGTATTTTAAATATTCCTTGGCATGGTTCATGCGGACTTGAATGAGATACTCGATGGGGGCGAGTCCGATATAGCGCTTGAATGACCGGGACAGATTAAATTTGCTGACCGAGCGCTCGTTCGCAAGCGCCTCAAGCGTCAGTCTTTCCTTGTAACGCGAATCGATGGCTTGCACGGTTTGCTTGACGTAGAACGGTACGTCTACGGGTGACTGTCCGCTGCCCGAGGCTAGGACGACCAGCTCCGTCAGGACGTCGGTAAGCAGCTTGGCACTCAGCAGCTCGGTGTGCGCAAAGTGAGAGCGATGAAGTTCGATCAGCTCGCGAATACATCCGGAAATGACGGAGTCGCTGCCTGCCGCGATGACGGGAGCAGACGTGTAACCCGAAAAGGCTTCATAATAATGGCGCGACTGGCTGCCGTTCAGATGGACCCAGAGCAGCTCCCACGTACCGTCTCCGCTTGTTGCGTAATGCTGATAGTCCAAGCAGTCGATAAAAAACGCTTGTCCGCTTGTCAAAGCGTACGATTGATTCCGATAGGTAAGCCTGCCGGACCCCGATACCGTATACACGATCAGATAGGAGTGGATCCCCTCGCGCTCCGTAAAGTAAGGCGCATTCGCGTGGAAATGCCCGACCTCCTGAACGAAGTAAAAGGCGTTTTTGGCCAAGTCCGACGGCGTTGCGATCAGCCTTACGGAGTCTGCGGACCAAGCGGGAGAGACGTTGACATAAGAAGCCGGCAATTCGCTCATCCTCTCCGCAAGAAACCAGGATTTTCGGGCAACTTCCTTCGATGTTTTCAAGATTATAACCGTTTACAATCTTGTTATAAAGCTTGGATTGCAAGAGAAGGAGGAATCGCCATGTCATGGCTCCAGCCGATCAAATCAATTCGAAAAGCACGGATCGGGCTTTATTCCGTTGGCCTGCGCGCCTATTGGGAGCAGTTCCCCGGGCTGCGCGAGCGCCTGGAGGGCTACGGTAAATTCATTGAAGGCAGGCTGTCCGAATGGGCAGACGTGTTCAACTTCGGCTTGGTCGATACGGAAGGAGAAGGCCGCCGCGCCGGCGAGTGGCTGAACGCGCAGGACGTCGATCTGGTGTTCTGCCATGCGGCCACGTATTCGACGAGTTCGATGGTGCTCCCCGTTCACCAGATTAACAAAGCGCCCGTCGTGTTTTTAAACCTGCAGCCGACCGAGCGCATCAACTACGAGGCGACGACGACAGGGGAGTGGCTGGCGCATTGCGGCGCCTGTCCGGTACCTGAATTCTCGAACGCATTCAACAGGGCAGGCATTCCCTTCCGCGTCGTCAACGGCCTACTCGGACTCAAGGAAACGCCGGCAGGGTCCCTGACGAATGAGGTTACTTATGAGCGGGAGGAAGCAATCCGTGCATGGCGAGAGATTCGGGCATGGGCGCAGGCCGCCGCCGTTCCGCGTACGCTTCGGCACAGCCGCTTTGGATTCCTGGGCAATACGTACAGCGGGATGCTCGATATGTACAGCGACTTTACGATGATCCAGGCGCAGACCGGCCTGCATGTCGAAGTGCTGGAGATGTGCGATCTCGATCGGCAGCTGCGATCGGTCACGCAGGACGACGTCAAGCACAAGCTCGATGAAGTGCGGGAGATGTTCGAGATCAGCGGGGATTCGCCTTCCGACCCGATTGCGAAACAGCCGACCGACGAGCAGCTTGAGTGGTCTTGCCGGGTTGCCGCTGCGCAGGAGAAGCTCGTGCGGGAATATGAGCTGGACGCGCTCTCCTACTATTATCATGGCGCGCCGGGCGGCGCTTACGAGAAGCTGCAAGGCGGGTTCATCGTAGGGCATTCGCTGCTCACGGCCCGCGGCATTCCGTGCTCCGGCGAAGGCGATCTGAAAACGGCCGTGGCGATGAAAATCTGCGATATCCTCGGCATCGGCGGCAGCTTCTCGGAGATCGTCGTCACGGATTATGTAGACGGTACGATTCTGCTCGGTCATGACGGCCCGTTCCATATCGCGATTGCAGAAGGTAAGCCCATTCTTCGCGGGATGGGGTTATATCATGGTAAGCAGGGCACCGGCGTTTCGGTGGAGGCTAAGGTCGCGTCCGGGCCGGTGACAACGCTGAACGTGACGCAGACGGGGGACGGCAGGCTGAAGTTGATCAGCAGCGAGGGCGAATCGACCGACGGACCGATCATGCGCATCGGCAACACGCAGACGCCCGTTCGTTTCCGCGAGCATCCGGATGCCTATATGACGAGATGGTTCGCCGAGGCGCCTACGCATCATTGCGCGTTGTCGGTCGGGCACAATGCCGGTTTGTTGGAAAAGGTGGGCCAGTTGCTGCAAGTCAAGCATGTAAGGCTGTAACCCGTTCTGCGGAAAAAAGGCGATGCGTATCGAGCCGCGATCGGCCCCGCATCGCCTTATTTGTCTAATCGCTGCTTCGCTTACGCGCCTTTTATGCGCCTGCTTTCGTACCGGCATTCGCCGCTTCAAGCTCGGCTGCAGCCTGCAGGCCAGCCTGGTTCAGCAGGTTCCAAGGCTTGTTGTAATGCGGCTGGAAGAAGAAGTCGACGAAGCCGAGCTCTTGTACGGTCATCCGGTTCTGGATGCACACCGACAGCGTGTTGGCCGATTGCGTGAGGTCCGCCTTCGACAGCACCTGCGCGCCGAGGAGGCGTCCGCCGTCTTCTTCGTAAACGAGCTTGACCAACGCCCGTTCGTAGGTCGGCATGAACTCCGGACGGTAGTTGTCGCTGACCGTCGTCGTCCGCACCTTCAAGCCCGCATCGATCGCAGCCTGCTCGGTCATGCCGGTCGAAGCGATGTTCAGATCGAATATACGGATGCCCGACGTTCCTTGCGTACCCATGTACTTCACGTGCGGCTCCATAATATTCATGGCGACGAGCGTTCCCATGCGCACGGCATTGGTCGCCAGCGGGATATAAGCTTCCTTGCCCGTCGGATTGTAGCGGATCGCGCAGCTGTCGCCGGCGGCATAGACGTCCGGGCAACTCGTGCGCATGTACTCATCAACGACGATCGCGCCGTTCGGAAGCATCATGACCTGGCCTTTGAGCAGTTCCGTGTTCGGGCGGAACCCGATGCAGAGGATGACGAGGTCCGACTCGTACGCGCCTTCCGTCGTGACGACGCGGGCGACCTTGCCGTCCTCGCCCTCGAGCGCGGTAACCGACTGACCGAGCGCGAGTCGCACGCCGCGCTCTTGCATGTCGGTTTCGACGATATCGGTGAACGCCTTGTCGAGGTACTTGAACATGACGCGGGGCGTATTATCAATGAGCGTGACGGTTTTGCCCAGCTGATGAAAAGCCTCAACCAGCTCGACGCCGATATAGCCCGCGCCGACAACGGTGATCCGGTTGGCTGTCGCCGCTTTTTCGATGATCGTCTGCGCATGCGCGTAGTTCTTGCAGAGCAGCACCCGCTCCAGATCCATACCGGGCATCTGCGGCACGATCGGCCACGATCCCGTCGTGACTACCAGCTTGTCGTAGCTGTCGACGATCACTTCTTCACTCTCCAGGTTGCGGACGGTAACCGTCTTGTATACCGTATCGACAGCCAGCACATCATGGCGCATCCGGGTGTTCACGCCGAGATCGGCAAGCGTGTCGGGGTGAGCATAGAACAATTCCTCCGCATTTTGCACGACGCCGCCCACATGGAGCGCGATCCCGCACGACAGAAACGAGATATTATCATTGCGTTCGTACACGGTAATTTTAGCGTCGGGATAACGTTTGGCCATTTGGATGGTGGCGGCGGTGCCGGCATGGGTGCAGCCAATAACGACGATTTTCATAAGGAAGTCCTCCTCGGATTCTTATATTGTGATATAATTCACATACTCTGTCGAAAAGGAGCGCGAAGATCTGCAATCGCAGCTTACGGATATACCATCCGTCCGTCTGATGCGAATCTTCGCTCGATTAGTTTGTGATTTAAATCACAATGTCTTGTTGAATCCAATATACGCCACCTTCGACCGGAATGCAATAGGTATAGTGAAAATAATCACAAACTATTTTTGCAAAAAAACAGCATACCGGCGTTCCTCAAATTCACCCAATTTTGCGCTGCGACGCCCGACTCAAAAACTGAGCGGCCCTAACGCCTGCTATAGAGAAGGCGATTACCCGAATCGCAGGCCAGTTGGCTCGATCGCTGACATATAGAAGGCAATTGCACAAATCGCAGGCCGGCTGGCTCGATCGCCTGTCATATAGAAGGCAATTGCACAAATCGCAGGCCAGTTGGCCTCAACGCCTGCCATATAGAAGGCGATTGCCCGAATCGCAGGCCGGCTGGCCTCAACTCCTGCCATATAGAAGGCGATCGCCCGAAAAGCGGCGCGGCAAACCTCAATGCCTTCCATATAGAAGGCGATTGCTCGTATCGCGAGGTGTTTGACCCCAACGCCTTCTGTACAGAAGGCGATTGCCCAAATAGGGGCGTGTTTGGCCCCAACGCCTTCTGTAGAGAAGGCGATCGCCTGAACCGCGGCGTGTTTGGCCCCAACGCCTTCTGTACAGAAGGCGATTGCTCGTATCGGGGCGTTGTTTGGTCCCAACGCCTTCTGTAGAGAAGGCGATTGCTCGTATCGGGGCGTGTTTGGCCCCAACGCCTTCTGTAGAGAAGGCGATCGCCTGAATCGCGGCGTGTTTGGCCTCAACGCCTGCCATATAGAAGGCGATTGCCCGAATCGCAGGCCGGCTGGCCTCAACGCCTGTCATATAGAAGGCAATTGCCCGAACCGCTGGGTGTTTGGCTCCAACGCCTTCTGTAGAGAAGGCGATCGCCCGAACCGCGGGGTGTTTGACCCAAACGCCTTCTGTACAGAAGGCGATCGCCCGTATCGTGGCGTGATTGGCCCCAACGCCTTCTGTAGAGAAGGCGATCGCCCGAACCGCGGCGTGATTGGCCCCATCGCCTTCTGTAGAGAAGGCGATCACCAAATGGTTGGTGTGGCACACTTATTTTCTGCTCATCCAGCGGAGTTACGGGGAGCACAGGCCAAGTATGAACCAGAGTCAACACTTTACGAAAAACGAAGCCGTTCCATCAGTCAAATTAATGACTTGGAACGGCTCCGTCTCTTCATCTTATTATCGCCCGGTCAAAGCGGCTGCTCCGGCGGCGTTTCAGGCGGTATCGCGTCGGGCTTGATGTCCGGCGGTACGTCGTCCGGCTTGATCTCGGGCGTCGGATTCTGCACGATCTCCGGATTGGGCACGACCGGCGAGATCTCGGGGGAGGTCGGAGGCGTGATCTCCGGCGTACCCGGATCGAACTGCGGCAGCTCAGCGGCATAATCTTTATATTCGGACATCTGGCAGCACTCCTTTATAGTCGCTTGGTCTTCATTACCCAATCGCAGGGCGCCTTTAACGGGATCCCGGACAACAAACATTGGCACTTAGGTCTAATGACGGCGGGCTCGGCCCTGTGATATGCTGAAGGAAAAATGGCAACAGGGAGTTTGACACGCGATGGAATTTGCGAGAGCTTCGTCTGTATTTAACGCGATGGAACCGATCGTCGTGAGTTTTTTCGAGGAGCATATTTTGCCCAACTATCCGCTGAAGTGCAGCTGCGAGAAGTGCACGACGGACATCATCGTACTGACCTTGAATCATCTTAAGCCGCAGTACACATCCACGCAAGCCGGCCAAGCCTATATTAAGGCACTCTATATGAATCCCCAGATGCAATCGGACATTTTGCAGGAGCTCACGCGTTCCCTGCAGATCGTGGAGTCCAAGCCGCAGCACTCTCCCGCCGAATAACCCCGAACCGACTCGAAGGCCCGCCGTCCTTGGGTCTTTTTTGTGCAGACTGCCCTTGATATCCCTTACGTTCCCGCGCTTATGCTCCGGTTTGCCGCATTCGGGGTAAATACATGAGAGGATTGGGGCTCACGGCCTCAGCCATAATAAGGAGACGATCCGAACAGAAGCGAGGGGACCTACGACATGGCGCTAACCGACGAGCAGCGCATCACGCTTCACGGGTTCAACAACCTGACGAAGACGCTGAGCTTCAATATGTACGACATCTGCTACACCAAGACCAAGGAAGAGCGGGAGGCGTACATCGCCTACATCGACGAGCAGTACAACTCCGACCGGCTCACCAAGATTCTGAACGCGGTGGCTGAGATTATCGGCGCCCACGTCCTGAATACGGCGAAGCAGGATTACGTGCCGCAAGGCGCGAGCGTGACGCTGCTCGTGTCGGAGGGGCCGATCGTGGAGGTGCCCACGGAATCGTACGAGGAGTCGCCCGGTCCGATGCCGGCCAATGTCACGTTGCAGCTCGACAAGAGCCATATTACCGTACACACGTACCCGGAGTATCACCCGAGCGAGGGCATCAGCACTTTTCGCGCGGACATCGACGTCTCGACGTGCGGCGAGATTTCTCCGCTGAAGGCGCTGAATTATCTCATTCACTCCTTCGACACCGACATGATGACGATCGACTACCGGGTGCGCGGGTTCACGCGGGATATTAACGGATACAAGCTGTTCATCGATCACGATATCAATTCGATCCAGAATTATATTCCCGATGCCGTGATCGAAGCGTATGATATGATAGATGTAAATGTGTACCAGGAACACATCTTCCATACGAAGTGCAAGCTGCGCGAGTTCGATCTCAACAACTACCTGTTCGGCTACACCAAGGACAAGCTGAGCGAGGCCGAGCAGCAGGAGATCGCGGAGCGGCTGAAGATCGAGATGGACGAGATTTTCTACGGGAAAAATATTCGTTAGGCGCAAACGTCGAGGGGGAGCTGCGATGGGACTTAGAGAGGACGCTGCAAGGCTGAAGCAAGATATCGAGGACGAGCAGAACGCCAAGCTCCGGATCGCCCTGTTCGGGCAGCCGGGCTCGGGCAAGTCGTCGCTCATCAACCAGATCGTCGGACAGCCGGTTGCGCGCACGGGCGTGACGACCGACACGACGGTGGAGGCGCAGATTATCGCCCACGAGGAGCTATTGCTGGTCGATCTGCCGGGCTACGGGACATCCCGGTTTCCGCCGAACGAATGGATGGACCGGTTCCGGCCCGAGGAGCTGGACCTGTTTCTCTGCGTATTCGCAGGCAAGTTCCACGAGGCGGACACCGCCTTCTTCAAGGAGCTGCGGGAGAAAGGGCGGATCTGCCTGTTCGTCCGCAACAAGCTGGACGATCTGTGGGAGGACGGCCGCACGACGGAGGAGCTGCAGGCGGAGATTGTCGCCGACGTCGCGCGCCAGATCGGCGCGCCCGAGCATGTGTACTTCGTTAGCTGCCGGACCCGCGAGGGACTGAGCGAGCTGGTGGACGGGATCAAGGCGGCGCTCGAGCCCGCGCTGCAGGAGAAGTACGCGCGGTCGGCCAAGGCGTTTAGCCTCGCGCATCTTGAGGCCAAGAAGGAAGCGTGCGAGAAGTCCGTGTACAAGTACGCGGGGCTCGCCGCCGCCAACGGCCTCAACCCGGTGCCCGGCGTGAACGTCGGCGTCGACATGTCCATCATGTACAAGATGTTCGCCGAGATTCGGGCCTCCTACGGGCTTACGGACGAGAAGGTCAACAAGCTGATCCCTTCGCTGCTGCCGCTCGGCAAGCGGGTGCTCGATTACGGCACGAAGGAGGGCATCATGCTGCTTCTAAAAAAGTTTGCGGGCAAGAGCGCGTCGACGGCCGTCGGGCGCTTCGTGCCGATCGTCGGCCAGGCAATCGCGGCGGCTGCCGGCTTCGGCATGACGCTCGCGGCCGGCAAGTCGTACCTGAACGACTGCCACGAGCTGGCCGAGCGTATTCTGGAGCGGGAGCTCGGAATCGAGCGCCAGCCGTGAGCGCGAAGGCAAGGCGCGCGGGAACCGGTCCGGCCGCCGAGCCGACGGTGCTCGAGCGCAACCTGAGGCGGCTCGCCTCGGAGCTTGCCGTCATCCCGCGCAAGCGCAAGATCGCGATTCTCGGGCAGCCGGGGGCCGGCAAGTCGGCGCTGCTCGACCTGCTGACGGACCGCGGCTGCGTCCCGAGGCCGGTCGTCGGCCAGCGGACCGATGCGACGTCTTGGGCGCACGATCCGAATGCTGCGCTGATTCACGCATGCGGGGAAGCCGTCTTCGTCGATTCGCCCGGCTACGGCACGGCCGCGCATCCGGCGGAGGCGTTTTTTCGCCTGTTCCCTTATCGTGCCTTCGACCGTCTTCTGGTCGTCATCAAGGATAAGCTGCACGCCGCGGACGACCGGCTGCTCTCCGGCATCGCGCGGAACGGACTCGCGGAGCGGACGCTGCTCGTCCGCAGCTTTGCGGATAGCCTGGAGGAAGGGGAGCGGGAGCTGCTGCTCGGCGAGCTTGCAAAGCGATTTCCCGGGCCGAAGGTGTTGTACAGCGCCAGGACCCGCACGGGTCTGGACGAGATCCGGCAGTACGCCGGCATATGACCGGCCAAGTGAAACGATGACGATCCGATCACGATGGATCAAGTGATCGGCGCGCTGCCCCCGTATGCTGGAACGGGGCTCTTAACTGGACACACGCAAGATAATGCCGAACAACTTGCAAGGCCGAGGACCGTCGGGGCAATTCTCCGGCGGTTTTTTCTTGTCGCGCGCCTAGCCAAGCTAGGCACAACTAGCCGGTGAAAGTCCGGTCGAGGTAAGAGCCAAGTCGCCTCGTAGCTGACGGGCAACTGGTGGAGAGATCCTAAGGTTGAAGCCCCGTGACAAAGTAACTCTTCGGAGTGCGAGCAAATCGACAGGCCGTAACATGAAGTGAATCCTGCCGCATCGTTAAAAAAAGACCCGAAAGGGACAAGAGAGAGCCGAGCCCCGGACATGTGGGCGAAGGTCATGGAACGCGTGAAGCCCTTGGAAGCGCAGCGCGGAAGAACTCTCCGGTGTATGGGGAACGGCATGCCGAGAAAGTTGTGTCTGGAACTAGGGAGACCCTCCCCCGCACGATGTTTTTTTTTTCGTAAGGAGCAAACCTATAAGCCCGAAAGGTGAAGTGGCGAGCTGCGGGAAGGGAGTCGGAGGGGGCAGTAATACCGATGAAGTGAGGACAACAAAACCTCACGGAGGG
>NZ_JBHUJV010000016.1:0-240205 GCF_042683485.1 Cohnella sp. GCM10020058
TACCAGTTCGACTTTTTGGCTTGTACCACAAAAATGAAACTGTAAAAACCTGATTAAATACCCACGTGCATCCATCTATCTCGATTAGGTCAATGTTTATGCAAGGCTAGTGGGTTTTTCCGTGCAACTTCCGACTCAAGAGCCGATTCTGCGCCAGTTGGACTTTTTTTCCGTGTAACTTCCGCTCTCCAGCCGCCGAACACGCGGTTAGCAGGATCGAGCGGCGCGGCGGGCGGAATATGATGCTTCAAGTGCAAAGTTGCGAGGTTGCAGGAAGTGCCCGATATTTGTAGGCGAGAATAGCGAAGCTGGGGCGACGCGACGTAAGACCAAGGAGGGCGGTGCAAGCGAGGCAGGTGCGGTTAAGCGATGTCTGTTAGTTTGCTTTGGAGCTGGCAGATGTGCGCTTCAATACGATCCATTCGACCGCGATCAGGTTAAGCACGAGTCCGGCCCAAATGTTGACGTTCAGCGCTTCCTCGACCATCCCTTCCCGGCCATCCGGAAGCGAAAAACCGTGCATGACCGCATAAAGCAGCAGCAGAAACGGTACCGCGATCCGTCCGCTTACGGCCACAAGCGTAATTCCAAAGCTTCGGATCATCCAGGTGCGATGCGCCTCGAACGATCCAGAACGTGCCGAGCGATAACCGCGCCAGGTCGAATACAGCCATAGGACCGATAGCGCTAAAAATCCGACCGCCTTCGTGAACGATTCCATGAAGAACACGAGCGCGATCGCGAGACTGCCGCTAATTCCGATGCTAACGACGTACAGACGGCCCGCATAGCGGTGAAGCAGCGGCCGCCTGCGGCGAATCGGCTCCCTGAATTGGACGAAGCCGGTCAACAAGGCGATCAGCGCTGTCAGGATGTGCGCGAGCAGGATCGGGAACTGCAGCGACGAAGAGGTCAACGTCACGCGTCCGGCGGCCGGGTCAAATGTAAAATAAGGTGCCGCGAACGGCAAAATGACGGCAAGTGAAATGAATAAAACGATCCACCAGGCTTTTCCGTTTTTCATGGCGGTTCAAATCCCTTCCTCCGGTGCGTCGAACTCGCTCCGGTTCGGCACCGTTAAACGTTAAAACGGTAGCCGACGCCCCAGATGGTCTCGATATATTGCGGTTTGGACGGATCGGCCTCGATTTTTTCGCGGAGCTTGCTGATGAAGACGGTAACTGTAGCGGTGTCTCCGACCGCGTCCAGGCCCCAGATTTTCTCGAACAGCTCGTCTTTGCCGAAGACGCGGTTCGGATGCAAGACCAAAAACAGGAGCAGGTCGTATTCTTTGGAGGTCAGCGCGACCTCGCGCTCGTTGACGTACGCCTTGCGCGAAGGCTTGTCGATCCGGATGCCGCGCAAGCGAATCTCTTCCGATCGCTTGTTCGGCCCGGACGACGTCAGCCGATCGTACCGCGTCAGATGCGCCTTCACGCGGGCGACCAGCTCGCCGACGCTGAACGGCTTGGTCATGTAATCGTCGGCGCCCAGCCCAAGGCCTCTGATCTTGTCGATGTCCTCCTTGCGCGCGGACACCATCAGGATCGGGATGTTTTTGGTCTCGCGAACCTGTCTGCAAATCTCGAATCCGTCCACCTTGGGCAGCATGAGGTCGAGGACGATCAGATCGTACTCCCCCTCAAGCGCCAGCTTCAGTCCCGCGTCTCCGCTGGTCGCGATGTCGACCGCGCAGCCGGCCGCCTCCAGGTAATCCTTTTGCACTTCCCCGATGACCTGCTCGTCCTCGACGATCAATATCCGCTTCATGGCCGCACACCGTCCATTTCCGTCTTTTTCAGCGTAAAATAAATGCTCGTGCCATCACCTACCCGGCTCTCGGCCCATACGCGCCCGCCTTGTCCCTCCACGATCTGCCTGACGATGGCAAGACCGAGTCCACTGCCTCCCGTATCCGTATTGCGGGAGCGCTCCGCGCGATAGAAGCGGTCGAACACATGCGGAAGCGCATCGGGCGCGATGCCCGAGCCGTTGTCCGTAATCCGCACCGCAACTTCGGCAGCTTCTTCCGTCCATGCGACGACAAGCTCGCGGCGCGGCTTGGTCATGTGCCTCAGGCTGTTTTCCACGATGTTCATGAAGACCCGCCGCAGCTTTTCCCGATCGGCCAGCACGCGTACCTTGCCCGCTCCGCCGACAGGACCGACGATATCGATGCCGCTGAAGCGCGGATCGGTCCGCAGCTCCTCCGTGCAATCCGTGAGGTACGACCCGAGCTCCGTCGGTTCGAGCTGGAACGGCAGCCGGTTCAAATCCAGCTTGGAAAATAAAAACAGCTCGTCGATGAGCCGGTCCATGTCGCTCGCTTTTTTGGCGATCATGCCGATATATTTGTCCCGCTTGGGCGCCGTGTCCGCGATGCCGTCCTGGATCCCCTCGACGCAGGCCTTGATGCCCGCGATCGGCGTCTTGAGGTCGTGGGAGATGCTCGCGATCAGCTCCTTGCGGTTGTCTTCGTACTGGAGCTGCAGGCGGATCGAATCGTTCAGCCGGACGCGCATCGCCTCGAACGCATCGCCCAGCTTGCCGATCTCGTCCTTGCGCTTCAGGTTCACGTGCCGGTCGAGCTGCCCGTCCTTGATTCGCTCGGCCGCGTGCTGCAGCGCATGAAGCGGCTTGATCATGCTGCGGGAAACGAGGATCGTCAAAAGGCCGTTGGTCAGCGCGACGGCTGCGAGCAAACCCGCCAGCGCAAGCAAGAACAGCGAACGCATGCTTCCAAAAAAGCCATTCAAGTCGTATAGGACAAAAACCTCGCCATGGCTCCCGTCGTCAAACTCGAAGCTATACTTGACGACGCTGTATTTGCCGTCGAATTTTTTCTTGCCCCATGTGGGCCGCTCGTCGCTCGGACGGGCTTCCTGCAATCGTTCATACAAGCCGGAAGCGTCGCCGGTTCCGGGCGATGCATAGGCAATCGCGCCGCTTTTCGCGACGACGAGCGCTGCTTTGAGCGCCTGCAGCCGCCCGCTGGTCTTGGTCAGAAAGTTTGTGTCGCCTAACCGGTCCGGATCGTTATCCGCCATGAATTTGAGGCCTGCAGTCAATTCGTCGAGCGCGTTGGACGCGGCCCACGCAGCCGGTATTTTCGTTTCGCCACCTCCCTCCGGCGTCTTGAACAGCAACGAGGCGACCCCCATCGCGATCAGCGCGAACAAAATAATGGGGATGACCGTCATCGCGACGTAGGACAGCACGAGCCTCAGCTTGATGGACATGGCAAAGCTCCTTTATTCGGACGCAGGGCGTCTTGAATTACAGCTGCTTGCGTTCCAGCAGAACGACGCCTGCCGTATAAGCCATTATACAATAGGCAAGCAAGACGCCTGCCGCGCGAACCAGGCTGCCGACAGGCGCGCCGGCGCCCGACCAACGCACATGCCACTCGGCATAGGCGACGACGGACCAAATGGACGCTTGGGGGAACAAAAACGGCAGCAGCCCCGCACCCAAATAGACGAGCAGCATCATCGCCATCCCGCCGGCGACGCTGCGCAAGAGGAGTCCGACGACGCTGGCCAGCATCCCGATTGCGATCATCGGCAGCCAAGAAACCGCATAGGCTTTCAGACTCTCGGCTATGCCGTCCGCAACATCGGCGCCAGCGACGAATACGCCTGCGGACGTCGAGACGACCCACCCGATCGCGAGCAGCGCTGCCGCGTACAGGGAGAGCGCGAATATTTTCGAGGCGTACACCTTCGCTCTCGTGACCGGGCGCAGCAGCGTCAGCTTCAGCGTTCCGTCCGCCGCTTCGCCAGCGAACAGATCGGCCGCCGTCATCATAAGGAACAAGGGAATCAGAATCAATGTTAAAAAGCGCAGCATCAGCAGTGCGAGATCGCCGCCGAGCGCGCTCTGCAAGGCGCCTTGCGGCAGCGCGCTCAGCACCCAGGCGAACAGCAGCGGAAGCAGCGCGGCGACAAGCGCGAACCCCTTCGTCTTCCTCCGCCGCCACAGCCGTTCCGTCTCATTGCGCGCATTGGCATACAGACTGTTCATCCGAGCCTCGCCCCCCTGTCGCTTTGAATTTGCATCGTCGCGAACTGCTCCAGGCTCGATTCGCCCCACAGCCCCTCATCCACGGCCTCGGTCCGAATCAGGCGCCCCTCGCTCATGATGCCCACGCGTCCCGCGATCAGGCCCAGATCGTGCACCAAATGACTGGACACGAGAAAAGCGACGCCGGTCTCGGACGACAAGCGGCGAATCGTCGTCCTTAGCTCCGCCATGCCCTGGACATCCAGTCCGTTGGTCGCCTCGTCGAGTACGACCAGCTTCGGCCCGGACAGCAGCGCAGCCGCCAGCGCCAGCCGCTGCTTCATACCGAGCGAAAAGCTTCCGGCCTTCTCATGGCGATAAGCGGCGAGACCCAC
The DNA here is from genome assembly GCF_042683485.1 of Cohnella sp. GCM10020058. Lineage (NCBI taxonomy): Bacteria > Bacillati > Bacillota > Bacilli > Caryophanales > Paenibacillaceae > Cohnella > Cohnella sp. GCM10020058. Next base: position 4,398 of record NZ_JBHUJV010000016.1, read on the forward strand.
TTGCTCGAGCGCCTGATCGATCCGCGAGGCGGGCAGGCTTGGGTAAAACCGCGCGGCCTGCCGAAGCTGGCCGTACGCCGTCAACTTTTCAAATACGTGCACCGTCTCGATGATGCAGCCGACGCCCGCCATCGCTTGCTCGAACTGCGCGGACGCATCCAAGCCGAACAGCTCGATACGACCTTGGTCCGGTCGCGCCAGACCGGCGATCAGCTTGAGCAGCGTCGTCTTGCCGGCGCCGTTCGGACCGATCAGGCCGAACACCTCTCCAGATCCGATCTCGAAGCTGACGTCCTGCACGCCGCGGCCGTTTTTGTATCGCTTGCCGACGTTCGATACCTTTAACACGGTCTCCATTCGTCTCCGCTCCTTTCTATTCGGCAAAAACCGGGCGGCGCCGCCGCCCGATCGTACCGCTTTTGTCACATGTAGCCCGATCGTACCGCCTTTCACGACGCGTATTCGATTAGCGGTGCCAGCCGCGCCCCTCTTTTCCGTCGTCCAGCGGTTCAACTTTCTTGCCTGTCAGGTCGATCCGGTCCGGCGTCGTGCCGTCCAAATCCGAAATATCGACACGGAACGCGAGATGAAGCTCGTGCTTGAGGCCGGTACCGTCCTTGCCGGTCAATACAAGACTTGCCGTCTGATCCTCGAGCAGTCCGTCCGGACCGATGTCCGCGTCGAGCTCGATACGCTCGACCTTCACGCCATCCGTCAGCGTCGGCGCCTGTGCGGCCGCATCGCCATGCTCGGCCAGCCCGGAGGCAGCCAGCGCGCCGAGCGCGTTCACAACCGCCGGAATTTGGCTCCCCGACAGATGAAGCGAAGCTCGCTTGCTGCCATCCGCATCCGTCTCGACCGTGGCCAGCTCCTTCACGTTGCCCGTCAGAGCGTCGAACAGCTGGAGCGCGGCTTGAGGCGGACCATGCGGCTTTTCATCTGCGGCGCTTTCCTTTTCCTCGTCCAGCGCTTTGACCTTGTACGCCTCGCTATCCGCAGTCTTGACGATCAATTGACCGTCCTGAACGAATACGTCGGCCGCATGCGCCTTCCCGTCCCCTTCCGCCTTGGCATTCAAGCTGATCGCGCGCCGCGCCTTGTCCAAGCGAATGTCCGACGATCCTGCGAACAGCGACTTGCCGTTGTCGGACACCGTCAGATTCACGCGCGCCGTCAGGCTGGACACCTGCGACGTTTTCGTCACTGCCGCTTCGTAGGCCTCATATCCCGACGTGCTCGCCATCGCGCTAATTCCGCTTGCCAGCAGCATCGCCGCTCCGACGCCGAACGCGCCGCCTGCCATCCACCATTTCTTGTTCATGTCCGTTCCCTCCGCTAAACTGTTTTTTTGAAGCGCTGCGGCTTCCTGTAATTCATCTTAGCGGGCAAGTCTAAACCATCCTCAAAGCAATTCTAAAAAAAGTATAAAAACGGAAAAACGCAATTAAGACGCAAAAAACGACACCTAAAACCCGGTTTTACCCGTGCAAAAGTGCCGTTCTGTTATAAGTTCGTTCGTTAGATTTTAGTTCGTTTATTCGTTGCCGCAGCCGGCCGTTTCCGCTTCATTTCAACGCGCCTGCGTCCGCAAAATCCAAAAACCGCTCCCAATCGTATGCGGTAAGGTCGTGAACGCCGCTGCGCAGATGATAGCCCATTCGCTCCCCCATCAGCGGTGACTCCGGTGCCGGGAACGACGTTTGCGCCACGCCAGCGAAGCCGTGCAGCCGATAAACGGGAGCGGCTTCGAGAAGAGCCGCGAACTCCGAAGCCGGATCCGCCCATTCGTCCTGCACGGCGCTCGCTACGTATATGGCGCGGGGCGCCACGGCTGCGAGCAGCATATGCTGGTCGACGGGCAGCGCTTCCTCGCGACCGTTGAACGACTTATAATTGCGGTTGAACCAATGTGGAAAACGGTCGTTGATCGCCTGGATCGTCTCCCCCCGCTTGCCTCGCGACAGCGCCGCGCCCGTGCTGCCGGACTCGTTGCTGACGACTAGCGCAAAGCGCTCGTCGATGGCACCGGCCCACAGCGAAGCTTTGCCGCCCCGGGAATGTCCGGCAACGGCAACCCGTCCGGCATCGATATCGGGGTCCGTCTCGAGGTAATCCATCGCGCGGCGCGCCGCCCACGACCATGCCGCGATCGTCGCCCAAGCGTCCGGCGGCCGTTCTCCGTCAAAGCGGTCGAAAATGCCGTGTACCCCGTCGCGATAGCCGTCGTCGACGTCCGGATCCGCGTCCTCGACGTCGAGCACCGCCGCCGCGTATCCGCGGGCGACGATGCGCTCCGCAGGCCAAAACGGGGAGACGGTTCGCCGTTCCGGATCCATCGTTGCTGCGCCCCGATTGTTGAGGAGCAAGAAAGCCGGATAGGGTCCTTGTCCTTCGACCGGAACGAAAAGCAGCAAGCAGATCGTCCCTTTCCCGCCTGGGCCCTCGAATCGGATATCGACCTGTTTGCGGACCGCCGCGCCATCCATCATGCCTGGCGTGACGACCGTCTCGAAGGAAAGGGACGTCGGCCTTTCGATCGGCGCTCTTCCGTAAACGTTCGTGCGAAAAAGCTCCAAAATTTCAGGTCTCCGTTTGCTCCGCCACTCGTTAACCGACTCGATCCGTTCTCCGGTTAATCCCTTCAGAACGTCCGGCAAACCGCGTTCAGCCGTCATAACGTCGCCCTCCATCCGTTTAATTGCCGTCTATAATCATAGCGCTTTCTTCTTCCAATTAAAAACCGCCTCCCCTTGAAAAGGGAAGCGGCAGCGATTTGTGAATTTAATCGGCGGTTCGAATGAGCACGCGCACGCCGTTCTGTACCAGGTTCAGCGCATTGTCCGCCAGCGGCTCGCCGGTCTCGGCATCCCGGTAGGACCGGCCGTCCAGCTTGACGATCTGACCGGCGCCGCTGTAATTTTCGACGAACACGTATTCCGACACGCCGTCGGAGCGTACATGCGCCGTCACGCCGCGCGGGAGCTCCGACGCGATGGCCCTCGGCAGCGCCAGCGTCACGGCGAGCTTGGCGTAAAGCGTATCGAGAAACGCGGCGTCGGCCCGGGTCGCCAGGTAATAGGCGCGACCGTTGCCCAGCGCGTTCACCGTAAGCGCCGGGCGGCCGGCGTAGAAGTCGTCGCGGTACGTCGCCAGCGCGGTCGCGCCTTCGAGGTGCACGAGCTCGCACAGCTCGCGCGATTCGTACGTCTTTGCGAGACCCAGCTCGTTGCCGGGGACCGGCACAAGCGCGTTGCGTTCGTCGTCGTACAGCGAGTCGATCTCCTCCGCCCAGATGCCGAGCGTCTTGCGCAGCGGTCCGGGAAACCCGCCGAGGTGGCAGAGATCATGCTCGTCGACGACGCCGCTCCAATAGGTGGCGACGAGCGTGCCGCCCGCTTCGACGAAGCGCTCCAGTCGTTCGCCGATTGACGCTCGGCACAGGTACATCATCGGCGCCGCAATCAAGTCGTAGCGGGAGAGGTCCCGGTCGTCCTCGGAGCCGATAATATCCACCTGAATGCCGAGCGACCACAGCGCGCGATAGTGTTCCATCAGCGTGTCCTCGTAATGAACGCCTGCATTGCGCGGCCCTTGCGAATCGTTCACTGCCCAGCGATTGTCCCAGTCGGTCAGAAGCGCGGCGCGAGCATTCACGCCGGTCCCCGCGACGTCCGCGATTCGCTTCAGCGTCTCGCCCAGCTCCGCCACGTCGGCGAATACGCGCGTGTTCTCGTGCCCGACATGGTCGACGACCGCGCCGTGCAGCTTTTCGCTCGAGCCGCGGCTTTTTCGCCATTGGAAGTACTGGACCGAATCGGAGCCGTGCGCAACGGCCTGCAGGGAAGCGAGCTTGTGCATGCCCGGCTTTTTCAGCTTGCTGATCGGCTGCCAGTTGGTCATGCTCGGCGTGCTCTCCATGAGCAGGAACGGCTTGTCCTTGAGCGAGCGGAACAGATCGTGATTGTAAGCGAACCAGGCGGCCACTTCGATGTCGTCCCGCGCGCCATGCCACTTCGGATAGGCGTCCCAGGAGACGACGTCCAGGATGTCGGCGAACTTGCGGTAATCGAGCCCTTCGTAGCCTTCCATCAGATTCGTGGTGACGGGCAGATCCGGGTTGTAGGGACGCACCGCCGCAATCTCATGGGCGCAGAAGTCGACGGTCCGCGCGGTCACGAAGCGCCGCCAATCGAGATTTTGTCCATGGACCATGTTCTCGCCGCGCGGCGAAGGCGCTTCCACCTGCGACCAGCTCGTATACGTATGCGCCCAGAAGGAGGTCCACCAGGACGCATTCAGCGCATCCAGCGAGCCATATTCGGCTTGCAGCCACTCGCGAAACGCTTCCTGACAGTAATCGCAGTGGCAATCGCCGCCGTATTCGTTGGAAATATGCCAGCCGAGGACGGCGGGGTGCCGGGCGTACCGCTCCGCCAGCTTGCCGTTCATGATCGCCGTTTTTTCCCGGTACACCGGCGAGCTGTAGCAGTGATTGTGGCGGACGCCGTGCAGGTTGCGCACGCGTTGGGCGTTCACCCGCAGCACTTCGGGATAGCGTTCGGACATCCATGCGGGACGGGCGCCGCTCGGCGTCGCGAGCCAGGCGTAGATGCCGTTCGCTTCGAAGCGCTCCAGCACGCGGTCCAGCCACGCGAATTCGAATCTGCCTTCCTCGGGCTCGATCGCCGACCATGCGAAGATGCCGACCGCCATCACGTTGCAGCCGGCCAGCTTCATGAGCCGGATATCCTCCTCGAGCACCTGCGGATCGTGCTGCCATTGGTCCGGATTGTAGTCCGCACCATGCATGAACCCCTTGATCTTGCCGCTGACCGGCGGATAGCGCTTCGCCATCGCAACTCTCCCCTTCGCTCTGTGCTTATCGTTTCATTGCTAACGAATAAAAACTAAACTATAGTCTGATTGTAGCCTTACAACAGCCATAATCGTTAGCACAATGAACGTCAAAATAAGCACAAAATGAATATGGAGGCTAAGTCATGCAGCTCCCGTTCCGTCTGTCCCCATCCGTACATTCCGGCCGGCTCCCAGTCAGCCTCTACTGCGTCGGCGCGCACGCCCAGCATCCGGTGGATCGTCCGTCCGGTTTTCCCGTGATGCAGTGCTTTGTCGCGCTCGGAGGACGCGGTCGCTTTGAATTTCCCGAAGGGAACAGCCTGTCGGTCGATGCCGGTCAGGCGCTGCTGCTTCCCGCCGACAACGCTCATCGCTACGCGTCGTTTCCGGGGCAGCCATGGCTGCTCGGCTACGTCGGCTTCGAAGGTCCTTGCGCACCGGATATCGCGGAAGCTTGCGGCTTGCCTTCGCGTAAGGCGTTCACGCTAAAAGATTCCGACGCGCCCGCTGCTGGCATCCGGGGACTCTGGCAGCTCGCGGACCGGGCAGATCCGGACGCCGCGCGTCTGTTATCTGCGCGTCTTTACGATTTTTTGCTGCTGCTCGGGTCGCTCGCAGCCGGGCCGGCTTCGCCGGCTGCGCCGCTGCGCACGCGCCAATCCGACGCCGCACTCGAGCGCGCCGTTCACTTCCTGCACGAACACTTCGCCGAACCGCTGGTCATGTCGAACGTCGCCAGCGCGGTCGGGTACTCGGTGCAGCATTTCCAGCGGCTGTTCCGCGAAGCGTACGGCGAGCCGCCGCTCGCGTACCTTCGCCGCATCCGGCTTCATCAGGCCGCGGTATGGCTGGAGGAGGATCCCCACGCCTCCGTCTCGGAGACCGCCGGCCGAATCGGCATGGATCCCAATTATTTTATCCGCTCGTTTAAGCAGGCTTACGGCATTTCGCCGGGGCATTACCGAAAAGATAAAGGGCGTTAGTCTCCTGCATCGGCGCGATGTGCGCCTAGTAACAGTCGTTCTGTATAGGCATTGCGGAACTTGCCGTCCGGATCGAACCGCGCGACGAGCCTTTCGAAGTCGGGCAGTCTGGCGTAAAGCGAACGCAGACGAGCCGAGGGCGTGACATACAGCTTGGCCCAGTGCGGACGGGCCCGATAAGGCGCGAGCGCCTCCTCGATCAGCGGGAGCAGTCGGGAGACGGCCGACTGCTCGGGCTTCCACGTAAAGTGAATGCCCACCGCGTCCTGCCCATAGCTGGGACTCATCCACAGCTCGTCCGCGGCGACCGTGCGGATCTCGGATACGTACAGCAGCGGCGCGATTTGCGTGCGCAGCCGTTCGATCGCGCAGAGCGCCTCGTACGCCGCAGCGCGCGGAACGAAGTATTCGCTTTGCAGCTCTTCGCCCGCGCTCGGCGTGAAGTTCAGGCGGAAGTGCGGCAGACGCTCGTACCACTTTCCGACGATGCCGAGCTGTTCGCTGCAAGGGTCCGCCGACAGTCCGGGCACAGGATGCTTGCGCTCGGTCGCGCGCGTGGCGCCGTAGAATGAAGGCAGCTCTTGCGGCTGTCCGCCCCCTTCATCCGGCTCCTTTCTTTTTAACCACACCTGATTAAACCCGGCCTGCCGCCAATTCGTGAATAGGCTAACACTGTATGCGGCGGATAGAATCTCTTCGAGATGCCCCGCAAGCGCCTCGAGCGACAATCCTTCATAGACCGTCTGACTCATATGAAACGCCGGAATCAAGTCAAGCGTAATCGCCGTAACGATACCCAGACGCCCGAGACCGACAACCGCGCCTTGCAGCGTCCCGTCCCCGTCGTCGCGGGAGATCGCGACCTCCTCCCCGTTCGCCGTCACCATATCCAGCGCGTGGACCGACGTCGATAAATTGCCGTTGCGAACGCCAGAGCCATGCGTCGCGGTCGCGCAGGCGCCGGCAACCGTAATATGCGGCAGCGAAGCCAAATTGGGCAGCGCATACCCGTGTTCGTCCAAGTAAGCGCAAAGCTCTCCGTACCGGATGCCGCCCTCGACTTTGACTCTGCCCTTCGTTTTGTCCAGTTCGATGACCCGGTTCAGCTTTTCCATCGAGAGAAGCGCACCGTCCGTATCGGCGATTCCGTTAAACGAATGACGCGACCCGAGCGCCTTCACGCGCTGGCTGCGCGCCACCCGCTCCTGGATTTCTTCGACGCTCGCCGGAGCGGCGATCTCGGCGGCTTGAAAACGATAGTTGCCAGCCCAATTAGTGTCGTTTTGCGAATTTTCCGTCATTCGTGCCATCCATCCTCTCATCAAGAAGCGCTGCGCTTTCATCATTAAACATAACACGATTGCGCGGCAACCGCTCAGCCTGATTAGAATGCGAAAAAGACGCCGGCGAGGATGAACCGCGACCTGCGTCTTTATTGATGACATCCGCTTGCAACTGGATTCATCCGCTTAAGCTAAGCTCGCTTGGACGAAACGCGACGCGCTTTGTTCGCCCGCGCCGCGCCGGCTTTTGACAACCGGCCGTACGACATTATTTTTCGATACATCCGCTTGTCGGACAACGCGTTAAAAATGGATTTGTCGGGACGCGAGTTGACCTCGATAATCCAGGGCTTCAGCGACCGGTCGATGCCGATGTCGATTCCGTATGCACGGAATTGAGGGAACCGGCGGTTCAAATGGCGGCTGACCCGAAGTCCGAGTCCCAGTAGCCGCTTCTTGTAGCGGGCGCGTCCGGCCGAGGGAATGGAAGAGGAGAGCAGCACGTCGGCAGGCATCGGCTTGCCCCCGTTATGATAATTGGTCACGATTTTATTGGGCCTGGCAAGACGTCCGACGATGCCGGTCGCCTCCCACGCCCCTTTCGGATTGCGTTGGACCATGACGCGCAGGTCGAACGGCCGTCGCTTGTAGCTGAGCAATGGAATTCCCATTTGCACCAAATACGTTTTGTTCGCCTTCGCCTTGGAAAAAGCGGCATAGGCGTGTTCGAGCTTCGCGTACGCGCGGCTGTGCGTGCCGTGCCTTAGCCGGTATCCGCCTTTGAACCTCGATAACTTGAAGATGCCGAAGCCGCCGGTGCCGTGACTCGGTTTCAGGTATACGGCCGAATATCGCCCAAGCATCGCTCGGATCGACTTCAAGTCGGCGACTGCCGTCGGCGGCAAATGTGCAGCGGCCGTCCGGTCCTTGAGCAGCAGCCTGTATTTGCCCAGCTTGTTGTTCCCGTGCATGGCCGCCCCCCGTTCCGATTGTTCGAATCCCCTTTCTACATATATGCAACGGCGACGCCTGCAACCTATGCGCATGACGGGTTTCCTTTCACAAAAACGCTAAACCGCCTTGCTCGCATACTGGACCAATATTTGCTTGACCACCTCGCGCTTTACAGGCTTGCTCACGTATTCGTCCATGCCGGCTGCCAGGCACTTTTCCCGGTCGCCCTTGAGTGCGTTCGCAGTGACCGCGACAATTCGCGGGCAAATATCGGGCGCCAATCGCGCTTTGATCGCACGCGCCGCGTCCAAGCCATTAATAACCGGCATCTGAATATCCATAAAAATGAAATCGAAAGGCTCGCGAAGCGCCGCTTCGATCGCTTCTTTCCCGTTTTCAGCCACCGATACGCGATGTCCCATTTTCTCCAGCATTTTTTTCAGCACGAGCGTATTGATCGGATTGTCTTCGCCGACCAGTATTTTCGCTGCGGACATGCCTGCATCTCGCGGCTCCCCGATCCCGGGCGTCAGATGATCTTCCGTCCTCTCATGCAGTTCAACGGAGAAATGAAAGGTCGAGCCGTTTGTGCCGTCGCTCTCCGCGCGGATCTCCCCGCCCATCAATTCGACGATCCGTCTGCTGATGGATAGGCCAAGCCCAGTCCCTTCATGCTTGCGCATCATGAAGCTGTCGATCTGCGAGAAAGGATCGAAAATCTCTTCCAGCCGATCCGGCGGAATGCCGATGCCCGTATCCGTAACGGTAAACGACAGCAGCGGTATTTTGGCTTTGATCTTTTTGACGGCTACCGACACTTTGCCGCTTGGCGTGAACTTCACGGCATTGCCGAGCAGATTGAGCAGCACTTGCTTCAGGCGATCCGCATCGCCAAAAATAAAATCGGGGACGTCATGATGGATGGCATACGACAGCTCGAGATTTTTTTCGTCCGCTTTGGCGGAAACGACCGACAAGCTGTCCTTGATGCATTTCCGGAGGTCGAAGGACGTTTCTTGCAGCTCGCTTCTCCCCGCCTCGATTTTCGACAAGTCCAGGATATCGTTGATGATGGCGAGCAGCGCCTCTCCGCTCTTGCGTATGATCTCGACATAGCCCTGTCTTTCCTCGTCCAGCTCCGTGTCGAGCAGCAGGTCGGTCATGCCGATGACGCCGTTCATGGGCGTACGGATCTCGTGGCTCATCATCGCCAGAAATTCACTTTTCGCGCGGTTAGTCGCCTCCGCCATTTCTTTGGCTAACACGAGTTGTTTTTGCTCCGAAATGTCCTTGCAGATGAGATAAAAGCCGATATTGCGATTGCCGACGAAAATAGGGGCGATACTCGTAATGACTTCGACGATTTCTCCATCCTTGGTAATCAAGGTATCGATGCCTTGCTCGACCGTCGTGTCCTGCAGCGAATCCGCCAATATAAGATCCACGTTAGGCTGACCGATAATATGGGCGAGCTCCATGCCGATCAGCTCCGATTCGATGGAATAACCCGTCAGCTTTTCGGCGACAGCGTTTCCGTTAATTACGCGACCCTGCAGGTCGAAGGATATAACGGCGTCGTGATTGTATTTTTTAAGCGAGGTATACCGTTCGACGGATTCCTGAAGCTGAATTTCGGAAATTTTTTGCTTGGAGATGTCGTTAATCTGCACAATATAATAAAGCGGCGTTCCTTCCTCGCTGCGAAATAGACGCACGGACATCATCGTCCAGATTGTGGCACCGTCATTTCTGATAAAACGCTTTTCCATGAACCACTCCGACTCGGTCTCTCCCACCAGCGCCTTTAGCTCTTCGATGGATTGAACCGGATCGTCGGGATGCGAGAAACAGCCAAACCGCCGTCCTTCGAATTGTTCTTTGCTATAGCCGAATATCCGCTCCATGGCGGGATTCACGGTTAGAAAAAGGCCGTCCGGATCGGTCAATGCGACACCGAAAGAAGCGAATTGAAAAACTTGACCGTTAAAGGAATTCTGATCCAGGTTGACGCGATGCATGGGTTACCTCCAAATCTTCATTTAGCCGCCCCGATTGCATGCTGGCATCATTTTTCCGTTTCATTTACCCGCTGCGAAACGCCCTGAAACCGCAAAAAAACAGCGGCGTTCGAGGAAAAACGTCCCGAACGCTCGCTGCGATGGAAAACGGGGAATACTAGGAAACCGGCTGACTTGCCGCCTTTTGATATGATTTGCTTGCGCTTAAGCCAAGCGATTGTGCTGTCGATGCCTGAATCTCGCGGAGCAGCTCCGGATTTTTAAGCAAGGAAGCGCCATACGACGGAATCATCTCTTTAAGCTTCGGCTCCCAGGCTTGAATCTGCTGCGGGAAACATCTCTTGATAACGTTCAACATGACCGATACGGCGGTCGAAGCGCCCGGGGACGCTCCGAGCAGCGCGGCGACCGAGCCGTCTGCGGCCGTCACAACTTCGGTGCCGAATTGCAGCGTTCCTTTGCCGCCTGCGGCCGTGTCCTTGATGACCTGCACGCGCTGGCCGGCTACGACCAAATCCCAATCCTCGCTCTTCGCGTCGGGCACAAACTCGCGGAGTTCCTCCATGCGCTGCTCCTTGGACAGCATGACCTGCTGGATCAGGTACTTGGTGAGCGACATGTTTTTGGCGCCGGCGGCCATCATCGTGACCAGATTGTGCGGCTTGACCGAAGTAATCAGATCGAGCATGGAACCCGTCTTCAAGAACTTCGGCGAAAATCCGGCAAACGGCCCGAACAGAAGCGATTTTTTGTTGTCGATGAACCGGGTGTCAAGGTGCGGAACCGACATCGGAGGCGCGCCGACCTTCGCTTTGCCGTAAACCTTGGCGTGATGCTTGGCAATGACTTCCGGGTTGGTGCAAGACATGAACAGACCGCTGACCGGGAATCCGCCGATATGCTTGCCTTCGGGAATGCCTGTCTTTTGCAGCAGGTGCAGGCTGCCCCCGCCGCCGCCGATGAAGACGAACTTTGCGGTGTGCCGCTCGACGCGGCCGTTATCGGCGCGCACCTTCAGCTCCCAAGCGCCGTCGCGCGTGCGGCTGATGTCGTCCACTTTGTGCTTGTACTTGATGTCCACATTGTTTTTCTTAAGGTGTTCGAACAGCATGCGTGTCAAAGCGCCGAAGTTAACGTCCGTGCCGGCGTCGACCTTGGTGGCCGCGATCGGCTCGTTCGCGCCCCGGTTTTTCATGATCAGCGGGATCCATTCCTTCAGCTTGGCATGGTCCTCGGTATACTCCATGCCGTGGAACAGCGGATTGACGCACAACGCTTCATACCGCTTTTTCAAAAACGATACGTCCTTTTGCCCGTGCACGAGACTCATATGCGGCAGGGGCATTATAAAATCGTGCGGATTGCGGATCAGCTTGCTCTCGACAAGGTAGGACCAGAACTGCATGGAATCCTGGAACTGCTCGTTGATGCTGATCGCCTTGCTGATATCGATTGAGCCGTCAGGCTTTTCAACGGTGTAGTTGAGCTCGCACAGCGCCGCGTGACCCGTTCCGGCGTTGTTCCATTCGTTGGAACTCTCTTCGCCCGCGCTCGCAAGCTTCTCCAGCACGGTAATTTTCCAGCTCGGCGCCAGTTCCTTCAGCATCGCGCCAAGCGTCGCGCTCATGATGCCTGCACCGATCAAGATTACGTCTGAACTTGTTTGTCCGTTACTCATTTATGACCATCCTTATATCTTAAAATTTGCACAATGATGTCCGGGTCCGAATTAACCTTATCTATTTTAACACTATTACCATCCGACTTTAATAAATGTTTACTATAGAGATGATCGATATAAGTTATTTCTTTGCGCTTGTTCCTGCCAAGCACATCAAGCACATCTAAACCGGGTTGTCCTTGAAGTTGTTAAAGTTCGACATTGCGCACAACATTGAGCGCGCGGTGGCGGCGGAGGCGCGGCGAGTGAAGGCGTTGGATGCGAAGATGCAAAAGAGATGCACGGTAGTAGGCTGAGGCGGTGAGTGAGCCGGCGAATGAGGCGCTGGGCGAGCATGCACAAGGAATGTGCATGGCTGCGGCGATGACGCGGTGGGCGGTTGCAATCGACGCGATGGTGCACAAAAATAGTGCATGGTGATGCGAAAAGCGTGGTGGGCGGTGGCGGTAGGTGCGAGGATGCACAAGAAACATGCACGATGGCGGCTGAGGCGCGGTGAGTGAGGGCGACTGGCGCCCTCACAGCACCACCGTACATCGTCAAATGGACAGCGCGGGATAATTCCAGGCGTACGACTGGAAGTAGCCGCTGCTCGCGTTGCGGTGCCCCGTCACCGGCCGATGCGGTGCTGCAAAGCGCGCATACACTTCATCCCGATAAACGATTGCCATCGCCTCGAACAGATCGACCGGCCAAGTGTCTGCTCCAAGCGGAGCCGGGATGTTCTGCGCTTCGCCGGTGGGCCATTTGTCCGAACGGCCGTCTACATAGCGAAGGAACGTGTCGAGGGCGCGCTTGATGCTCTTGCCCCCCGGCGATGTCCACCGAAACAGATCCTCGCCTGTCGCATCCAGCACAAGCTTCGCCGCAGCCGTCATCGGCGCCAGCGCGAAATAATGGTACCACATCGCATTTGCGCCTCTCGCCGCTTCCTCCGGCAAGAAGCCGTCCAATGCGACGGCATGATCGATATGCGACTTCAGCGCCTGGGTCGCTAAGGCGAAAGCTGCATTGTCACCCCTCAACCGATGGAGCGCGAGGCGCGCATACAAACTCCAGTCCCACCAATTGTTGCGCCCTTCGATGGTCTCCCATGCGGGCAGACACACCAGCGTCAACCAATTTTCGAAACGTTCCCGCGACTCAGGGCTCCAGTCCTCGAAGGGCTCCAGCCATAATGCTGCGCGAATGAAACCGACGCCAACATAAGCCGAGACGAGCGGACCGTCGTGACCGCCGATCTCCCGGTTCACGGCCGCCCAGCCATCTAGAATCTCTACGGCTTTGGACGCATAGACCGCCTCCCCCGTAATGCGATAGGCAAGCGCAGTCGTGAATACCGCTTGGGCATCGGGCTCCATCAACCGTTTGCCGCTCAGATGTCCCTCGCGATCATAATAAAATCCGGGAATCGACCAGTTTGGAACCGCATTGCACGTCGTCTGCAAACTGGCTTGCGCTTCGCGAAGCAGGGCTGCAACCGCAAGCTCGGGGTATTCCGCCATGGCGATCATTCTTCCTTCCATGCCTGATTGTATTTTTTCATCTTAACGATGAAATTCACAGATTAACATACACCCCGTTAGCGCGGGCATGTCCTTTATTTCATGGCGGCGAACGATGGCAGGCGGGACGCTGTCTAAACTCTATCATCCGAATTAACAAAAACACACGAATCCCGACGACCGGGAAGCAATAAACCACATTGCTGTCTTGTTGTCGATTATCGGATATTCCTTGGGTCAGCGGAGCCAGTCATCAGCTTTTCGTAAGATACGATCGTCATCTTGTCGTTAATCACTTCACTTTTTCCAGTTCTCCGGTAGCCCAATTTTTCATCTTACGATTCGAACAGCCCCGACGGAAATGGGCCTCATGAATACTCGCTCTTGCCAATGACACATCCGATACGTCCATCTACGTTTCCCCAGTTCCGCCGCTCAATCGGCCAAACGAGATTTTTTGAGGCAAGTCCGCATTTTTGAGCCGTTCGTGCGCTTCTCGAATGTCCGCCTGATGCTTCTTGGTAAGGATGAAGCCGCTTAGTACATTTTTGCAGATCTCTTTTTCATCCGTGCAGCGTTTCGACAAACCCGATGGAGAGAACTCGATCGGCACGCCGAAATGTATGGATAACCCGGAGCTGATCATCAGCTGTTCTTCTTTTGTGAGCTCCATAAATTGAGATAGCAGCATTTCATCGATGGGATCCACAATCATTCTCCTTTGATGCACAGGTTTCCCATCTTATTCCACGCAAAGCGCCTTTTATCCTGCATCTGATGTATAATGGGCAGAACGACTGAACGAACTTCTCAGGTAAAAGGCGGTTTGGCTTTGGCTCTATCAAAAACACCCCCATTCTACATCTATACCTACGCAACCCACGAGGACGAGCGATCCCTATGCCAATTGGAGCTGCGCTCCTTATTCGGCATCGACGCCGAGCTTCCTGTTTTCAAAAGTTACGTCCATATCGATCCCAGCCGAAGCCCCTTTATTAAGGAACGGCTTGAAGTTTTGTACGAAGCCGACAGCGTGGAAAACATCGCGATTCAAGTGGCGGATATGCCTGCGCTTCAGTCGTCGTTCAAGGTGTTGTTCGTCAAGACGAACGATCTGCCTGCGAATAAAAAAATCACATACGCGGATGAAAGGGAAATCGAGCGGCAGGTCGGATTGCGGATCAAGGGCAAAGCGAAAATGCGTCAGCCGAACGAAATTTTAGGCATCGTGACGATGGGCGGACGCTGGTATTTTGGCCCTCATACGAAAAACCGGTCCGTATGGCTGAACCATATGGACAAACCCCGCCAATACTCCATGGCGCTCCCCACGCGAATCGCGCGAGCGGTCGCAAATATTGCGGTTCCGCGTCCTGACGGCATCTCCGCAATCGATCCCTGCTGCGGCATCGGGACCGTTCTCGTCGAGGCGCTCTCCATGGGCATCGACATGACCGGCCGCGAGATTAACCCGCAGTTGGCAGGCGGCGCGCGTGAAAATATCTCGCATTTCGGATTGCAAGGCGAGGTTGCGCTCGGTCCGATCGCTGAAGTAAGCACCCGCTACAAAGCGGCCGTTGTGGATTTGCCGTACAATCATGTGTCCAAAATTACCGCCGGGGAGCAGCGGTCCATCCTCATGCATGCCCGCCGGATCGCGGACCGCGTCGTCGTCGTCTCCATCGAACCGATCGACGACATACTGACGTCAGTAGGGTTTACCATCTCAGATCGCGGCTTCGTCAAAAAAGGGGCTTTTTGCAGATATGTCCTCTTGTGCGAATAGCAAGAAAAAGAGGATGAAGCAGATCTCTCTCTCCTGCACCTGGCCTGGTTCATGAATACGCCATATGCCGACGCCTTTATGCCGGATTAGTCGAACGAATAAGACGCAAACCGCCTGGCGTTGGCCATGCTCGCCCAAACGTCCGGGCTCTCACCGCCCATATACCAGAAGCCGTAGCCGGCCACGCCAAGCGATTGCCCGAAGGCAATCCTGAGCGACAGCGAACGGCCGTCCTCCAGCCAGATCCGATGCAAGGACGCCGCCGTCCCATAGTAGGCGTAATACTGGCCGATCGTTTCCTCCCATTTTACCTTGGCGCGCATGATCGTCACGAGCTCGTTCTGCCGAACCAGGCTAATCTCCTCGGAGACGGTCGTGCCGGATATGGTATGCCATTCCCGGTTGTATAGCGGCAGCGCCATGATGACGCGGGCGGCTGACACCTGCTTAAGCAGCGTCGTCAAGCCTTGCTGGAGCCAAGGCAGCGACGACACCGAGCCCGGAGCGCCGCCGTTCCAATGCTCGTCATAGCCCATCAGCACGATGTAATCGGCAGCTTTCCCCAGCGCGGCGTAATCGAATACTTCCGTCCAATCCGTGCCCAGGTCGGGCGAGACGTCCACCGACAGCACCGCCGGGATCTTGTCCAGCGCGGCGTTTAATTCGGTGATGAAGGCGGTAAATGTCTGACGATCGCCGGGTGCCATGTTTTCAAAGTCGATGTTGATTCCGTCAAGACCATATTGCCGGACCAGCGAGGCCAGTTGCTGAACAAAAGCGCTTCGCCGTCCCGCGTCCGCCAGCATCGCATGCGTGGCGGCTTGATCGGAACGATTGCCGACCATTGACCATACTTTCTTGCCTTTGCCGTGCGCCCAAGCAATCAGCGAAGCGTCCGTAGAATCCGAGACGGTGCCGCTCTTGTCAAGAAAAAAGGAGCGCGGAGATAAGGTGTTGATGCCGGAGGAGAGGACCTCCTTTTCGTACTGTGCGGTCGACTGCCCGTATTGCCAGCCGAGCTGGATCGGGGTTTTCAACGCAGCTTGAATCTCCGCCGACCATCCCGGATACGACCAGATCCGATCGAGCAGCACGGCAGCTTCCTGCCTCGTCATCGGCGCTTTCGGCCGGAAGCTGCCGTCCTCGTCTCCGCTCATGAGACTCAGCTTCCATAAACGGTATACCGCGGGCAGCGACCAGGTCTGGATTTGCGCCTGGTCCCGGTATATCCGCGCAGACGATGCCGTATTCGCATCGAGCGGCTGCTTCAAGGCGCGCGCGAGCAGAACAGCCGCTTCCTCGCGCGTCACCGGATGGTTGGGCGCAAACGACGATTGCGTTGTCCCCTTTGCCAATCCCAATTGGATCGCAGGCTGCACCCACCGGTAAAACCACGCCGACTTCGGAACGTCCGGAAAAGACGGAAGCGCGCTCTCTACGGGCTCGATGCCCAGCAGCCTGTCCAGCATCGCCATAAATTCCGCTCTAGTAACCGGCTTGTCGGGTTCGAACTTGTCCTCCGTAGTGCCGGTCAAAATATGTAACGCCGCCATGTTCGCAATCGCTTGGGCGGCAAAGTTGTCGCGCACGTCGTCAAAAGGAAGCGCGCCAGAGACAGAAGCGACAGAAGCGGCCGCAGTCGCGGTCGGCAGCCAGGGTCCGCCGCTCCATCCCGCCAGCATCCCCGCGAGCGCCGCGACCGTCGCAGTCTTGCGCGATGCCGCGGACCATTTAGACACCATCAGAAATCACGCTCTCCGATCTTGGATAGACTCTCGCACTCTATCGTAATCAATCGAAGAATAGTTACCTATCCTCAAATAATGGCAGGCGCCGTCAGGAATGCCGCAGCCAGACGTTCATCTCGCCGGGCTCTCGGATTTTCGCAACGGCGACCGGCATCCGAACCGGCGCAATCTGGGCTTGTACGACCTGCTGTTCGTAGAGCGCGGCACTCTGTATATCGGGGAAAACGGGCGTCGAATGGACGCTGCGAAATAGGGATACGCTGCTGCTGCTGCCGGATGGAGAGTATTATTCGGTCAAGCCCTGCGAGGAAGAGACGGTCTTCTACTGGATTCACTTCTAGCACGACTACCTGAAGCGCGGCGCCCATGCCGCGAAGCCTGACGGCTCGCTCCGAGCTTCGCTCCCGTTCAGCAACCCGTATGCGATCCGTATTCCCAGCATTTCAACCTGCCGAATCCGGAAGCCGCCTTCGACTTGATCCGGCAGTTGCTGGATCTGACGGTAGGCGACTCGTTTTGGGAAGAACGATCGCTTTTCACCAAGGTGCTGTCCCTGCTATGCGCCCTATTTCTTCAAGCGCCAGGCCGGCATGACCCCCATCCTGTTCCGCAACGATTATTGCCGAATCGGCCCGACAACCATGAATTGACTGGAGGCTGCAGCGGTGATATATTGTGTATATACGATATGCACAATTTTAAGAGGAGGTTCGTCATGCTTGCGCTGGACATTCAAAACGTGAACAAAAAGTATGACCATTTTCAGTTAAAGAACGTCACCTTCCAGCTCGAAAAGGGTTATATCATGGGGTTTATCGGCGCCAATGGCGCGGGGAAAACAACGACGATCAAGTCAATCATGAATATGGTTCAATTGGACAGCGGCGACGTGCGGATTTTGGGCAAACGGATGGCGGAGCACGAGCTTGAGCTGAAGCAGGAAATCGGGTGCGCGTTCGGCGGCATCGATTTTTATACGCGAAGCAAGATCGGCAAATTGACCGGCGTCATTAAAAGGTTTTATAACAATTGGGACGACGATGCCTACTACAGCTACTTGAAAAGGTTCAAGCTGGACGAAAATAAAAAAATCGCCGAACTGTCGACGGGGATGAGGGTCAAATACAATCTGGCCATCGCCCTGTCCCACGGCGCCAAGCTGCTTATACTAGACGAGCCGACTAGCGGTCTCGATCCGGTCGCAAGGGATGACCTGCTCGATATTTTCCGGTCGCTCGTTACAGGCGGCGAGATCAGCATTCTTTTTTCCACGCATATTACGTCGGATCTGGAGAAATGCGCGGATTATATTACGTTTATCGAAAACGGACAAATTATCAAAAGCGCCGATAAAGAGGAATTTATGGCCTCCTATCGTTTGCTGAGCGGCAAAGAGAGCGAGCTGGACCAGGTGAAAGATAAGCTTATATCTTATAAGGTCAATTCCTTCGGCTTCACGGGATTGATCCGTGCTGTGGACCTCGATCCGGCCTTCGGTATCCGGGCTGCCACGCCAAGTCTCGAGGAGATCATGGTGTACGCCGCGAAAAAGGAGGAGACGTATGTATAATTTATGGTTGAAGGACTTTAAATTGGGCGTGAATCCTTTGTATTTCGCCATGCCTGTGCTGACAGGCGCCCTCATGCTCGTACCGGGCTGGATTTACTTCCTTGTGCTATTGTACTTTTGCTGGATTACGATTCCCAATATGTTTGGCGGCTTTCGCACGCACAACGACTTGATGCTTACCTCGATGATGCCCGTCACCAAAAGAGACATGGTCAAATCAAGGGTACTCGTCATCGTCTGCCTGGAGGTGCTGCATATTGGATTTGCGGTCATTTTCGGCGTTATTAATCGCTACTTGTATCCGGACTTCATCTATTACTTCTACGCTCCCACAATCGGTTTCTTGGGATTATGCCTGGTGATGCTGGCGATTTTTAATCTGTTGTTTTTGCCTTTATACTATAAAACGGCGTACAAATACGGCAACCCCGCGATCGTATCGATTACGGCTGCCATGCTATTTGCAGGAGGCGCGCAATGGCTGGGAATCGCGAATGCCGATGTATCCGCCGTTATTAACGATACCGGAACCGGCCATCTTGCGGAGCAGTCGCTCATCCTGGTCGCGGGGGTCGCGATATTCGCCATCTTCACGGCGGTTGCTTATCGACTGTCGGTCCGATATTTCCTGAAAGTGGAGCTCTAATGAACGTAGCGATTTCAAGCAGTTCAGAAAAACCGATTTATCAGCAGCTGTTCGAACAGATCAGCGCCCAGATCTTAAAAGGCGAGCTGCCGAGCGGCTATTGTTTGCCCCCGATTCGCCAAGCTGCGCTGGAACTGCAGATCAGCGTCATCACCGTCAAAAAAGCGTGGGAAGAGCTCGAACGCAGCCGATTGATCCATACCATCACGGGCAAAGGCTGTTTCGTGGCCGAATTCACGCCCGAGGAAATGCTGCAAATGCGCCACGAGACAGTATCGAAGCAAATGGCGATCGACGCTTCATATTACAAGTCGTTCGGTCTCACCTTGGAGGAAGCGATCGCGATTTTGAAGGAGATTTATTGATAAGAATTATGCGAGGAAAATTTCTTTCAATTCTTCCGCGGTATCTTTAATGAATGAATTCACCTTCCGAACGGTGAAGTATATCGGTTGAATGCGGGGCTCTTGGCCGGGGTTGTCCAGCCATTCTGATTTTTGGCGGCTATATTCGACGACCTCCTCCATTGTCACCAGGGGCTCCAAGGCAAACCCTTTCGCTGCGGAAAGTCTGTGAAGCATATCCCTTGCTTCCATTGCTCTTTGAAGCTCGAATTCAATCTGACTGACCTCCCGGGTATAGTTGCTGCGGAGGTCTCCTCCACCATCTGCCGCTTCGGTACATTCCCGCTCAAAATCGGCGTACAAGGTATTTGTCCATCTCACATCCGTATAGATGTGGAGCTTTTGGCATTTATCTCGGTTGCTGCTGATCCGGTTGCACAGCTACAGTGAAAGCGCGCGCAAGCCAAGTCGACTTCCGCGCGTCTCCGGGTAACATTTCAAGTTTTCTGTCGGCATGTCTCCCTCCGAATCTGCCTCAACGGGTAAAGCTTAGTATTCGATGTTTGAAACGAAAAATCGCTTAAGCGCAAGATGCCCCGTTCAACAGGGAATCGAGTGGACTAAATTCATACCCGAGTGCAAGAGCGACTGCCTGGTGGGTGACAGCTCCCCTGAACATATTTACGCCGGTTGCCAATCCGGGACGTTGCTCGATCGCTTGTTGCAGGCCTCGATCCGCCATAAGCAATGCATAAGGGAAAGTGGCGTTCGTCAGCGCTAACGTGGATGTTCTCGGTACCGCGCCCGGCATATTTGCGACAGCGTAATGAACGATTCCATGCCTTTCGTACGTCGGCTTATCATGCGTCGTAATCCGGTCGGCCGTCTCGACGACCCCACCCTGATCGATTGCGACATCGATGATGACCGATCCCGGCTGCATTGACTTCACCATCTCA
This sequence comes from Cohnella sp. GCM10020058, assembly GCF_042683485.1. Lineage (NCBI taxonomy): Bacteria > Bacillati > Bacillota > Bacilli > Caryophanales > Paenibacillaceae > Cohnella > Cohnella sp. GCM10020058. Next base: position 24,732 of record NZ_JBHUJV010000016.1, read on the forward strand.
GTGGTAACGAGCTTTGGTGCTTTGGCCCCGGGAATGAGCACGGCGCCGATAACGAGATCGGCGGCCGCTACCGCTTCGGCGATCGCAAGCGAATTCGACATTAGCGTTTGCACACGGTCGCCAAACAAATCGTCCAATTGCCGCAATCGTTCGGCCGACGAATCGATAACGCTCACTTCGGCGCCAAAGCCGACGGCGACTTTTGCCGCCTGCGTACCGACGACGCCTCCTCCGATGATCGCGACGATGCCGCGTTTTACGCCAGGCACTGCGCCGAGCAGAATGCCCTTGCCGCCACGCGGCTTTTCCAGAAGCTGAGCTCCGATCTGCACCGACATCCGGCCGGCCACTTCGCTCATCGGGGTCAGCAGCGGAAGCGAACGCCCTTCCTCTACCGTTTCGTATGCGACAGCCGTCACCTTTCTGTCGATGAGCGCTTTGGCGAGCCCCGGTTCTGCTGCAAGGTGCAAATAAGTGAACAGGACCAGGTCTTCGCGGAAATAGTCGTATTCGGCAGGCAGCGGCTCCTTCACTTTCATGACCATGTCCGCTTGCGACCATACTTCATCCGCCGTTCGGCCAATTTCCGCCCCGGCCGACACATACTGCTCGTCCGGGAAGCCGCTGCCTGCCCCAGCGCCTGTCTCAATCATGACCCGATGGCCCGCTTTCACGAACGAAACGACTCCGGCGGGCGTCAACGCTACCCGATTCTCGTTATTTTTAGTTTCCTTTGGTACTGATATCCGCATGGCGGTTCCTCCCTAATTGCATGGTGAATCGATCCGACATCCTTTACCGCTCCGCTCCTCGAGAGCCGGCGACGACTTGCGCCATCCGTTCGGCCGCCGTCACAACATCCGCGTCGCCGATCTGACGGTGAAACACGAACCGGATAAGCGATCCCTGGTATGGATAAGCGGCCACGCCCAATCGGTTCAGACGAACGACAGCTTCTTCTGCACCAAGCCTGGCGCCAGTTAGATCCGCCATCACGATATTCGTCTGCACGTCACCAAGGTCGACGCGGATACCCGGTATGCCTTGCAGCAGCAAAGCAAACGCGCGAGCGCGGCGATGATCGTCGGCGAGCGTTCTCGGGATCTCGTCCAAGGCAACCAGGGCGGCCGCGGCGATCCGTTCCACTTTATGCATGCTGCCGCCCCCGAGCGATCTGGCAATTAGCGAAGCCTGCTGCACAAATGCCCCCGATCCGCATAGTAGAGCGCCTTCCGGGACGCACAGGCTCTTATTCAAATTAAGCGCCACAGAGTCAAACCGCTCCGTAAGCAGCCGCATCGGCACGTCGAGCGCCGCCGCTGCGTTGACAATGCGCGAACCGTCCAGATGAACGGGAATGCCCCGCTCTTTCATAGCCGCACAGACAGCATTCGTGTATTCCGGCGGCAGCACGGCACCGCCGCTAGCATTATGGCTGTTTTCAAGGCAGAGGAGTCCTGTTCGAGGCCGGTGCGTGAAGCGGGTTTCGCCGACCGCAGCCTCAATATCCTCAAGACGAAGACGTCCCCGTTCTCCTTGCACAAGTCTCGGATGAACGCCCGCGATCGAGGAGATCCCCCAGCCTTCGGACCAAGCGATATGGGAGCTTTCCTCCAGAATGACATGATCGCCGCGTCCGGCATGAACCATGACCGCAATCAGATTCGCCATCGTGCAGGATGGAAGGAGCAGCGCGGACGACTGTCCCGTCAGCTCGGCCGCTTTGTCCAGCAGCTTTCGCATAGCTTCTTGCCCCCGAAAAGGAACCGCGCTAAGCTCCACCTCGCGCATGGCATCCCACATCGCCTCAGTCGGCTCTGTTCTTGCGTCCGTGCCGAGATCGATGCGATTGTTAGTGTTATCCTTCATTGCGCTCGCCACCCGTCGATCCCGATTAATTCAGATCGATAATAAGGTTCAAATGGTCGTCGACCCGGATCGTCGTCCTCGGTCCCGCCACTACGGTCGATTCCCGCTCTTCGATCACTGCGGGACCTTGAAGCTCAGAGCCCGGTTGAAGCCGGTAACGATCGTATACCGCCGTGTCCGCGAAGTCCTTCAACTCGGAAAAATAAACGGGGCGGCGTCCTTTCAAAGCATGTTCGGCATCCGGCGCATAACGTTCAAAGCGTAGCCGTTCTACCGGTTCTGGAGCGAATGCCCTTAGACGCAGATTGATGATTTCCAGAGCGACGCCCTGCGGACAATGTCCGAAAGTCGCTTCGTATTCCTTCAGGAACGAATTTCGCAATTCTCCGACTTCTTCGCTTTCCAGCAATTCTAACGGGAACGGCACGGTGATTTCATATCCTTGCCCGGCGTACCGCATCTCCGCACTCAGAATCGTGCTGACTTCATCTTCCAGCACCCCTGCCTTTGCCAATCCAGCCATCGACATTCCACGCATCTCTGCGTACAAACCACGCAGATAATTCCAATCCACCTTGTTCAGATCGCTGACGTAGCTGCGTCCGAGCTCGACCATTGGAGGCGCGACCAGCATGCCTCCCGCAGAAGCGACCCCTGTCGCCGGCGGGCAAATGATTCTGCCGAGGCCGAGCAGTCTGGCGATGCCGTACGCATGTACCGGTCCGGCTCCGCCTGTTGCCACCAGGCTGAACTTGCGGGGATCGGTGCCCTTCTCCGCGATATGAATCCGTGCAGCAGACACCATGTTGTGGTTCACAATATCATGGATGCCCGCGGCCGCTTCGATGGCGCCGATGCTGAGCGGGGTGGCAATTTTATCGGTAATTGCACGGATCGCCAGTTCCTTGTTCAGCAACATGTCCCCGCCGAGAAAATAATCCGGGTCCAAATAGCCGAGTACAAGATCCGCATCTGTGACAACCGGATCTTCACCCCCGAGACCGTAACAAGACGGACCCGGTACGGAGCTTGCGCTTTCCGGACCGACTTTCAGCATGTGCATGTTGTCCAGGTGGGCAATGCTGCCGCCACCCGCTCCGATCTCAATCATTTCCACGACCGGAATACGTAGCGGAATGCCACTGCCTTTTTTGAAACGTTGCATTCTGGCGGCTTCGAATTCGTACACCCGGCTCGGATTTCCGTCCCGGACAAGGCACATCTTCGCCGTCGTCCCCCCCATGTCGAAGGCGATAATTTGCTTCTCGCCTGCCATTCTTCCATGGAAGGCGGCAGCAATGACCCCGGCAGCGGGACCCGACTCGATCAGCCGGATCGGATAAGCCGCAGCAGATTCCGCATCGGTCAGCCCGCCGTTGGACATCACGATATTGACAGGCGCATCCGTACCGTAGCCGGCCAGACCGCTCTCCAGCTTGGCCATGTAGGTCCGGAGTAAAGGCTTTACATAGGCATTCGCTGCCGTAGTCGAGAAGCGTTCAAGCTCGCGAATCTCGGGCGCCACGTCGGAGGAAAGGCTGATGGATGCCCCTGGAATCTCCTCCAGCAAAATAAGTTCTGCCAGCTTCTCGTGCTCTGGATTGCGATAGCTGTTGAGAAAAGCGACAGCGATAGAGGAAATGTCCTGCTCCTTGAAAATGGCGGCCGCATTTCGAACATCATCCGGGTTGAACGTTAACAGCACTTCGCCGTCGCTGCCGATCCGTTCGCGCACTTCTCGCCGCAGGTGGCGAGGAACAAGGGTTTCGGCCTTGCTCAGGAACAGATCGAAAATGTCATAGCGCATCTCGTTGCCGATTTCAATGACGTCTCTGTAGCCCTTCGTTGTGATGAGGCCAGTCGGCACGCCTTTGCGTTCGATCATCGTATTGGCGATCAATGTCGTGCCGTGAATGAACGTCTCTATCTCTCGAAGATCCACCCCGTACGTCTCGGCCATCCAGTCCAGTCCCTGGAAAATTGCGCGGCTTGGATCGTCCGGCGTGGTCAGCACCTTGCCGGTCAGAACAGTTCCGCTTATTTTATCGAGCATCACCAGGTCAGTGAATGTACCCCCGACATCCGTGCCCACCCTCCACTTCCGGCCATTAAAATTCGTATCCGTAGACATCGGCTGCCGCCTCCTTCGAAATCAGTTCATTGCGCAAATCCGACTCTATGCGTTCCGGCTTGCGCACCTTCGGAGAGCCGAAGCCCCCGCCGCCGGAGTATTGCAAAGTGACGCGGTCGCCGGGCTGCACATAATCCCGTCCTTTCAGGAACGCTGCCTGCTTGCCATTCACGGCAGCATTCGCCGCTCCTCCGTCTTGTCCGCCCGCCGTGCCGGAGGCAGGATGCTCTACCCGGTCGAACATGAGTGACATTTGTACCGGTCCGTCGGCGCGAATCTCCAGGTCGACAATCTGTCCGAGTCCTCCGCGGAATTGACCGGCGCCGCCTGAATCTTGCAGCAGTTCTTTTTTCCAGACGATGATCGGCGATACCGCCTCGGTAATTTCCATCGAGCCTACGCTGACGTTGGAAGGAAAGCTCGTACAACTAAGTCCGTCGTCCGAAGGCCGCGCGCCCATTCCTCCGCAAATGGTCAAGATCGTGGTAAACGGTCTACCCTTCCACGTTCCGTTGAAGATCGTATACTGCTGCGGCGCGCTTCCCGAATCTGCAATCATTCGGTCGGGGATCGCCTTTGCCAGCGCGCCGTACACCACGCAGGACAGGAAGTGTCCGACCAAATGACGGCCATTGACAGGCGCCGGGAACTCCGGGTTGAGAATGCTTCCGGTCGGAGCGATGACGGAGAGCGGCCGATAGGAGCCTTCGTTGCGCGGCGTCAGCGGATCGATCGCACACTTGACCGGAAAGCACGTATAGGCGTGCGTATAGTTAAAAGGTACGTTGATTGCATGGCCAATCTGCGGCGACGATCCGGTAAAATCGATCTTCATCTCTTCGCCTGCGACAGTTACGGCTACCTTGAGCAGGATAGCCTCGCCGTCGTAGCCGTCCGTCTCCATCTCGTGGCGGTATTCACCGTCGGGGATGGCGGCGACAGCCTTGCGCATCGCCTTCTCGGCTTTGGCCTGAATTTGCTGAGAAATCGGCGAAATATCAGCAATGCCGTGCTCTTCGAGCAGCTCGACCAGTAGCGAAGCGCCTGCCCGGCCAGCGGCAATCTGTGCGTGAATGTCGCCGAGCACTTCGTCGGGAACACGTACATTGGCGCGGATGATCCGGATCAGATCTTCATTCGGCTTGCCTTCTCGATACAGGAACGACGGAGGAATGTTGATCCCTTCTTCGTATACCACTCCGGCATCGGCAGCCCAGCCGCTGCCGCCCATATCCGCCATATGGGCGATGCTGCCGGTGAATCCGACGAGCTTGCCTTGGTGATAAATCGGAATGACGCAAGTGATATCCAGCAAATGTCCCGAGGCAATCCAAGGATCGTTCGTCATGACGACGTCGCCAGGCCGCCACTGCTCCTGGGGATATTGCTGCAGAATGCGCTTCAAAGCGCGCGACATAACGCCGTTAAAAGACGGGATGCCAATCGTATTCTCTGCTACCGTGTCACCATTCTCGTCGAACAGGACGCAAGAATAATCGTTTGATTCTCTCACCGTCGGTGAGAATGAGGTTCTCTTCAAAATAGTCGCCGTCTCGTCCGCGATGGCAATCAGCCGGGTCCATAAAATCTCCAGCGTAATCGGATCGATCGGTGGATTGTCAGCTTTCGGCATATCGGCCAGCCTCCTCGTGTAGATGTCAATCGTTTCGCGCAGCCTGTTTCGATACCCATTCTATGATTGACCGCTCGAAGCGTCCAATATATAATTTTCAATACTGATATAATCAATATGGAATATCATCTGTTCAGAAAGGCGATGTGGGCATATGCAGCTTCAACAGCTGGAATTTTTCCAATGTATTGCCAAGCACGGCAACTTGTCGAGGGCAGCCCAAGAACTGCATATCGCGCAGCCGGCACTCAGCAAGATGATGTCAAGGCTGGAGACAGAGATGGGAGCGAGCCTGTTCATCCGCACGGGCCGAGGGATCAAGCTGACGGAGGCGGGGAACATGCTGCTCTATCACAGCCGACGCATGATGTCGGACTGGGAAGACGCAGTCCGAAGCATTCGGGACTTGAGCTTGTCCGGCAGGGAACAAGTGAAGCTGGCCATGTACCCGACCTTTGTCTGGTATATATTGCCGCAGTTTCTGGCCGATTTCGTGCAGCGCCACCCTGCGATTGAACTTGAAATCGAGCAGGGACTGAGCGATGTCGTGACGGACTTGGTGATCAACCACCGAATGGAAGCGGGCATCGTCACCGCTCCGGCCGCTCACCCGCAATTGCTGGAGTCTCCGCTTCATGTCGAAAAATTCGGCCTGCTCGTCCCCAGCAGCCATCCATGGGCTGCCAGAAGCTTTATCCCGCTACAAGAGCTTCACGGACAACCGCTCATACTTTCGACGGTGAACCGATGGTTTGAAAGCTTCATACGCCCCATTTTCCATCAATTCGCGATTGAGCCAGACGTCCGCCTTGTCGTTCATCAATACGATGTCATCAAAGAGCTCGTACGCGCCGGGCTCGGGGTCGCGTTCGTCCCGTTCAACGCCTACCGGATGTGGAAAAAGACCGAGACTGATCTCGGCCAATCCATGTTGATCGTTCCTACAGACCCGGTGCTGCAACGGCAGCTCGTCTGGATCGAGCGAAAAGACAGAACGCGCTCCTCCGCTTGCGATCGATTCTTTGAATATATGAACGAGTACATCCGCACGAACTTGACCGATTAAGAGAATATTTCACCCAGCAATTTGACCGACGCCGCGATAATACGATCCAGTGCCTGAGGTTCCATTCTGGCGATCCGAGTCTCATAACCTCCCCGATGAAAGCCTGCTTCCGTTGGAATATATCCTGCATAATGAGTATTGTGCACAATATAGGTTGGAAAAGTCGGTGATTTCAACTTAATGGCAAGACCGCCTTCCGCGAAAGGCTCTCCTGGAAGGCCGACGATGGCCGTGTCGCCGATACGGAGCACTTGAATTTCATACTGGAACTCCGGATTGCGCTCGTACTGCTCCTGTTGACCCAAAAGCGCGCTCGCATATACCCATTCCAGATCCACGAAAGTATCGTCGACCCATTCCGGCTCCGGATACTTGGCGATATATTCCCGGGCCTGTTCCACTCGTGCCGGCTCCAACTGCCTGAGCGGAATCGGAATTGTCCGAACCCGGTAATCCAGAATCGCTTCCGACGCGAAATTCATCCGTCCGATAACTTCGCGCGCAGTTTGGGCAAGCTTTTCGCCCATCAATCCCGCGTCGTCCGCTTTTTTCTCCGCGAAAGGATCCCACGGATTGATATTGCCGCACGCCCCGTTCAACACGACAGGTATGCAGGCATCCCCGGCGATCTTGCGCATCTCCGACGCCCACGCGCCGGGCCAATCCGCCGAGATGTACGGGTGTCTGATCCCGTGAACCGGATGGCACGTATAGCTGAGGAGCATCGCCTGAACCGCGGAATCCAGGCCGCGGAAATTGACAACGCCGAGTTCGGGATCCATCGGCCCCTCAAGATAACGGGACTCCGGTTCGACGATACCCGGCGGATCGTCGAAGCCCGGCATTTGAATACTACCGTCTCGCATGACCATCCGCCTGTTAAATGCCATATTGCCTAGAATGCCGCTTCCCGCGCCAACCTCGACCGGAACTCTGCGCGCCATTGCCGTCTCGACAGCCAGCAAAATTTGCTTCACGGCAAAGTCGTCATAGCGGTCGTCCCCCCCCCTGAGCCAGGAAAGATGCTGCGGAATGCCCTGGTATTCCTCGTCGATCTTAAAATGGCCTAGGGCGGGTCCTTTATGATTTTGCGTAGCGTTAATAAGAACGGATTGCGGGTCCATCCCCCAGCGCGCGTGCAATTCCTCGCGAATCAGATTGACATATTTCCTGGTAATCATGAGAAGGTCAAGCGTAATGATGCACAACCGGGTATCCTTGTTTTCCAGAATGGTAACGCTTGCATATAGCGGATCCTTGATACGGCCTGTCCTGATCTTCCCGTTCATGGTGGCCCCGCCCAGAATGACATCCTTGTCGGGCGTCAAATCTGCCCTCGCAGCTCCGAGCAGAATCGCGCTCCCTGCTTTTGCCGTCATGCTCGATCCCTCTCTTCCATTACTTTATCTCTACATGGTCCGACCATTCGATCTTCTGAAAACGGTCCGTAGCGGCAGACTCCTTCGCGCGCAGACACATCAAGGCGCTCAGCATGCCGTCTTCGAGCGTAGAAAAAGCGCTCCGCTCCCCGCGCATCATGGCGATAAACTGCTCGGCCAGCACTGCGTCTCCGCCCAGGTGGCCCCCTGTGCCGGGGTTGATATCGTAAGTTTCTACCCTGTTCGTATGGTGCATGTAAACTTTGATCACGCTGGTGTACAAATCGAACTCGAGCGTGCCTTTATAGCCGAGCAGACGGAAGGAGCGGGAGCCGGCTTTTTTTCTGACATAAAAATTTTGGGAATAGGAAACGTGCATTCCGTTCACGTACCGGATAATGGCGCTGCCCGAGTCCTCATTCCCTGCATCCTCCCCGTAAACGCAATGTTCCCCGATAATCGACTCCCCTTGCTTGCGCTTCAAGAGGGCACTATCCTCGCATACGTTCCGTTCGCTGCAATTGGGGCATGTCAGTCCAGCCGGCTTGCTCCCATTGAACACCCGTTTCGACGTCATCGCGCAGATGTCCGTCGGCCTCAATCCAAGCAAGTAATTGATGCAATCGAAATCGTGAGTCGCTTTCTGCAGGAACAACCCGCCCGTTTCCACCTTGTCCCGGTACCAATGCTGAAAATAGACGTCCCCGTAAGGTACATTATTAACCGCCTGCACATGCTCAACGGCGCCGATTTTGCCGGAATCCACGATTTCCTTGGCCAGACGGATATGCACAATGCCCCTTAGCGGAAATGAAACGAGAACCTGCGGTCTATACTGCTCGTATCCGGCCTTCAGACGCAGCAGATCGGCATAGGTCGTCGCCACCGGCTTCTCCATGAAAACGGGAATGCCGCTCGGGAAAATTTTCAGTGCCACATCCGTATGAGAAGAACAACGGGTACCGATCAGGATACTGTCCGGGTTCGAGCGGGCGAGTTCCTCCGGCGTTTCGTAAAAAGCAACACCGCTTCTCCCTTCGCTCTCGAAGGACTGCCGAATCTCTTCGTTACGGATATCGCAAATCGCAGTTATTCGGCAATTGGGATCGGCTTTTAGCAATTCTTCAGCAACGTTGCGGATCCGTCCGCCATAACCGATTATTCCAATCTTCATTCGTTAACACCCCGTCGTTGAGATCCGTCATTTGTGAGTCATTCTTATAAGATTCTTCCGATTTTCGGCTGGAAATTCGGGTCTTCCTTGTCGTAGAACACCATTTCTCTTTCCTCGGGCGCGCGGTAAACATCCAGCTTGCCCGGATCGAGCTCGATGCCGAGTCCGGGACGATCCGGCACAGCGATCTTGCCTTGATTGAAGAGAAGCGGGGTTTTTAATACGTCGCCGGTCATGAAATCAAGATGCGTGTCGTTGCCGAACGGGAAGTTGCGGTTCGCCGCAATCAGGTGAACGTTGCCCATCGTGCCGATTCCCGTTTCCGCCCAACTGCCGGTTATGCACCATATGCCGGCGTGGCTGGCTAAATCGGCGATCTGCTTCGCTTTGAGAATGCCTCCCGCTTCGGACGGATACACCGTGAAGCAGGCGCATGCGCGTTTGTCGATCAGCCGCAGCGCGTCTTCCAATGTAGCGCAGCCTTCATCCGCGGTAATCGGGACGTCAACAGCCCGGGCGACGGCCGCCATAGCGTCCACATCGTGGAACGGGGTCGGCTGCTCGACCATCTGCAGATCGTATTTCTCCATGCGGCGAATCGCTTTGACAGCGGTTGGAATGCTCCAGTTCTGATTCGGATCAATACGAATCTTGATTTTCGGCCCGACGGCTTCACGGACGGCTTTCAGACGTTCTACGTCCTGGTCGATATCGCGCCCGACCTTCAGCTTCAGTTCCAGGAACCCGCGCTCCACAAAGCTGACCGCTTCCTTGACATTCCGCTCCGGCGTGTCGATGAAAATGTAGCCGGAAAACGCCACTTCTTTTTTGCAAAGCCCGCCAAGCAAATTATACAAGGGGGTATTAAGAATTTTGCCCCGCAGATCAAGTAGTGCCATCTCCACGCCGGCGAGACCGTAATAACCGATTTGTTTCCAATTCACACTATATTCTTCTAGCTGTTGCAGGATGGATTCAAGCTCCATCGGGTCTCTTCCAACGACAAAAGGGGCGAACTCCTTCTCGACGACGGTTTGTATAACCGGAATTGTCGGACCGACGGATTCGCCGATTCCAACAAGGCCTTCATCGGTCTCGATCTGCACGATGAGGGATGGCGCGCCATAACGGGTGCCGTTGGACCAGACCTCCCCTTTATGGAAAGGAATGCGAATAGGACGAGTAGTTACTTTTGTGATTTTCAAGGGAAAGCCTCCCGATTGTTCATATTCATGTGACAGTTACAATGACTTTGATCGCATCCGCATTGCTTTGTTGCGAGAGGGCAGCTGCCTTGTCTAATTGTGCATATTCGAACGTATGGGTAATCAGAGGAGCGGTACGCACGACGTTCCTGCGTAGCAGCTCAATGACTCTTGGCCATACGTGCGGAGCGTTGGTCGTTCCTTGCAGACGCAAGTCCTTCATGATCACGGTTTGCAGATCGATAGGAACCTTGCCTTCAGGCAGCCCGTACAGCAGCAGCTGTCCGCCCTTGCCCGCGACGCGCACCGCTTCGTCGAGCGACTGGGCCGATCCGGCCGCGTCGATCACAATCGGAAAGCTGTCGTCCGCCAGCTTCGCCGCCGATTCCGACGCCTCATACGACTCGTCTGCCCCGAGATCTCTACCTGTCGCCAATCGGTGACGGCGCATGCCGATCAGGACGATTTTTCCCGCTCCTGCGGCGCGCAGCAATTGAACGAAGTAGAGACCGGACGGACCGTCTCCGAATACGGCGGCGGCCGTACCGAGAGGAATGTCCAGCTTGTCGATCCCGCCGAGACAGCAATGAATGTTCTCGATTTGCGTTGCTTCCGCGTCCCCGATCTCGTCGGGGATTTCATAGACGTTGTCCGCCGGCACGGCGAGATAGCGCTGCCACCCCCCGGGCAAATGAATGCCGATCTCAGCGGCTTTCGGACAAAGCTGCTTGTTGCCCGATTTGCATGCGGAACAATTGCCGCAGCCTACGAGCGGGTCGATGCATACGCGCTTGCCTAGCAACCGTTGGGACACGTTCGAGCCGATTTTGACAATCGTTCCGGACAGTTCGTGTCCGAGCGGATATGGCGGCGTGCCTGTCCGCAATGTTCCCCGGACGATATGCAAGTCCGTGCTGCAAATGCCAATCGCTTTAATGCCGACCTCCACGTAGCCGGCAGGCACGTCTGAACGAGATCCGATCCGGAAAGCGATCTCGTCAGGGGCCGTCCATTCCCAGACCGGGTTGTCGCTAGTTTCCATAGGCTTGCCTCGTTTCTATGGCGTAGATTCCTCGCATCTATGCGAATTGTTGTATTCGACTCCCATTCTAAGATTGGCTGCCTTTAACGTCCAATAGTTAAATTTCAATACTGATATAATCAATATGGAATATCACGACCGAGCACTCCAGTTGGATTCGACTGAGTCGCTTCAATGCTCGCCGAAAGTTTAACTAAGCATCTTGACAACAAAGTAGCACAATCGCAACCGAATGATCTTGTATTGCCTGGGCACGAAAGTTAAGCTGACATTAAGAAGCTGGCTTCAGTGCCGCCTCTTCATTTTCATACGCGAGGAGAATGATCCTATGGCGGGAATCGGAACCACAGGAATTATTGTATTAGTTTTGGTTGCTCTGCTGCTCTTCGGTCCTTCCAAGCTGCCGGAATTGGGGAAAGCTTTCGGAAGAACGCTACGGGAATTTAAGAACGGTTCGAAGGAATTGATGTCGGAATCTTCTCAGGTCTTGCACGCCCCGCAGGTGGAATCGAAGTCTGAAGGAAGCGAGCGAGCGTAATAGAAAAACTGGAACGAAAGTAACGCTTTGAACGTCGTTTGAGCGACAACTTCAATAAAAGAGGCAGATCGAATGCGATCATTCGTCTGCCTTTTGCTTTTTCCGAACCTTTGGGCCCGATATAGGCCCGGACGATGTCATTCCCGGTTCGGCTTCCCGCGCGAGCTGTGCTGCAAGCTTCTTGCGGTATGCGAACATGGAAAGCAAAACGCTGATTTCGTATAGCAGGATCAGCGGACCCGCCACGAGGAGGTCAGAGATAACATCCGGCGGCGTCACCATCACGCCGATCAGGATCATGAGGAACCAAGCGCCGCGTCTTACTTTCTTCAGAAGATGAGGACTCAGTATGCCGATCCTCGTCAGGAAAAGAATGACGAGCGGAAGCTCAAAGAGCAAGGAAATGGGCAGCAGCAGGTTCACTAGGAATGTAAAATATTGCGTGACTCCGTACGTCTGAACCAATCCCATGCTTTCCCCGACCCGCTCCGTAAACTTGTAAGCCATCGGAAAGACAACGAAATACGCGAATGACAGACCGACGAGGAACATCAACAGCGCCCCCGGGATATACCGGATCGTCGCCCGCCGCTCCCCCTTCGTCAAGCCGGGTCCTATGAACGACCACAATTGGTAAAACATGAACGGAATCGTCACGACAAAAGAGATAAGCAGCGCGAATTTCATAAAGAGTCCGATAGCGTCCCAAGGAGAGAACACATTAAGCACAAGGTCCTTCGACGGAGCCGCTTCGACCAGGTATTCGAACAACGGCTGCGCACCGAACAATCCGCCGATCAGTGCTATGGCGAATACAATCAGAGCGTACAAAACCCGCTTCCGCAGCTCTCCGATATGATCCCACATCGACATCCAGCTGTCATCGAGGACTGATGTATCCCGTTGCACCATGGGTACCTCCTTGATTGGGAAATTCGACCTGACTCATCCCTGTCTTATTCGGTTATCCCTTTATAGCCCCCAAAGTAGAGCCTTCCATAATTCTCCTTTGAAAAAGGATATAAAGTAACACGGAAGGGATCATCAAAATCGTGAGGCCCGCGAACAAAGTGACCCAGTCCCCGTTATATTGCAATCTTATATTCGCCTGATAAATGGCAACGGCGAGTGTGTATTTCTTCTGATCGGACAAATAAATAAAAGGACCCAGAAAGTTGTTATACAGTCCGAGAAATTTAAAGATGGCGACCGTTACAATGCCCGGAGTCGATAAAGGAACAATGACCCGCAAAAACGTCTGAAATAGAGAGGCGCCGTCTATGTAAGCACTCTCCTCCAATTCTTTCGGAAACGAAGACATGAACCCGCCCAAAAGCATAAGGAAAAACACATTTTCTCCAAAGCTCTCCATGATAACAAGAGCCGTCAGGCTGTTGAGCATATGCAAATCTTTGACGAGGATATAGGTCGGCACGAGCGCATTGATTCCGGGCAAAAACAAAGAAAACATGAGCGACGCCCATATAAATTTTCTCAAACGGAATTGGATTCGGGTCAAAGCATAGGCGTTTAATGTGAGCACGAAAGTGCCCAAGACCAGGCTCGCCCCTACATAATAAACCGTATTGAGCATCGTGCCGCCGAGATCATAAGTGTTCCAGGCTTTCGAATAATTGCTCCATTTCCAGTGCTGCGGCAGCGCCCATATATCCTGAAAAAACTCGATGTTCGTTTTGAGCGACTGGTACACAACCCATATTAGCGGGAATAGAATGGTAGAAGCGCATGCGAACAGCAGGATGCGCCACACAAAATCCATCCGTGAAGATTGTTGTTCCATCAGAGATATTCCTTCCTTCTGCGCTTGTGACTAGAATTCAAGATCGTGCTTCGGTACAAATTTATCGATTGCTTTATTGGCAACAATCATAACCACAAATAAAAACATGCCGATCGCCGAGGCATAGCCGTAATCGTGATAACCGCTGCCAAAGGCTAGGTTGAACATATACAAGCCAATCACATCGGTTGATCCGCTCGGTCCCCCGTTTGTCATAATCAGAATACCTTCAAACCCTTTGAAAATGCCGAGCATCAAAAACAACATGGATACCCGAACAACGCCCATAATGAGAGGGAGCGTGATCTTGAACAGCCGCACATAATGGTTCGCGCCCTCCAGAATGGCCGCTTCGTAGATGGACTTGGGTATAGCTTTCATTGCATTCATGAAAATGATCATGTAAAAACCGACTCCGCCCCACACCGATGGCGGTATGAGCGCCCACAAAGCGAAACGTTCATCCCCGAGCCAATACAATTCACCGACCGGAATTCCTAACAATTTCAGTACCCCGTTTAATAAGCCGTTGCTTCCGTCATAGATGAACGCCCATAATAAGCTGACCACAATAGCGGAAAGCACATTTGGGAAAAAGAAGACGATCTTGTAAAAGCCGTTCTCGATAAAATTTCTGTTGCTCAGCAAGTAGGCGATGAGCAATGACAGGATGATTACTGAAACCGGAATCGTCAGAGCCAGAAGGAGATTATGGTATAAAGCGCGCCAGACGTACTCGTCTTTAAATAAACTGATATAGTTTTGAAGTCCGATAAATTCAGGTTCGTTAAATCCGTCCCATTTCAATACGGAATAATAAATACCTAGCGCATTCGGGTATAAGCCGAAGAGTAAATAGGCGATGTAGCTCGGCACAACCGCCAAGATAACAAAAATGGTTTTCTGCGTCGCAGATTTCTTATACCAGACTTGTTTGCCCGCATCGCCGATACCGGATGTAGGATTAGCATGCAATGGTCGTTCCTCCTTGTCGATAAATGAACTCGGAGAGGTTCAAATGCTCTCTCCGAGTACATTTCGTGCCCAAATTATTTTTTCTGTTCGTCCCAGGCCTTCTTCATGAATCCTTCGGCCTTCTCCAATGCAGGAAGCACTTCTTTCTTCCCGGTGGCCCAACCGGTCACCGACTCCGATATCGTCTTCAAGGCTTGGGTGGCCGCGGAGCTGGTCACAACCACTTTTCGTTCAGGGCCGTAGAAGACGACATTATTATTGGTCGCATATTTTGCAATCGCGGCTGGCGCTGCAGCGAGCGCGGCCACGCGAGACGGATCGTCGCCATAGTCAAGGCGCGCCGGATAGATTCCCGCTTTGGCCATTTCCTTCATAACATCGAAATTGTAAAGGAACAGCAGCAACTCCTTTGCCCATTTCTTCTGTAATTCAGGTTTGTTCTTCCAAACGACCATCGAGTTCGTGGCAGCCACCGATTTCACATAAATTTTGCCGTTAGGTTCGTTGGTTGCAGGCACCCCCATGAATCCCCATTTAAAGCCTTCAGGCGTCGCATCCTTCATTTCTGTGCCGATCCAATCGCCAGATGACACCATCGCCGCCTTCCCTTGCAGCACTTGCATTTGCGATTGCGTATGATTAAGTGCCGCTACCCCGGCAGGGAAATACCCTTTTTTCCCGAATTCATAGATGCGGTTGTATTCCTCTTTAGTAAATTCATCTGTAAAAGTTGGTAAAGCATAACTTCTGTAGTGATCTGAAAACTCCTGGAACTTGCCTTGCTGATCGGCCAAGGCAAACGGGATTAAATCAAAGGTGAAACTGGTCAAATACTCCGGATAAACGCCAGGGAACGTGATGGGAATAATTCCAGCCTGCTTGATCGTTTCCATCAGGGAGACGAACTCGTCCCATGTTTTCGGATTTTTGTTCCAGCCTTTCTCGTCAAACAAGTTTTCGTTGTAGAATAATCCGGCCGAATACGATCCCAACGGCAAACTATAAGAATGACCGTCCGTCCCGGTCGAAGTTGTCGATCGCATACTTTCCACGACGGTCGGCGACAAAACCGATCTTAACGTTTTCCCCGGTTCGCCGATCAATTCGCGGTCAAACAATTCTTCGAGAGGCTCAAGTTTACCGGCGTCTATGACTTGCTGCATCGTTCCTGCGCCGGATGCTACCGGGAAGAACAAATCAAACATATCATTGTCGTTTTTTGCGGCGATTCTCGTATCGATAAGTTTGCCGATATCAGGCGACGACGTAATATCGATTTTGACATTGGGGTATTTCTCGGTAAACAACTTCACGGCGGTATCAAACCACGCTCTGCCGTATGCGTTCTCAAAGAAGCCGACTTTAATTGTCACTTCTTTATCCTTCGGCAAGCCGTTTTCCGTATAGACCTTCGATTCTTCAGTCTGATTCGTGCCTGGCTGAGATGCCGTGCCTGTCGCCGTAGGCGTATCCGCCGAATTGTTTTTGCTGCAAGCAAGAATGGCCACCGATAAAAACGCGAAGACGAATAATACCGCTAATGATCTGATGCTCTTTTTCAAAGAAATGCCTCCCCTATTATTGTTTTGATAAAGCGCTTGCGTATTCCCTATTTCATTGTAGTAAGCGTCCGAAAGTGTGACTATAACATTGCCTTGTCATTGCTGTACTTCATTGTTCAGTTTCATAGAAATCTCTTTCCGGCATCTGAAAGTTCAACGTAAGCTCTCCTCAACCTGACTCGAAACGTTCGAGCATAGGTAATTTCTCGTTCATTCTGGCGAATAAAAAAAACTCCGCGTTATGTTCGCAGAGTCTTTCTCAATAAACATTGGCCATCATTTGCCGTTTGCGGTATCCGGCCCGTTTGTATTTGCCATTCTGGGTTGCTATGAATCAGGGAAGTTCATATTCAACTTCGGCGATGAGCTTTAAACCGTTTGCAAAAAACGTCGTTCCATCGTATTGCCAACAATTTATCGAGGTCGTACCGGACACCGAAGGGACAATTGACGCAGATCCTGTCTTAGCAGTACTGTACGAGTATGCTGTTCCGATATAGCTATTTGACGACGATGCAAAGGGTAGCGAGATTAAGACCCCGTTGGCTGCCGTACCTTTCGTTGTAACTTGAATGTCGGCTCGGACTAAAATGGTTTTGCCGCGTCGGAGATAACGACCGCTAACTGGACCCAAAGTTGTAATCGTGCCCACTTGAGCCGTAACGGTCGGGGTGTACGTTGACCATACAGGTGTGTCGCCATCCATGACAACCGGTGTACCGCCGTTGATGCCCGCGTAGCCTTGAAGGCAGTTCATGCCGAACGATTGCAAATCAACGGTGACAGCGCAGGAAGAGTTGCCGATGTTGGCGTTCCATTGCGTTCGCGGGTTAGGCGCAAACCCAGTGTTTCCGATAACGACGATCTTGCCCGAAAAAGATGCGTCTGTTTGAATCGCACCGCCGCTTATGTCTTGCGTAAGCACAAAACGGCTGCCAGTAAAGGTGAACGCGCCCATGATCGGCGAGGAAAGAGAGTTGTTGTTCGTAAAGCACAGCGCCGATGCGACTTCAACTACGACTCCTGATACTGTGATACTGCCATATTGGTTGCCTGCAGTCGCTCCAGCGATAGCAGACAGCTTGAAGGCACAGTCATGCGTAATCTGGGTGCACATCATTTCACCGCCAGATATCGTAACCGTAGCGCCTTGAGACTCAATTAACACTGCAGGAAGTGAAGTCCACGAGCCGGTGCCAGCCCCATACCCGGAAATACAATTAGCGCTTGAGATTTGGATAACCGTCTGCGTACCGATGGCTTTTAAATACTGCGGGCAGCCGAAGGTATAGCCGCCACAGATATGAATCTCAGAACAGAGGTCATCCGGACGAGACCCATTTCCGAACCCCCAAGCGGTCTTGCATCTCACGATAATGACGTTCGTGAGATCGTAGAGCGACGTGGATTGGCTGGCACCATTGGTGTAGGCATGGAAACCATACGTGTAGTTCGTGTTGTAGCCCCCGTCGATCGTAAAGCGTCCATTGATCGTAACATCAGTCACATTGATGAACTGAAGTATAGCATCCTTGGCAGTCGCTGCGATGCCGATGAGTCCGCCGCGACCAATCCAATGGTGGCCAGAAACGCCTTGGACAATGAGTGTGGAGACGCTGAAATTCCCATCCCACTCCAGGGGGACATTAGCGGCCTGCGCCGCCGCAATCGCCACGCCAAGAATAGTCGCCTGGTCTGTGCCATCTTCCCTGGCGCCGAACATCTTACAGGTCCATGACCGCTGGCCAGCGATTTTCCAACGCCCGCCGTCGGTAGCTACAATAACGGAGCCGCCGTTATCGGAAGAAGTCGTATCCGCTGCATCGTAGTAGTACACTCTATGACGGCAATCGCCTGCTGCATAATAGCCGTACACCATCGCTACCGAATAATCCGTCTTACTAACTGCTCGCAAAGCGGAAATCGTGTCGACATTAGCCACGTTGGTCGTCGCAGCAAACGTTTTGATTGGAAAGCCGAGCCCTCCCAATGCCGCTGCCGCTCCCGCGGCTCCAAGAACGGCGAGCATTTTCCTTCTGCTAATTATCAGAGCCGGTTGTCCTTCTACTTCAGCTTCCTTGTCGTGATCATTGGCCATTACGATTCCTCCTGTCAATTTGAGGATGCACCTGCCCAATCCGAATGCAAGACCATTCGACAACCACTCCCAAGCTGTAGGTCGGTACCTGATTACATTGTAGTAAGCGATTCTAAACCTGACTATAATATTGCCTTGTCATTACAGTACTTTGTTGTTCAGTTTCTGCGGATTTCAAATGTGTAGGCTCCCGAATCGAGACGAATGACAACACCGTCAACGGTCCCGAAACAATCTATGATGCCATTCGGCGTTTCCGCTCCATCCGCTCCGCCTTCGCTGCGCCAGATCAACCGTCCGTTTTCGTGAATATCGTTATTGGCCTTGCAGAGCGCGCTCGGAATTGTCACAACCCCGCTTACGCCAGGCGGGATTTTGACGAAAAAGCTCGCTTCGCCGTTCTCTTTCTTCTCCCAGCGAGTCAACAGCATCCCACGAACGGTTGGCACAGTGGCTTCCGCAAAAAGCAATTCGTCCGGCATGTAGGGACGGATAGACACTTCGGCGAAGCCCGGTGCCGTCGCCGCAATCCCAGCGACATATTCCTGCAGCATACGGCCGGGATAGCCGTTCCAAGCGTGGCAATGGGACTCCATGTCGTCCCATCCTTCCCACAGCGTAGTTGCCCCCTGGCAAATCATATAGCCCCACCCCGGATATTCTTCGCGAGTGAGTAGCCGGTAGGCTGCTTCTTCTTTGCGGTTCTCGAACAAGACGCGAAGCAGCGGCAATGACAGCACCGTTTTGCATTCCCATGGCTTGGCAGCCACGCTTTCGATCGCCATTGAACGCCTTTCAGCAGGGACGACATCGTAAGCCAGAGCCAGCGCGTTCACGCCTTGGTGCGTCTTGTCGGAGCCGCTGCAATCCCGATACAATCCTTTTTCCTCGTCAAAAAACGCCTTACGAATGCACATCGCCAAGTGGTCCGCCTTTACTGCGTAAGTTTCTTGCTCCTTTTGCCGATGCAGCAATCCGGCGATCGCAGCTAGGATTCTAACCGCTTGAAGCACCTTCAGATTCAGTACCGTTAAAAAATCCGAGCTTTGCTCGACCGAAGGATAAGGCCAATCGCTAATATGCCAGCCTTTGCCTAACGGAATAAGACCGGTTTCCGCATCCGCGATTCCTAGGAAATAGTCTGCGAGACGCTTGGCCGTCTCGTAGTGCCGCGACAACAGACGCTCATCCCCGCTTTGGTAATAAACCTTCCAGAGCAGCGTGCAGAAGTGCGTATCCCATTCCGGAATTTGCAAATGCCCCTCGGGATCGTACTGCCGGGGCTCCTCGCCGCGAATTCCCCGACCTTCCGGACTCTCGCTGTAGAAAGCGCAGAACCCGGTTGGCTCCCGCTCTTCGTAATTCGTCGGCGTTACGAAAGGGAACGTCCCGTTCGTCAACTGCGCGTCCGCGAAATCGCCGAGCGTCTTCTCCAACGCCTTCGCAGCATCGAAATTGTACAGCAGCAGCTCCGCCTGCAAATCGGTGTCCGCCAAGTACTGCGCCTGTTCCCGGTGCGGACAGTCGACTGCCTGGCCGAGCACGTTATTTTTTTGCGTTTGAATGGCCACCGCGTACAAATCGTTCAACAGTGGGTTGGAGCAGCGAAAACGGCCCTCCTGCGCTAGCGCGGTATGAGCGGATACAACAGTCAGGTTGTCTCCTGGCAACAGCTTCTCCGGATAGCCGGTTACCTCGACGTAACGAAACGCCTTGTAAGAGAAATCCGGCTGCCAGCATTCGCGTGCCTCTCCACGCATCGTGTACTCGTCGTAATAGAATTGTGCCGTCTCGTTAGCGACATAACGCTTCACCGATCCATCCTGTTCCAACGCCTCGGAATAACGGAGTCGGATGGTTATTCCCGCGTATCCTTTCAGTGTGATCCTCGGCCATCCCGATACGATCTTTCCGACATCAAAAACTTGCTTCGTTTCATCTTCCGACCGAGAAGAGACTTCACCTGCCAAAACAGGAGCAATCTCTTCCTCGATGCCTCCTTCCTGCAATTCCTGCCATTTCATCGGCCACTCTTTCCGACCGATTCTCGCCTGTACGGCTTGGCCAAACGTCCCGGAAGTGCCGCTCGCCAGGTTCCAGTCCGGCGATATCTTGGCCGCATCATAGACCTCGATCGCAGACAACCGGCGATTTTGCTGATACGGCGTTGCGCATTGATGAGGAATTTCCTCTAGCACCTGCCAGCTTTCGTCCGTCTGGCATGTATGCCGTGTCCCGTCGCGGTACACGATTTCGAGCTGTGCCCTCAATCCCGGAAGTCCGTTGACATAATTTTGGCCGCTGCCGCCTAGATAATGAGCAACCGCCGCTAGGGAGCAGGCTCCCGGTTTCAGCTTAGCAGTCACATCATAAGCCATGTACAACTTGCGTTTCCACGGGTTGGTCGGGGCGGGCGACCCGTAGCCTCCGATCTTCTCGCCGTCCAAATACACATGGACCACGTTGTGTGCAGAGACAAAGAGCTTGGCGTAGGCGACTTCATCACGAATATCGACAACTTTGCGAAAGTAAGCGAAATCGTTTACTTTGACCTCTCGCGAGCTCCAGATCCAGTCTGCCGTCCAATCGTCCGGATAGAGCCCGGTGTCCCAGCAAGCGGGCTCGGAATCCATAAAGCGACCATCGCTATCCCAAGCAACCACATTCCAACAATACCGGACGTTCCCCTTCAATGGAGCTCCACCGTAGTCCGCATACCATGCGGAGCCCGGAAGCTTGCCGCTCGTCCAGATAAATTCTCCCTCCAACAACTGACGCTCGGTCTCTGCAACACAAACTTGAACGGCTGTCGGAAGAAAGCCCCGTTCCTGGCTCGACAACTGCCACGACAGACGGATGGCATCATTATCGATGCCGAGTGGGGAAGTTAACCCGTTTACTTTAAGCGAATAAAGGCGAAATCGCGAGGATCGTTCCGCCTGATCCCAGATCGTCAATATGAATGCCTCCTCAGCACAAAAAAGGTTACATAGCTCCAGTTGCCACAAATGGACGTAACGCTTCGAAGTAGATCCGGTGGCCATAATCGTTCGGATGATTGATGTTGTTGAGCAGCATGCTAGAATGCGATTTGCCGGCCCGCAGCTCTCGCTGCCATAACTCGTGAACATCCGCGACGCCGACGCCGAGTTCGCGCCCGATCCGCTTCAGGATGTCCGCGTAGATTGCGAGATCACCGCTGGAATGAATCCATGCCGGATTGGAGAGGCAAGGTGTAATTAGGATCGTATCGGCCATCGTCTCGACTTGAATTCTCTCTACCATCTCCCGAATGTTCTCCTCAAATTCTCCGGGCGGTATTCCGTTTCGGATCGATTCTCCCCTGCATTGATCGTTCATACCATATCCGATACTGATCAGGTCGGGACGCAGCGTGATCACGTCGTTCTCCAGTCTGGCCAGTCCGCCCGTGCTACCCTCACCTCCGACGGACCGATTGACGACTTCAATCTCAGCTGTCGGATATAACGCTCGAAGGGCATCCGCAAACAAGCTGTAATATGCAAGCGAGTCCCGGCTTGCTTCTCCACCGCAGCTGATGCTGTCTCCGAATACGATGTAACGAACTTTCTCCCCTTTGTTCAACTTTTCGATCACTCGGGTTAGAGGTGCGCCGTTGTTGAAAGACACATATCCAATCGGATCGTTTACATCGCTTGGCTCCTCGTAGTCGTAATCTCCATACACAGTAAACCTTTTGTTGCTATAATCCGTAAAACGGTTATGATCGAAGGTCGTCAATCCGTACATTCCATGCTCGGCCCAATTGGGAATGCGGCTGCCCGTCGTACGTCTGACGGCTCCTCCTTCTTCGTTGACGACAAAATCGTCACCTTCCTCGTAGACCGTGCACCCCTCGTCCGTCGGAAGCGTTGCGCTTCTCAAGACCAGCGAATGCGCCGGGGCAAAACGCAGTTTTTGCCACTCCTCGTTTACGAAAACGAAGCTTTCGGCGATCTGGCTTTTCCGGTTGTGTTGTAACTTGTTCGACATACGAAATCCCTTCCTTTATATCATGCGTCTATTCTTTGACACTGCCGAGCACGATGCCTTGCATAAAGAATCGCTGCAAGAAAGGATAAACGAGCAGGATCGGAATCATGCCGAGGAAAATCTGCGCGGTCTTTACGGTTCGCTCCGATATGTTCTGGAAGGCATCTATATTGGACAATTGTGACAAATCCGGTCTCACTACGATCGTCTGCAAATAGGTTTGGAGCGGATAGTGCTCTGTCCGGTTCATAAAGAGCAGGCCGTCGAACCAACTATTCCAATGGCTCACCATTGTAAACAAGGCTATCGTAGCCAATGCGGGCAGCGACAGCGGCAAGTAGATTCGAAGGAGCACCGTCAGTTGTCCGGCTCCGTCTATGAGTGCGGCTTCTTCTAACGCTTTCGGCAAGCCTCGAAAGAAATTGAGCATTAGAATCACATGATATACCGCAAGCGCTCCCGGTAAGACTAGCACCCAAATACTGTCCAGCAAGCCATAAGAGCGGTAGGTCATGTATTGTGGGACAAGTCCTCCCCCGATCAGCATCGTAACGACCAAATACCAGACGTAAACGCTTCTCAGCCTGAAAGCGTTCGGCTCCTTCGATAACGGGTAGGCTGTCAAAATAACGACAAACATACCGATAACGGTGCCAAGCGCGAGTCTTTCTAACGATACGAGGAAAGCGCGGTGGAATGCGTCACCGCTCAAGATAAACTTATAGGCGCCCGTGTTGAAGCCAATCGGCCACAAACTGACCGCGCCGGCTTCCACGGGTCCCGAACCGCTGAACGATATAGCCCAAATATGAATGATGGGAAGTAGGCTTAATAAGCCAAGCGACCCCATGAAGGCGTAATTGAATACGACAAATGCTCTTCTCGAGAAAGAGTTGGATTCTACCATCTGCGAAACCTCCCCCTTCTTAGAAGATCCGGTAATTGGCGAACTTGTACGCCATACGGTATGAAATTATAATCAAAGCCAGACTGATCACTGATTTAAATAGTCCTACCGCAGTGGAGACGCTGTACTGAGCATCAAGAAAACCGATGCGGTAAACAAGCGTATCGATGATATCGCCAGATTCGTAAACTTGTGGACTATACAAAATAAAGATTTGCTCGAATCCTGCGTTCAAGACGTTACCCAAGCTTAGCACTGCAAGCAATATCATGATCGGGGCCATGCCAGGCAACGTTATGTGCATCGTTTGTTTCCATCGTCCAGCTCCGTCGACCTGAGACGCTTCATACAAAGCGGGATCGATGCTCGTTAAGGCGGCCAGGTAGACAATAGTGGCAAAGCCGTACTCCTTCCAGGTATCCGTCAACACGGCCGTAATGGGGAACCAATTGTTGTTTCCCAAAAAATAAATCGGTTTAAAGCCTAAATATGCGATCATTTGGTTTACAACACCTGTGTTAATGGACAATACATCAATCAAAATGCCCCCTAGAATAACCCAGGAGAGAAAATGTGGAAGGTAAATCAGAGTCTGCACCGATCGCTTGAAAAACTTGATCCTCATCTCATTCAGCAACAATGCGGTCACAACCGGCACAATGAGCCCTGTCACGATTTTCAGCACGGCAATATAAACTGTGTTGAACACCACTTGACCGAAATCAGGGATATTGAATACATAGCGAAAATTATCCAGTCCTACCCAATCTGAGCCGAAAAGTCCACGGTTTGGGACGAAACGTTGAAAGGCAATCGCGATGCCGGCGAGCGGTACATAGCTGAACAGAAAAGCCAATACGATCGCAGGAATCATCATTATGTGTAAGGGAATCTGTGTTCTCCGAGATTTCATTCCGTCGATCACACCTTTCGAAAACTTGAATGCGGAAGAGGACGGAAGATCGCCCCCCATCCTCTTCCATGTGCACGATAATTCAATTTTTTATTGAGCTTGCTGATACCATTCGTTGACTTCTGTCGTAATTTGTTTTCCGCCTTGTTTATACCAGTCGTCCACAAACTTATCAAATGCCTCAAGCCCGGATTCCCCAAGGATGATTTTCATAACCATCACTTGCTCCATCTTTTTCAGGCTGGCCATCTTCTCGCCCATCGCCGGTGTGGAACCGCCGAGAAACTCCGTTATATGAAGTCCATTGTTCTTTTTATAGTTGTTAATAACTTCCAAGCTCGAATGATTGACCCCGAACACGCGGTCGAATCCCCAATCCCCTACGTCGGATTTATCCGTTTGCCATTTTTTTATTTTTTCATAATAGTACTTTTGGTCGGTCGTTAGCTTGGACTCATCTCCGCTTGAGAGAGCCGCGGCGATTTCAAGGTGATCGTTCAGATTTTTCTCTGGCGGTGAAGCGGTAACAAGTCCATAGCGATAGTACTCGACTCCCGTCTTCTCATTCCGTGATAAACCTTGCTCCGGATTGAACCAATTTTTTTCGATCCAGAAATTCATTAGTTCTAAAAGTGCTTCAGGGTGCTCATATCCTTTGCGAATGACGTGATATTGGTCCGCCACTCCCCCCATTTCGACCAGCACGGGCTGTCCGTCTGCAGATGGGATTGGATAAGCGCTCCATTCGGCGTTCGGATCGTTCTTCTTGGAGCCGTTGATCGCATAGAGCGGAGCAGCCATGTCTCCGAAGAACAACCCCAATTTGCCGGCGGAGATTGATTCGAACACCTTTTGCATGTCTTTGACTCCGAACTCCTTGTCCATTAGCCCTTTTTTGTACATTTCAGCCAGCAGCGCCAGCCCCTTTTTCATTTCCGGCAGCGTGCTGCCGTACACGAGCTTACCGTCGCTGCCTTTCACCCAGGATTCCGGGTAAGCGTGGAAGGCATTCATCAACTTTCCGATATTCGGGGAACCCATATACTGCAGTTCCTTGGACATCCCGAACCCGATCGTCTTCCCCGTCGGATCGCTATCCTTGAATGCTTGGGCAATATTGACGACATCTTGCATGGTTTGAGGCGGATCCAGATTAAGCTTCTTCAGCCAATCATCGCGAATCCAAAGCACCCCGGCGCTGTCAATAGAACTAGCGGTAATGGGAAGCGCGTAGATCTTTCCGTTATAGCTGGATGCCCTCATAGCGATACCGCCGTCCGCATACATCATCTTTTTTGTATTTTCACTGGCATATTTCTCGAAAACATCAGTCAAATCCGCTATCATGTCGGCTTCAATCAAATCTTTTAACTGCGAACCATTGACAAGGAGCTCATCCGGAATGGATCCGGAAGCAATCGAAATGTTCGCTTTGTCCCAGTACCCTGCAACACTGCTGACAACCCATTCATTCTTGACCGATATGCCTAACTGATTCCTATAGGCATCATAATACTCGTTGTTATCAATGGATCGGCCTTCTTCGAATTTCATGCCTTCTGTCGCTCTGCCCGTCGTCAATTCGATCGGCGGATCGAATTTGTGGAATGGAGCGTTATCTGCCGGTTCTTGCGAGGCTGCGGTCGAGGAAGCGGAAGCTTCCCCGCTGCCTGTTGGCTGCGAATCGGTGTTACCTTTGCCGTTGTTGCAGGCGCTTACGAGAATGACGGCAAGCGCGAGCAGCAGCGATGTTATTTTGATCTTTCGTGCTCTGGGTTGCATAGGCGTCCCCCTCTTCAATTGTCAGCCGCATATGGTGGCTTAAGTCACATTCTATGGCTGACAGCAATGGCAAACAAGAGAAGATCATTGCTCTTTATGCACTATGTTGTCAAGATTCCTCACGCAGATCTAACTTGGTCTTTCGGCATAACTCCTTGTACTCAACAGGTGTTATGCCGACCCTTTTCTTAAAAAATTTACTAAAATAGGACAGATTATTGTCAAAACCAAGTTCCGCCGCGACGGCCTGAATTTTAATATCCCCGGAGGTGAGCATTTCTTTGGCTCTTGAGATTTTGATACTTGCAATCTTTTCTGCAAGCAGGGATCCGCTCGTCGCATGATAGATGCGGGACAAATAGTGCGGGCTCAAATGAACGCGCGAAGCGAGATGGTGAAGCGACAGATCGCCGCCGAGATTGCTCTGAATATAGCTGTCGATCTCGCTCACGATTCGCGTCTTGATATCCTCTTTTTCCGATTCGAGGAGCTTACCGATGCTCCTTGCAATATCTAGATAATAGCGAAGCAGTTCTTCCCAGTTGGCATGCATTCTGTAATTGCCGAGACCGTTAAAGTCGATTTCGTTCGCTAGCATATCGGATAATTTTCTCCGGTTTATGTAGGACAACAGCATAGCCGACACGGTATTGAAAATTTCCATTTGCCCCGTGTAGCTTACATATACCGATTTGCGTGCAAGGTCGAACACCTCTTTCAATTGGTCGTAAAACGCCGTAATGTCGTTGTTCTCCAGCTTGGTCCGTATCTTTTCAATATGTCGAGAGAGCGCGGCTTGCTCGTAACTGAGGTCCGAAGCGGCATCTCTTCCGGCATCTATATCGTCGATAATAATTTCTTTATCAAGGCCGATTCCCCGCTGCAGCAAGGCATACATCGCCGAATATGCTTGTCCGGCGGTTTGCCAGGAGATGTCGGGCTGGGACAAAACGAGCGATAATGACAAATGCAGCACATTGCGAATATCCTGCTGCACCTTTTCGAGCATCTCGCTGATGTAGCCGTGCAAACCAAGCCTGTTTTCGTATAGCGTATCGTCACCGTTCCTGTGTTGAACGAACCAGATGATATACGATTCCCTTTTTATGGAGTAGATACGGCATTTTTCCGCCAAATGGTGTTCCATCACGTTTTCGACCGCGTAGGACAAAAGTATGCGGTCTTTTCCAGTGAATTGGATCGGCCATTTATCGATCCGAGCGACGACCAGGACAATTGAATCGTGCCTGTTGAAGGGCAGCTCAAGCGCGTCCAGCTGCTCCTGCAGGACGGGGCCTTCCTCCACTCTCCCGGCAATCAACTTGCTGAAGAAATCCTCGCGCAGTACCTGGAGCGCTTCCTTGTACTGACGCCGCGCCTTTTCCATAATCTGCAAGTGGTCCGTCTCATGATCGATCTGGGCGCTCGCCCGTTCGATTAAGTCAATAATCACTTCGTTGTGGGCAGGCTTGATCAAGTAGTCGAATGCTCCCTGACGCAAAGCGGATTGCAAATAATCCTGATCGTTGTAACCCGACAGAAAAATAATCTTGCAATGCTTCCACTGCCGGCAGACGATCTCGGAGAGCTGCAATCCTGTCATTCCGGGCATCTGGATATCCGTGATCAGAATATCAATCCGATGCCGCTCCATAATCTGCAGTGCTTCCTTGGCTGTGTGCGCCTTCCAGACTTGCAGATCGCCTTCCATGTCGTGAACGACATTCATGAGGCCTTGGACGATAACTGGCTCGTCATCGACGATCAAGATCGATTTCATAGACATCTCTCCTGCTCTAAGATGTTTCCGTCATCTCGATATGTATCGTTACGGTTAAACCGCCCGCTTCATTACTGTGAAGATAGACCCCGCTTGCCGATCCGTATTGCAGCTTCAAGCGCCGGTGAATGTTGTAGATGCCGTGAATGTCGCTGCCTTCCAGCCCGTTCGCGAGTCCCTTATTCAGCGCGGCCAGCATCCGCTCGTCCATTCCTGCGCCGTTGTCCTTCACCTTCAGCGTCAGTACCCGGGGCTCGCAACGGAGATAGACGATGACCTTGCCCCCTTCTTCCAGGCCGCTAATGCCATGATTGATGGCATTCTCTATGATCGGCTGAATGATCAGTCGAGGCACGCGCCAGTCGACTATCGCCCCTTCCAAGACAAATTCGCATTCGAGCCGGTTGCTGAAGCGAAGCTGTTGAATGGACGCGTAGTTTCTGGCATGGTTCAACTCGGATTCAAGCGACACGAGATCGGAATTGGTATACGTGATGAATTTAAAATAATCGCCAAGATGCCGGGACATGTCCTTGACGCCGGCCAAATTTTCTTCCTGTGCCATCATGTACAGAATGTAGAGGCTATTGTAGAAAAAATGGGGATTAATCTGCGATTGCAGTTGCTTGAGCTCGGATTGCTGGCTGTGAATCGTCTTCTCGTACACTTCCTGGATCAGTTGTTTGATCTTTTTGACCGACTTGTTGAATTGGGTGTATAAATAATGGAACTCATCCAATTCTCTCCTGTCGATCTGAACGTCCAACGTCCCTTGTTCCACTCTTCTGAACGCCGATATGAGCTTCTTCAGCGGCGAATGGATAAGCCGATAGATGATCAATGACCCGAGCAACGCCACGGCCACGGCGAACAAGGAGATCAAATAATAAAATTTCTTTAGGGCATATACCGGCTTGAGCGCCACGTTCTCGGGCATATCGACCGTCAGTCGCCAGCCTAGTAGCTGTGACTCTTTGGCAGTGGTCAGGAATTTCTCGCGCGCGTGCTCAAGAACCGCTCTCGTATTGCCGTCTCCGGCAGTAGAGGGGGCGTCAGTGTCGGCCTTCCGGTACAGAGCCTTTCTAAAAAGGTAGTCCTCCAATATGACGACAGTATCTTTTGCCGATTGAAGGAAGTTTAAATCCCTTCCGATCGTGTCCACGGACAACTCAATGGCCACAATAAATTGCGATCGGGTCGATACGGGATAGCCGATCGGAATTAGCAGCCGGTCGTTGTAATACACGGATGGCACGTGCGACCTGCGAGCGGTACGAATGCCTTCGTATTCCTCCCAATTCCACGTTTCAACGCCAGTGCGGGACGACAGCCGCTTCTGAATATTGGGCATGATTACGAACACTTCTTGAATATACTTGCTCGAGGCTGCGAGGACTCCGACCTTGTAAGAGAGATCGTTGAAAGCTTTCGTTTGTTCGTAATAAGTCAACGATCCGAACCGAATGCTCAGATCGTTCAGGTCCGGATCGTTGATGAATGTTTGCTGCAGGCCGACAATTCGCTCGATTTCCGTTTCGATCGAATCCATCGCATATTCGGCCTTCTGCTCCATTGAATTGGACAGCTCCCGGCGCACAATATCGGCCGCATACTTGTTCATCAGCAGGCTGATGACATAAATAGGGAGAATGATAATCAGAATGGTGACGACCAACTTCGTGTAGATTGTAAATCTGGGCTGCTTGTTCGGTTGATCCAGCACACCGATTCCCCCAAGTCGTTATCCCCGCGGATTGCCGATCGCGACCGCCATCCATCCGAGCGGAGATAGAGTCGTTTCCAGCCGAAGGTAGCCGAAGCGGTCGTCAACGTCGTACCGATATTCGGGATCCGCAACGACAAGTCCGTCGGAATTCAACCACTCCATTGTACCCGATAATCGTAAATTTGGGTTCAACTGCAACAACGGCCGCACGATCGGATCCAGACTCAAATTGTGGATGACAATCACGAGTCTCTCCCCATCCGGCGCCGCTCTGCACATGAGGTGGACGTCGGGATGATCCGGCAGCGTTGCCGGCAACGCGTTCCGGTTAATCCAAGCCAAGCTGGAAGCTAACTGAGCCTGACGGGCGTAGTTAAACACAAGCTGCTTGCTGAGAATAGCCTCTTGCAGATCAAAAGGAAGAATGCAAAATCTCTGTCCTTCGGCGTTCTCATAGTGAATGACGGCTGGGCGCATCGGCTTCAGGCAAAGACCGAGAAATTCCGTGACGATTCGCGCACCGGCTTGTAACTCTCCCTCATAAAATCCCGACGGACCATACCCGATGAGCCACATATATTCTCCTGCATACTTGCCGCATATGCCTTCGTCCACGTATCGTTCAAATACCGGCGTCTCAGCGGTCCTAATCGTCATAAGCCCGATATCAATTCCTCGGTCAATGAGCCACTGCGCAGCCGGACCGTCGACGACCGCACCTCGATCGAGCAGACGCATTAATTCGTCGTGAGGAAGGCTTGATGCACTGAATCCGCTGAGCCAAACTGGACCTTCATCGTCGTCATGGCTGACGGGAATGCCAAGACGCGACAGCATTTGCAGCGATACCGGCGGATCCGGCCAGTCATAATGAGCGGTACTACCGCTTTCTGGAAGCTTTATCCGCTCGAAAGAGTAGGGGTCCATGGATGGTTTGACACCTTTGCTGCAGTAGTGGGGCGGACAGAAAGATTCAATGGCGCTGTATAGCTTTCGTTTTTCCTCTATCATCTCCAGATAGCCTGTCTCCAACCCCGCTGAAAATGAAAAGTGAAGCACATACTGAAGGATTCCGGGTACTCCCGCGGCGCGAATTCCGAGATTAAAAGCGTTCAGGTCCGCTGCCGGACAGTGAAACCGATTCTGGGGAAACGTATCCCCTTCCGCCATAATGTCCACATCGATATTTCGCAGCCAATGCATTTGCCAGCGGGTATATTCTACGATCCAGCCGATCCGATGAGGCTCCTTGGACCAATAGGGAGCTCCGATCGTCCGCACGAAGGGCCGCGTACTGCCGGACAACGTTCGCAATAGCCGTTCCATCTCGACACCTTCATGCGTCCAATGCGACATAACAGCGCACAAACCGAGTCTGGCTTGGGCATTTACTTCATGCACCGCTCGTTCAATTACGCTTGCCAATCCGAGAAGGCTGTCACCTATCACTTCCAACCACAAGCTTCTTAACGGCGAAGTTTCGCCGTGGAGCACGATCTCCACCAGTTGCTCGCGATCGATCTTGATTCCCGCTCGCTTCCGGAACTCGTTCATATGGAGCGGACAAAAGCAACCGACCGGCGCTTCGCTGCGCGAATGCAAACGAAAATCGTCGTCAAGCATGACCATCTCCACGCCTGATTCGGCTATCGTGCCGTAAACCTCGCCCAAATAGGCTTTGAAGGCTTCGTCAAGCGGACAATATGCCCCTTTCACCGCCTCCCCTGAAGGTCCGACAATTTGCTGGAATTCGCGCGTTGCGCCCTCTACTAGCGAACCGCCGTGTCCGATCGTATTTCCCCAGTAGGCGGCCTCGACGCCCAGCTTTCGGTACATTTCGATACTCGTTTTAAGAATGGCCGCTTCTTCCTTCACTAGCGCAAGATCGGGAAGATGACCGATGTGAATGCTCGCGGCAAGGAATACGCGTTTTGCCTGCGCCTGCGCGATCTGTTCCGCCAGCGGTCGGGCATAAGCTTGCCGGAAAGGCTGGATATGTATCGGGATGGACATCTCGGTGCCTTTGCCGCCGGTTATTGTCATATTCGTGCTCCTCTTTTTTTGATTGACTATATCTTAAAGAGCGACAGCCTGTTCTACAATGACAAATCGTTGTCATACCTGTACTTTGTTGTTTGGTTTATAATCAAGCGTTTTTTTTGCCTTGTATCCTTCTCTCATTGTGTCCGCATAGGCTTAACGGAACGATCGGAACGAAATTCACTCTTTCAAGGGTCGCTTCAACAAAAAAGGCAGACCGAATGCGAACATTCGTCTGCCTTTGCTATTACGCCACTTTGGCAATGCCCGGCATAGAGTTCTATTTCCCTATGACGG
The DNA here is from genome assembly GCF_042683485.1 of Cohnella sp. GCM10020058. Classification (NCBI taxonomy): domain Bacteria; kingdom Bacillati; phylum Bacillota; class Bacilli; order Caryophanales; family Paenibacillaceae; genus Cohnella; species Cohnella sp. GCM10020058. The sequence goes on from NZ_JBHUJV010000016.1 coordinate 56,664, forward strand.
ACTCGGGCTAACCAGTCGGGATCCAAATTCGAAAACCACCTTCATCGGCGCCTTGGCTGGCTGCAACACCACCTGCTCCCCTTCGAAGCTCGCAGACTTGCCATCAACGGTTACGGAATCAGGCGCCTTTCCCTCGGGATGGCGAACCGACAGCACCATCTCTTTTAGCGAGTCAGCAGTCGGAGGCACGATGTCTACCACTACGCTTTTCCCATCGGACTTGGTGCGTAATGCCATTTTACCGAATAGTGTGGGAGCATCTTCGAAGACAATCGTCTCTCCTTCTTCAAACCACCTGCTCGGGCAGCCTCTGAGGAGCCAGAGTCTTCCTTCGTCTGCATGCTGCTCGTCGATCACCGTCCTCCGTAGCATGGCGAGGTGACGACCGATATTAGATCCATTGGGATGATAGGTTGAGTTTCCAAAGAACGGATCATACACATTCGTACGCTCTTGGGTCTGGTAGCAGTCATGCGACATGCCGTAGACCAGGGAGGAATAGAAGGTCAACAGCGCTTTCTCATGCTCGCCTCTGGCCAGATAGCACATGTGATAAGTATGATCCGTCTGGGCGTTATACCATTCGGGATGTCCGTAGGTCTCATGCATGCCGAGTAGTATCCCGTGCTTGCGTGCCGTATATTCCACCATAGGTTCAAATCGGATATCGCCCGGTTTCAACAATCCGGTATAGTAAAGCTGCACGGGGCCATCGGCCATCCACCAACTCGGGCGGTGACCTTTCTTCCAGAAAACCGCATTAGGTACATAATGAAGTCCTGTTTCAGGGTCCATTCCTTCCTCATTGCGGAGGACATCAAGTATGCAGTTTTTATACTCATCCGCCTCTGAAAGAAGGTTCTTCGCATCCGGTATGCCTGCGTTCTCAAACGCCTTTGCTATTTCAGACATTCCATACCACGTATAGTTATCATTGAAGGTAAAGATGTAAGATCCTTCTCCCCAGTCACCAGCGCGGCCGGATGGCATCAAACCGTAAAACTCGACCTTTTCGCCATCTTCCTTAAGAATTCTTGTACCTTCCCTTTCTTGTTGAATCCATTTCCAGGCAGCGTTGATGCTCGGGCTTATCTCTTTCAACCATTTGCCGTCGTTCGTGTATTGGTAATAGGCGGCCAGCATCCACAAGGTGGAGCCGGTGTTGTTCATCCACTCCCCTGATGCCTGTCCCGGATAAGAACCAATGAACGATTTTGCGCCAACAGGTCCTTGATCAACGGCGTGCGATCCTACACCCGCTTGCCTGTCAACAAAGAAGCGAAGGCACGGCTCTACCTCTTGATAAAACCCGAGAGACATCATGGGGACGAGCATAAAGGCTTGCTCCCAGGGAAGGATTTCTGGCAGAAAAGGGGTCTGATACGGCTGTTTCCAGGGACGATTCGGGTCCTGTGCGATGCATCCGAAACAGGAAAGAATCAGCGACTTATACATATCGTTCAGACGGCTCTCGGGCGTTTGCAGCTTCATACCGGTGCCAAGAATGCCGTTTAAACGCTTTTCAGTCTCGATCAGAGCCTGATCGAAGTTGATGCCGCGCATCTTTTCAGCCTCGTCTGCCGGAATCAGGCTGCCGCTGTCGGTTACCACCAGGTCAAGGGTCTGCGAAGCGCCCGGCTGAAGAGTGGTGGTGAAAACGAGCGCATTTTCACACATCACCGACTGCTCGTCCGCGGGCAAAGTTGCAGATGCCGATTCAAAGCGTACGTTAGCGCTTTCATCAGTTTTATAGGAAAGGATAAAGCGATCGGACTTCAGAATGGCCGACTCCAGAAGTTCAAATCCCCCCGAATCTCGCCGCCATCTTTCAGGAGACGCCGTGAAGGAGAGATGCGACGGTCCATATTTCAAACCCAGCAGGTTGTGATCGTTCCCTGGTTCCATAAAAAAATCGTGCTGGACCGCACTCATCATTTCTCCCGGACTGCCGATTGTCACCATCAGATCAGACTTCGACGACTCATTGCCGGTATTCTCTACAACGAGCCGTATCAAAAGACATTGGCGTTCTTTGCCGGTTAACACTTTTTCATCGTTTGGAAGATAACATAACGCTGTCTGTTTAAACTTCAGCTTCTCATCTTGCCACTTCGTATCAATCACCGGTAGGTAGCCCTTGTGCAGATGACGGACCGTGCGGCGCATATCGGGAAATCTCGGCTCCGCTCCGCCTGCAACCCCGAGTGCGAAGGCACCCGATCTCAGGCCGACAGTGATGGAGGCATCCGGATGCAAATAAACCATGTTAGGGTGGAAAGGCACCTGTATCGGTATCTGCTTGGATATTGGGGTTGCCATCCCGAGGAGATCATCCCAGCTTACCTCAATCTTTTCCTGTGCCGTACGTTCGAGACTTAATTGCGTCTTCAACCGCTCATATGCCACCTCATAGCCCGCACCTGCAGAATCATGATTCGTTTCTTCCGCCATCTTGTTTCATCCCCTTCTGGCTCCGATAGGTTAATTCCTACAGACAGTACTCCTTTCGTTTCGCTTGTTCGATACTCATTCTAGGGTTACGTGCATTTAATGTCTAATACAAATCGTTCAATACTGATATAATCAATGTGGCATATCAAACAAGCAAAAATTTTACATTAACCCCTGTGTTCACCAGGATTTAAACAATGTCGGCAAAAGGAACGATTGGCGGATACGACCTTCGTTCTGATGGACGAAGCTACAAAGGCTGATCATAAGATGAAGGGGGCCGCCCTGTCCTTGTCTTCGCAGGCGGGCGGATTTTTCAGCGGAAAATACAGCGAGAACCAGCGAATCCCGGTTAACAAGTAGGATTCCCCAATTCAATGGGCACGAGGAGAATTTCATACGGTCAACTGCAGAAATCAGGAGCACGGACTGTATGTTTTACATCTCAAGTACTTGTTGAGCACTGACCAGATGTCATAGAAACGAACACTGAACAAACTTATATAACGTTGTACTAGCGCTCAAACAGCCTCATTGAAGTCGACGTTTCATGCGATTCTTTGGGTCCGAGCTGCCGAGCGTAGCCCCCTTTGACAGCAGCCTCCAACCCGCCCGACAATGGCGTGCTGCTCGGTTCAACCCCCATCACATAATAACTGCCATAGAAAGGGTAGGTCAGCGTTCCCTTGAATTCCTGCCACAGCCAGACGTACGGGTATGCTTCGAGATCCCATTCTACCCGTGCGCCCAGCCCGAGCTCGTCGTTCACCAACTCGTACCAGCCTTCTCGCATACCGGTCAAGTAGGACATGTCCGCCGATCGATTGTTTTCCGGGGGCATCTTACTGAGATCGATATCCTTGCCGTCGAAATCCTTCACGATCGGCCAGCCCTGAATGCCAGCCGGAATTCTGCATGCGGATAGGTCACTGCCTTCCGGAAACGGCTCGACCTCCAACTTGTCACTGGGTACGGTCAGACGGCTGCCGCCGCCGAGCAAAGGTGCTCCGAACGCAATATGCTGCCCCCAGATGTAGTCGACCGAAACCTCGCTGTAGTTCGTGATCCGATCATGAATCAGGAAGCTGTCCGCACCGATGCCGAGCGAGATGGTCTTTTCCAAAATAAAAGGGGTCCGCAGCAGCGTTGTTGTCAGCCGAAGAGAAACGCCTTCCTCCTCTTCCACAAGCTCATACTGCCACGGCACAACGGACGCTTCTCCATGAAAACCCATCGAAGCACCTTTGTAACTGCAAGCCGCCCCCATATTGGGGAACATGTAATTCCAGCCACCGTAGTAACGGTCCATCCACTGCTCCTCCGAGTTGCCCGAATCGAAAATAGTTGGCAGTCGCCGCGGCCCGCTCGGTGATTGGAACAACACATTGACGCGGTTTTTCGGCTTATACTCGACGCTGTAAATATCGGCGCCGTTGTCGGGCAGCACGACGACAGTCAACTTGTCATTTTCAAGCGTCACGGATCTCATGCCTGTCGAAAGCATATCTTCCAGAATTTTCACGTTTCTCATGGTTATCCTCCAAAAGACCGAAGATACTCTCGGCCGATCGATATGGAACATTCCTGCGGATCCGTCGCTGCAACAATAACCTGAACCGCCATCTATTTTAATTCTCAGATGACAAAATAAGCAATATTCGATTGCGGCGTACGAAACGTAGAGAACGGCAAAGACGCGATCCCTCTTCGCTATACGAAGCAGAATCGCGTCCTTGAATTTAAATCCTCTCGAGCGATGAAGCGAAGCAGTATCGGGTGGGCTTAGGCATAGACTCGCACTTCGACGATCTCCGCGTATTCGCAGCCGTTGGTCGCTTCGACGACAATACGAAGCCGATCCGTAAGGATAGCGGCATCGAGGCGGTGGACACGCTTGCGCTTGTAATTGCCGCGTCCCTCGGCTATCGTCACCCATTCGGCGCCATCGCGCGACTCGACGCGGTAGTCCTTGACGAGCGTCGGCATCGCCTCGTACGGCGTGACATGGTGGTGCAGATTGATCAGGTCGTCGTTGACGTCGTCGTTAAAAACGAGATGAAGCTCGCGGATCGGCGTCGGCTCGCTCCAAGCAAGCTCCAGCCATTCCGGGCGGGATTCCGTTATTCGCTCGGACGACCACATATGCGGTCCGCCGTAGGGGCGAAGGTAACCGTCGATGGCTTTGTCGGCCGCGAAGGCGCTGGTCGCTGCTGTCAGGCGGATACATGGCGAAGCATGATCGAATTCGTGCTTGTTCCACTCGACAAGCGGCTGCCCCTGCTGACGTTCTTCGTTTGGCCGCGAGACGCTTGCCAGATCGCTCTTGCGATAAGCGAGTACGCCCGAGCTCGGCCGACCCGACAGATGCAGCACGAGCGCTTCGTTCGCCTTGATGACGAGGAACGCGTTGCGCGGCGTCTCCGGCACCCAGCTTAAGCCGAGTTTCGCCCACTGTAGGCTGCCTGCGGACAAGACGACCGACGCTTCCGCGAGCTTGGCACGCGGCACGTAATTTTCCGGTCGGCCGGTGTCCCAGAGCTCGACGATAATCGTCGTGTTCGCCGCGGCGTCGACGAGCAGCTCGATGCCGTCCAGCGCCGGATCGACCGGCACGGTGATGCCGATGTCGGCAGAGAGCGGCGCGGCGCGGGACGGCTGCTCGATGACCAAGCGGCTGCGCACGCTGGACGCCGAGACGCTTGCGCGTCGGGCCAGGTCGTTCTCGTCGTCCCCGCGCAGCCCGATGACCGACGCGTCCTGGCGGAGCAGCGTCTGCTGGAGCTCGCGCAGATGGCCGGCGTGAAGCTCGCGCGGCGTAATGCCCTTGGCTGCGCACAGCGCAGCGCCGGTGCCCGCGGCTTCGCCGATCACGGCGCACGTCGCCATGACGCGGGTCGTGCCGAACGCGACATGCGAAGCGCTAATGTCGCGGCCCGCCATCAGCATGTTGTTCACGTTCGCCGAGTAGAGCGAACGGAACGGAACGTGGTAAATCCCATCCGAATATAGATGCTTCGAACCCGACTCGGTCGCATACACGCCTTGCGGCGGGTGCAGGTCGATCGACCAGCCGCCGAACGCGACCCGATCGTCGAATTCCCGCTGCGCCAGGATGTCGTTCTGGTTCAGCACGTAGTCGCCGATAAACCGGCGGTATTCGCGCTTGCCGGGCAGCGATCCGACCCACTCCAGCGTCATGTTGTCCGCATCGAACTTGCCGGAATTTTTAATATAGTCCCAGATCCCGTAAATGACGGACCACAGTTCATCTCGAATTCGCTCGTTGTCGTGGACGGTATCGTGCTCGCCTCCCCACTCGATCCACCAATACGCGCAGCCATTATCCCCGCTCCGGATGATGCGCCGTTCGGGAATCGTCGTCTTCGACACGTCGATGGCCATTCGCGGCGGCGTATACTTGACCGGATGTCCGGCGTCCTTCGTATAGAAGAGCAGCGTGCTGCCGAGCGTAATGTCGTCGGCGACTTCGGGCGCCCATTCTTCGCCGAATTCCTCGCGGGCCTCGCGTCCCAGCCGGTACTTCGCGCCCGCCAGAAATCCGACCAGGCCGTCGCCGGTGCAGTCGAGATACACCTTGCTCTCGAAGCGGATGCGCCGTTCTGCCCCCATCATCCAGCCGGTCGCCGCGCGGATCGTCCGGTCGTCGGCTGCGCCGTCGGCTTCGACCTCGTGCACGTCCGTATTCAGGAAAAGCTGAATGTTCGGCTCCGCTCTTACCGCTTCAAGCACGACCATATCCCAAAAGTACGGATTGCCGTCTTTGTTGCGGAACTGATTTTCCACGAAAAGCTCGCCCATGATGCCTGTCTCTCTCGCGTAGCGCTGAACGCCGTGCGCGGTTGCCCCGCATACCCAGACGCGCACCTCGCTGCTGGAATTGCCGCCGAGCACCGGACGGTTGTTGACTAGCGCGACGGTACGTCCGAGCCGTGCCGCCGCGATCGCCGCGTTGACGCCCGCCAGACCGCCTCCGATGACGGTAATATCGGTTTTTATCGTTTCGCTCCGCATATGCCGCTCTCTCCTCCGAATCGCTCTTTTATCCTCTGTTTCATCTTAATTCTCCCGCTTGCCAAATAACATGCATCCTATTACGATATCCATATCTGATATTTCACAGATGACGGGAGAGTCTCCGCATGAGGTACAATTGGTCGTCGCGCCCGGTAGCCTACATGTATTGGATCAAAAAAAAGCAGTTCCAGTTGGCGCACGATACGGATGCGGCATGGACGATGTTCGCGGTCGAGCGCGGGCGGTTCGAATACCGGATCGGCGCGCAGGCAGGAGAAGCCGGGTTCGGCGACATCGTCGTGTGTCCGCCGGGTATCGTCTTTCATCGCCGCGCGCTGTCGACGCTGACGTTTCATTTCATCAAATTCGATTGGGAGCTTGCGCCTGGTTCGGAGGAATCGGCGGCGCTTGGCGGAAAGTGGACGGTGCACGACGCGGATCGCCTCATGTCGACCTACCGGTATATAAAGGAGATCGGAGGCGCCATACGGCAGGAGCCCGCGCTCGGCCGGATGAAGCATATGATCGAGGATCTGTGGCGGCTCATGGAGATTGAGCGCAGCCGCGCCGAATCGGCCGCGCTGTCGACGGCGGACGCGCCCGCGCCCGATATGGAAGAAGCGCGCAGATGGCTGCTCGAGCGCGCCTATGAACCGCTGGCGATGCGCGTGCTCTCGGATGCGCTCGGGATCAGTCCGGTGCAGCTCACCCGGCGCTTCCGCGCCGCTTACCGGACGACGCCGACCGAGTACGTCACCGGGCTGCGACTCGGCCGAGCCTGCCGGCTGCTGGAGGAGACGACACGTCCGCTCGAATGGATCGCGCAGCAATGCGGCTACGAAAACGGGTTTTATCTCAGCCGCGTATTCACCGCCAAGCTCGGAATGACGCCGTCGGCCCATCGGCGGCTGCATCGCGTCTGACCTGCGCGGGCATGCGGTTGCACGGTAAAACCGTGTAACTCCGTACAAACATTTGGCTGCGAGACGTGTTGTGCGGTGAAATTGCGTAACTCCGGACAAAACCTGAGTTGCGAGCGCAGTTGTGCGGTAAAACCGCGTAACGCTGTGCTTAGGAGAGCGAATAAGCATTAACGCCACCTCCGAGCCGCTCGGGACTGTGCCGATAAGTGCAAATAGGCGTTAACGCGATCTCCGCGACACTCCGTCTGTACCTAGAAGCGCAAATGGTCGTTAACGCCGGCTGCGAGGCCAGTCCCTTGCAAATCGATCGGTGCACCAGTGTACCTTTAGCAACAAGCGAGCCGTCTTCAAATAGACCCAAACGAGGCTATGAGCTATAGTACGGCACCGTAAGACATCCAACCCGACTTTAACCTATTCGCAAATCATGATCGCCGGCGCCGAGCGTCTCGCCTTGCGCCAATACCTCCAACCCTTCCGGCACCGTCAGATGAAGCAGCACCGCCCCAGTCAGGACACCGTTTTCACGTTCCACGCGAACGGCCAGCCGTCCGCAGACGGTCGGAATCTCGCCCTCGGCCCAATCAAGCCCGTCAGGGAGCCACGGCGCGATCTCCACGACCCTGTGACCGGGCTTCAGCGACCGCATGCCCACAATCGAGCGCAAGAACATAAATACGGGCATGCTCCCCCATGCATGGCAAGCGGAGCTATAGTGCGTCTCCCCTGTCTGTGCATCCGAATAGAACAACCCCCACCATTCCCAAACCGTCGTCGCTCCAGCTTCGATCATCCGGCCGTAGCGCTCCCGCACCAGCTCCAGCATGCGGTCATCGCGGCCAAGCTTGCTGAGCGCCCGGTACACGACTTGCATGAAAAAGGGACTCGCTTGAATGGCCCTCCCCCGCGCCGCATCCGAGAATACCGACCGGTAGATCGCTTCGCTGCGCACATCCTCCGCATTATGCAGGACCGCGAGGGCAAGTGCGTTCGCCGATTCGCTGTACAAGGGGCTGAGCGCGCCTTCGACCCGGCAGTCCGTATAGGCTCCCGCCTCCGTCATCCATAAGCTTTGCTTGATGGCGTCCGCAAGCCGGTCGCCGGTCGCCGCATAGTACGCCTCGGCTTCCGAGTCCCCAACCAGACGGGCATAGCCGACAGCCCGCTGCATAGCTTCCAAGTAGAGCAGGTTAAGCGCCGTCACGATCCCGCCGCGCTCGACGTCCGGCCATCTGCCGAGCGGCGCCTCGCCCGCGTCGATATAAGCCCAATATGGCACGTCCTCGAGCAAGCCTTGTTCGTTCTCGAAGCCGGAAAACCAGCGCAGCGCCTGCACGATGTTCGGCCACCACTGCGTCAGCAGCCCATCGTCGCCGTAAGCGTCCATATACTCGCCGAAGGAGCTCACCCAGTGCAGGCAAAATGAAGGTATCGGCGGATAATTGTGATGTCCGTCCGGATAACGCTGTGCCGTCATGCCTTGCCAATCCTGCGATTGGCCGACCTGCTCGAGCAGTTTGCGGTGCAGCCGCCAATCCCCGGAATAATACGTCTGGTACAGCGCCTGCCAGCGTCCGTCCCCCATCCACTGCTGCTGCTCGCGGCTGGGCGAATCGACGAAGGCATCCTGCATGCAGATGCGAAGCGTGTGCGCGGAGATGTCCCAGATTCGCTGCAGCGTCGAGTCGCTGCATTTGAAGACGGCCGGCTGCGCCACCGGGTAACGGCGCGTTCGCAGCCCGATCCGGTGCAAGCATACCGGGCGCGAATCCGCGTGTCGGATGCGCAGCTGCACGTAGCGGCAAGCCTTCCAGCCGAAGCCGACTTCCAGGCGCCGCCGCCCCTCGGCAAGGATGAAACGGTCGAGCGAGCGGTTGTTGTTCGCGTTCAGAAGCGCCTTGCCTTCCCACAGCTCCTCGGCATACGCCACGTCGACGACCGTGCCGATCGTGCCTGTCACGTCGAGCTGCAAATAGCCGGGCTCGATCCTGCCGAAGTCGTAGGTCAGCACTTCGGCATCGCCCGACGCCGGCGGCTGCGACCAGACGTCCACCGGACTGTCCGAGCTATCGGCTGCGAACAGGCGGATGCCTTTGGTCTCTTCGATCATATCCAGATGCAGGCGGCCCGAAGGCGCCGCGAGCTTCGATGCGACGCCGCGGCCCGCAAGTCGACTCGCATCCAGCTCCGTTTCCTCCAACAGCGGGATCGGCCTCTCGAGCAAATTCCAAAAGGGAGAGAGCCTGAAATCGCGTTTCTTGGCAGAGGTCCAGCCTTCGGTGTCCGCGTCGGGCCTAAACCAGTCTTCCGTCTCCAACCGGGCGTCGTAGATCTCGATCGGCCCCTGGCAGCCGTTCACGCGCGGCGCCCGCTCGTCGTAGGCAGCCGCAATGCGGCATAACCACGTCTCATCCGTTCCTACAATCAGCGTTTCTCCGCCCGGCGCGGCGGCACGCAGCTCTGCCAGCAGCGCCGGGATCCGGTCGATCGATTGACCGGTACCGTAGCCATAGTACAGCACCATAACCGCAATCGTGTTGACGCCCGGTCGAAGCAGGCTGCCTACCTCCAGCTCGTCCACGTACTGCCATCTGGGATCGCTCCTGCAAGGCCCCCGACCCGCATAGACGCCGTTCACATAGACAATATATTTAGAGTCTGCGAAAATGCGCAGCTTCCCGCCCGCCGATACGTCCGCCGGGAGCACGAAGCTTTTGCGAAATCGGCAAAAAGACTGTACGGGATGCTCGTAATGCGTCTCCGTCTCCGATGGGTGCCAGATGATGCCCGTATCGGCGCCCCATTCCAGCTCCAAAGGCCTGCGCCTCTTATAACGGGTTGTCGCCACTGCCTATCCTCTCGCTTCCTCGTTCCTTCTGCCGCCCGTCTCGTACTTCTGCGGCGAAGTACCGGTCATTTTTTTAAAGAGCGTGCAAAAGTATTTCTCGTTCTGAATGCCGACGGTTTCCGCGAGCTCCTGATTCGTATACGCCCGCTTGCGCATGAGCGCGATGGCCCGATCGATCCGCCGCTTGGCGACGTAATCGGTGAAGTTGACGCCCAGTTCTTTTTTGAACAGCTCGCTCACGTACGTCGGATTCAAATGGATATGGTCCGCCAATTGACCAAGCGACAGCGGCTCGCTCAGATGGTCTTCTACGTACAAGATCGCCTTGGCCATATCCGGCCTTAGGCTAGGCGCTTCCGTCCGCGACAGAATCCGCTCCCACTGTTCGCGGAGCCGGTCCGCGAACTGATGCAGATGCATGCAGGCATCCGGACGGAGCTTCGGCTCGTCCTGCGGGTCATGTCCGGACTGCAGCAGCTTCCGCTCCAGGCGCGCGAGCCACCGCTCGGCATAGGGAACCAGCTTGTCCGGGGAGATGCGGTACGCATGCAGCAGCTTCAGCAGCGGCGCCAGCTCGTCCCGGTCGGCTCTCGACGAGACGCGCTCCAGCGCAACCTCGAACCGGTCGAAAACGACCTGCACGTCGGCTTCGTCGTAGAACGGCCGGCGGTTCGGCGTGACGACCGTTCCGAAGCTGCTATAAAACGCGTCCGTCAATGCCGCATGCGCTTCCCGAAAGGCGGCTTCCGCCCGCTCCCAGCCCGCGTATCTCCGGCTGACGCCGACGGACACCGACAGGCGCAAATACGTTTTCACGTGACCGACGATCTCTTCGCCGAGCGCGGCGCCCCTCTTTTCGTAACCCGACTCGCCCGTTTCCTGGATCATCGCGAAGCCGAACAATGTGTCGCCCGTCCATTCAAAAACGAAGCATCCGCCCGAAGCCTGGAGAACCTCTTCCATAATATTCATCATGCCGTACCGCAGCGATTGGCGGTCGGCAGGCGCATAGGCTTCGCGGAAGGCCGCGTAATCGTCCAGCCGCACGGCAAAGCAAGCGTACCGGTCGGTCCGAAAGCCGGGGGCGTACGGCAGGCTCGCCTTCTCCATCGAGGCGGCGCTCCGCTCTCCCCGCGCCAGCTCTTCGAACAGCTGCTTGCGCATCCGGTGGGCGTCGCCTTTGACGGAGCCGCTTAGGCTATGCAGCGTCCGCTCCTTTTCCCCCCGCGCCATCATGTTGTCCCGCGCCTTGTCCAGCGCCGCCAGCACCTCCTGCTCCCGCAGCGGCACCTTGACCAAGTACTCAAAGACGCCCATGGCGATCGCCTGCTTGGCATAAGCAAAGTCGCTATAGGCGCTCAAGACAATAAACTCGATGCGCGGATGGCTTTCCCGCAGCGCTTTGATCATCTCCAGCCCGTTTTTACCGGGCATGACCACGTCGGTCAAGATCAGGTCCGGCTTCAGCAGCGCCGCCTTCTCCAGCCCCTCGTCTCCCGAGCACGCCGTGCCGACCAGCTTGTAAGGCAGCCGCCGCTCCGCCCAACGCTCGAACATGCGCGTCAGCCGCTGCACCATCGGGGGCTCGTCGTCGACGATCAGGCAGGCGATCGCTTCCCGCATAGCCACCCCTCCTTCTCCTAGACTGCGAGCGTATTCCGCTCGCTTGCGCGCAGGTCCGGAAACCGCAGCGTGATCCGCGTTCCTTTGCCTTCCTCGCTCCAAACGGCGAGACCGCAGTCTTCGCCATAGTTCAGCTGAATTCGCTGGTGGATGTTATACAGGCCGATTCGCTTGCGCCGTCCGGCCGGTTCGCCCTGCTCCCGCCCCGGGAGCAGCAGCGTCGCAGCCTTGTCGGGCGTCATGCCCACGCCTTCGTCCGAGACGTCGATGACGAGTTGTCCGTCCTTGCTCGCCGCCGCAATTCGTATAACGCCGGCGAGCCTTCCGCCGCTATAGCCGTGGAAAACGCTGTTTTCCACGATCGGCTGCAGCGCCATTCGCAGCACCGGATGCGCCAGCGCCTCGGGATCGATCTCCTCGACGAGCTCGAAGGCGCGGTCGTACCGAATGCTTTGAATGTGCAAGTAATCTCTCACGTTGCGAAGCTCCTGGTCCAGGCTCGCGCTGTCGGAGAAATCCGTGATGCCGTACTCGAGAATGGCGATCAGCGCTCCGATCAGGTCGTCTACTTCTTCGTATCTGCCGACGTCGACGACATTGCTGATCGAGCCCAGCGCGTTGTACAAAAAATGCGGATTGATCTGCGATTGCAGCACTTGAATTTCCATTTCCTTCTTTTTGCGTTCACTGACGTTGACATGCTCGAGCAACGTGCGAATTCGCTCCAGCATCGTGTTAAACGTGTCCGTCAGCTCGCCGAACTCGTCGTTGCGAAGCTTCGGAATCGTTACGTTCAGATCGCCCTGCTTAACCAGGCTCATCTTGCGGATCAAGTAATAGACCGGCGTCCGGATCATCCTGGCGACGAAGGCGGCTGTCACGACGCTAAGGAGCAGGCCTACCGCGAGCACGACGAAGAAAAAGGATTCCAGCCGTTCAAGCGAGTGCGCCAGCGCCGTGCTGTCGGACAGAGCGAGCACGATCCATTTCGTGCGAGGGATGAAGCCTCGCATGACGGTGACGGGCGCGCCGTCCATGCGCTCCTGGAAGACGTCGTCCTTGTTATAGATCAGCTCCGTACCGTCCCGGTCGCCGAAAAGCAGCCGATGGTCCTTGGCCCGCAGCGGTCCGCCCGCGGCCGGCTCGAGGATAAGGCTTCCCTGATCGTCGAGAATGGCGAGCCGCAGGTTGCTGCCGCGGCTGATCTGGTCCATCCGCTCCTGCAGCGCCGTCAGGTTGAGGTCCACCGCGATGACCATCCGCTCCCCCGCGAACGTCAGCGCCTTGGTGAATGTCACCGTCCAGCCGGAGTAAAACGATTGGTAGGGAGTACTGACGGCGATGCTGCCGTACGCGTTGCTGTATGCGGCCCGATACAGCTCTTTCCGGCTCGTCATCGGATCGTTCAGCACTTTGGTAACGGTATTCCCGCCGAGGATAGAGAGGTCCTTCCGGATCAAATACGCGTCTGTCAAAATATCCGAATGCGTGCGATACACCCCCTCCACTCCCGCTTGCGCGGAAGCGATATCGTCGTGCCACGTCGCGGAAGACGAGGAGAGCAGCGCGATCGTATTTTGGATGAGGGCGACGTACAGATCCATATATTGCTGCTCCTTCAACAGCAACTGCTTGGCCCGTTCGATCTGGCTAGAGGAAATCTCGTTTTTGATATAGCGATAGGACAGGGCGCTGACGATCACTTCCGAGCTCAGCACGAAAATAAAGCAAACGAGGAACAATCGGAAGGAGATGTTGTGAAGCAGCTTGCTTGCCCTGTCCCGCATGACACTCACTCCTGCATTTTGAAAGTCGATTCCGCAAATCGAAAAAGAGGAGAGCGGTTCGCCGCTCTTCTCCTCTTCCCTGATCGTTACGGAAGCACGCCGTCGCTTTGCAGCTGCTTCGTATAATTGGCGACGGCGTCGTTCAGCTTGAACTTGTCCTGCAGCGTCTTGACGTAATTATCCCAGCCGCTAAGCGGCTCCTTGCCCATGACAAACTTGAGCATCATCTCGTTGACGTACTTGATGCGGTCCTGAGCCAGCGGATCGTTCGGATCGTCGAACACCCGGGGATTGACGTTGTTGTCCTTCAGGTAGCCGTTGTTCAGCTTCTGGTTCGCGTTCGTGACTTCGGGGTTTTTAAAGTCGAAGTACACGCTGTCATTGGCTTTACGGACGAACGCGTAGTTGTACCGCCATTCGAATTCCTTTTCGTTGTAGGTCGTTCTGTCGATCAGCGCCGGCTTTCCGTCGGCCACTTTATAGGTTTTGTCCTTGATTCCGTAAGCAAGGGAAGGATACGCATCTTGGTTCGTGTACAAATATTGAATGAGCTGCATGGCGCGCTTGGTCTTCTCCGGGTCCTTCAGCGCTTCCTTCGACAGGCCGATCATCGTCTGCTGGAACGGTTTCGTGTCGAGAAACTGATCGCCGTACGGTCCTTTCGGCGGCGCGATCTGCTGCCATTCCGGGACGCTTCCGCCCGCGTCTTTCATTTTCTGCTGCTCGGACGGCTCCATGCGGCGCCAATCCGCGATCATGATGCCGACCTTGCCCTGGTACATCTTGTTGTCCCGCTTCAGGTTGTCGTCGATCGTGACCCAATCGGGGTCGACGACCTTGGCTGCGATCATTTGGTTGATGAACTGCAGCGCTTCTTTCGTTTTCGGGTCCGTATTGTAGACGACGACCCGGCCGTCCTTCACGTCGACGAAATTGGGCTGTACGCCAAACATCCAGAAGATCTGCTGGAAACCCTGGGCGCCGGTGGTGCTGTACCCGAGCGAGCCGTCCTTCGGCAGCATGGCGAGGAAGCCGTACGTATCGTCCTTGCCGTTGCCGTCGGGATCGTTAAATGTGAACGCCTTCATCACATTCAAGAGATCTTCCGGGTTGGTCGGCGCCTGCAGGTTCAGCTTCTTCAGCCATGTCCCGTTGATCCACCAGCCGTTCACGCCGCCGACCGATTCGGAGCCCGGCAGCCCGATCATATGATCCTTATACTTCATCGGCTCGAGCCGGGAAGGATCGATGGAAGCGGTCAAGTCGGGCACATCCTTCACCGCCTCGTCCAGCTCCGCTACCAGTCCCTGGTCGTAATATTGAATAGCGCTGGCCCGATCCGGGAACGTGAGGATATCCGGGATCTGGTTGGACGACAGCAGCAGGTTCAACTTGTCCTTCCAGTTCTCCCCGCCGAGCGTCATCTCCAGCTCGATGTTGTTGTCCTTCTCGATCATCTGGCGGATCGGATCGTTCTCGCCCGAGGGCATCGGCGTCGTCAGCCTGTAGCCGATGGCGTTGAAGAAGCTCAGCTTCATCTTGCCGTCCGCCTGCGACTTCGCATCGTCCTTGCTGCAGCCGGTGACGGCCAAGCTGAGCGCGACTGCCAGGGCAGCCGCCGTTTGCATGCGTCTCTTTCTCATCGGTAAACCTCTCCCTTTCGAATAGTATAACGGTTTATATCAAGAGTTTCCTCATGATAACGTTCGAATGGCCTGCCGGATCAACCTTTCACCGAACCGAGCAGCACGCCCTTGGTGAAGTGCTTCTGAATGAACGGGTATACGATCAAAATGGGCAGCGTGGTCACGACGACCGAGGCCATCTGCACGGAAATCGGATTCACCGAATTGGCTGCTTCGGCGGCATCCCCGCTGATCGCGACGGAAGCCATCAGAATTTGTCTCAAAAAGAGCTGCAGCGGCTGCTTCGACGTATCGGTGATGTACAATAACGCATCGAAGTAGCTGTTCCAGTGCCATACCGCGTAAAACAAGCCGACGGTGGCGATGATCGGGCCGGATAGCGGAAGCACGATGCGAAACAAGATGGAGAGCTCGCCGGCGCCGTCGATTCTCGCGGCCTCGTCGATCGCCTCGGGCAGCTGCTCGAAAAAGCTTTTGACGATCAGCAAGTAAAACGCATTGATGAGTCCCGGAATAATAAGCGACCAGGAGGAGTCCAGAAGGCCGACCTCCTTGACCAGCAAATAGCTCGGAATGATTCCCCCGTTGAACAGCATCGTGAACACGATGAACATCAGGGCCGCGCTGCGGCCGGGCAGCGACCTGCGGGAGAGCGGCAGCGCGGTCAGCACGGTGAAGAACAGATTCAAGAACGTGCCTGCGAACACCCGAAAAAGGGTAGCTTGATAGGCTTCCGCAAGCCGTCCGCCCTTCATGATCTCTTCATAGGCAGTCCAGGTGACATGCGAGGGAATGAGGACGAGTCCGTCCTTTCGGATGACCTCGGAGATCGGCGTGACCGACACGCTGAGGACGTAAAAGAAAGGAACGACGCAAGACGCGGCAAGCAAGGATAACAGGACGTAATTGAGCGTTTGAAGCATTCGTTCGTTTCTGGACATCGTGTTCATCGCAGTTCCTCCTACCAGATTTGTCCGCCGACGCGCCTTGCCAGACGATTGGCGCCGAACACTAATGCGAAGCCGATGACGGACTTGAACAATCCGACGGCTGTCGCAAGGCCGATCCGGCCTTCCTGCATGCCGACCCGGTACACCCAGGTCTCGATGACGTCCGCCTTTTCCTGGTTCAGCGGGTTCATCATCATGTAGATCTGGTCGAAGCCGACGTCGAGTATCGCGCTCAGGCGAAGGATCAGCATCAGGATAATGACGGTCTGAATGCCGGGCAGCGTGATGCTCCAGAGCTGTCTCCAGCGCGAAGCGCCGTCTACGGTAGCGGCCTCGTAGAGGGACGGATCGATGCCCGTCAGCGCGGCCAGATAGATAATGGCGCCCCAGCCGACCGATTGCCAAATATCCGTCGTCACGATCAGCGACCGGATCAAGCCCGGCTCCGTCAAGAACGAGATGCGATCCAGGTGGAATGCCGTCAAGAGCTGATTCACCAAGCCGGAACCCGGCGCCAGGAAGGCGACCAGGAGGCCGTAGATGATGACCCACGACAGGAAGTGAGGTAGATACGTCAGCGTCTGGATCGTCCGCTTGAATCCGCCTGATGTCACGGCATTCAGCATTAAGGCCAAGACGATCGGGGCGGGAAACGAAAAGACGAGTTTATATAGGGAAATGAGGATCGTGTTGCCGATGATCTGATCGAAATAGACACCGTCGAAAAACAGCCTGAAGTTTTGCATGCCGATCCACGGACTCTCCCATAACCCGAGCAGGACGTTGTAATTTTTGAACGCCGCGGCGATGTAGACCATCGGTACATACTTAAATATCGCAAAGTAAAGCAAGCCGGGCAGCAGAATCGCGTACATGACGCCGTGCCTGCGAACGTTCCGAACAATTGAAGCCATCCGTTTCTCTCCTCGCCTCTCTCTGGATAGCTTCATTCTAGCTGTCCGGCAGAACCGGCAATTCCAATTTCTTCGGCAAAAGGTTCGTTATTTTCGACATTGCCCACTCGTACCGAACATGCCGAAGATAGACAACTAATTGCCGAAAAAACGAGACTCTCATGCCGTTCGCATGACTTTAAAATGAATGTATCTCGAGAATGGGAGGCGATTTGAAGCGTAATCTGTAAGCGCTTAACCGGAAGTGCAACAAGCTGCAGCATCATTTTTTAGGAGGAATGAAAAATGAAGAGCAAACGAACGCCGCGCTTTCTGGCCGCGACGCTAATCGCAGCCCTGCTGGTTTCCGTACAGCCGTGGACGGGCGGCACCGTAGCGAGCGCCGCCACGCCGGCGAACGCGAACGCGACGCAAGCCGTGAAGGATGTCCTAAACTATTTTGACACCGTCCAGGCGAACAATCAGATCATCTCCGGACAATACGTGCGGGGGCAAACGTACGGCTACACGGAAACCGACCATGTCGCGGATTTGACGTCGGGCAAGTATCCGGCCATGATCGGATTCGACTTTTTGTACAACGTGACCGGCCCCGGCGACCTGAGTACGTGGCGATCAACTATTGTCGACGAGGGGACGGATTATTGGAAAAGGGGCGGTCTGGTCACCGCTTCCTGGCATCAGACCAACCCGCTCGACACGACCGCGGATGCCGGAGGCTGGAACAGCGTGATCAGCGGTATGTCGCAGGCGAACTTTAATCTGGTGACGACGCCCGGCACGACCGAGTACAACAAGTGGCTGGCGCATATCGATACGATCGCGGGCTATCTGAAGTCGCTTCGCGATCAAGGCGTCGTCGTGCTGTGGCGGCCGTATCACGAGATGAACGGCGCCTGGTTCTGGTGGGGCGGCAAGGATCCGGCCTCGTACCGGAAGCTGTGGCAGAACATGTACGACCGGTTCACGAATTACCACGGTCTGAACAATCTCATCTGGGTGTGGGCGCCGGCCAAGGAGCTGCCGCTAAACAGCGCTTATTATCCCGGCGACGCATACGTCGACCTCGGCGGCGTGGATTTTTATACGAGCGACCAGGGCGACCCGAACTTCTCCGCAGCCAACAGTCAATTGACAGCCATCATGGGCAGCAAGCGGTTCGGCTTGTCCGAGGTCGGTCTGGTTCCGCATGCCGCTTCGATTCCGGGCTACGATTATACGTGGTTCCTCACTTGGGCGATCGGTTGGTCGGACAATTCCTTCTACGGTACGCCGCCCGAAAATCAACCCGGCAACACGCCTTACCAGCTTACGACGGTTTACAACCATGCCGCCACGATCACGAGGGACGAGGTTCCCGCATTCGGCCGCACGATCGTCTCGGGAACGCCGATCTTCAGGGATGCCATGAACAGCTACACGGCGGGCAATCCACCGCCCAACTGGACGCTCGCGACGACCGGCGGCACCGTGACCG
Source organism: Cohnella sp. GCM10020058 (assembly GCF_042683485.1). NCBI lineage: Bacteria > Bacillati > Bacillota > Bacilli > Caryophanales > Paenibacillaceae > Cohnella > Cohnella sp. GCM10020058. The sequence continues at coordinate 75,318 of NZ_JBHUJV010000016.1, forward strand.
CGGTCCTCGTGCCGTCCGTCGGCGTCGCGACCGCTGACCGGAGCATGAAAATCAACAAAACGAGCACGACGAACGCAGCCACCGCTGAAAAGTCGTTCGGCGCGCAGACCGGCGTCGTCACCTTCAAAGCTACCGTACGTACGGAAGACCTCAACTGGAAAGACTTCATCGTCTACGACAGCGCCAGCCAAGCCGCTCTCCACATCGGGCTGCAGGGCGGATATATCAAAGCGTACGACGGCACGACGCTCTCCAGCATCGCGCCGATCGCGAACGGCGCCTGGTACAACCTCAAGGTCGTCATGAACACCGCGACCAAGAAGTTCGACATCTACGTCAACGGCGTCAAGGTGGCCAATCAGTTCAGCTTCAAAAATCCGGCCGCGGCCGATGTGAGCAAGTTGAAGGTCGGCGTCGCGGCCGACGCGACGGGTATTTATTATATCGATAACGTGCTGATCACGAAATAAACTGCAATAACGGGTAAAACCGTGTAATTCCGGGTGGAATGTTTGCTGTCTGCAGCAGTTGCGCGGTAAAACCGTGTAACTTCGGATAAAACGTAGGTTTCGAGCGCTGTTGTGCGGTAAAACCGTGTAACTTAGTGACGATGAGTGCAAATGGGCGTTAACGCCACCCTCGCTACTCTGCCGGCTGCGCCGATGGGTGCAAATAGGCAATAACGCCCCCAGCGAGGTGCCCCTGAAGGTGTCAATAAGTGCAAACAGGCATTATCGATGCCTCTGAGATGCTCGAAAAGGCACCGATGAGTGCAATTGGGCGCTAACGCCCGGACAAAAGTGATGCAACTAGCAAAGACCTCCGCCACAGCCGATAATCGGCTTTGGCAGAGGTCTTTTCGCATCCATGCTGAACTCTCAAGCGTACACTCTGACTTCGGCGATCGCAGCCGATTTGTCCCCGTTCGTCGCATGCACGACGATCCGCAGCTTGCGGGCCGTCAAGCCGTCAGGTAACGCATGCTTCCGCGTCCGCTGGTAATTACCCTCGACCCGCTCGATGATCCGCCACGCGCCGCCGTCCCACAGCTCGATCGTGTAATCCTTGGCCGTCTGCGGATCCCGGTAAAACGGCGGGTAATGATGGTACTCCCGCAGCAGGTTGCCGGGAAACGTGAGCTCGATCCGCCCGATGCGCCGCTCCTCGCTCCATTCGAGCTGCAGCCATTGGGACAGCGGTTGGTTAGGGTCGGAGCGCCATACATTGGTCGAGCGATGCGGCCTCGCGCAGCCGCTGACGGCTTGCTCCGGCGAATAACACGATTGCGGCGGCTCCGCCTTGAAGCTCAGCGTATGGCCGTTGCCCAAGCGCCGCATCTTGCTCGCGCTCATCTGAAAAGCGGACGGATGGCCGGGCTGCAGATCGCCTGCGACATGCCAGCTAACCGCGGCGTTTTCCAGTACGTCGAGCCGGACGTAGCCGTCTGCCGGGAACCCGTCGGCATCGGTCAGTTCGAGCGTCCAGTTGACCCAAGTCCGCTCGCCTGGCGGCACCGTCAGCGTCGAAGTTGCCAGCGCCACTCCAGGCTCGACCCGGTAATCCCATATATCGGATGCCTGGTATAAGCGGACCTCGATCGGCTGCGGTACGCCGGTTTCGTTGCTCATGCAGAGAGACAGCGTGCGAAGCTGACCGCCGCCGACGGCAATCCATTGCCCTCTTCGCTCGACCAACGCTTCGTTCAGCGCCCGCGGCGTCTCCTCCCAACCCTTGAGCGCCCCATGCGTCCACGGACTCTCGGGTCCGACGCCATAGCAAAGCGCCTCGCTGCTGGCTGAGACGGTCGCCGATCTGGCCAGGTCTTCATCATCCTCGTTTTTCACGTTCGGCAGAAAAACGCCGTCCCGAAGCAGCCGCTGCTGAATCTCCCCGATCGCCTCGGTCGCCGCATCCTTGACCTCTATGCCTCGTCGCAAAGCGACCGCCGCGGCCGTGCCGACCGCTTGGCCGATCAACGCCGTCGTGGACATCACCCGGACGGTGCCGAGCGCCGCATGGGTGACGCTGACGTTGCGGCCGGCCGTCATGAGGTTGTCGATATCCTTGGTCAACGATATTCGCAGCGGAATGCCGTACGGGCCGCAGTAGCTCTTGGCCGCGTATTCGGACTTCTCGTCATAGCCCTCCGCGCTTGCCGGCTCGCTGTTCGCGGCCAGCAAGCCGCCCGGCGTATGCAGATCGAGAAACCACCCGCCGTAGGCAATCTCGTCGGGGAAGGCCGTGCGTCCGATCGGATCGTGCTCCGTCATCAAGTACTGCCCCATGACGCGGCGGCTCTCACGCTTGCCGGGTACCTGGCCGATCCAGTCGAGGGCAAAGTTCGCCGCCTTTTCCCGGGTGAGCGGATCGCGATTCTTGATCCAATCCCATACGCCGAGCGTATGCCGGGTCAGCTCGTGCCGGATATCCTCCGCGTCGTAGATTGTATGCCAAGGCACGCCGATCTCCAGCCACCAATAGCCGCCGCGAATGTCGTACACCTGTCGGCCGTGCTTGTAAAAGAAGTCGGCGTCCTCATAACGGATCGCCCAATCCGGCGCCTGGAACGGTACGGGGTGCCCCATGTCCTTCGCCTTAAAGTGGATCGAGTTGCCCATCGTATCCCGACTCGCCGCGTCGGGGGCGTGCGGCTCCCCGAACTCCGCCTTCCCCTCCGATCCCATCCGCCATTCGCAGCCGGCCTGATCCGCAACGACGCCGTCGCCCGTACAATCAATGAAGACGTCCCCATTGAACACGATCTCAGTCTCCGCGCCTGCTACATAAGCGGTCACGGATTCGATCCTGCGCGCGGCCGACTTCGCGACCGACATGATCGACGTGTTCAGATAGAACGTCAAATTCGGCGTATTCATCGCCATATCGTACAGCGTCATGTCCCACACGCTGTTCGTCCACCCGTTCTCGAAAATGACCTCGTGGTTCCTCGCGCGCTCCTCGATCAGCAGCTCGGAGATAATGCCCGTCTCTCTCGCGTACGCATGGAATTGCGCGGCGCCATGGGGCGTCACGCGGATCTCGGAGGAGCTGTTGCCCCCGAATACGGGCCGATCTTGAATCAGTACCGTTCTCGCTCCCTGCCTCGCGGCGGCCACGGCGGCGCAGAAACCCGCGGTTCCGCCTCCGCACACGACGACCTCGAAGCTCTCTATCTTTTTCTTCAACGTTTATCACGCTGCCTTTCTTGCCGTTTTCCGCCGGGTCGAGATCCCGGTCCAGGCCGCTTTATGGCGAAACCGGGATCTCGAAATGTGTTGCGGATGTCTTACGAAAGTCGTTCGGATGTCGTACGGACTTACTTGTCTATTCTGACGTTGTCGACGTACAAGCTGCCGGTTTCACCCGCGGCTACGCCGAATGCCAGTTTATTGAGATCGGCCGCAGCCGTATCCCGGAAGCTCAGCTGGTTGCCCTTTTTCACGCCGTTCACGTACACGTCGTACTTCTTGGTCGCCGTGTTCAGCACCGCCTTTACGTCGTACCACTTGCCATAGGCGATCGGCTGCAGCGCGACGAGCGTCGAGCCGTCGTACGCCCGAATAGATCCGTTGTGGATGCCGATTTGCAAAGCGACTTTGCTCGGGCTCGAACTGTCCACGATGAGGAAATCCTTCCAGCTGGCTTCCTCCGAGCGAAGCGAGGCTTTGACATTCACGATGCCGGTCTGCGGGCCGAACGTCCTTTTGGCGCTCGTCTCGCCCGTCGTCGACGTTTTGCTGATTTTCATGCTCAGATCTCGGCCCGCCAATCCAACGGTTTTCTCATTCGAGAGCGCGACGGTTCCGCCGGTTGCCGTCGTCGACCAGTTGCTCAGCGATACGACGACACCGTTGATGTAGACGTTGAACGCATCCTTGAAAATGAACGTCTCGGGAACGATCGTCCTGCCGAAGCCGGGAACGTCCGCTCTCGTGATCGTATCCGGACTCTGATAGAAGGCCCTCACGTCCCAACCGATATTGCCCGGTCCGTTGCCATTCGGGCTCCCGTAGAACTCGTAGTCCAGCCAGCCGGTGGACCAGGGGAGAATCCAGGTATAATCGTAATTGTTCTTGAGCGCGGCCAGGTCCGGCAGCTTGGCGACCTCGGACAAGCCATAGCGCTTGCTGCCCATGACGTTGGCCAGCTCATTGTTTGCGTAGGTAAACTTCGGGTTGTTGCTTGCATCCACGTAAACGTCTGCCCCGCCAAGATCCACATACGACGATCCGGGATAGAAAGTGGTGTTGATCGGATCGTTGATGCGTCCTGGCGCCCACACCCAGATCAAGTTGTTCAAGCCGTGATCATTCGTGAACCGGTCGTACATGTTCTGCCATAGCTTCTTAAAGCTGGCCGACGTCTTGCCGCCCCACCAGAAGCCGATGTTCATCTCGTGGTACGGCCGCCACAACACGACGACGCCTTGATCCCGCAGCGTCTTCAGATAGCCCGCGATCATATCGATATGCGCCAGCCACTTGGCATACTCGGGCGTGCCGGGGGTCGTTACTTTATCGAAGTCGGTCTGCGTCATCGTGCTGATGACACTGTTCCAGCCGCCGTCATCAGGCGTCGTATCCAGCGGATTCGTCTCGTGCCAGGAGAGTTGGACGAGCCCGCCCTTTTTCCAATAATCGATTCCTTGCGTCACCATGTAATTCCGCCAGTCCGCCAGCTCGCCCAGCGTGCCGTTCGTATGCTTGTATCCGAAATCCATGCCGAGCATGGCCGGATATTTGCTCGCGAGATAGCCGATATGGTCGATCTCGTTGAAGCCGTACACGTCGCTGACGAACTGTCCCGAGATAATCTTATTGTTCGCATACACCGTATCGAAATAATTCAGCACGTCCTGCACCGCCTGCGTGGCATTCGGGTTGGACGGCGTCGCCGCATAAGCCTTGCCCGCGCCGAGCTGTCCCGAGACCGGAGCGATCAGCGTTACCAGAAGCAAAGCAGCCAGCGCTTTGAACCGCCATTTGTTTCTCATTTAGAAACGCCTCCTTGATTTGTAATCGCTTTCGGATCATGTTCCTGCTCAAGATCTGCGCAAAAAAATCCCCCCTCCTCCTGCATGATCAGCATAGCAAGCGGAGAGGGGAGCGAACTAGCAACAGCTTTTTGCTGTTCATGCAATAGAATTGAGATTCGCATATTGTCAGTCACGGCCGCCCGTGCGGCTTTTCTTGAATTCCGCCGGGCTTTGCGTCTCGAACCGTCTGAATATTTTAATGAAATAGCTGTCGTTGACGAAGCCGACGAGCTCCGCCGCCTGACTGACGGATTTCCCTTCCGCCAGCAGCTCCTTGGCGCGGTCGATGCGAACTTGCTGCACGAATTGGATCAAGCTGACGCCCGTCTTTTTCTTGAACAGGCTGCTGAGATAGCTCTCGTCGAGCGATACGAACGCGGCCATCGAACGAAGCGTGATGTTTTTCTGATAGTTCGTATGAATATGGCCGATCACTTTGTTGATCTCCGCATGATCCGTGAAGGCCGAACGCTCCTGCACGATACGGCCGACGGCGTCCGAAACGATGCGATCCATCCGCGTCAGCAGTTGAGCGTGGGAGACGGCCGTCGCGATGCGCTCATAGTCGGACGGCGACGGCGGGGCGTATTGCTCCATCAATCGGATCAGCTGCCCGGCCTCGGCCTTGACCTGCATCATCGGCAGCCCGCGCCGCTCCATATCCGCCCACTGTCGGACGAGCAGCCGCAAACATTCGTCGACTTTGACATGCTCGAAGCTGGCGAGCCATTCTCCCCAGTAGGCTCTCCGTCCAGGCTCCTGCAGCTGCGAAGAGGCCGCCTGCGCAAGCGACGCCGTGCCGCCGACGCGGATCGGTCCTTGTTTGCGTCCGTACCAGATCGCGTCCATCCGCCGAATAACCTCGAGCCAGCCCTGCTCGAGGTACTCGCCTTGCATGTCGAGGCGATAGGCCAAGGCGGCCGGGGTCTCCTCGGCCCTCGATGGGACGGTCGCCAGGCCCGACCGGCTGCACCAGCAAAAAAACGTCGTCACGCCGGAGGCGGTGTAGGAATGAACGATTCGCTCCGTAGCGGGCGCTTCGGCGAACAAGCGCTGAACGAAGGACGATGAGTCCCCATCCTCTTCCCCGTGAAGCAAGCAAAAGACGGACACGTACGGCAGCGGCGGCTCGATATCCGAGCGGACCGGCGCAGAAGGCGTCCAATTCGCGGCTTCATAGCCGTCCCACCATTTCCCGTAAACGGCTTCGAAGCGTTCCAGCCGGCGGGACCGGCTCCCCTCGCTCCTGGCGGACAGCTCCTTCGCCGCCTTGGCCAGCGCCTCCTGCAGCGTCTCGATCGTCATCGACAGCTTCAAAATGTAGCTGCTGGCGCCGTATTCAAGCGCAAGGCGCGCGTACTCGAACTCGTTTATGCACGTCAGCATGATGAAACGGGCCTCGCTGCCCTGCTCTCTGGCCGTCTTCAGCATCATGACCCCGTCCATCTTCGGCATCATGATGTCCGTGATGACGATATCCGGCTGCAGCGTCTCGACGAGCGCGGCGCCCTCATCGCCGTTGCCAGCTTCGCCGACCAGCTCGAAGCCCGACTCGGTCCATGGGATCATTTCCCTGAGCGAATCTCTGACGAACGCTTCGTCCTCCACAATGACGACCTTCCACATCGCAGGCACCTCCTTTACGAATAGGCTGACGCATACGGCTTGGCGACCAGAAGCGGAACGACGATCCGCACGCGCGTCCCCGTTTCGTCCGATTCCGTCTCAAGACTAGCGTCCAATTTGAACAACAGCGCCAGCCGCTCGCGCAGATTCGCGAGACCGATACTGCTCCGCTTGCGGATTCGCTTCGTCTGGGCCGAAGCCGCCATCCCGATGCCGTCGTCCGCGACCTCGATGATAAGGCGGTCGTCCTGCGCGCGGATGCGAATATCGATCGCGCCTTCCTTTTCCGTCCCCGCGAAGCCGTGAATGATCGCGTTCTCGACGAGCGGCTGCAGCGTCATCTTGGGCAGCAGCGCGTGATCGAGCTCCGGACCGACCTCGTAGCGGACCGTGAACGGGTGCAAATGCCGGTTTTGCTGGATCGCGACGTAAGCGCGGATCAGGTCGAGCTCCTCGTTCACCCGGATCAGCTCGACGTCGGTATTGAGGCTCGTCTCCAGCAGAAGGCCGAGCTGAACGCAGATCGAGGCGATTTCCCGCTCGTTTTTCCGCATGGCCAGCCACTTGACCGTGTTGAGCGTATTCAGCAGAAAATGCGGATTCATGACCGCGATCAGGCTTTGGTAGCGGAGCGCTTCTTTCTGCTTCTCGTCCCGCTTGATTTTGGCGACGAGGTCCTGCATATCGCGCAGCATCCGGTTGAACGTTCGCGACAGCGACAAAATCTCGCCTTCGTACGGCTTCTCGTTGATGCCCTTGACGAACCGCTGCTCGACCGTCTCGGACATGCGGCGTTCGAGCAGGTGGAGCGGACGGGTGATGCGCCGAAGCACGTAAAAAGTGATTGCTACGAATGCCAGCATGATCCCGATAAAGGTGAGCAAGTATCGGATCTGCTGCTGGTGGAGGTCGCCGAAGTAGATCTCCATCGGAAAGCTGCTCACGATGGTCCATCCGAGCGACGGCAGCGTGCCGACGCTGAAGACGGCGTTCTGGTGCACGCCTGTTTTCCATTCCCCGCTTAACACGACATCCCGGTAGATGGAGGCGTCCAGTCCCCGGCTTCGGGTGCTGGCCAGCGTTTCGCCCTTTTCGTCTAAAATGTAATAGTCCTGATAGACGGCGAACGCTTTGGCGATCGATCGCAGCCAGTCTTCGAACCGGAAGGCGACGTGCACCATGGCGAACGGACTACCTCCGTTTTCCAGGAGCGCGTAGAGCGACAGCTCGCTCGGCGCCGCATTTTGCGCGGAGTCGCCGCTAATCCACACGTATTTCACTTGGCCGTTCTCGATCGTCCGGAAGCCGTCCTCCTGCCGGACCGCGGCATCATCCACGGCCCCTTCGCCGTCCGTATACGCATGACCCGCCAAATCCAGCACGGTGAAGGACAGCTGCGCGCTGTTCAGCTCGTTTTGCTCCTTGAGCCTGCGCAGGCTCTCGGACACGATCCGGCCGCGTTCGGCCTCTTCGATCGAGACGTCCGCGCCGAATACGTCCTGCTGCCTTAGCATCAGCTCGAGCGTCACGACGGAGGTCAGCATGAAGCTTCTCATGATTTCGAAGTTTTGCCGGACCTGTCCCATTTGCAGGCTGTTCTGCTCGCTGACCCGGTGCGTGATCAGCTTTTCGGTATTGTCGTACATGCTGAGCTGAAGCAGCAGCAGCGGCACGAAGATGAGCAGCACGAACGCGGCGAACAGCTTATGCTTGATCGTTTTCGGCTTGAGTCTGTACAGCGCTGCGCGCATGGGGTCTTCCTCCCGGGCGATCGATCGAATACGCCTATTGTAGCAAAGAGAGCGAAGGGCAGCCTAGCTCCCCTTCGCTTCTTTGAACGGCATTATTTCAAATAACCGAGCGCCGTCAGCTGCTTGTTCGCTTCCTCCACGTATTGCTTGTAGCCGTACGTGCTGTCCAGCGTGGACAAGAACTTGTCGTATTCGCTCATCGGCGCTTTGCCGAAGACGAATTTCAGGAGCTCGTCGTTCATGAAGCGCTGGGCATCGGCCAGGTTGACCGTCTGCGGCGTGTCGATGAAGCTGTTGTACACGTCGAGGCGAGACTTCGAGGACGCAGCCTGGATCTGAGCGGACTGCTTGGCGAACTTCGTGAGCAGGTATTCCTGTTCCGGCCGGCCCATGATTTGATACACCCAGCTGAACGAAGCATCGCCGATCTTGTCCGTTACGGCCGGCTTGCCGTCCTTCATCGTAAAATGGGTGCCTTCGATTCCGTATTCGACGAGGTTTAATCCTTCGCCGGCCGACACGTAGTTGAGCAATTGAAGGATGCGCTTCACCTTGTCCGGATTTTTCTCCAGGCTCTTCGGCAAGGCGACGAAGCCCGAAGCGCTGCCGAGGTCGTAGGAGCTGTCGAAGTCCCCGCCTGCGCCCTTGAACGCCGGCACGATCTCCCATTCCGCGTTCGGATTGGCCGCTTTGATGGCGGCCTGATTCTCGTCCTTGAACAGATTCCAGTCGCCGTAGAAGATGCCCGCTTGTCCTTTGACCGCTTTGTCCGTCGCCGCCGAGCCTTTGTTGGAGAATACCTCGGGATCGACCACGCCGGCGTTCAGGAACTTCTGAACGGAGGCGATCGCGTCTTTATAAGCCGGATCGTAGACGGCGCCGATCGCCTTGCCGTCCTTGATATAGATATCTTTGTACGAGCTGCCGACGCCCAGCGAGCCGAACAGCGGATTAAACGCGTTCCAGTCGTTCGAGCTGATGCCGATCGTGTCTTTCTTCCCGTTGCCGTCCGGATCCTTCTCGACGAAAGCTTGGGCAACGGTCAGCAGCTCGTCGACTGTGGTCGGCACCTGCAGATTCAGTTTGGCCAGCCAGTCCTTGCGGATCCAGTAGGACTGCGCGAGCAGGTTCGGCGCTTTGGCGACCGCGTACACTTTGCCGTCGACGGTGCCCTTCTTGACGCCATCCGCCGTCGCGAGGCTCTGCGCGTCCTGCAGCTGGTCCAGGTATGGCGTCAGATCGAGCAGGGCGCCCATGCGGGCCAGCTGGAGCAGATGATTGCGGTCCGCGAGCTCCATCACGTCCGGATAATCGCCGGCGGCGATTCGCGTACTCAGCTGGTTTTTCAGCTCGTCCGGATTCGCCGGCAGGCTGAGCGTCAGATCGATGTTCAGCTTCTTGTCGAGCTCCGCCTTGATGAAGTCGTCAGCGGGAAGCTTCGTGCCCCAGCCGACCTTGACGACCTCGATCTTCATTTTCTCGCCTGATTCCGGCGATGCCGACGCCGATTGGCTTGGCGCGGCCGAAGCCGAGCTTGCCGTCGTTCCGGACGGCGAAGCCCCTCCGTTCTCGTCGTTGTTGCCACCGCAGCCCGCGAGCAGCGTGCCTAACATGCCTAATGAAGCGATGGCGACCCCGAAGCTCTTTTTGCTCATTTGCCCCAACCTTTCTCGTATGGAAGTTGATCGTTTTATATTGAAGCAAGGCGTTGGCCTTGGTTTCAACCCTTTATCGGCGCTTGTCAGCCCTTGATCGAGCCCAGCAGCATGCCCTTCGTAAAGTACTTCTGAATGAACGGGTACACGGCGATGATCGGCAGGCTCGCCACGAGGACGGCCGCCATCTGCAGCGTCTGCGTCGGCAGCGTGACGTCGACCGCGATCTCGCTCATCTGACTTTGCAGCAGGATGTTGCGCACGAATACTTGCAGCGGATGCAGGTCCGGATCGGTCACGTACAGAACCGCTTGGAACAGCTCGTTCCAGTGCCCGACCATATAAAACAGCCCGACGGTCATCATGCTCGGCAGCGAGAGCGGCACGACCATTTGCAGCAAGATCCGGCTCTCCCCCGCGCCGTCGATTTTCGCCGACTCGAACAGCTCCTCGGGCAGCGACTCGAAAAAGCTTTTCATAATCAAAATGTTAAAGCTCCAAATCGCGTTCGGTAAGATCATCGCCCAGACCGTATTGAGCAGGCCCGTCGCCTTGACCACGAGATAAGTCGGGATGAGACCGCCGCTGAACAGCATCGTGAATACGACGAGCAGCAGCAGCAAGGAGCGGCCCTTCAGCTTGCGCCGGCTGAGCGGGTAAGCCATGAGCACCGTCAGCAGCATGTTGACGAACGTCCCGACGACCGTGATGAATACGTTGACCCCGAACGCCTGCGGCAGGCCGGTCTGCTGGAACAGCCCCTTGTACGCCGAGAAGGTGATGTGCTTGGGCAGCAGCACGAACCCGCCGTTTTTGACGACTTCCGCGTAGGGCGTCAGCGATACCGATAAAACGTACAAAAGCGGAAAGACGGCGGCCAGCGCGGCGAGCGCAAGCACGATGAAGATCGCCGTATCGAAGACAAGGTCCCGTCTGGACTTTACCATATCCCGCCTCCCCACCGCTTCGCCAGCGCGTTGGATAAGAGGACGAATACGAACCCGATGCCGGATTTGAACAAGCCGACGGCTGACGCCAAGCTGAAGTTCATCTGTTCGAGTCCCGTACGGAACACCCAGGTGTCCAGAATATCGGCGACCGGATACACCTGCGGATTATACATGACGTATATTTGCTCGAAGCCCGCGTCGAGCACTTGTCCGAGGCGCAGGATGAGCAGCAGGATAAAAATGCCGCGGATGCCGGGAAGAATGATGTGCCAGATGACGCGCATCCGTCCCGCGCCGTCGACGGTCGCCGCCTCGTGCAGCGTCGGATCGATGCCGGCGATGGCCGCCAGGTAGATGATCGCGCCCCAGCCGAGATTTTGCCAGATGTCGCTGCCGACCAGCAACGATCGGAACCAATCGGTCGAAGTGAGGACCGGTACCGCTTTGCCTCCAAGCTCCACGATCCATCGGTTGACGAGCCCCGAGCTCTCGGAGAAAAAGGCGAGCACGATGCCGTACACGATGACCCAGGACAAGAAGTGAGGCATGTAGGTGAGCGTCTGCACCCACTTCTTGAACCATCCGACCCGGCATTCATTCAGCAGGATCGCCAGCAGGATCGGCGGCAGCATGCCGAAGACCAGCTTGTAGGCGCTGATGAGGACGGTATTGCCCAGAATCTGAGAGAAGTAGGGGGATTCGAAAAACATAAGGAAATATTTGTACCACGGGTCCGCCCATGGGCTCGAGAACAAGCCGCCCATGATGTTGTATTCCTTGAACGCGATCGTCACGCCGTACATCGGCAAGTATCGGTAGATCAGGAACCACGCCACCCCGGGAAGCAGCATGATGTACAGCGCCCGCATCTGCCACAATCCGGCGAACTTTTTCCGTCTCGCAAGCGTGTTGCTCAAGTGTCCGCTTCCTTTCCAAGTGATTTGATAGACTCAGCATAGCAGGAAGCGTAACTTTGCATCATCGACGGATTTGGGATGTTGATGCAACATATTTTGTGTGCGGCGAAGTGCGGCGAGGTGCGGCCACCGCGCGCGGCCCGCGCCTTACTCGTCGATATCCCAGGCGAAAATGCGCATTTGCTCGGCTCCCCAAGTGCTCAGCGGAATAAGACGCAGCGCCCTCGTCGTCACGTCGACCTGCAGCTTGCGGAGCCGGTAGTAGTTGCCGGAGACGACCGCGAGCTCGGTCCATGCGCCGTACTCATCCTCGTACTCCACGCGGAAGTCCTTCACGATCGTTTGCGGCAAATGGTAGATTTTGCTCTGCAGCGGATAGCTGTTCAGCATGTTTCTGATCTTCCGGTTCAGATGGCTGTCGAATACGAAACGAAGCCTGCGGACGCGGCGGGGCTCGTCGAACCGGTATTCGATCCAATCGCCCGCCGCCCCCGTCCAGGCGTTGTCCGCGTCGCCGATCGGGCGATCCCAACCGTTGCGCAGCGGCTCCGCGTCGCCGCTTGACGCGCTAAGACGGGCGCTTAGCGTCAATGCCGGCAGCGCTCTTTTATGCCAGGGCAAGTAGCAATCGTCTTCCAACAGCGTCGATTGCAACTCATGAATGCGATGCTGATAGACCCCTCTTGGCGTTAGACGGTGCCGGACCGCGATCGCGGCCGCCGTTCCGATCGCCTGCCCGAGCATCGCGCACGTGCCCATGACCCGCGTCGAGCTCATCGCGGCGTGCGTGGCGCTCATGTTTCTTCCGGCGAAAAACAGGTTGTCGATGCTATTGGAATACAAGCTGCGATAGGGGATGCCGTACGGGGAAGGCGCCGCGTGGTATATCGTCGGATGGCTGCCTTTGTGATGGAAGCCCGCGGGGAAATGATCGTCCATGCTCCAGCCGCCGTAGGCGACCAGGTCGTCGAACCGCCCTTCCGCTTCAATATCGTTTTGCGTTAATATATAATCGCCCACATACCTGCGGCTCTCGCGCTTTCCGGGCAGGAAGCCGATCCAGTCGATGACCCAGTTTTCCACGCCGTGATCGCCGCGGTTTTTCATATGATCCCATACGCCGAACACAATTTTCAGCAGCTCGTCCTTGATCTCCTCTGCGTCGTGAATGGCGTCGCGGTCGCCTCCGAGCTCGATCCACCAGAAGTTCGTCCGCTTGTCGTGCGGTCGGTAAGGCAGGTCGTCGTCGCTCGTATACGAATGGGCCCAGTCAGGCGGCGTGAAAGGCTGCGGCCGGTCCGTCTCCCGAATTTGAAACAGGCAGCTGAGACCCATCGTATAGTTGTCCGCCCGCTCGGGCTGGATCGACTCGCCGAATTCGCTCGCCGCCTCTCTGCCGTAACGGAATTCGGCGCCGGTGAGCGGGGCCAGTATGCTGTCTCCCGAGCAGTCTGCGAAGAGCGTCGCTTCGACCGTGTGCCATGTCTCGGTCGTCAGCTGCCAGCCCTTGACGGACTTAATTCTAGCAGCACTTGAGGAGTCCATTTCCGCTTCCGTGCACGTACAATTCATCAGCAACGTAATGTTGGGTTCGAAACGGACCTTCTCGTACAGTACGCTGTCCCAGACCGAATAGCACGCGGTCGGATTGCGGTGCAGGTTTTCCATCTCGATCTCTTCGAGCAGCCCGGTCTCCCGCTTGTTCGGGCCGAGCGCGCCGCCGACGTTCATCCGAATCTCCGAGGAGGCGTTGCCGCCAAGTACCGGCCGGTCTTGCATCAGCACGACTTTGCTTCCGTGCCTGGCTGCGGCAATCGCCGCGCACATGCCTGCCAATCCCCCGCCCACGACGCAGTAGTCCGCCTTATGGCTCTTATTTTTCATCTTCAAGATTCCTCCTTCAATTTGCTTATCCGCTAATGTAGTATAGAAATGCCGGCATTTCCTTCAAAATTCTGCAAGCTTGCTAGAAATATCGGCTTAACATGGAGGGCGGCCTGACGATGGAAAACCCGAAGTATGAAGCGCTGTACGACTATCTCTCGCATATTAGCCGGCAGTACAAGCTGCAGATCTGCATCGTAGACCACCATGCCGTCATTACGAGAGATCCGGCGTTTTCCAATCTGCTGAACCCCTTCTTGCTTCATCGCAACAGCTACTGCATGTTCATCAAGACATCCAGCAAAAGCCTGTTCGACCGATGCTTGTGCAAACGGGAGGCGATCGCGGAGAAGAGCGCCAAGCTCAAACGTCCCTTCTACGGCATGTGCTACGCGGGGGTCGAGGAGTACGTCATTCCCGTTTTCCACGAGGAAGAGACGGTCGTCACCATCTTCGCGGGCGCCTATCGCAGCCGGCCTCGCACAGCGCTTCATCGCATGAAAAAAATAGCCAAATCCCACGACCTGGACTACGATTCGATGATCGCTCATTATTTTTCCGACCTGTCGGCCGAGGTGCCAGAGCCGGCGCTCATCCAATCGCTGCTGTCGATCGCCGCGCAGTACGTAAGATTCATATATGCCGACGCGCTGAGCGCGCATCCGGCCGCACGCGTCCGCGTCAGGAAAAACACGAATACGAATTCGGATTACATTCTCATTCACGCGCTCGAGTTCATACACAACAACTTCGCGGAGCAGCTTTTCGTCGCTCGCATCGCGGCGCATTGTCACTGCAGCGAGTCTTATATCAATCATCTTTTTAAAAACAAGATGGGCGTCACGATCAGCCACTACATCAATCAGCAGCGCGTGGACCATGCGAAAAAGCAATTGACCGAGTCCGGCGCTTCGATCAAAGAAATCGCGATGAACGTTGGATACAACGATCCGAACTACTTCTCCAAAGTGTTCGGCGATCTGTGCGGCTTGTCTCCGACGCAGTATCGCAATCAAGCTTGAAACGACCTGTCGCGGCGGCGGGTTATTTTTATGCATGATTTTGAAGAAGCCTTGCAGAATTTTCAAGGAAATGCAACCGATTGGATATGACAATAGACGTATTAAACGGAGATCGCGAGGAACGCGGCATGAGCAAAAATGTGTGCATCGATAAGGCGCTGCCAGAGACCGACGTGAGTTTTAAAACGGATCATGAGGCGCTGCAGCGGCTGTTCGACAGGTGCGAGGCGATGGCGAGGGACAATATTCAGCAGTTTCTGGACCGCAAGGTGCTCGTCGAGGGCTCGTATTATCCGAATGTATGGCTGGAGACGCAGCCGATGGGCGGCGAGATGTACGCAAAGCGCAACATGGAAGTCGCGCTTAACAATCAGCTTATTTTCATGGAAAATCAGAGGGAAGACGGCAGAATTCCCGGGATGATCTCGGTCGTGGAGGAGAAGCTGCATGCGGACTTTGGCTGGTTTCAAGGCTACTGCTTCCCCGGCCCCGCGCTGAACCTATATTTCTGGATGAAGAAAGATCGAGCTTACCTGCAGCGCCTTTGTGAGGTGCTTGAAGGCTTCGACGCGTACCTGTGGAAATACCGGGACTCGGACGGGGACGGCTGTCTTGAGACGTGGTGCGTCTACGATACCGGCGAGGATCATAGCACGCGGCTTACGGGGGCGCCGTACATGTGGGAGGGCGAGACGCCGCCGTCGGGCATCGGCCAAGTTCCCTATGAGTCGATGGACGTCATGGGGTATTCCTGTTATGGGAGAGAGGTGCTGGCCCTTATTGCCGAGGAATTGGGAAACGGAAAAGCGCCGTATTGGCACTCGAAAGCGGAGGAAGTACGGGAGAAAATCCGATCGTACCTGTGGCGTCCCGAAAAGCATGCATGCTACGACAGAGATTCCAATAACGAATTCATGGACGTACTCGTGCACAACAATCTGCGAGTCATGTACTTCGGCGGGTTCACGCAAGCGATGGCGGATGAATTCATCGCCCGTCATCTGCTGAATCCCGAGGAATTCTGGACGCCAATGCCCTTGCCGTCGATCGCGGCGAACGATCCGCTGTTCAGGAATATCGCCAGCAACGATTGGAGCGGACAGCCCGAGAGCCTCACCTATCAGCGGGCGATTCAAGCGCTGGAGAACTACGGGCACTATGCGGAGATCACGCTGCTCGGCAGCATTTATTTGAACGTGCTGGCGAAGCACTCCTTTTTCCCGCAACAGTTCGACCCCTTTACGGCGGAACCGAGCAAAGCCAAGGATGGTTACGGACCTGCCATATTGTCCGCGCTGGAATACGTGTCGAGGCTTTATGGCGTACATATCAGCAGGGATCGGGTTTATTGGGGAGGTCTGCGGGACGGGGACTTCGAACGAAGCTACACCCAGCAATGGGACGAGGACCGATTTGCATTGGAAAGCAAGGACGGCGTGTTCACCGGTACGATTAACGGCAAGGAAGCGTTCAGCGGTACGAACGGCGTTACCGTCGTCACCGATCTGCGCGGGCATGTCCAGGAGATCATCGGTATTGAGGCCATGCCGATAGACGTCGGCTTGACGGTAGAAGATCAGAGCTATCGGTTTACGATCAAGCCCAATGAAGTTTTTGCGATCGACGGAAAAGAGGCTTTTTTAAAGAAACAAGTCGCTTTCGATTATCCGTTTACGCCGCGGCATGCGTAAAAGGTATGGAACGAATCGTCTTGCCTGATTCAGCCTTGGCGAGGCTTCAGGCGGGACGACCGGGATTTCGCCCTCATTCAGTTCCAGAAGGATCAAATCCAAACGATCGATGAATCTCTCCTCGTTTAGTATTTGTCTTTTCAAGCACGTATGGATCGTACCAAGGCCCACCACGACCAAGATCATAAACAGAATCATCATCGGATTACCGCAGTTCTGGTGTGTCTCCTGATCGTAGTTTATAAATTTTTGTTTTCTTTTGCTTTAAACTCCGCGTTTCTAATTTTTATCGTTTCTATTTGATCGCGAACAAAACTCCTTATAGCAATCATTACCAGACCTTAAATTTATATCTCGAATCCGTTTCATCGATTAGCTCCGGGGTAAACCCTTGACTCGATATATAGCGGAAACAGTTCTCTAGAGCTTCAGGATCCTTCAAATACACATCTATGTAATAACAGTCGACGATGAGCACAACTATCTTTGCCGGGCTCGTTACGAACGCATCCCAATCATCGACTTCCGGTTCGTCCGAAATAGGTTCGTCATCCATATCGAAAGCAATAAATTCACCGAAGATCGCAGATACGCTATGATTCCTAAATGCTTTTACTAATCTTTCTCCATCCGTGAATTTCACGTTAAATTCACAGTCCAAATCTTGATCTAAAGTATCTAAATTATCGATGTACCATCGATATTTGTAAGCATCCAAAAATGCAAAAATGCTGGCCGTTTGGATATTGTCTCCCTGCTCGGTTTGAAATCTTAATCCTCTAACTGACATTTTTGATCTCCTACTTGGTTATTAATATTCAATTTCTGTAATGCTTCATTCCACACACACTCAAACTCGTCTTTATTTATTTCAAATCCATAGAATTCCTGATTCATATTAATCTCTGCTAAAGAAGGAACTTCACAGATCCCAAGCATAGCGTTTAAGCTTAAATCGTGATCGGCTATTCCAATTCTGCCGTTTCTATATTGTTCAACTTTTCGTTTTTCAAACCTAATTTGATTTAGCTCAGAATAAAGTAGAACAGGATATTCGATATTTTGGTGAAACCAAATCACCTTGATAAACAAATTAATCATCTCCCTTTTTTAGTATCGCTTCTAATTCTCGTAAATGTTTAATTCGATGTTCAGGTATTATGGTAATTTCCTCTCTCCACGGTTGATTCACTTCAAACCAGATGGTTTTCATCCCGGCTAGCCCAGCACCTTCAATGTCGTTCTTAGGATGATCGCCAATATACAAGCATTGCTCCGGGCTAATGCCGAGTTTATCCGATGCCATTTTAAAAATTTGATTGTCCGGTTTCTTAACGCCAGCTTCCTCAGAAACGAGAATGAAATCAAAAAGATTTCTAATTTCTAATCGATCGATCTTTCCATACTGAATCGTCGTTCTTCCATTTGTAATAAGACCCAACTTGTACTTCTGCCTGACATAACTCATGATTTCTGCCGCATGTTCCATTAATAAAGCATTTTTTACATAGTGCACGTTATAGTAGTCCATCAATTCATTAAGCTCAGGTTTGGTTAACCAAGGCAGCTCTTCAAGCAATTCCGCAAACAATAAATGCTTATCTTTATATCCGTCCTGATCTAAATCAATGATTCGTGTCGCTATCGATTCCTTATGTTGAGCATGAGTGAAGTATGTATCTACAAACGAGGAAGTGAAGTTTTGAAACGTACGCGTTCGATCCAAAAGCGTATTATCCAGATCAAAAAGAACAGCTTGAACGCTTTTCATGTCATCCCCCGTTCCGCTAAATAACGGCTTAGCGGTCATTTGGCATTTCGTTTATTCGAAGTATTTCAATACGATCTTTATCTTTAGTTGGCGATTTGAACGAAGACGTTAAACCTTCATCCATAATGCATCTTTAGAATCACTGCTGAATGAATAACTGATTGTATAATTTTTTTCGTCTTCACGGATTAGAAATCCAATCCAATCCTCATAGCTTTCGCCTTGCCTCAAAGTAACCTCGTCCAGCAACAGTGGAATGGATGGGATTAACTCGCCTGTTTTCGAGTCCAAAAAATTGAAGTTATAAAAATGCAAACGAACCGAGGAGCCCGGATCTTCGGTTGAGAGCAATTTAAAATTCATTTTAACAAATAAAAAGGAGTAACCTTTCGGAGCTGGTTCCTTGATTGGTTTGAAATTTTTCCATGCTTCTGTTCCCGTACTCATTCCATCACTTGAAACTGAGGCAATGAATTTTTGGCTGCCTTTATTAATGGCTACATATGCAACTGAACCCGAATACAACGGATTTGATTTTGTGTACCCGCCGAACATGCTTCGATCCTGACCCTGAATACTGATTTTATTCTGATCCGTCATGACATGGTAGGTTCCGCCCAGCTTTTCAACCACAGTGCGCATTGGTACATATGTAACCCCGTCAATCACTTTTGCTTCCCCTTTAATTAATGAACCGTTCACCAATATGGAGTATCGAATTGCTGCAAATGCCGTTGTTGATAAGTACGCGATTACCGCAATGGCAATTATCGATGCGATAAGTGTTTTCTTCTTTTTAAGCATCATCAAACCTCCCGGTACATCAATAGGCAGAGAAATTGGAAATTTTACTCTCTTTTGTAGATATTATAATAGTTGTTTCATTTCAACAACAAAAAAAGATCGGCAGACATATGGGTCTACCGATCAATTGTATATTATGATGAACTACCCTCCTTTTAAAGCTCGACCATCGCCTTGATCACTCTCGTCTCGGGCTTCAGCCAATCCTCGAACTGACCGATCATGTCGTTGAAGTCTGCTCGATGCGTGATATATCGGACTACGTTAATGTTCCCGGCACGGATGACCTCCAGCACGCGCTCAAAGTCCTCCCGGGTCGCGTTACGGCTGGCCATCAGCGTCAGCTCGCGCTTGTGGAACTCAGGGTCGTGGAATGTGATGTCGGCGCTGACGAGTCCGACGTAAATCAGTCTGCCCCCATGCGCCGTGTAGCCGAATGCGGCGGTCATCGACTGCGCATTGCCCGTCGCGTCGAATACGACGCTGGGCAGCTCTCCGCCGTTCGCCGCCAGCAGGCTGCCGAGCGGGTCCGCAAGCGCGCTTACGACTTCGTCGACGCCGGCCCATTCGCGGCAAAAAGCGAGCCGGTCCTCGTTGACGTCCATCGCGATGACCTTGGCGCCCCGCGCTCTTGCGAACGCCATGACGCCCAGCCCGATCGGACCGCCGCCGATGACAAGCGCCGTTTCTCCAGCCGCAAGTCCCGACCGGCGTACCGCGTGCGCGCCGATGGCGAACGGCTCCAGCGTCGCGGTCTGGTCGAGCGACAGATCGTTCGCCCCGATCAGATGCGTGACCGGTAAGGAAATCCGCTCTCGCATGCCGCCGTCGATATGGACGCCGAGCACCTTCATATCCGTGCAGCAGTTCGTCTTGCCGCCTCGGCAGGCGATGCAGATCCCGCAGTGCATATATGGGATAACGCTGACGCGATCGCCGATCTGAAGCCCTTCCTCGTTCGGACCGATCGCTTCGATGACGCCGGCCAGCTCATGCCCCAGTATTCGCGGATATGCAAAGAATGGTTGTCTACCTTTAAATGCATGCAGATCGGTCCCGCAGATGCCGATTCTCTTCAAAGCTACAATCGCGAAGCCGGGCGCAAGCACAGGCTCAGGCAAATCTTCCACAAGCGCAAAACGTTCGACCTCCGCGCAGACGATGCCTTTCATGACTTGTCGCCCCCGATCCCCAAGTTGTACTCATCGCGACCGCTGACCCATGTCCGATTGTGCACCGGCTGCAGAATCTCGAGCACCTCGGCCAGCAATCCCTCGTCGATCGGCTCCTCCGTCCATGCCGCGTTTTTCTGAATATTGGCCGGATTGGCCGTACTGACGAGCGTCGTCGGAATCCGTTCGTTCGACGTGGAAAATTGGATCGCCAGCTTGGCGATATCCGCTCCCTGCGACTCACAATAGCGCGCCGCTTCGAGACATACAGCTTTTGTTTGCGGCGAAGCAGGATGCCAGTCCGGCGTGCCTCGCGTACCGAGCAGACCCATGGACAGCGGCGAAGCGTTGACGAGTCCCGTTCCGCTCGCTTCAAGCAGCGGCAGCAAACCCAGCAAACTCGTGTCATTCAGGGAATAATGGCAATACGAGATGGTGCTGTCCACTTCGACACGGGGGATAAACGCCTCGAACAAAGCGAGCGGAAGTCCGCAGATGCCGCCGAACCGGATCTTGCCGAGCTCCTTCAGCCGCTTCAGCGCCGGTATCGCTTCGTTCAAAATGATGTCGGCCGGCACGAATTCGATATCGTGCAAATATAAAATATCGATCTCGTCTACGTTCAGCCGCGCAAGGCTCTCGTCTACGCTCGCGACGATCCGCTCATGTGAGAAATCGAACGCATCCGCTCCGTATCGGCCCGCTTTCGTCGACAGCACGTACTTGTCGCGCGGAATTTCCTTCAACGCTTTGCCCAGCACGGTCTCCGCCTTGGTCAATCCGTAATAGGGCGAGACGTCGATATAATTGATCCCGGCATCGATCGCCGCATGCACCGTCCGGATGCTCTCTCCCTCGTCGGTATCCCGAAATACGGACCCGAGCGAAGAAGCGCCGAAGCTCAATACGGAGACGTCCAGGCCTGTTTTCCCCAATTGACGATACTTCATTTTTCCAAGTCACCTCGTTGTCCAAAATCGCATGCCCCGAATTACAGCCGGTAAAAGGCCTTGGCGTTCAATCCGAACAGCTTCTCCCGCTCTGCGTCTCCCCACGTGTCGGGCAGCGCGCGTTCCAAAATATCGACCACCTCGTCATACCCGGCCGCTAGCAAGCAAACCGGCCAATCGCTGCCGAACATGACACGATCCGGACCGAAGCAAGTCAGCACATGACGCACGTAGGGGATAAATTGCTCAGCCTTCCAGCTCCCGTGATCCGCTTCGGTGACCATGCCCGACAGCTTGCAATATAAGTTCGGGTACGAAGCCAGCTGATCGATCTGACTTGCCCAAGGGTCCATCAAGCCCTCGGCGATACGCGGTTTGGCGATATGGTCGATCACGCCGTGCAGGCCCGGCACCTGCTTCACCAGTTCAAGCAGCGGCTCGAGCTGATCCGACTTCACGAGCAGGTCGACAGCTGCGCCTTGTTCCGCGTAAGTATGCAGCGCCTCGACGTACGAAGGAGCGAGAATGACGCCGGCGTCTGGCATGTCCTGGATCATGATGCGGAATCCGACGAACTTCGTATACCGGGCGAATCTTTCGTAGTGGGCGGCATGCCGGTCGTCCGACAAATCCAAAAATCCGACGACGCCTAAGATCGATTCGTCTCGCTCGGCGAGCGACAAAAGGTAATCCGTCTCCTCCGGCGTCGGCGCCGCTTGAACGGCGATCGATCCGTCCAGCCGGTGGGCTTCCAAGCGAGGCTTCAGATCATGCGGTAAGAAGTCTTTATACAAAACCGGAATTTCCGGCGTGAGCCAGCCATAGTCGCCCCGATCGATCTTCCAGTAATGCTGATGCGCGTCGATTCTCATAGGGTAGCTCCCTTTTGGGTGAGGTGATATAACCGTTCTCTATGTTTATTTTAGCATTCGAATTAAAATGTAAAATGGCTTCTGCTTGCAATTTTATATCCTTTTTTGATATTTTGAAAAGAAATCGACGAACGCAGGTGCAGACCGCATGAAGCCTATTTTCAAACCGTTTAACGCCTCGCCGAATTTCCCCTTTTCGTTCGTCTACAAAGACACCAAGACCAAGCAGCGCGAGCTCCCCGACCATTTGCACGACTGGTACGAGCTGGTTTACGTTCACGGCGGCAAAGGGACGTTTTTTATCGATCGCACGTTCTATGACATGCAGCCAGGCAGCCTCTTCCTCATTCCGGCCAATACGATCCATCGCGCCTTCCCCGATGCGGAAGATCCGGTCACGTCGACCGCGTTATTTTTTAACCCGGCATTGGTCCAGACGCCGTCATTTGGCGAGCCGTTCTCTTATATGCAGTGCTTTGAGTGGAGCAGGCAGTACCGGATGCACGAATTGAAATGCAGCTTTGCCTTGCGGGAAGGGTTCGAGCGGCGCCTGCAGGAGATCGACGATGAACTGAGGGCTTCCGAGATCGGTGAAAGACACGCCGTCTCGTTGTTGGTTCAGCGGATCTTGCTGGCCGTCCATCGGGAGCTCGGGGTGGCCGGAGGAGGGGAAGCAAGTCCCCCCTCTGCGATCGGGCCGCTCTGGATGCGGGACGCGCTGCTATACGTCGATGAGCACTATTCAAAAGAAATCGGACTTCGCGAGCTGAGCAAGCGAGCGGCCGTCAGCCCTGCGCACTTCAGCCGGGTATTCAAGCAAATGACCGGTATGAACGTCACCGGCTTTATCGCCGCGAAGCGCATCGTCAAAGCGAAAGAGATGCTGCTCGGAACGGATCAGAATGTCGCGCAGATCGCCGCCGCATGCGGCTTCGACAGTTTGCCCCACTTCCACCGGCTGTTCAAGCGCATCGCCGGCGGGACGCCTGCCGCTTACCGGCGAGGCCCATGATGGAATGCAGCAACGCAAAAAAGAACAGTCCTGGATCTGACGTTCAATCCAGGACTGTTCTTTTATTATCCCCTTCTTGCGGACAGGACGACCGACAACAATCTGCGTTCCGACGCAGGCAGCAGGTACTTCTCCAGCGTCGGGGCATAACCGCAGCTATGGTTGCCGAGCCCGCTCTGCGCGGCATCCAGCTTGAGGATCGTCTCCTGGAGCGGCGCCAACTCATGTCTATGCTTGGCATTCGCGAGATCGGAGGTTGCGTAATGGTGAGCGCTGACATTCATGGGCGAGCGATTCGCTTCGGTCAGAAGCCCGAAGCCGTCGGCGTCCTCGCAGCGGACCCAGCGGACGTCCGCCTTGTTCCCATTCTCCTGCGGCTTGATGTAGGGTACGTACTGCTCCGCAACCGAACCGGCATAAACGCCGAGCTTGCCGCTCTCCTGCCGGTCGGCATAGCATTCGTGCGGACCTCGTCCGAACCAGGTCAGCCGGTCGAGCTCGCGAGGCAGGCGCAGCTCCAGGCCGAAGCGGGCCAGCGGCGGCAGATCGGAGCGCAGCGCCTCGAGCTTCGCTTCGACGAGCAGCTCGCCCGCTCCGTTCACCGTGTAATCAAGGCTTGCCAGAAAAGCTGTCCCCTGGCCTCTCGCGCCGAGCGCGAACTCAGTGCGTAGGCGAATCGCTCCGCTTCCGTCCAGTCGTTCGATCGCGGCGTGACGTAGATCGTGCGTATGCCGGTCGTATCCGGCCGCGAGCCACGTCTTCGCCAGATGCACGTCGTTGTCTACCGGCGCGCGCCAGAGGTTTACGGACGGACCCGAAAGCAGCAGCTCTCTGCCGCCGCTTTTCCAGCTCGTCAGCTTCCCTTGGTTCAGATCGAATACGAACTCGTCGTTCTTTCCCCGCACGACGGCCAGGCGTTCTGAAGCACCTGCCTCATTTACGATCAGAAGCTCCGGAGGCGGCGGGACCGGCGTGTCGGAAGCAGCGGCGCTGACGATGCCCAGCGGCAGATCCGCCCACGCGATCTCGAAGCCTCGTTCGGCCCAAGGGGTCCCTTCTCGAAGGAGAAAACGAACGCGCAGCCAGTACTCGCCGGATTCCGCCGGCAGCTCTGCCTTCGATGCGAGGCGAATCGACTCGCGCTCGCCGGGAAGCGTCCGGAAAAGAGGCAGCTGCCCGCTCGACAGCGACGCTCCTTCGCGATAGAGCGTCCATTCGCCTTTCAAATGCGACAGCGTCAAGAAGTCGTACCGATTTTCCAAAACGAGCTCTCCCGTATCTTCATTCCAATTAATGACTTTGACGGGCTCGATCGCCTTTTTGTACTCCAGCAAAGACGCTTTGGGCGTGCGGTCCGGGAAAAGCAGCCCGTCCAGGCAAAACGATCCGCTGTGCGGTTCATCGCCGAAATCCCCGCCGTACAAATAGACCTTGCCGGCTGTTTCGTGCGACGCGTCCGAAGACGGAACGGCCGGCGGCTCGGTATCCGACTTGGCGCCCTTTCCCCTATTCATGCTGGCCGATGTCTCCGCCACCTCGATCGCCATGTCCGCCCACTCCCAGATCAGCCCTCCGAGCAGGCGCGGATACGCGTAGATCGCGTCCCAATATTCCTTCAGGTTACCGGTCGAATTGCCCATCGCGTGGCCGAATTCGCACATCAAGTAAGGTCTGGGGTCGTCCTTGAGTCCCTCCTCGACGATCGTCCCGACCGCGGGGTACATGCTGCTGACGATGTCGACGACCGGCGCGTCGTAGGCGCGTTCGTAGTGAATCGGCCGCGTCCCGTCCTGCTGTCTGACCCATTCCGCCATCGCGTCGTGATTCGGACCGTAGCCCGACTCGTTGCCGAGCGACCAGACGATGACCGACGGGTGGTTTTTGTCTCGCTCGATCAGCCGTCTCGCCCGCTGCACGAACGCTTCTCTCCACGCCGGATGGTTGGCTAAGTAACCCTCGTCGCCGACAAAATGAAAGCCGTGCGTCTCCAGGTCCGCCTCGTCGATGACGTACAGGCCATACCGGTCGCACAGGTCCAGCCATCTCGGATCGTTCGGATAGTGGGACAGCCGGACTGCGTTGATATGATGCCGTTTCATGAGCAGGACGTCCTCGAGCATCGCTTCTTTCGTCGTGACGTAGCCGAGGCGAGCGTCGAATTCGTTGCGGTTGACGCCTTTGACGACGATCGGCCGCCCGTTGACGAGCAAGCGTCCCTCTGCGATCCGGATATCCCGGAAGCCGACCGCGATCCGCTTGACCTCCGCGGCGCGGCCGTCCTCGTCAATGACCTTCAATAATAAGACGTACAGGTTCGGCGTTTCGGCCGACCAGGGACGGGCGCACGCGACAGGCTCGCGAAGCCGAAGCTCGCGGGATTCGCCCGGAAGCAGCAAAGACGCGAGCGGCCAATCGGCAGCATGCGCGACGTTCCCCTCCGGGTCTACCAGGAAGGCTTCGATTCGGCCGCCTCTCGCCTGATCGCGCGACAGATTAGAAATTTGCAGGCAGACGTCCAGCTCTGCGGTCTCTCCGTCCGGTCGCCAGCTCGTCTTGACGAATGCGTCCAGTACGGTGACCGCCGGCAGCGACAAGAGGTACACGTCCCGGAAAATACCGCTAAGACGCCACTTGTCCTGACTCTCCAGGTAGCTCCCGTCCGACCATTGGTAAACGCGGACCGCAAGCAAGTTTGAACCAGGACGAAGCGCGTCCGTCACGTCGAACTCGGACGTGTTGTGACTTCCTTGCCCATAGCCTACGAAGCTCCCGTTCATCCAGACGTGAAAGGCCGAATCGACCCCTTCGAACGACAGCCGGACGTTGCGCCCCTCCCACCCATCGGGAACGACAAACGCGATGCGGTAGCAGCCGACCGGGTTATTCGCCGGTACATGCGGGGGATCGATCTGAAAAGGATACGGACAGCTCGAGTAATGAGGCGTGCCGTAACCGTGCATTTGCCAGTTCGACGGGACCGCAAGCAAGTCCCAGCTATCGTCCGCGTAGTCGACGCCTTCGCATTCGTCGGGAACGGCGGACGGCGATTCGAAATAACGGAACCGCCAAGTGCCGTTCAGCAGCAGGAAATAAGGAGAAGCCTCCCGCTCGCTTGCCATCGCGTCGCCTGTCCCGCCGTATGGAATGAGATCCGCCCTTGGGGGCTCGGCATTCCGCTCCAGCACCGCCAGATTCGCCCAGTCGGGCTGGTTGCCGGACGCCGCCTGCTTCATGCGGTTTCCTGTCCGGTCATTCAGAGGCTCGTTCATCGGCACAATCATAGGCTCGTTCATCCGCTCATACGCCGCCTCTCCTTACGCGTTCAAAAAACCGCTCTCCGCCGACCTGCCCGCCCTTCAGCACCAGCTCGAGTCTATCCAGCCTCGCATCGTCGGCATATGCGCGGCACAAGGGCACGCCCGGCGCCAGCGTTTGAAGGCACTCAAGCGCATAAATGCCTAGCGCCCTGGTGACGTAGCCGGACGTATCGCCCCCCGCGACCAGAATGCGCGTAAGGCCCGCTTGGACGGCCAGCGTACGGGCCAGCCGTCCGAGCTCCGAGCCTAGCAGGCGGCTGCTGTCCTCCGGTCGAAGCCCCTGCGCAGTCAGCGCCCGCCGCAGCTCGCCGATGCTTGGATCGTCCGGTCCGCCGGCCGAATACAAGATTACGCTTCGGCCATCGTCCAGCAGCGCCTTCGCTTCCGAGAGCAGCCGCGTCCTCGCTTCTTCCGCCAGTTCGGGTCGGATCAGCGCGAGCGCCGGTATGCGGATCGACGCGAAGCCGTCCGCTTCGGCTTGGGCGATCTGCTTCGCGGTCGCGGGCGAGCAGCTGCCCGACACGACGAGCAGGCGATCGACCGGCTTCGCGGCGCCGGCGACGGATGCTCCCGCATCGCCCCCGACCGCGTCGCTATCGGATCGTTGCGCGTTTCCGACCGGCCGCTCCTTGTTGCCCGCGTTCGGCAGCGTGCCAGACGCTCGCCAAGCCGCTCCAAGCGCATACTCCACGCCCGAGGAGCCGATCACGAACAGCGGGCTCTCCTGTTGCAGCGCCTCTTGCCAGATTAATTGTCCCGCGACGGCCAGGCGCTTCTCATCAAGTACGTCGAACAACAAGAGGTCGGGGCTCTCTTCGGTGAGGACCCGCTCAAGCCGTTCGCCCGCTTCGGCTGCATCGCCGTCCAGCGCGACGATATCCAGCAAGGAAGCCTTGAGCGAGGTCTGTCTCGCCAGATGAACGCGCAGGTCCGATTCGTCCATCGGCGTGACAGGATGCCGAGACATCGTCGGATGCCGATCGAGCCGGAACACCTCGCCGCCCGGCGCCGCCGAGAAATGATGGCCGAACACCGTATAGCGTCCCAGATAGGGCACGCCGGCGAGCACCGGCACGAAGCGCCCGCCGAAAACGGCGCGTCCAAGCTCCGCGGCCTTGCCGATGCTTCCCGTTTCCGGCGACGAATCAAACGTGGAGCAAATTTTATAATGCACGACGGCCGGACCGGCCTCCTTCAAGCGCTCGAAGATCGGCGGCAGCTCGCGCGCCATCTCTTCCGGCGAGAGCGAGCGGCCGACGCCGGCGATGCCGAACGCGTCGAGCCCGGCGAGCATCTCGCTCCTCACCGTGCCCGATGCTGCCCCTTCGTCCGGCGGATCCAGGAACAGAACCGTCCGCAGCCCCTGCCGGAACAGCGCCTCAAGCACGTCCGTCGATCCGGTGAAGTCGTCTCCGTAATAACCGATCAGGGGCCGCTTGGCGCAGCCCCCTTCTTCATCGCTACGATCCGATATACGCATGCTGTCTCAGCCCTTTCCGTACTTCTCGATCGCGCGTGACAGCTCGGGATGGGTCGTCGCGTACGTCTCGAGCGCGATACCCGCCGATGCCGCTTCCCAGCCTTGGCGCATGCTTGCGAAGCCGGCGGCGGGGCCGTCCGGGTGGGCGAGCATGCCGCCGCCCGCGAGGTGCATCACGTCCACGCTGCGGATGGCCTCGTACGTAGGCGGAGCTGACCCCGCCCACTGCGCCGATGAGACGACCGGCACCGTCTCGTAGCCGCCGAACAGCGGGCGCGCGCACGCTTGAATCGAACGCACGACGGATTCGTTGCTCTCGTAGAATTTGCTGTTCAGCCCGTTCACGTGCAGATGATCCGCTCCGGCCAGCCGGCACAGCTTCTGGAAAGCGGCGAACTCCATGCCGAGCCCCGGACTGCGGGTGAGCATGCCCCATTGATTGCGGTGCGCGTGGATCGGAACCTCGCTGTAGCCGTTCAGGTGCGCGAGCCCCGCGAAGCCGATGCTCATGACGCTCGCCATGACGCAGTTGCCGCCCGCTTCAACGACGACGTCGTGATGGCGGCGCATCTCGTCGATGTCGCCGGTAATGTTGAACGCGTACATCGTCTTCTTGCCCGTGGCGTCCGCCGCGCGCTCGATCGCGTCCATGACCGCCCGGACCTTCTGTTCCAGAGGGAGATAAGGCGGGTTGGCGTTCAGCTCGTCGTCCTTGATAAAATCGAGTCCGGCGACGGCCAGCTCGTAGACGAGGCCGCCGAGTTCCTTGGCAGACAGGCCGACGCTCGGCTTGACGATCGAGCCGAGGATGGGCCGCCCGTAAACGCCGGTCAGCCTGCGGGTGCCGGAGAGACCGAACTTCGGCCCCGGGTACCGCCGGGCAAAGGCGTCGGGCAGCTCGATATCGAGCAGCCGCAAGCCGGATAGCTCCTGCAGCTCGAACAGGTTACCCGCGATCGCGCTCATCAGGTTCGGAATCGACGGACCGAAGTTGACGATCGGATACGAAACGGTGATCTTGCCGCGCCGGTAGCGTCCGTCATGGCCGGCAGGCGGCTTGGCTCCGGGAAGCAGCGGTGCCGAAGCCTCCTCCAGCGGCACGATCTGCTCGATCCGCGCGCCGTGACGCTCCTTCAGCGCAGCCGTCTCCCCCGGCACGGCCGTGAAGGTCCCGGTCGATTGCTCGCCCGCGATCACCTCCGCCGCTCGCGCGAGCGTCCATGGCGTCTCGACGAAGTATTCCGCGACGACTCGCTCCGTGCCGCCGGCCGGAGCCCCCGACGCCGAAGCGCCTCCCGGCTTCCCGTTCCAGACGCCGCTCATCGCGAAGCCTCCTCCGCGCGTGCGAGCCGTTCCAGCGTCTCGCGCACTTGCTCGACGCCGAGGCGCGGGCTCGACAGCACCGGCTTGCCCGTCGCTTCGGCCAGCTTTCCCTCCATGCGCGCCATCGAACCTTGCGCGAGCACGATCGCGTCCGCATTGCCGGCCACCCGCTGCGCCGTCTCCAGAATGAGCCGGTCGTGCTCCTCCGGGCTTCCGTCGTTCAGCGCTTTGAACGCGCCCGCAGCCAGGCCGTTCACCAACGCGACGGCGCGCCCCGCAGCCGTTGCCTCCTTCTCGATCAGCCTCATCGTCGGCTCGAGCGTCGAAGGAAGCGTCGCCAGCACCGCGATCCGGTCATAGCTCGTCGCCGCCTTCGCCGCCATCGCCTCGTCGATCTTGACGATCGGCACGCCGATCTGCTTGCGCGCGTCGTCCGCCGCTTCGCCGACGGACGAGCAGGTGTTCAGAATGACGTCGGCCCCGAGCTCTTCTCCGTTGTGAAAGTATTGCACGAGCCTTCTGGCGACGCCCGGCGGTACATGCCCCGCCTTGACGACGTCGCCGATCAGGCTGTCGTCGATAATATTGACCAGCCGGACATCCGGCAGCAGCTCCTGGAACACCTTTTTCAGCGGATCGGCCAAGCCTTGGCCCGTGTAGACGGCAACGACCGTTTTCATCGTCCGTTCTCCTCCCTCACCATACGAATTCATGCTCCAGCCGGCGCAGCTCGCCCTCGCGCATCGGGGCCGCGTCGTACACCTTGCGTCCGGAATAGAACGGATGCTTCGTGCCGCGCGGCGTAATGCCGACGACGTCGTCGCCGCGCCATTCAGTCGCGAACGTCTGGCCGATCGCCGTCTCCACCGTCGTGCGCTCGGATAACGGGAACGTGATCGTGATCGTTTCCCCCGCGAACGCCTCGTTCAGCTGCAGGAAGACCTCTTTCACCCAACGGCTCGGCTCCGAGCCTCGTCCTTCCGATACCGCTCCGTTGCGCTCCCGCACGATGCGGACCTTGGCGAAGCCCGCCCATTCCGGAATGCGAACCTGCAGCGAAGGCAGGTCTTTGTTCACGCGAAGCACGACTTTGCCCTCGTGCGGTAAATACGACTCGACGTCCAGCCAGATCGAACCGCGGTTGAGCAGGAAGTTGACGCTCACGTTGCCGTCCTTCTCGGTCACCGTATTGCTCCAGCCCATATAGAGGCCGCGCGTGCCCGAGCCCAGGCAGCAGATTTGCAGGTCGTTCGTATGCCCGCGCCCATGGTTCACGTCGCAGCAAAAGTCGTTCGGCGCCGAATACCCGGCGAACGCGCCGCGCGTGCTGGCGGCTACGTTCGTGTAGCTGATTTGCCCGGCGACATTGTGAGAACGGTCGTCCGTTTCCTTCACCCAATCGAGCTCGAGCAGCTGCGATTCGGTCAGATGGTTGCGGATGAAGCGCTCGACCGTGCCCCAATACTTCGTATAGCCGCTCTTCGCGAGCGTAATGCCCGTGGCGATCAGGTCGACGAGCGAGCAAGTCTCGTGCTCGTAAGCCTGCTCCTTCATATCGCCCGGCGTCCAGCCGAAGGCGGTGCATTGCGTCAGCGCCCAAGCGTAGCTCTTTTCCGCGAACGCGATCAGCGAAGCATCCCCGGTGAAGGCGCCGAATCTCGCGATCGCGTCGAGCGTGCCGAGACGGGTGTGGAAGTGGCCGCTGCGGTAGGCGAGCGCGTCGTTGAAGCTGCCGTCCTTGTTGAACACGCCGCTGCGCTCCACGATGAGCGCGACGAAAAACCGGCATAGCTCGAAAGCGTCGCGGCTCCCCGTCAGCTCATGGTACTTGAGCAGCGGCATGACAAGCCGGCCGCAGAACGCCGCCGGATCGGGCGCCAGACGCAGCAGCATCGCGTTCGCGGACGGCCAGCCGCCTTCCTTGTATTCGGAGGCCGGATAGTACCATACCTCGCGCTCCTTGATCGCGATCCGCTTCAGCGCGGCGACGTGGCGGTCGGCCGCTTCCTTCACCTTGGGGTCTCCCGTCGCCATGTACCAGGTCGTCAGCGACAGGATCACCGCGCGCTGGTCGATCAGGTTAGCGTTCGGCTCCCAGCCGAAGTTCGGGTTTTCCTGCCGGTAGCTAAGTCCGTCGTCTTTGAAGAAGGTCATGAAGTTGTCGCGGTAGCGCTGCTCCGTCTCCGCGCCGAACGTCTCGCCGGACATATGCCGCGCCAGAATCATGCCGTCGATCATGCGGCCGTGAGAGGAGCCGAAGTCCCAGTCGCCGTGCGTCAGATTGGCGGGATCGTTCATCAGGTTCGCCGCGAAAAACGGAATGCCGCCGTATTCGGGATCGGCCATGCCGGCCATCGCGTTCAGCGCGTGACCGGCCCTCTCCTCGAGCGTCAGCGTATCGGGTATCAGTCGTCGTGTCATGGCAGGTTCGCTCCTTTTATTTGCTCGCGCATTCGGCTTGGCCCCGGAATTCCCCGATCGTCTTGCCCGTTTTCTTTTTGAAAATCTGGCTGAAGTACCGGTAGTCCTCGTAGCCGACCATCTTCGCGATTTCGTAGTTTTTGTAGGCGGGAATCTTCATCAGCTCGATCGATTTATGAATCCGGTAATCCGTCAGGTAGTCGACAAACGTATGGCCGGTCGTCTTCTTGAATAACCGGCTCAAGTAATCCGGGTTGACGAAGCGCGTCTCGGCGATCTGCTGAAGCGATAGCGGCTGATCAAAGTGGGCTTCGACCATCTTCACGATCTCCCTGACGAGACGTTCGCCCTGCTTGCCTCCCGCCTGGCTGCCGTTCGACAGGATGGCGGGGATAATCTCCCGCTCGAACAGCTCACTTGCGGAGACGGGATCGTTGCGCTGCCGGATCATCTCGGAATAGGCGAGCGGGTTGCGGCCGCTGACGCTCTCCAGGCTGCAGCCCGAGAGCTGAAGCTGCTTTTCGATCGAATGGACGAGGATCACCGCGTTTCTCTGCATTCCCTCGACCGTCGTTTCGGCTGTCGCGATGTGATCGAACACCCGTCCGAAAAGCTCGCTTGCCGTCTTGCCGCCTCCCATTTGAAGCGCGAGAAGAAAAGCTTTCTCCGCCTCGTGCGGATACGACAGCATCGCTGAAGACGCCGCCCCGCCGTCGCGGGCCAGCCTAACCTTACCGAGCTCGCTCAGCTTCCGGCCTCCGAGCGCCTCCCTTGCCGCCCGGCAAGCGTCCTGCAGATGCTGAGGACGCAGGCTTGACGAGCCGCCCGCTCCCAGGCTGAACGTCGCGCCGGCGGCTTCACTTAGGAGACCCCGAATCTCCGCCAGCAAGCGGCCCAGCTCTCCGCCGAACGGACGCGTCGCGCCGATCGCGCCGACAAACTCGGCGCGTCCGTCCGGACCCGGCGTCAGCGCGAACGTCCAGTCGCCGCCCAGATGGAATGCCCGCGTCTGCCCGAGCCGCCCGCGCGCTTCCTCAGTCACCTTCGCCATGTCCGGCTGATCTTCGCGGTAAGCATCCGCTTGGGCGACAAACACGATGCAGGCTCCCTCCGCCCATCCGTGCGGCGGCATCGCCGGCTCGCCGTCCGCGCGCCTCGTCAGGGCTGCGCGCAGCCAGCCGCCCTCCTTGTCGTCGCCGGCTTCGGGAGCTTCCGCCCGCTGTGCCTCTCGCCGCTCCAGCTCGGCGAGCGCCTTCTCCAGCACGGAAGCGAGCTCCTCCTTCTTCACCGGCTTCAGCAAATAATCGAACGCCCGGTGGCGGATCGCTTCCTGCGTATATTCGAAGTCGGAGTAGCCGCTCACGACGATCGTCAGCAGCTCCGGCAGCTCGGCATGCAATTTCCCGAGCAGCTGCTTGCCGTCGAGCCCCGGCATCCGCATGTCGAGGAACATCAGGGCTGGCTTCACCTCGAGCGCGAGCTCGTAGGCGTCCTGGCCGTCCGCCGCTTCGCCCGCCAGTTCAAGTCCGAAGCGTTCCCACGGGATGAGCTGAATGAGTCCGCGCCGAATCCACTTCTCGTCGTCGACCACGAGAACTTTGCGCATGTCGCTAAGCCCCCTTTCGTCGATGTATCGTGCTGCCGGCTATCCGTTCTTTTTCCCGGCGATCGTTCAGCCCTTGACCGAGCCCGCCGTCAATCCGTCGATAATGTAGCGCTGGAGCAGCAAGTACACGAGCAGGATCGGGGCGATGACGATGACCATGAAGGCGAACACGACGCCCCAGTTCGTGTTGTATAGCGAGACGAAGTTGAAAATTTGCAGAACGATCGTCCACTTGGTGCTGTCCGTCATGAGATAGAACGGCCCGAAGAAATCGTTCCATACCGATACCATGACAACGATCGTAACCGTGACGAGCACGGTGACGAGCAGCGGCAGAATGATCCGCCAGTAGAGCCGGAAGTATCCGCAGCCCTCCAGCAGCGCCGCTTCGTCGAGCTCCCGCGGGATCTGCTTCATGAAGCCGACGAGCAGGAATACCGCGAACGGCAGCAATACCGCGGTGTAATACATGACGAGACTGAAGTAGGTGCCGCGTATATGCAGCTCTCCCATCAGCCGGATCGTCGGCACGATCGATACGGGGACGATCAGCCCCATGATGAACGTGAGGTAGGCCGATCGCATGAACCGGTCGTCCCGCCGTTGAATAACGAACGCCGCCATCGAAGCGAACAGCGTCACGCAGACGACGACCAGTCCCGAGATGAGGAAGCTGTTTTTGAAGCCTCGCAAAATGTTGCCTTTATCGAAAACTTCCTTGTAGTTATCGAAGTTCCACGTAGACGGCAGTCCCATTCCGAACAGGGCGGATTCCCGGATCCCCTTAAAGGAGTTGACGAGGATCATGTAGAACGGCACCAAAATGACCAGCGCGCCGAGGAAGACGATGGCGCTGACGAACGTTTTGCGGCCCCGATGCTCCATTACATCTCCACCTCCCGCTTCTTCAGGGCCATCAGCACCGGTACGCCGACGACCGTCACGAGGACGAACAGCACCAGGTTGATCGCCGTCGAATACCCCATTTGCCCCATGCTGAACGTGCTGCGGATGTAGGTGTAGAACACTTCGGTCGTATAGCCGGGCCCGCCGTCGGTAAGCACCATGACCATCTCGAACACTTTCATCGAGCCGATGACGGACAAAAGGACGTTAACCGTGAACGAAGCGGCCAGCAGCGGGAAAACGATATGCCTGAACCTGCGCCAGTAGCTGGCCCCGTCGATCGAAGCGCTCTCGGTGAGATCCTTCGGTATGAACTGCAGTCCCGCCAGATAGACGACCATCGCGAAGCCGGCCACGCGCCAGATGTCCGTGGCGATAATGGAGAAAAGCGCCCACTTCGGGTCGTTCAGCCAGTCCTGGCCGAGCGAGCCGAGGCCGATCCAGCCGAGCGCCTCGTTCACGATGCCATGCTCCGGATGGTAGATCGCGCGGAACACGTAGCCGATGACGATCGGGGCGATGACATACGGCATGAAGAAGATCGTGCGGAACAGGTTGCGCATTCGGATCGCTTCGTTCATGAGCAGCGCGAGCCCGAGGCCGACCGCGTTCTGAAGGAGTGTGACCGCGGCGGCGAAAATCAGTGTATTGGACAAGGCCTTCCCGAGTCTCGGTTCCCCGAACAGCGCCTTGTAATTGTCGAATCCGATAAACGAAATCGAGTCGGCGTTGACGTTCCAGTCGGTGAAGCTGTAGTAGACGCCGATCACGGTCGGCGCGATGAAGAACAGCAGAAAAACGGACAAGGCGGGGAAGGAAAAATAAAGCGGATATTTTCGTCTCTCCATGAGGTCTCCTCCTTGGCTTCCGGCGGCCGCTTGGGGCGTTCGTCCACGGCATTTCGCTGATACCGGTGGCGGGGGGCTTCGGCCCCCCGCGCGCCATGACTAGCCGCGTCGACTTTACTTAGAAGCCGGCGAGCACCTTCGCTTTACCGTCTTTCTGATAGTTGTCGCTGAACTCCTTGATCGCCTTGTCGATATTGCCGTCGAGGAAAAAGTTTTGCAGCGTCTTGGAGAAGTCCACGAAGGACGGCGTCAGTCGGTTCTGGATATTGACCTTGGATTTGCCGTCGTCAATGTATTTCTTCACGTCTTCTTGAACCGGATAAAGCTCGCTGGTCGCTCCCTTAAAGATCGGGATCCCCGGTTTGTTCGCGTAGAACAGGTCGACGTTTTCCGGTTGGAGCATGAACTTCACGAGCTCGATCGCCTCGGCCGCATGCTTCGCCTTATCCGGCACCATCAGCTGGTTCGGCGGCGTGATCATCGCCGTGCCCGTATCGGTCGCGGACGGGAACGGGAAGAAGCCGACGCTCTTCGCGACGAAGTCCTTGCCGAACTTCTTCTCGAGTTGGGCGATGATGCCGTCCAGCATGAAGGTCATCCCCACCTTGCCTTCGCCGAACTCGTTCTGCAGCTCGTCGTACGTACCCGACATGACGTTGTCCTGGTACAGGCCCAGCTGTTTAAGTTCCTTCTGCTTCGCGAACAGATCCTTCAGCTCCGCGATGTCGGACAGCTTCAATTCGTTCGAATTGAGCTTCGCCACGCCTTCGTCGCCGATCGCCGGATCGACCTGCGTCACCCACCCGGTGTAATAGAACACTTGAGGCGGCCATGCATCCTTGACGCCCTCGTAGAACGGGGTAACGCCGGCGGCCTTGATCTTCTTCGCGATCTCGACCAGGTCCGCGTAGTTCGTCGGCGGGTTGACGCCGGCCTTTGCGAAGACGTCTTTGTTGTAGAACACGCCCATCATGCCCGTCGACCCGTACGGTACGCCGTAAATCTTGTCGTCCTGCACTTGCGCCTGTTTGATGGAATCGATCACGTTGTCCCACACGCCGGCCTCGCCGGACCATTCGTGCAGCGTCTCGTCCGCTCTCAGCTTCACGTATTGCTTCGTTCCCGGCTGCATAAGGAACAGATCCGGGAAGTCTCCCGTGGAAAACCGCGTCTTGATCAGATTGTCGTAGTCGCCGCCCGGCAGCGCTTGAAGCTCTACCTTGTTGCCCGTCTTCTGCTGGTAGGCGTCGAAGATCTTCGTGAACGCCGTCGTATCTTCTGTATTCGAGATTACGAAAGTCAGCGTGACCGGATCTTTGGCCGGCTTGGCGCTGGACGCTCCGCTAGCCGACGGGGACGATACGCTGCCCGCGTTACTATTAGTGTTACCGTTGCCACCGCCGCACGCGGCCAGCGCCGCCGCGCTTACTGCCAGTACCATGACCGATGCTAATGCTCTCGACTTTTTCATTCGAGCAACCCCTTCATCTCGTAATCGCTTACAACTTGATTATAGGGAAGCGCTTTCTTCACTCCCATTCATGAAATCGACCGTTTATGTTGAATATTCCGACCTTGCCTGCGGCAGCGTGGAATCTCTGCCGTTCGGGAGAATGAGCGTGACGCTGGTGCCGACGCCCTTCTGGCTGTCGATCCGAAAAGACATGCGCTCCGCGAAGCGGATCGCGTATCGCGTATAGACGTTGCGCACGCCGATGCCGCCTTCGGCGGCCGAATCCGGCCATACCTCCCGGTGCAGCTGCCAGTTCAGCTTCGCCCGGAGCTCGCCGAGGCGCGCGTCGGAAATGCCGACCCCGTCGTCCGAGACGGTGAGGTGAACGCCGTCAAGCTCGCTATGAGCGGCGATTCGGATCGTTCCCTTCCCGCGCTTGCGTTCAATGCCGTGGAACACGGCGTTCTCTACGAGCGGCTGCAGCGTCATCTTGAGCAAGGGAAAACCGTAAAGTGCCTCTTCGATGTCCTGTTCGTAGACGATTTTATCGTCGAAGCGGATCCCCTGAATTTTCATATAGGCGTCGATCTGCTCCAGCTCCTCTTGGAGCGTCACGATCTCGTCGCGGTTCCTCGTATTGTAGCGGAACATGTCCGCGAGCGCCTGCGCGACCTCGCCGATCTCACCGACCTTGTAGTAGTCCGACATGGCGCGGATGCTGTCGAGGGTATTGTAGAGAAAATGAGGATTGATCTGGGAGTAGAGCATCTTGAGCTCCACCTCCTGCAGCTTGATCTGGTTGACGTACTTCGTCTCGATCAGCGTCTGCAGCTCGTCCTGCATGGCGTTGAAGTTCGCGGCGATGCGCCCGATCTCGTTGTTCGGTCCGACCGCCACCCGTTCGGAAAAATCGCCGCGCTTCAGCCGGTTGACCGTCTTGTAGAGGTTGAGGATCGGCTTCGTAATGATTCTTCCGAAAAGGACGGACAACAGAAATGTAAACGCGAACGCGACCAAAGCGGTATAGAGAACGGTCGTCTTGATGCGGTCGAGCGGACCGAAAATTTCGCTTCTCGGCATGACAAGTACGATCTTCCAATTCGTATAGTCCGATCGGGTATAGGAGGCGAGCATATCCTCGCCGCCTTTCGCGAACCAGAACTTGCCTTTCGGCCCATTCGCCCGCTCGACGAGCTCGGATTCGGACGCATCGTCGGGCAAGGTTCCGGAAGCATACACCGTCTTGTCGTTCTGGTCGAAAACGACGATTCGGCTGCCGGCCGACAGGTCGTCGCTCTGTCCGATCGTCCGAAACAGCTCGTCGTTGTATTCGACGCGGACGACGATAAATCGCTCGGGATTGGAGAAGTCCCGGATCAGAATGGACGACGAATAAGCCGTGTTATCCGCATCTATGCTGCCGTCGCCGACGCCGCGCCCCATGAAGTACACGCCGCCGTCGGCTGCGATCGTCCGCAGGAACCAGTCGGCATTGCGGATTTTCGCTTCGGACGGCGGCTTGAAGTCGTCCGAAGCGCCCAGCAGCTCGCCGGTGCTGTAGTAGATCTGGAAACGGCTGAAGCCGCGGATCGGCGTGGCGTTGAAGCTCTTGAGGTAGAGGTTCACGAGATTCTGGCGGAACAGAAACTTTTGCTGCTCGCTCATCTCGGCATAGGCGTTGATGCCGTCGATATATTGCTGGTCGTAATAGGGGGCGAGCAGCAGATTGCGTTTGCTGTGGAAGTCGTTGTCCATGTTGTTCTCGATCTGGCCCACGATCTGGGAACCCGCCGATTCGATCCGATCGGCCATCGTCTGGTAGGAAATATAGAAGGAAGCCGTGCCGACGAGCGCGATGCACAGCAGAATGACGATAAAATAACTAAAGAGCAGCGTCGTACGGATCTGGGAGAACCAGGAACGAACCCTCCCGATGATCCATCGACCGGCGTTCGTTCCCATGTGGCTTCTCCCTCTCTCCGTGCTTCTCTGCTCTTGAATGTCTTTTCTTTATACCATTCCCTTCGATTCACATTCAAGAGAATCGAAGGTTCGGATACAATTGGCAGCGTCTTGGCTATCAAACAAGATTAACTTTCAAATTGGCTGACGAACGCGTACGAGCCCGCTCCAAGCTCGAAGCTCGTTTGGCCTTCTACGGCCGGCTCGCCGTCCGCGACGATCCCGCTTCCCGGAACGCGGACGACTGCCGTCGCGTTCGCCGGCACCGTGACGCGCAGCTTGAAGCTGCCGTTCGCGTCCAGCGTCCAGGAAGATTCGTACGTGCCGTACAGCGAATCGAAGGAAGCTTCGACCGCCGTGATCCGGCCGCCCGGGCGGGGCTGAATGATTGCGCGGCGGAAGCCCGGGGCCGAAGGGTCGGCCTCTATGCCGCCCATATAGCGGTACATCCATTCGCCCACCGAGCCGAGCGAGTAATGGTTAAAGGAGTTCATCGACGGCGTCTGGAAGCCGCCATGCTCGGTCCAGCCGTCCCAGCGTTCCCAGATCGTCGTCGCGCCGTGCTTGATCGAGTACATCCAGGACGGGAACTCTTCCTGCGTCAGCAGACCGTATGCGACGTCCAGCCTTCCGTTGTCCGTCAATGCGGGCAGCAGGTAGCCGACGCCCAGGAATCCGGTGGATAGCCGGCCGCCGCGGGCAGCGATATTTTCGGCGAGATGGCCGATCGCCAGCTCCCGAAGCCGATCTGTCAGCAGGTCGAACTGCAGGGCGAGCACGTACACCGTCTGCGTTTCTCCATGAATGCGTCCGTCCTCCGCGACGAATGCCCGGCGGAACGCGTCCGCGATGGCCTGATGCAGACTCGCGTACGTCCCTTCGTCGTCGCGTTTGCCGAGTGCGCCGGCGATCCGGCTCAGCAGCTTGGCGCTGTAGGCAAAGTAGGCCGTCGCCAGCACCTCGTTCGGCGTATCCGCCTCGATCGACAGCCAGTCGCCGTAGTTCGCATAGGCGGGGCGGATCAGCCCCTTGCTGTTCGTCCGCAAATACGCGACCCAGCGTACCATCGCTTCGTAGTGCGTTTCCAAAATACGCGTATCCCCGTACATCAAGTACAGCGTCCACGGTATGACGACACCCGCGTCGCCCCAGCCCGCATTGTCCGGTGCGAACCAGTTCAGCCTCGTATTCCACATCTTGTGCCGGATCCAGCCCGCGTCCGGCGCCACGTCGGTGAACGCGCCCGACGGCTGCTGGCAATCGATCATGTCCCACATGAATTTCGTGAAGAACCGGGATACGTCCATGTTGTACGAAGCCGTCCGCGCGAAAATCTGGGCATCGCCGGTCCATCCGAGCCGTTCGTCTCGCTGCGGGCAGTCGGTCGGTACCGAGAGGAAGTTGCCCCGCTGTCCCCAGGAGATGTTCGAGATCAATTGGTTGACCATCGAATCGGACGTCCGCAGGCTTCCCGTCGGTCGCGTGTCGGAATGAACGACTTTGCCGACGATCGTATCCAGGCCGGGCTCGCCCGGGTAGCCGATCAGCTCGACGTAGCGGAATCCATGGAACGTAAAGTGCGGCTCGTACCGCTCTTCGCCTTCGCCTTTCAAAATGTAATGCTCTTGCTGAACGGCAACGCGCAGGTTGTCCAGATAAAGCGAGCCGTCCGGATTCAGCATCTCGGCATGGCTTAGCGTCACTTTGGTGCCCCGCGCGCCGCGCACGCGCAGCTCCGTCCACCCGACCATGTTTTGCCCCATATCGTATATAAAAGTGCCTTGCTCCGTCTTGCGGAGCGATATCGGCTTCATCTGCTGGGTCACGCGGATCGGAGGCTCGATCGATGCGGTCAATTGGCCGTTATAGCCCGCGCGAACGTCCGGACGCTCCCAGCCCGAGTCGTCGTAGCCGGGTTGATCCCACCCCGTCAGCTCCAGCCGCGCGTCGTACGTCTCTCCCTTGATCATGTCGGAGTAGACGATCGGCCCCTTGGCCGTACGCCAGCTGGCATCGGTCTCGACGGACTCGCGGCTTCCGTCCGCATATTCGATATGGAGTTGGAGGAGCAAAAAGGGGCGTTCCCCGTACACGTGATTGCCGAGAAATCCGACGGTCCCCGCGTACCAGCCGTCGCCGAGCACGGCTCCGATGACGTTGTCTCCTTCATTTAGCCATGGCGTTATGTCGTAGGCTTGCGTCTGCACGCGTTTGTCGTAATCGGTAAAGCCCGGGGCGAACCAATCGCCAAACCGGCGGCCGTTGATATGCAGCTCGTACAGCCCGAGCGCGGTCGCGTAAGCCGTTGCCCGACGAACTTCGCCGCGTATCCGGAATGGTTTGCGAACGTATGGCGACGGTTGGAGCTCTACGTTCGGCTGCGCCTTGCTGCCGATCCAGGATCCTTTCCATTCATCGCGAGAGAGGAGCCCCATCGTCCAGAAAA
This sequence comes from Cohnella sp. GCM10020058, assembly GCF_042683485.1. Classification (NCBI taxonomy): domain Bacteria; kingdom Bacillati; phylum Bacillota; class Bacilli; order Caryophanales; family Paenibacillaceae; genus Cohnella; species Cohnella sp. GCM10020058. The sequence continues at coordinate 116,192 of NZ_JBHUJV010000016.1, forward strand.
AGGCGTCGCTCCAATCCGAAGCGATGGCCTCGCGGTTCCAGGAGCGGACTTTCCAATAGTACTGCCCTTCCGATCGAAGAGGCTTTCCCGCGTAAACGATGTGCGTGCTCAGGTCGGAAGCGACCTCGCCGCTGTCCCACATGTTCCCCTCGTCCCTAGCAAGCGCTTCCAATGACGAGGCGACCAGAATGCGGTAGGCGGATTGCGATGCGCCTTTTTCATCCGATTGCAGCTTCCAAAAGAAGCGGGGCTCCTTTTCGTCAAGGCCTAACGGATTGACCATGTACTCCGTTCTTCCGTCTGTAACTTGCCATTTCATTTCCATGCCTCCAATGGAATTAATTTTAGTTATTTGTTAAGTTAAACGCGTTTTGTTAAGTTCAAATTTTAGTTTAATGATTATAAGGCCATCCTATCACCATCCAGAATAGACGTCAATATAGCGTGCATGTTAATCATACGCTCACAAAAAAACTTAAAATAACTAAACAAAACAAAACTAAACTAAACAAATCACAAACAACTTGTTTTCTTAAGTTAAACTTATTAGACTAAACTTAACATTCATAGAGGAGTAATAGTCGTGAAAATGGAGGACATCGCGAGGTTGGCGGGCGTCTCGAAAGCCGCCGTCTCTCTTGCCTTTAGCGGCAAGCCGGGCATCGGAGACGAGACGAGAGCACGCATTCTGAGCATCGCCGGGAAGTCAGGTTATAAGCCAAGAAGGAGCGTGGAAACGCAGGAGGCAGCGGCGATTGCCGAAGCGGCTCCCCAAGACGCGCCGCCTACGCTGCTGTTTTTGGTCATCGCGAACGCCGGTATCGTCACTTCCCATTATGACCGGCAGCCTTTTTTTCGCGAGCTCATTCACTTTCTGGAGCAAGGATCCCGCGCCGGCGGCTTCTCTCTGCTCATCTCGGCCATCGATATGTCGCGCTTCGACGAAGACCTTCGGACCATCGCGGACGTCCACTCGGATCGGGGGGTTATTCTGCTTGGAACCAATCTGGACAAAGCGACCTTATCCCGCATCGCGGAGCGGCTGCCTAAGCTCATCGTCTTGGACACTTGCTTCGAGACGCTCCCGATCCCGTTCGTATACACGAACAACGTGCTTGGTGGATACCAAGCCGGGACCTGGCTGTGCGGTGCCGGGCACCGGACGATCGGCTACGCGGCGTCGGACGTTCGCATCCACAACTTCGACGCCCGTCGGCGGGGATTCGACGATGCGATGCGGGAATGGTCGCTATCTGTACCGGCCGAGCATGAATTTTCGGTCGATCCGATGGTGCCCGCTCCGCAGGAGGCATTCCTCAACCGAATCGAAAAATTGCGGAGCGACGGAAAGCCGCTGCCGACGGCCATATTCTGCGAGAGCGATTTTATCGCGATCGGCGTGATGAAGTCGCTTGCGGAGCTTGGCATCCGGGTTCCCGAGGACGTATCCGTCGTCGGTTTCGACGATATCGCCGAAGCGGTCATCGTATCGCCGGAGCTGACGACCGTGCGCGTAGACAAAGAAAAGATGGTCCGCAGCGCCGTCCGGCTTGCGACCTCGCTTCGCGATTCGCCATCCGTAGGCGGCATCAACATCTCCGTCGCCACCGCCTTGATCGCGCGCAGATCGAGCGGTGCGCCGCCTTCGGCCTAAGCGCCTTAAGCTTGACCTCCCCCGCATGATGCTTCAGTCCGCAGCGGTTCCGGTCCACGGGACGGCTGAATTGCGCATCGCTTTGATATCCTGAAGCGGCGGCAGACCGAACAATCTTCGATATTCCCGATTGAATTGCGACGGACTGTCGTAGCCGACGGCCAGCGCAGCCGTCGTCGCACCGACCGGCCCGCTCAGCATCAGGCGCCGCGCCTCCTGAAGGCGAAGCTGCTTCTGATACTGCAGCGGGCCGATCGTCGTGATCGCCTTAAACTTGTGATGCAGTCCGGAGACGCTCATGTTGCAGGATTTGGCGAGCTCCTCGACGGTGAACGACCGCGCGTAGTTTTCCTTGATCCACTGGATCGCCATGCCGACGCCGTCCGCCCGTTGGTCGAACAGCACCTTTTGGAAAAACAAGTGGCCGGAATCGCCCGACAGCAAATTAAAAATCATTTCCCGCTTGAGCAGCTCGGACAGGAAACGAACGTCGTTCGGCTTGTCGAGCAGCTTCAGCAGCCGCGAAAAGATGTCCAGCAGCTCCGCATCCGACTTCCCGATAAAAGCGCCCTTGGTCAAACCCTTTTCTCTGAATTCCGCTCCGATCCCCGCCTCCATGACCACGGAAGCGATCTCCTGCGTCGTAAAGTCGATGCGCAGCCCGATATACGGCGACTGCTCCGTAGCCCCGACGACTTGCGAGGAGGCGGGTATGTCGATCAGCGATGCCAGGTAATCGCCCGCCGAGTAGCAGTACACTTCCTGTCCCAGGTAGAGCTTCTTCCCGCCTTGAAGAATCAGACAAAAAGAAGGCGTCAAAACGCCCGGGCTTCGCTGCGTTTCCCGGCTGTGCTTCACGATGGAGAAGTACGGCACGACGGTCGACGTACGTCCTTCTGCCAACGGATTCCGATCGGTTAAGGACAGAAGCTGGTCCAGCGCCTTCTTATGAATGGACACCGGCTTATCAAGCGTCGCGCTCGTATCCGCTCCCGACTCCGGCATAATATCGATCAACCTCCTTCAAACCTCCAACTATCATATTGCAGCTTTAGGCAATTTTCAAGCAGGAACGATCTACTTCCCGCTCCCGCTTCCATCCATAATACGTATCAGAGCCACACATTCTATCGGGGAAAGGAACATGCTTACATGATGCAATCAAAAGGCGTTATATTAACGATTATCATTGCGTGCCAGCTGCTCGTCGTACTGGACGCCTCCGTAATGGTGACGTCGATTCCCGAGATCGGCCGTTCGCTGCATATGTCGACCGTCAGCTTGACCTGGGTTCAAAACAGCTATATTTTAGCCTTCGGCGGATTTCTGCTGCTGGGCGCCCGGGCAGGAGACCTGCTGGGTCGCAGAAAAATGCTCGGCGCGGGAATCGGGCTATTTACGTTGACCTCGCTGCTCGCGGGATTAGCGCCGACTGCCGAAATTTTGCTCGTTTCCCGGGCATTCCAGGGCTTTGCGGCCGCGCTGGCCACGCCGGCTGCGCTGGCCCTGTTGTCAGCCACGTTTACGGAGGAAAAGGAACGGTCCCGGGCGATCGCGATGTACAGCGCGGTTGCAGGTGCAGGCGGCGGGATCGGACTGCTGCTCGGCGGATTTTTTACCGACTTTATTTCATGGCGCGTCGGCATGTTTATCAATGTACCCATCGGCATCGTTTTAATGTACCTGGTGTGGCGTTATGTGAAACAGTCGGAGACGAGGACCGGCCGGTTCGATTTATGGGGCGCGTTGACGTCCGTCATCGGCATGACCGGGCTGGTTTACGGCTTTGTCCAAGCCGCGGGTCAAGGCTGGGGTTCGGCGGAGACAGGGATATGGCTCGGCACCGGTATCGTGTCGCTGACAGCCTTCGTGCTTGTCGAAAAGCGTGCGATCGAACCGATCGTTCCGCTGCGATTGTTCGCGAGCCGCCAACGCTCGGGGGCTTACCTGGGCAGGTTTCTGCTCGTCAGCGGCAACTTTTCGCTCTTTTTCTTTATCCCGCAATATTTGCAAAATGTGCTTGGCTTCGGTTCGCTTGAAGCGGGCTTGGCCTTCCTGCCCTTTTCCACGGCACAATTCGGCATGATGTTCCTGATGCAAAGCCTCGTTCGCCGTTACGGCAATAGAAAATTATTGTTCGTCGGCCTGCTGCTGGCGGTTCTCGGGACGCTCTGGATGAGCCGGACGATCGCCATGCAAACGGCGTTTTTCCCCCAAATGTTTATCCTGATGACCGTCATGGGAATCGGGTCCGGCTTGATATTCCAGCCGCTCACCGCGCTCGGACTCTCGGACGTAGACGCTCGAGATTCAGGCGCGGCCTCGGGTCTGATCAATGTCGCGCACCAGAGCGGCGCCTCGCTCGGCTTGGCGGTTCTCATCACGGTATTTAACGCGTCGATGCATGCCGATCAGCTTTCCAAAGTACAATTCGCGCATGCCGTATCGCACAGCTTGCTCGGCTCAGCCGTCTTTCAGGCATCCGCCCTGACGGCGTCGCTGCTCCTGTTCAAAGCGGCGCGAGCGTCGGACCGGAGTCCGGGTCGAATCAGTGCGGGTAGGCGCTAATCCGTTCAGGATTCGAACTGATCCGTGATGTCCGTCCATTCCGTCCCATCGGGCAGCTTCTGCAAGCCCCAATATTCGAGAAATATTCGAATGGCTTCATCCTTGTCCCTCGTCAAAAAGCTGTAATGCTGTTCCGTCTGTACGCTCCAGGCGCAGTTCGACGTTGATCTCGCTTTCTGCCTCCGGAGACGGCGCAGCCTGCAAATACACACTTCCGTCAATAGGAACACTCGGCTCGATGACGATAAAGTCATCGGGCTCGGCTTTTTAAAAGCGATCGTCTATTTCCCACTCATCGCCGATCTTGACGATCGAATACGAAGTTTGGTCCGTTTCATCGTTTTCCCATTCTCTCGTTACGAAGATCTCCGCGCCCGGACCCTTCATATCATAGCTTTCGACTCGATATCCTGTTAAATCGTACGTTCGTGGTTCCAGATTTTTCAGAAACAATTTCATTTCTTCGATACTTTTAGAATTGGAAGCATCTCCGGAGCACCATAGATAAACGTTTTTAACGAAATCCTCGGTAGCGAACTCGCTCCAATTCTCAACATGATTAAAACTCGCAAAATAATTTTCAATCGTACGATTTAATTGTTCATTCGGCGTAAGCTCGCCCTTACGTTCGACCTTGACCTCTTCCTGCGGAGATTCTGCATTTATACGACAACCGCAAAGCATAATAACCAAGGCAAAGAAAGGTAAGAAAAAAGCGATTCGCGGTCTCATGGCTTCACCCCCTCTTTTAATGAGAAAGAAGCTGTAACCACTATTACCTTACCCCAACTTTTGTCCCGTTTCCAATTTAATCAGGCTCACCAGCAAATTATTAACTTACTAATATTGAGTTGCAGTAATATTTAAAGTATAATGAACTTATCTGGAAGGGAGCGATTCACCATGTCCGATCTTACGACCTCTACCATGGAAATAGGAATCAGCACTTTTCTCGAGGCAGCCCCGAGAGACGGCGGCGTTACACATGCAGAACGGCTGCGCCAAGCGGTCGAAGAGATCAATCTGGCCGAACAGGTCGGCCTTGACGTTTATGCGATCGGCGAGCATCATCGCGCGGATTATGCGAGCTCAGCGCCGGCCGTCATTCTGGCCGCCGCCGCGGCGACGACCAAGCGGATCCGGCTGTCCAGCGCCGTGACCGTCCTGTCATCCGACGATCCGGTCCGCGTCTATCAAGCCTTTTCGACCTTGGACGGCCTGTCGAACGGACGCGCGGAAGTTATGGCGGGCCGCGGGTCGTTTATCGAATCGTTTCCTTTGTTCGGGTACGATCTGAATCACTACGACAGCCTGTTCGATGAAAAGCTGGAGCTGTTGCTCGCGATTCGCGATTCGGAGAAGGTCAGCTGGCGCGGCGGCCATCGTCCAGCCATCAAGAATCTCGGCGTCTATCCGCGCGCCGTGCAGGAGCCGCTGCCCGTATGGATCGGTACCGGCGGCAATCCGGAGTCCGCGGTTCGCGCCGGAACGCTTGGGCTTCCGGTCGTATTCGCCATCATCGGCGGCATGCCCGAGCGGTTCGCGCCGCTCGTAGCCCTCTATAAAGAGGCGGCCGCAAAGGCCGGTCACGACGTGAGCAAGCTGCAGATCGCGACGCACTCGCACGGCTTCATCTCGGATACGACCGAGAAGGCCGCCGATTTGTTCTATCCTTCGACCGCCGCCCAGATGAACACTATCGGGCGCGAACGCGGCTGGCCCCCCTATACCCGCGATTCGTTCGACGCCGCCCGCAGCCTGCGCGGCGCGCTCTATGTCGGCGACCCCGAGTATGTCGCCGAGAAAATCGTGCTGTTGCGCCAGAACTTGGGCCTGACTCGTTTCCTTTTGCACGTGGACGTCAGCACCCTGCCCCACCGCGAACTGCTTCGCACGATCGAGCTGCTCGGCACGAAGGTCGCTCCGATCGTTCACAAGGAGCTTGCCAAGGAAGCTGCGCAGAAGTAAGCGACACCTTGCTATCACTCATATGCGCGAAGACACGCTAAGACAGACGAAGACCGGGCGACGACTGCCCGGTCTTTGTCGTCCTATTCTAACGCCCCCCGTTCATGTTGACAACCCGTCTATGTGTCCCTACTATTTAGTTCACAGGACATCGACTGCCGATAGGCGGGATAAGGAATGATGAAATGAGCGAAGAACAGGTGCGGCCTCCGGTCAAAGCCACGACATTAAAGGATATTGCCGAGCAGACCGGCTTTACGGTCAATACGGTTTCCCGCGCGCTTAAAAATAAAGGCGATATCTCCGCGGCCACCAGCAAATTAATTCAACAAAAGGCGCAGGAGCTCGGGTATATCGGTAATCTCATGGCCAGCTCGCTTCGTTCGGGCATCACCAGGACGATCGCCGTCATCGTCGCCGACGTCTCGAATCCCCATTTTTCCATTGCCGTCAAGGAAATCGAGCGGGCAGCGAGAATGCAGGATTATACGACGTTTATTTTAAATGCCTATGAAGACCAGGAAGCCGAGCAAAAAGCGATACAGTCCGCCCTGTCCAAAAACGTGGACGGCATCATCATTTGCCCTTCCCAAGGAAATGCCAACAATCTGACGTTACTTGAACGGACGGGAACCCCCTTCGTACTGCTGGGGCGCCATCTGGACGACGATACGATGGATTATGTCGTAAGCGACGACGAGAAAGGCGGCTATCTCGCCACCATGCACCTCCTGGAGCGCGGTCATCGGGACATCCTATTTCTCAATGCGCATCGTTCGATATCCAGCTCGCGCGAGCGTCTCGCAGGCTACGCCCGTGCGATGAAGGAAGCGGGGGTTGCCGTGAATCCGGATCTGATTCGCGAGGTATCCCAGCTCTCCGGCGGCGCCCGGCACGAGCTTAGCGAAGTCATCAAGTCCAAGCTGCCCTTCACCGCGCTGTTCGCCTTTAACGATATGATGGCATGGGAGTCCATTTTTATCCTGAACAAGCATCAGATCCAGGTACCCGGGCAAATTAGCGTCGTCGGATTCGACAATATTCAATCGCGGCTGTTCATCCCCTTTCCCTTGACGAGCGTCAGCAATTCCAAAGGGAAAACCTCGCGCAAGGCGTTTGAGATTCTGTTGAAAAAAATCTATAAGCAGAATCCAGGCAAGCGCTATCATGAAGTCGTGGATACGCGGCTGGTCGTCCGGGAAAGTACGAGATCGCTTCTGTAGCATCGTCCCTAATAACCGATAAGTGCTGGCGCAGGGGTTCGCCCCTGCCGGACCGGCGCTTTTTTTTATGCATTGACAGCGATTGCAAACTGCTTTAATGTTTACATTATCGTTAATGTTAACGTTAATGCTATTCTACCAAAGAGGAGAGTCTCTATCATGGCGCTCGATTTGAAGCTTGGAATCAACATGGGCTTTGCGAATAACAAATACCCCGAGCCTCAGGTTTGGACCCGCATCGTCGCAGAAGAAATGGGACTCAAGTACGTGCAGTTCGTCGCCGACCTGCTCAACGTTTATTTGCCCGACGACATTGTCGAGGAGCAGACTGAGCAGATTATCGAAAACGCGGATAAATACGGCCTATCGATTACGAGCAGCTTCCTAAGCTCCTTTACGCGGGTGAATCACTTCATGCATCCCGATGCCAAGCAACGCCAAGCCTGGCTCGCTTGGTTCAAGAAGTTCGCGGTCATTTCCGCAAGAATGGGCGCCAAGATGACGGGCGGCCATCCCGGCATCCTTACTTTTTCCGACTACGACAGCCCGGCGGTCCGGGAAGAGCGAACAACGGAAGGCATCAAGCATTGGCAAGAGCTCAGCTGGTTTTGCAAGGACTTGGGCATGACCTGCATGATTTTCGAGCCGATGTCCATTCCCCGGGAATATGCCAACACTGTCGAGGAGACGCGCGAGCTGCTCGCCAGGCTGAACGATGGGGCGGGCATCCCCTTTAAACTCTGCCTGGACCCGGGGCACGCGCCGCATCCGAGCGATCGCGATCCGTACCGCTGGATCCGCGAGCTCGGCAGCGTGTCCCCTATCATCCACCTGCAGCAGACCGAGGCCGGACATAGCCGGCATTGGCCGTTCACGAAGGATTATAACGACATCGGCATCATCCATGCGGACAAAGTCATCGAAGCGCTCGAGGCATCCGGCGCCACCGAAGCAGAGCTTATCTTTGAAATCTATCATCGCGAGGCCTGGTCTTCGGAATTCAACATTATCCCCGACCATCAGGAATCGGTTGCTTACTGGCGGCCATACGTCAAGCAATAACAGAAGGAGCCGAAGGAGATTACACAATGACGGCAAACGGCAATGAGGCGACGGAAACGGCGGATGTGCTGGTATGCGGACATATCTCGGTCGATATCATTCCAAGGTTTCTCCCAGGCGAAGCGGATAGCGGAAAAATGACACCCGGCGCGCTGATCGAGGTCGGCGAAGCGGAATTCTGCACCGGCGGAGCCGTATCGAACACGGGGATTGCGCTCCATCGGCTGGGCAAGAGCGTACGGCTTGTCGGGAAAGTAAGCGACGATTTCTTCGGAAGCCTGACGCTCAAACTGCTGGGCGAAGTACATCCCGCGCTGACCGAGGGCATCGCCCGGGTTGCGGGAGAAGCCAGCTCGTATACGCTGGTGATCAATCCGCCCGGAACGGACCGCACTTTTATTCATTGCCCGGGAACCAACGACACGTTCTCGGAGCGAGATATTGCTTGGGACAAGTGCGATGCGGCTCATCATTTCCACTTCGGCTATCCGCCGCTCATGAAAGGCATGTACGAAGACGGCGGGGACCGGCTGACCGCTATCTTGAAGAGCGCCCGGGAGAAAGGCATGACCGTCTCGCTCGACATGGCCATGCCCGGCAGAGGAACGCCGGCATATGCGGCGGATTGGACCGGCCTGCTAGCCAAGGCGCTTCCCTTTGTCGACGTGTTCATGCCCAGCCTCGAAGAGATGCTGATGATGGTGAATCGAGATCTTTACGAGCAGTTGGCCTTGTCCGGAGACGAGCTATGCGAATCGGTATCCGTGGAGACGATCCGGGCGCTTGCCGCAAGCCTGCTCGCCATGGGCTGCAGCATCGTCGTGCTCAAGCTCGGCGCCTCGGGCTTGTATATGCGCAGCGCTTCGCAATGGTCGCCTGTACTTGCCGACCGGCTGCCCCCGACTACGGTCGACGCATGGAGCGACAGAGAGCTGTGGGCGCCCTGCTTCCGCACGACCGTGGCGGGGACGACGGGCGCCGGCGACTGTACGATCGCCGGATTCATCCAAGGTCTTCTCTTGCAGTTCGGGCCGGAGGATACGATGACGAGCGCGGTGGCGGTCGGCGCCTGCAGCGTCGAGCAGCTCGGGGCGACGAGCGGGATCGTGCCGTGGGACCGGGTGCAAGCAAGAATCCGTGCAGGCTGGGCACGACTCCCCGTCGGCAGGCCGCTTGCGGGTTGGACCTGGGAAGAGCAAGCGGGAATATGGACGGGACCGGAAGATCGCAGCAGCCGCAACGCGAATAACGCATAGCATCATATTTTGGGGACTTAACCATCGGAGGGACGATCAATGGCTCAAAAACAAATCAAACGGACAAAGCTTGGCGTAATCGTGGGCAATCGGGGCTTTTTCCCGGACCATCTATGCGAATCCGGTCGTACGCAAATACTCCGCGTGCTGGAGGAGGAAGGCATCGACGCGATCATATTGGATGTCACGGATACGAAATACGGTGCGGTTATGACGCTGGACGATGCCAAAGCCTGCGGCAACTTATTTAAGGCCAATCGCGATCAGATCGACGGCATCCTCGTCACGCTGCCGAACTTCGGCGACGAAAAGGCCATTGCGAACACGATTCGCTATTCGGGCCTGAACGTCCCGGTGCTCGTCCATGCCTTCAACGACGACATGACCAAGATGGGCATCCAGGACCGGCGCGACAGCTTCTGCGGGAAAATGTCCGTTTGCAACAACCTCAAGCAGTACGGGATTCCCTTCTCCCTGACCGAGCTGCACACCGTAGATCCGTCTAGTGAAAGCTTCCGCAAGGATCTGCGCCGCTTCGCCGGGACGTGCCGCGTCGTACGCTCGCTCCGCAACGCCCGTCTGGGCTCGATCGGCGCCCGTCCGGCTTCGTTTAACACGGTCCGCTATAGCGAGAAGCTGCTTGAACGCTCGGGCATCACGATCGAGACGCTGGATCTGTCCGAAGTATTCGGCCGCGCGAATAAACGCAAAGAAAGCGACCCGGCCGTCAAACGCAAGCTGGAGGAAATCGCGGCGTATGTCGACGTAAAGGGCTTTCCGCAGGAGAACCTTGTCCGCATGGCCTCTCTCGGCGTTGTCGTCGAGCAGTGGATGAACGAAAACGACCTTGCGGGCACCGCGCTGCAATGCTGGACGTCCATGGAGGAGTACTTCGGCATCGTGCCCTGCACGATTATGAGCATGCTGAGCAGCAGCCTGATTCCGAGCGCCTGCGAGGTCGACATCACCGGTCTGGTCGGCATGTATGCGCTCCAACAGGCATCGGGTCGGCCTAGCGCGCTGCTCGATTGGAACAATAACTACGGCGCGGATCCGGATAAAGGCGTCGTTTTCCACTGCAGCAACCTGCCGAAGGAAGTGTTCGAAGAAATTCGCATGGACTACCACGAGATTTTATCCGGCACCGTGGGAAGGGAAAATACGCTCGGCACGATTCAGGGGCGTATTAAAGCGAGCCCCTTCACGTACTGCGGCATCGCAACCGACGATCTGAACGGCGGCGTCGTGGCCTATACGGGCGAAGGACTGTTCACGCGCGATCCCCTCCTGACCTTCGGCGGGTACGGCGTCGTTCAGGTGCCGAAGTTCCAGAAGCTGCTGCGCTATATTTGCGAGAGCGGCTTCGAGCATCACGTCTCCTCCAATATGTCGTCGGTTGCGGATTCCCTGGAGGAAGCGATGGGCAAGTATATGGGCTGGAGAACGTACCGGCACGAGGCGGAAAGTCCTTACTAATCGGAATGCTCGTCATCGTCTGAAAAGCCAAGGAAGATCGCAGACCGCACAAACGCCACGATCTTTTGCCGAGGTTGACCGCCTTTCGCAATGCTTCGCGCAATGCCTCGCGCACCGCCTCGCGCCCGGCTCACGTCGGGAAAGTCGCTACGGAGGCTAATACCTGCAAATATACATCTAATTTCATCGGTCTCGACCCGTTTGAGAAGAAAAGATGCGAATATGCATTTATTTTCCTCGATCTGCCCGATTTCAGGCTTGAGTGTTGAATTTACCTGCACATTTGCAGGTATTTCATCCCATGCCACGGGTCGGATGAAAATACATGTACGATTGCAGGTTTTTCGATCCGCAAAACATCAGGACATGAAAATAGCCATTCTTCTCGTTGGCAGAAGAATGGCTTTTTGTTGTTTTCGGAAGGCGGCATCCAGATTCGACGCAAATCCAGTACCTCAAATCAAAATCCGTTCAACGGCAGCCGCTTTTATTTCAAATACCGGATCAGATTGGACCAGAACGCGGGATAATGCGTCCAGTCCATGAACGCCAGCGAGCCCCAGTGCGGCGAGCAGTCGCTGGCGAACGCCGCCGTCCTGCCGGCCCCGAACGTACCGACGGTCAGGATCGCGTCGTCGCCATGGCTGAGCAGCTGCTCAGCATCCGGCTTCGCGGTCAGCCGATTGTAGCCGAGCAGCTTGGGCCACTCGCCCAGCCCGTCTACCAAAGGATGGGATGCGGTCGCGACAGGCGCGAAGCCGCTCGGCATTTCCGCGCGGTCGTCGCCGTCCGCCATGACGACCGGCAGCACCTCGGCCAGCACCGTGTTTTTATAGTTGGCCTTGCCCTCGATTCCCATAAAGGTCAGATAGCCGCCGACCATCAGCAGGCCGCCGCCTTCTGCCACGAACTGCTTGATGAGCTCGAGCGCATTCGGAACGACCTGCATCTGGTAGAAGGTCGCATTTTGCAGCAGGAACGTATTTGCGCCGACGTCGCTGAGCACGATGGCGTCATAGGCTTGCAGCTCCGCAAGCGACTGCGGGAAGCGCACCTGCACTTCATGCGCGGGCATGTACGTGACGTCGATGCCGTTGTCCCGCAGGCAGGACAGCAGATAAGTCGCGCCTTCCTCGTACTTGGTCGAGGTGAAGCTGTCGTAGCCCTTCGTATGAATCATATGAACGATCCAGGATTCGCCGACGAATAAAATTTTCATATAGCGGTGACCTCCAATTCTATCTTTTCGTGATGACTTATTCTCAAATTGCGAAGCGAGAGGCGAACGGGCCGTCAGTCAAGCCTCTTCCACGCCGCACCAGTCGACGATCGTCTTGGCGATCATCTTGACCGCCTGAATCACTTCTTCCACCGGCGTAAACTCGTCGCTGTGATGGGCCAGGCTCGGATCTCCGGGACCGAAGTTAACGGTCGGAATGCCGACGTTGACCGGCCAGCCCATGTCCGTATGGAAGCCCAGCCCCTCGATCTTGCCCGATTCGCCGATCGCCTTCAGCGACCGGACGCAGGTCTGCACGAAAGGATGGTCGGCATCGGTCTCCGCGCAGTCGGCGTCGACCAGCCATTCGATCTCCGGCGGATGCTCGAGCAGCCACGGATCGTCCTTCGCAGCCGCGGCGAGAAAGTCCGTCAGCTCCCTTTTCACGTTGCCGCCGACCAGCTTCTCATCTCGTTCAGACGGCAGGTACTGCGCGTTGAACACGATCTCCGCCTCGTTGGCGAAGGAGGTCGGGTACTCGCCGGCATTGAGCTGCGCGACATGCACCTGGCACGGAATGGACAGGTACGGATGGGTCTTGCGCGCCGCCCAGTCCTCGTTCAGCTCGTCCAGCTTGCCCAGCAGGTACCGCGCCTTCTTGATCGCATCGACCGCGCCGCCTTCCTGCCAGTCGGCCTGCGGCATCTCGATGTGTCCGCTGCGCCCCTGCACCTTGATCTTCCCCCACAAAATGCCTCTGCACAGCGGCGCGATCGTCAGCGACGTCGGTTCGGTCAGCATGCAGGCGTCGGCGCGGTAGCCGTGGTGAATGAAGTCCAGCGCGCCCATGCCCCCTGCCTCCTCGTCCACGACCGTCCCGACGACGACGGAGCCCTTCGGCTTGTAGCCGCTGCGGAGCACCGCCTCGACCGCCATGATCATGGCGGCGACGCCGCCTTTCATATCGACCGTGCCTCGTCCGTACATGTTGCCGTCGACGATCTTGCCCTCGAACGGATCGACGGTCCACTTGCTCCCCGCCATCACGACGTCGATGTGGCCGAACAGCAGCAGCGACTTGCCCTTGGCCTCCGGCGCGAACGTCGCCGCCAGATTGGGCCGGCCCGCGAAGTCTCTGCCCGGATAATACCCGGCCATCCCTTCATACTGCCTGAGCTCGTCTGCGACCGGCTCCCACAGCTCGGTGCTGGCCCCCAGCCCGGACAGCTTGTCGAGCAGAAATTCCTGCAGTTCCTTTTCCTTTGAAGGCGCCGGCTCGTCGAAAAACCACGGGTTGACGCTCGGAATGCGGATCAGCTGCTGCAGGAAAGTCAGGATCTCCTCCCGATGCCCGTCGATCCATTGCATGATGCGCTGTTCCTGACCGTTCATGTCGTTCATGCTGTCATTGCTCCTTTCCGTTCAGCCGAAGCGAATCGTGTCGTCATTTTGAAAATTCACCCACGGATTAACCATCTCGTCGCCGAACTTGTCGGGCTTCTTCTCGATGCCGAACAAATACCGCGCGTCATCCCCGGCCGGGTAAGCCGGGCTATGCCAGACGCCCCGGCCGATGACGATGGCTTGTCCGGGTCTGATCCTGAAGCATCTCACGGACGCCGGGTCCGGCTGCTCCTCCGGATCGTCGATGTCGGCGCACCGCGCCACCGGCTGGACGATCTCCCGGTCGAAGGTCAGCAGCAGCTCCTCGCGGCTGACGTGCCGCTCCATCGCGTCCACAATCGAATCCCGCCGCTGGGTGACGACCAGCCCGAAGCCGATCGGCACGCTGACGTCGAGCATCTGGATGTAGCTCCAGCAGTCCCAGCCGTCTCCGGACTTGGACGGGTCGCCGTCCGGCAGATCGATCACCTTGCCGTACGGAGCGAACGCCTCCGGCGTCAGCTCCTCTACCTTTACTTGATGCTGCATGAAAATGTCCTCCCCAATGCGTTTCTCGCGATTCGCAAAAATCAGAAGTCGAAGCTGTCCACGTTGTCCTTCGTCACCTGAAGCGTGCCAATAAACACGTTCTTGCCGTCCACGGTCACCTTGCCGACCGTCGGGATATCCATGCCGTCGGCGATCTCTTTGCCTTGCGCCAGCTGATCGAGCACATAGACGGTCGTGTACGCCAGCTTGCCCGGATCCCAGATGATGTCCGTCTTGATCGTGCCGTTGTTGATGTAGTTTTTGACGACACTCGGCACGGCGATGCCGGTAATCGCGATCTGGCCGGCCTTCAACGTGCCTGCCTTGACCGCCTGCTCGACGACCTCGGCCGCCGCCGGCGGCTCGCCGCCCGCAAAGCCGATGATGCCATTCAGATCCGGATACGTCTTGATCAGATTTTGCGCGTTGGCATAGGCCTTCTGCTGGTCATCGTCGCTCGATACGGTCGTGACGACCTCAATGTCCGGATAGTTCGCCGCGAAGTACGCCTTGGCCGCGTCCGACTTGGCGATCTGGTTTTCCGAGCCCAGTCCGGCTACCATGAAGGCAACCTTGCCCTTGCCGCCGATCTCGTCGCCGATCGTCTTGGCCAGCAGCTCGCCGACGGTCTTGTCGGTGTCCGGCGCGACGTAGTATTGGCGGTCCGTCTCCGGCGCATCGCTGTCCCAGGTCACGATCTTGACGTCCTGCCCGAGCGCCTTCTTGAAGATCGGACCGACGGCCTTCGCATCGTTCGGCGATACGCCGATGCCGTTGACCTTGCGCGTCAGCATGTCCTGAATCATGTTGATCTGCTTGGCGGAATCGGCTTCGGTCGGCGCATTATACACGACCTTGACGTTCAGATCGCCAGCCGCCTGCTCGGCGCCCTTCTGTGCGGCCGCCCAATAGGCCGGACCGATCGACTTCGGATTGATGAAGTACGTGCGGGATGCGGCGGACGAACCGGCGTTCGCGCTGCCGCCGGATGCCGGCGCCGCATTGCTGCCGCCGCTGTTGTTGCTGCTGCTGCATGCCGCCAAGCTTAACGCCATTACACCGGCGAGTACTGTCAGAACTACTTTTTTCATTGAGAAGACCTCCCTTTAAATGGTTTGTTGCTTACAGCGATGAGCAGCAGAGCGCCCAGGATAACCGCTTGATAGAGCACCGACACGCCCAGCAGATTCAGTCCGTTCCGCAGGAATACGATGATCAGCAGCCCCACGAAGGTTCCCGACAAGCTTCCCCTCCCTCCGAAAATATGCGTGCCGCCTATCAATGTGGCTGTGAGTACATCCAGCTCTATATTGGTACCTGAGGTCGCTTCCGCGCTTGCCAGACGCGACACCAGGAAGACACCGGCCATAGCGGAGAACAAGCCGCTCAGCAAAAACAAGATCATGCGCGTACGCACGACGGAAATCCCGGAATAGTGGACAGCCTCTTCGTTGTTGCCGATGCCGTACACATATGTGCCGAACCGGGTCCGCTTCAAAATGAAGTTGGCCGCCAGGAACAAAACGGCGAGGAAAATCGCGTTGAACGGAACGCCGGCGACGTACGTCTGACCCAGGAAATAAAAGCTGTCCGGGTACCCGCTGATCGGCCTGCCCTCATTGAGCACGTAGACGAGACCTCGCAGCATAACCAGCATCCCGATCGTCACCACGATCGCCTGCATACGGTGCCTTGCGATCAGATAGCCGTTGACCGCGCCGCACAGCAGACCCATCACAAGCGCGACGAGAACGCTCGCCCAGATGTTCAGCCCCTGCTCGAAGGCGATGCCCATGCAGACGGCCGAGAAGCCGAGGATCGAGCCGACCGAGAGGTCCATCGCGCCCGAGATGACGATCATCGTCATCGGAATGGCGATCAGGCCGACCTCGACCATCTGGTTGAAGACGTTCATGAAGTTCGTGACGGTGAAAAAGTAGGGAGACAGGAAGCTGAACAGGACGAGAATGAAGAGCAGCAGGAGCAGCTGGACCAGCAGCTTGTTCTGACTGAACGGGAGCCGAATCAGCCGAATCGTCCGTTCGCTCATAGCAGATCACCCTCTTTGCTTTTGTTTTGTCTGACGCGCTGCAAGGTGTTGATAACAATTGCCAGAATAATCAGAAATCCGGTCGTGGCATCTACCCAGAACGGCGAGATCTTGGAGATGATCAGCCCGTTTTTGATGGTCCCCATGAACAATACGCCGATCATCGTGCCCGCCACCGTGCCGACGCCGCCGAAGATGCTGCCGCCTCCGATGAGCACCGCGGCCATGACTTCAAAAGACAGGCTGCTGCCGGCCGTCGACGCCTGCACGCTCCCCACCTTGGAGGCGAAAATGACGGCGGCGATGCCGACCAGCATGCCGGTCCATACGTACACGGTGAACTTCGTCCGGGCGACGCTAATGCCGGCGAGCTTGGCGGCCGGGCCGTTCCCGCCGATCGCGTATATTTTTCGTCCGCCCCGGGTGAATCTCATCACGTAGATAAAAATGGCGATCAATACGAGGGCGACGAGCAACGGAAACGATATGCCGAGCAGCTCGCCCTGGCCAAAGTAACGGAAGCCCTCGGGGAAATTCGTCATCCAGGTGCCGCCGCTGATGCCGACCGCAATGCCGCGGAAGATATACATCGTCGCAAGCGTGACGATAATGTCGGGGATTTTCATCACGGCGATGAAGTAGCCGTTTACGGCTCCGCACAGAACGCCGATGCAGACGCCCATCAGCGCCGCGAGCCAAGGATGGACGCCGTGATTCAGGAATACGCCGACGGCGGTGGCGGTGAGCGCCAGCACCGAACCGACCGACAAGTCCATGCCGCCCAGCAAAATGACCAGGGTCATTCCGATCGCTACAATAAATGAAGTGATATTCTGATCCAGAATCAGCCGCGCGTTGTCGAACTGGAGGAAATCGGACGAGAGACTGGAAAACAAAGCGATGACGATAAGCGTAAATAAGATGATAGGTGCTTCGTGAATGTTCGCGATCCGCTTCATAGGTAGCCTCCTTCCGCTGTGCGCGGATGCGAAGCGCGTCCGAGCAGCTGCTCCTGGTCGGCCTCCCCGCGGGCGAACTCGTGCACGATCTCGCCCTTGTACAAAACGAGAATGCGATCGCTGAGCCCGATCACCTCGGGCATTTCCGACGAGATCAGCAGTATGCTCAAACCCTCCTGCGCCAACTGGTGTATGATGCTGTATATCTCCGCCTTGGCGCCGACGTCGACGCCGCGGGTCGGCTCTTCGAGAATCAGAATCTCCGGCCGGGCCGCGAGCCACTTGCCGATGACGACCTTCTGCTGATTGCCGCCGCTGAGGAAGTCGACGCTCTGCCTGTCGTTCGGCGCCTTGATCCGCAGCTTGTCCACATACTCCCGGCTGAGCTGCTCGATCCGTTTTCCGTTCAGCAGCGGTCCCCTGGAGAGCTCCGGCAGCAGCGGAAGCGAGAGGTTCTGGCGGATCGACATCGGCTTGATGATGCCCTGGCGGTGACGGTCCGGCGGCACATAGGCGATGCGCTTCGCCTTGGCGTCCGACGGACGGCGGATCCGCACCGGCACGCCGCCTACGAGTATGTCGCCCGTCCCTCGCTTCAGGCCGAACAGCCGCTCGGCAATCGTGTGCGAACCGGAGCCCGGTACGCCGAACAGTCCCAGAATCTCGCCTTTGCGCAGCTCGAACGACACGGCATGCGTCGCGTCCAGCGACAGCTGCCTGACTTCCAGTACCCGCTCTTCTCCGGGCGCCTGATCGCGGACCGGATAGAGCTGATTCACTTCCTTGCCGACCATCATCTGTATCAGGCTCTGCTCCGTGACCTCGTCGATGCGCATGGTGTCGATCCAGGCGCCGTCACGGAGCACGGTGACCTTGTCCGCGATCTCGAATATTTCCTTCATCCGGTGGGAGACGTATACGATCGCCACGCCCTGCGCCTTCAGCCGCTTCACCACGTCGAACATTTTCTGCACTTCGGTTTCCGGCAGGGCGGCCGAAGGCTCGTCCATGATCAGCACGTCGGCCCGAAAAGACAGCGCCTTGGCGATCTCGATGACCTGCTTGCTGTGCACCCCGAGATGGCGTACCTCGCGCCTGACGTCGATCTCGCCGCCGCCGATCGAGTCGACCAGCCGCTGCGCTTCCTCGTACAGCTTGGCCCAGCGGATCCGTCCGAGCTTGCCGACCATCTCAGGCCGGTCGATGTAGATGTTCTCCGCCGCCGACAGGTTGGCGAACAGGTTGAATTCCTGGTGGATGATCGACACGCCCTGCTTCTGAGCGTCGAGCGGGCTGCCGAACGCGACCTCCTTGCCCTTTAAGCGGATCACGCCGTCCGTCGCCCGGTAGACCCCCGAGAGAATCTTCATGAGCGTCGACTTGCCGGCGCCGTTCTCTCCCATCAGCGCATGAACCTCGCCCGGATACAGTTCGAATCGAACGTCGGACAACGCTTTGACGCCGGGAAATTCTTTGCTGATGCCTTCCATTGTTAGAACCGGCTGTACCATGTAACTCCCTCCCTATTTACATCGATGGGGCCATGGGGACTTGCTTATGGCTGATTTTGCGTACCTTTAATAAGACTAAGCGTTAATGCGGCAAAGTCCTTGGGTGTGACGATACGTATTTGATAAAAAGGTACGGGGACGTTACGATCGGAAATGTCATCGGCGTCCCCTGCACAGTTTATTTCAGCTTTTTGACGGAACCTCGCTTCAGCAACTCCACACCAAGCACGACCCGAACGGGACTGCCTTGCTCCTGCGCGTCCCTGATCTTGCGTACGAGCAGCTCCGTGGCCTGCACGCCCATCTCTCTGGTTGGTCTTCGCACGACCGTTACCTGGGGCCTCACGAACTGCGCCAGCTCGTTCTCGTCGAAGCCGATCAGCGAGATATCCTCGCCAAGCTGCTGATTCAAATCGCGAATCGCCCGGATGGCTCCCTTGCACAGTACGTTGTTGGCCGCAAATATCGCAGTCGGAGGCCGCTCGGCTTGCAGTAGCTCGGTCGTCAGCCGGTACCCGTCGTCTTCCGCCCAGTGTCCCTGCTTGTGGTAGGCGGGATCGGGCGCTATACCGCTGTCCTGCAGCGCTTGCCGGTAGCCCCAGAAGCGATCCTTGCCGTCGTTGAAGTCATGCTCGCCGTCGATGATCGCGATCCGCTCATGCCCGTAGTCCACAAAATGCTTCGTCGCCTCGTAAGCGCCGCGGTAATTGTCGATCAGCACGCCGTCATAACCGCAGTCGTTGAAGTAACGGTCCACCAAGATGGTCGGCTTCTGGATTCTCCGGTAAAAGTCCGCTTCCTTGTGACTGCCGATCATGATGATGCCGTCCACGTTTTTCCCCAGAAAGCTCTCCAGAAATTCTTCTTCCTCGTTCTCGTCCCCGTTCGTAGAAAGGACCAATGTAAAGAATCCTTCACGCTTCGCCACCTCTACCGTGCCTTCGATCACCGCCGTGTAAAAAGGATTCTGGATATCGGGCACGACGACCGAGAGCATCTTCGTCTTCTTGTTCACCATCGAGGCAGCCATCGTGTTCGGCACGAAGTTGAGCTCCTGGATGATCTTGAGCACCCGCTTCCGGGTGGCGTCGCTCACGCGGTCCAGCCCGTTGATGACGCGGGAGACGGTGGCCACGGATACGTTCGCTTGCTTGGCTACATCTTTGATCGTAATGGTACGGTTCGTCATGGCGGTCCCCCAAATCTCGGGAAAAGTAATAACGTTTTTACGTTAAAAACTTCCTTAATTACGGCATTCTCACATAAACACATATCATTTTTGTAAAAACGTTTACGCAATTTCTATTTTTATTTTATTACACTAAAAAACAGAATTCAATAGGTTTCGGAAAATAAAATCAAGATTAAAGCGCTATCAGTTAGTAAATATAACATCTATTTTAGTTTGCAAGGGGTTTCACTTCTCTTTTCGTAGTTAACGCCCGAATTGAGTCATTATAAATGACATGAAATTAGAATCCCGTTGTCCATCTCTATTAAAACGTAACATAGAAATAGAAAACGTTAGGACAAGGCCATCGATTATTTGCATAAGCAAACCCGCTCCAGGGAATAAAATACAGGAATACATCTGGAAGTCATCACCAATCGCGAAGGAGTGCTCTTATGCCTAATCAGCTTTCCCCCCCTACTGTTGCCGAAAATCTAGATCAATTGGCCGTATCCCGACGTTTAAGCGACAATATGGAAGTCCTAAATCGACTCTTCGCGAATTGCGGAGATTTAAAATCGTATCCCTGGCAATTCGGGACGGGACTCGAAAACGGAGCTTGCTCCGTTTTTCTGGATACGCTGGTTAATCATCGCAGGCATAACGACTTCAAGGATGCGCTACAGAACCTGACGACTACACGCGTCGGACCGGCCGAGTCCGTCCGTTTGGAACAAATCGTCGGCTTCTTCGAAAATCATGGCACCGCCGAGCCGGCTGCCGAGCTGATCGACAATGTCGGTCAAGTCATCTCGAAAATACTGGACGGATACGTCGTCGTGCTGATCGAAGGATGGAACCGTGCATTAGGTTTCCAGGCGCTCGATATCGCCAAACGCCAAGTGTCCGAACCGATCACAGAGCCCAATGTGCAGGGGCCGCACGCCAGCACGATTGAAGATCTCGACAGCAATATAGGCGTCATCCGGAATTTATTGAAGACGAGCAGTCTGAAGTTTCATTTCTTCAATACCGGCGAGAATAGTCGCAGGCGGGTCGCCTACGGTTATTTGGAGCATGCCGTAAAGCCGGCTACGTTGGACGAATTTCGCGTTCGCTTAGAAGGCATCGATATGGAGGAGATCCTTGATGTGTCATATTTAGAGAGTTGGATAAATAACAAGCGTCTATCCCCGTTTCCTCAAGTGCGCTATACAGAACGTCCCGATACGGTCGTCGCCGCCTTGTTGGAAGGAAAGATCGTCGCGCTCATTAACGGAAGTCCCTCCGTCATGATCAGCCCAACGAATTTTATGGAGTTTTTCGTGACAAGCGAGGATTATTATTACGGCATCGTCTACTCGACGCTCATCCGCTTTCTGCGCTTGAGCGCTTTTATCATTGCCTTGATTTTGCCGAGCACGTACATCGCGCTCACGACCTTCCATTCCGAACTCATTCCGACCGTACTGCTCCTGGCCATTTTAAATACGCGTGAAGGCATTCCATTCCCGGCTATGATCGAAGCGCTGCTCATGGAGTTTTTCTTTGAGTTGCTGAGAGAAGCCGGCATTCGGCTCCCCCGCCCCATCGGCTCTGCAGTCAGTATCGTGGGTGCGTTGGTTATCGGACAAGCTGCAATTCAATCGCAGATCGCTTCCCCGGTAATGGTTATCGTCGTCGCATTGACGGGCATCGCATCGTTTGCGTTGCCTCAGTACAATATGGCGATCGCGCTTCGGATTTTAAGGTTCCCCTTAATGTTCCTGGCCGCTTCGTTCGGAGGGCTGGGCATAATGGTCGGCTTTATTTTGATTTATCTTCATTTGAACTGTCTCCGTTCGCTCGGCGAGCCCTACTTGTCGCCGTTCGCGCCTTTGAATATGCGAAGGCTAAGAGACTCGCTATTCGTTCCATCCAGGCGCCATGCTCGGAACGCCTCTCAAAAGCGATCCGCGAACGGGCCGCAAACATGAATCTCAAGCATATTTGCAAGCTAACCACGCTTCTGTCTGTCGCGCTCGGTTTATCGGGGTGTTGGGACAACAAGGAGATGGACGAATACGGTTATGTCCAAGGCGTTGCGATCGATGCGGCGCAAGACGGAAAGTTTGCGCTTGAAACTTTATTTTATAATCCGAC
Organism: Cohnella sp. GCM10020058; assembly: GCF_042683485.1. Taxonomy (NCBI): domain Bacteria; kingdom Bacillati; phylum Bacillota; class Bacilli; order Caryophanales; family Paenibacillaceae; genus Cohnella; species Cohnella sp. GCM10020058. Next base: position 138,383 of record NZ_JBHUJV010000016.1, read on the forward strand.
CAACTCACAATCTACAGGCGGATCGTCCAAACCTACCGAGAAACGAGGATTAACGATCCAAACGAACGGAGCGTCTCTTTTTGAAGCGGTTCGCGAAATTCCGATGAAGTTGGGACGCAAGGCAAAATGGGATCATATGCGAGTCATTTTGCTCGGAGAAAGACTGCTGAAATCTCACGATGCGGGAGAGATTCTGGACTTTTTCTCCAGAGATCACGAGCCCCGCGGCACCATCCTTCCGATGGTCGCCCAGAGCGACGCAGGCCGGTTCCTCGAGATCAAGCCGTTGATCGAAGAAACGATCGGCCAACAATTCAAGCGTATGGAGACGGAAGGCGCTCATTATTCGGCGAAAACGTCCGGCATACCGCTCTACGATCTGGCGATTCACCTGAAAAGTCCGGCCAGGGTCGCCATCATTCCGTTTCTGCACCAAGACGAAACCGATAAGAAAGCGATTCTCTCGGGACTCGCCATTCTGAAAAAAGGCAAGCTTGCAGGCTTGCTGGACAGCAAAGAAACGGCAACGTTCATGATGCTGGACAATCGGTATCAATCCGGTATTTTGACCATCCCCTGCAATGGGGCCGCTTCGCCGCAAATCGGTACCGCAGAATCGCTGGAAGTGCTGTCTTTTTCCAACAAGACAAAGGTGTCCTTCAATGAAGACGGAAGAGTCGACGTCGGGATGCGGATTCGAATCCGGGGCACGGCCGGGGAACTGCAGTGCTCGAAGCTCGATTCGCCTAAAGAAACGAAAAGATTCGAGGAGCAAGCCAGCGCCATGGTGGAAGAGCAGCTTCAGCATACCGTGTCTATTCTGCAGCAATATGAATCGGACGCGCTCGGGATCGGCAATCGAATCGCCAGCCGGCACCCGAAAAAGTGGCGTCAAATGGAATCGTCCTGGGAAAAAAGCTTCGCGAAATGCAGATTCCGCTTTGATGTGGAGACGGAAATCGTCGGCACGGGGATGGACATCGGGACGCCGTTCAGCCAAGAGGAGGATTAAAAAAATGTTGGAAAAATCCGCGTACTTTGCAGTGCTCGCAATCGCCATCGTATGCGCCGATCTCGCGCAGCTCCGCCGCGCCCGACGCCGCGAGCTCGCTGCATACGGCTCATTGCTGGCGGTGGCTATATATTTAGGCGTCATCTACGTGACTCAAAGGTTGACGTGGCCCAATCTGGACACTTTGTTCGATTTGCTCGAAGGCCCGGCCGGAAAACTGGTTCATTCGATGTCTTAATATTCGGTTCCGAAGGACCCCAGACCTGCATAGCTAAGGAGGAATTGACACAGCCATGAGTCAACCGTCAAATATCAGTTCCGCTCAAATGGCCACCTTGTTTCTGTTTTTCATGACCGGCTCTTCCATCGTTCTTATCCCCGCTGCGCTTGCCCATGCAGCCGGCGCAGGGGCATGGCTGTCTCTTCTATTGGCCTGGAGCATGGGAGCCGTCTATCTGTATTGCATTTTGTACCTCTACCGCAAGCGTCCGGACTTGTCGTTGCTTGCAAACTGCCGGCACCTCTTCGGTCAGGTGCCTGCAAATATCGTTATGTTTCCCGTCATTGTCGTTATGTTCTGGAACGTAGCCGGCATTGTCAGCGAGATCGGGTTGTTTTTCAAGAGCACGATGCTAAAGGAAACGCCGACGAGTGTCGTCCACGCGCTTATGTTCCTTATGATCGCCCTAACCGCAAGAGCCGGAATCGTCGTCATCGCGCGCATGTCGGCTTTGCTGCTCGCGCTGATGATTGTTTTCATTTTTGTCGTGCTTATTCTCGTATCGAATTTGTTTCAACCCGGATTTCTGCTTCCGATTTTGCCGCACGGCATCGGCCCCTTACTGCAGTCCGCCTATATCGCTTACGGCTTTCCTTATTCCGAACTGATCGTTTTCGCTTTTGTCCTGCAGCTCGTCCGGCGAGCGGATTCCCGCAAGTTAAGCAAGCATCTTTATATCGCCTTAGCCGTCAACGGTTTCCTTCTCCTCGTTTCCATCCTCGGCAGCCTTCTGGTCCTTGGCCCGTTAACCGGCGACCTCAAGTACTCTTTATTCCAACTCGCCCGGCTGATCTTCATTCGCGAATTTATCGAACGAATCGAATCGGTCATCGGCTTCTCCCTGATCGTCGGCTTTTACTTCAAAGCTGCGATTCTGCTGTTTATCCTCGTCCGCACCGTCGTCGAGTGGCTGAACCTCCGCGATGAGCGGTTGTTCACCTTGCCGGTCGCATTCGTATGCCTTCTCTTGTCCATTACCACCTACACGAAGGAATCCTCGCTCAACGAGATGGTGAACGTCGTCTGGCCGCTGCTCGATAACCTTTTTTATGTGCTGCCGATGTTGCTTATAGTCGCGGCGATGGTCTTTCGTCGCCAGGAAAAAGTCTAAATAAAGGAGCCGGCAAGCTGTCGGCTCCCATTTCAATCTCGCTTGTTACTTCGCAATCGCGGCAAGCAGCGCAAGCGGCGATAGCGCCGATTCGCTGCAATATCGGATACCGGCTTATCCGTCGTCAGCAGCAGTTCTTTGGCTTTATTTATTCTCAGGTCGGTCATGTAGGACATGGGCGTCTTATCCATCAATTGCTTGAATATTTGCGAATATATCCGATAGAGGAATCAGAAGCCTTAAACAAAGAAATGGGTATCCCCTAATAGAGATACCCGGCAGTTTGACCTAATTTAATTATGATTGAGCTTCTTGTTTCAATTCTATCAGCGCTTCTTCAATATCCGCCGTAAGGCTTGGATCCAGATATTGAGGTGCAGCACGCTTGGCTGGCGCAGAGAAATGTGCGATTGCTTCCACTTCCGCTTCCATTTTCAGTACCTTTTCTTCCACGCGTGCAAATCCTTTTGCCACACTTTCTGTTTGGAAAGATACCATCTTTTGATTCATGTCCTTGATGGAGCTCGCGACGTTCACACGGGAAGCCAACAGGAGGCGACGATGGTTGTACTCTTCATACTGAACCAGCAATTGCGCGATTTTTTCCTCCAGCGCCTTGGTTTGCTCTTGAACCGTTGCGAACTGCGTACGATAAGCATTGAGCTTCTTATCCAACAGCAGCTTGTCCTGCAAAGCAAGCCTCGCTACATGCTCCTCGCCCTGCTTAACGGCCAGCCTCGCTTGGCGTACCCTCTTTTCGAGCGCAGCTTCGGTCTCTACAATCAGAGCAGCTTGTCTTTTTTCGATAAATAGCTGATTGGCCAGCGCATGCTGTCCCTTCGAGAGCTCTTGCTCGAATTCGCGGAGGTATTGATTGGCCATGTTGACCGGCTGCTCATACTTGTCCAACCATCCGTTCGTTTCCGCCAAAAACAGGGACTTTACTCGCTTTAAGATACTCATTTAGTTCGACTCCTTTTTGTTGGTTTGTTCTCTTTCCCATTGGTCTAAAAAATCGGAGGTAGATGGCAAGACTGGCGCGCTCTCGGCTGCATATGAACCACGCGACTTCTTCCTTCTCCTGACCAACCAATACGTCAAGCCGCCTAGGATGATGAAGCCGCCTGCGGCGGCGCCGGCATCAAGACCGTCGTGCTCTTCGTGCTCTCCGTCCTCTCCCCTCAACCCTCTCTCCTCGCGATCGCCAGTTTTGTTCCAATCCTCTCTGCCCTGTGCCGATGTCGAGTTTTCAATATTTTCCTTTTCGCGATTAAACGCCAGGTGCTCGTTCTCTGTTGCCCAATGGATGCCGACACCGACAATAGCGACGATTCCGGCGGTAATCAGCAGCCGTTTAAACCAAGGTTTACCGGATCCCATGTTTCATTCATTCCTTTCCATGTCGTTTGTTTCTACATGCTTTAATATAGTCTCGAAAAGTAAAAGCTCGGTAAATGGGATACGCTCGCTAGACAAGGGGGAACTTTACGATAAACTTGCTTCCTTCTCCGATGGAACTCTCCACTTCGATCGATCCTTGTTGCACTTCGACAATCCACTTTGCGATCGATAAACCGAGACCGGCGCTGCCTAAGTCGCGTGAACGATGGGCCTCAACCCGATAAAATCGATCGAAAATCCGCTTCCGTTCGTTCTCCGGAATACCGATGCCCGAATCCTGCACGATAAAAACCCATTGTTTCTGATTCCTGCTCAGCATAACGTCGACCGTCCCGTCATCCTCCGTATACTTAATGGCGTTGTCCAAGAGGATATACACCAATTGCTTTAGGCGTTCGATATCCGCATGAACAGCCATTTTTTCAGGTAGTCTCGTCACCAGCATAATCCGTTTCTGACGAGCTGCTGCTTCAAAAGCTTGAACCCATTGGCGAATTTTCGGCACCAAGTCCAAGGATGTCGCCTGGAATTCAACTGCGCCGGCGTCAGAACGGGCCAACATCAACAAATGCTGAACCATTCCGCTCATCCTCCCAATCTCTTCTTGCATATCCGACATGACTTCGCTTGTATAAGGCGTGAAGCCGCTTCCGTTCTCGAATTCAATGACTTCCAATGATGTATTCATAATACTAAGAGGGGTTCGGAGCTCATGCGAAGCATCAGCTAAAAATTGCTGCTGCTGCCGATACGCGCGCTGGATCGGAATCATTGCTTTTTTGGACATTGAATAACTTAGCCATACTGCAATCGCTATAAATCCAGTAAAAATGAAAAATAGAACGATCAGCAGGTTTTGGAACGCCTCTAAGTAAAAGGTGACGTCCTTAGCTGCATAAATGACAACTTTTTTCCCATCCTCCATGATATAAGGACGCGCGCCCACGAATAACAGCCGATCTCCTTCACTTCTGAATTCCGCTTCACGGTGGCTATGCGACTCAGGCAACCACTTCAACCGGTATCCCGTTCGATGAGGATTCCAATGCTCAATCGTCTTTAAATTCAGATTTCTTTGATCAGGAGAGACATCGCTCCCCGCGATCACATTTCCGTTTCCTCCAACAAAATACATAAAGTATAAACCTCCGCTGGAGGCGCTCAAGAGGTGCGGTACCTCTACCTGCCCGCCATCGGCTGCATACAAAGCGTTCTGGAGCGATTGGCGCTGTTCACGATACGTCATCCCCAGAAAAAAAACAGAAACAATGGAGGCAAACAATAATAAGAACACGATGATTAGCCAGGAATAGGAAAAGGTTAACTTTCTTCTCGTTTGCAAAAACAAGTCGGCTTTTTTCATACGATTATTTTTCAAACCTGTACCCCACTCCCCTTACGCTCTGGATAAGGGGTTCCCCTTGCTCGGCCTCCAGCTTGTCCCGGAGCATCTTAACCGTAACATCTACATTCTTATAGGAGACCTCGTTCCCGATTCCCCAAATTCGGTCCAGGATGACTTCTCGTGTGAGCGCATTTCCTTTGTTCTGAAGAAACAAATCGAGCAGCTGGTACTCCCTTTGACTCAGTAAAATCTCTTCATCGTTTTTAAATAACTGATGTGACGTCCGATTAAGTGAATACGCCCCAAATGTCATTAAATCCGATTTTATAGGAGCAAAATTACGTCGTGCGATGGAACGGAGGCGGGCAAGCAGTTCGTCCATCTCAATCGGCTTTGTCAAATAGTCATCGGCGCCGGCGTCCAATCCGAGTATTTTATCCTTCAGCGCGTCCCTGGCGGTTAACAGAAGGATGGCCTGCCTATAATTTGCCGTTCGTAAACTTTTACAAACCTCCACACCGTCCTTGCCGGGCAGCATCCAGTCCAAAATCAATACTTCATAGGATGACCCTTTGGCGTAATCCAGGGCATCGTTGCCGTTGTCGACCCAATCGACATAATAGCCTCCTTTCTTCTCAAGTATATATTTCACTAATTTCCCTAATTTTTTGTCGTCTTCAGCGAGTAAAATATTCACTTTGTCACCGCCGCTTGCGGGTAGGATTTGTGGGAATGGATGTCTGCACGGAAATGTCCCTCTTATTTTTGTGTCGATTGCTCCCGCCTGCGTTTTAGCAGCCACCACGCAATCGCGCAAACCGTCGCCGCGGCCAACAAATAGCTGATAGGGTGCAAAAACTTCTCTACCGCGTCCCAATGGTCCCCTAGCTTATATCCCAGATAGACCAGCGCTGCATTCCAAGGTATACAACCTAAAAACGTGAAGAGTAAGAACCTGCCTGCATTCATCCTTGCGATGCCGGCGGGCAGCGAGATGAAGGTGCGAATAAAGGGCAGCATACGCGTAAAGAAAACCGTTCGCTGGCCGTATTTGTCGAACCATCGCTGGGCATGTTCCATATGCTGCGCCTTAAACAAGATGTATTTGCCGTATCGTTCGAGGAGCCTCCTACCGCCGATCGCACCGATATAATAGGCGATCACGGAGCCGACCAGATTGCCAAGAACGCCTGCCGCGACCGCTTCCGCAAAAGTCAGACTATGCTGCGCGACCAGAACGCCGCCGCTCAGCATCAGAACCTCGCTGGGGATCGGAATACATGCGCTCTCCAGCACCATGCCGACAAAAATGCCCCATACGCCCATTGCGGCAATCAAATGGAGCGCGCTGTCCGTAATCCAGTTCATGACATGTTGCAACATTCATCACCTCTTGTCCATCGACTTAATAGGAAGCGGCATTGGCGCGATGTCGCCGGCCGATTCCTGTCATATACAGAGCGGCGCAAAGTCCGAACAAGGCGGCACACCCCCACATCGGCGCCGACAAATGATAACGTTCCGCCAGCCACCCGCCCGCAATCGGGCCCAGAATGACGCCGATTCCTTCTACCGACGACATCAGTCCCCAACCTGCGCCTTGGGCATTTTCAGGTACATAACCCGCCAGCAAAGCGTTCCAGGCCGGAAGCAGCGCAGCATAGGAGACACCGATCAGAATGGCCAGCAGCTCGGCCTGCAGGAAGCGGTGGGTAAACGGAAGGAGAAATATAGCGACTGAGAGGGTACTGAATCCGCCGGCCAAAAGACCCTTGCCTGCCAAACGGTCGTTCAGCTTGCCTAGCGGAATAAGACTCAGCCCCGCCGCGGCGCCTCCCGATATCATGACGATTGACAGCTGTGCAGGCGTCAGGCCGATACCGGACCTGGCAAACCGGGACAGTACCGGCAGCAAAAGTCCCCCGGCCAACGTCTGGACCATCATGATCGGAAGCACGATCCCCATTGATTTGGCGCGGATGAAAAAGTCCGAGCATTGCTCTTTGAATCCCATAGTCGTAACTGCAGGTGCCGGGCCGGACGGACTACTCAGCGCGATCGGCATAGCCCCTGCAAGCAAAATGAGGATTACCAGGAAAGCCGCGTGGTACCCGAATCCCAGCGCGAAGTTAATCGCGACCGGACCCGCTCCTAGTCCGGCAAGCCAAAAAAAGTAAAGCACGCCCATCTGTTCCGATCTGCGAACCGGATCGATTCTGGTGAGACAAGCGATCCATAGCGGTGAGCCGCCCAGACCGAGCAGCGCCGTCGAGAGCACCAAACGTCCCGTAGAATACGAATCCTTTATTAAGATCAGACTGAAGATACTTAGCGCTAATCCGATGACGATGATTGCCTTTTGCGACATACGGTCCATGATAAAGCCGATCCATAGTTTAACGCAGCTGTCCGCCAGATAATGTACCGAGACCGCGATTCCGACCGCGGAGACGGTCAATCCCAGCCGATCCGCTGCATAACCCGGCAGATAGGATACCAAGATCGCGCCGCGAGCGAATTCGATCAGAAAGAGGACCAGGTATAATCTGTCGAACGGGACGCCATTAAATTGATTCTTGACTCGTTTAATGAGCTTCATGTACAACTCGCCTGCCTAGCATGTGGTTATCCGCTCGCTGTAAAGCGCGATGCGCAGCGTCTTCGCGGAGCACTTCATTTACGATAGCTTCAGATGCGTTGCCAAAGTCGCCGTTTGCCTCAGCGACTGCCTTTACGGATAAGAACTCTTCCACAGTTGCCCTGGTCGATTGGGTATCGTAAGTGGAGCGAAGTACATAACGTTCTTCCCAGTAGTCGGCATTGCTCTTCTCTTGTCCCGGTATTGGCCGGTATACGACGACCGGCACTCTCATCGCGATCGCCTCGGTTAATGTAATACCGCCTGCTTTGGTCACTATGCAAGCCGCGACCGACATGTATGCTTCCAGGTGGTCAACGAATCCGATCACCTGTACGCGGTCCCTGTTAGCGTAGCATTTCGTTAACCGGCGATAGAGTTTGACGTTTCGCCCGGCAACGAGAAGCAGCGTAACGGAGGACGGAAGTTTTAGCAGCTCCGTGATGAGACGCTTGTGATCCTTTAATGCATTTGCCATGACTAGAACATACGTCCGATCAGGATCCCGGCTATCCTCGCGACAGACCTCCAGCCGGGAACGATAAGTGGACCGGAATTGATGGCGAATGGGAATGCCCGTGACATGAATGCGTTCCGCACGAATGCCGGTATCCATCAGTTGCGCCTTCAACTCGTTCGTCGCCACAAAATAACCGTCCGTCTGCGGATGCACCCACCTGGTGTGCAGATCATAATCTGTAATCAGCGTGTAACTGGGTATGGTGATTCCGCTCCTTTCCATCACCGAGTAGACGGCAAGAAACGGGAACGTGTGAACGATGACGTCCGGATTGATCGTTCTTAGAAGTTCCTCCATTCTGCGACGCCCCATCGCATGTATCCACCTTCCGAATAAGCGATCGTGCTTCATACCGTTCGTGAGGTTATAGCTCCAACCGTAAACCTTCGGAAACCAGACCATACTCTTAGCGTACACCGTCCGGGAAATGGCATTGAAGACGGGGTGAGCTTCCTCAAAAAGGTCGACAAGATGCACGACGGTTTGCCCTTGCATGACAAATTGTTGTTCCAGTGCTTTCGCCGCCTGATAGTGACCTTCCCCGAAGCGGGCAAAAACAATAAGAACCGTCGATTTCCGTTCCCTCATCGCCGCTTCCCCTTTCCGTTATGCAATCGAAAAAGCGCCTTGAAGCAGCAGGCTTATGACGATCCAATTTTCCACGTTCGATTCATGACAAGATAAAATGGAACCTTTACAAATTGAGCGGCAACGATCGCGCTGACAGCCGCAAGAAGCGGGAAGTTGGATAGGATCGACATTGTTACGGACCTCCACTTGCGAATGAATACGGCCTCTTCAATATAGGCAAGAATTCTAAAGTGCAAATGAAGCGTTTCTTAACTAAATGTGAACTGAAGCCATTCAAAAAAAGAGCCATCCGAATGAATCGGATCGCTCTATACGGATTGGCGCTTGCGGACCAGAGACTAAGCTCCGCCCTTTATTATTAAATAAATAAAGAAGACGATTGCCAGACCGAAACGATAATAGGCAAAAGGAGCAAGCTTGAATCGTTCAAGCAGCTTCAGAAAAGTGAGGACAGCCAAAAAGGCCACCGCAAACGCGACGATAAAGCCGACAGCGAAAAAGCCGATATCCGATGACGTCAACGTAGAGTAGCTTTTTAACAACTCATAGCCGCTCGCCGCAAACATCATCGGAATCGCGATCAGGAAGGAGAAATTGGTCGCCGCACGGTAACTTACGCCCGTGATCAGACCGCCGACGATCGTCGCCCCCGATCTGGAAAACCCCGGCCATAGGGCCAGACACTGATACAATCCAATCCATATAGCTTGCTTATAAGTCAGTTGATCCATGCCTTCGGCTTGAACCGCCGGTTGTCTTTTTTGACCGAATATCATGAACACCCCGCCAAGCACGAGCCCGACAAGCACCGTGTAGGGCGAGAATAAATACGATTTAATAAACGAATGCAGGAGTAATCCAAGAATCATGGCCGGCAAGCAAGCCAGGATGACATGTATGAGATTTAATCTGGACGCGGAATGCGGCTGGGAATTGCTCGAGGATTCGATTCCGACTAATCCGAATAAACTCAAGATGCGACGCCAGTAAATGAAGGCTACTGCAAGAATCGCTCCCAATTGGATGACAATTTCAAACGTATCGGCTTGCTCCCCCGTAAACCCGAGCAATTTACCCGTCAATATAAGATGCCCTGTCGAAGAAACGGGTAGAAACTCCGTCAGTCCTTCTACGATTCCCTGAATGATTGCATTTCCGATATTTTGCACGAACTGGACACGCTCCTTCGTCAATTCGATCAACTTGCAAAGCGTTGGTTATGCATTCGCCTGATTCAGCGAATTAAGCGATTCTTGCAATACGTTTTCACACTTGCTTTCGTTCGGCTGTTTCGCTCGCGTAGCCGCCAGGACGTCATCGATCGTCCCGTCGATCCCGGTCCACGTTTTTCGATCGATTTTTCTTAACTTAGGCTCCGCTTTATCCCAGTCATGCTCCAATTGATTCGCGTCGGTTTTAGCTGTGGCGAAATCGCCTGTATGGACGGCCTGAAGCATTTCATTCTCTATTGCAATGAAATCCGCCAATTGACCGCTTAAACTCGTTTGGGACGCATCGACTTCCGGCACGATATTTTTAGTGCACCATTCGTACCCTCCGATCCCGACAGCCAAAAATACGATCAATGCCGCAGAGGTTTGCAGGAACACGCTCTTCGCGCTTTGATTGCCTGACTTGGGCGTGCTCGATTCCTTGTTCACTATGACGTCGACTTTCGATACGCCCAGGAATACGATAATAGCCACAATGGCGATCAAGAAAATCACACTGGTGATGGTGGCTCCGAGCGCAAGGCCGCCGTTCACTTTGGATTGCGATAAGTAATCCCCTAGCGAGGCGCCAAGCGGACGGGTAAGAATATAGGCGATCCAGAACGCCAAAACCTCGTTGAGCTTTCCCTTCCAAGCGGCAAAGACAACTGCGATAACCATAAGGACGGCGATCCCCGTTTTCAGATAACCAAGGCCGAGCTGTTCGGAGAACAAGTCGCCGACCGCGGTTCCAAGCGCGAACGTAAACAAGATCGTCAGCCAATAGAAGGCTTCTCTTCGTATCGTGAAGATCGAATGAATCGAGAGCGTCTTTTCGCTCATGTACCACAAAAACAAGGTTAGCGCTAATAATCCGCTAAATACGATCGTACTCGTCTCGAGCGGCACGCCCAGCGCGTCTGTTAGATTATCCGTGACTAAAGTTCCGAAGACGCTGATCAGCACGACGGTAAGCCAATATAAAATCGGCACGTATTTGCTTGCTTTGAATTGAAGAAAAAGAACGACGAGAAAAGCGACTCCCATTAGAACCGTCGTGAGCGTCAAACCCAATCCTGCGTTGATGTTCAAAAAATCGGAAAAAGTCTCGCCTACCGTCGTACATAAAACTTTAATGATCCAAAAGAAAATCGTAACTTCCGGTACTTTGTTAAGCCAACTTTTGGGCTCGTTTCGATGAATCGTCATATCTTCTCCCCCTTCAGCATCAGGAACGAGTCCTATGCTAAAGGATAAAAATAAACAAATTCTTAACTGGGGATTAATTTGAAGCGTCATTTTTGACTTCATGCACGTAGATTTCCCATGCGGAATGGCTATTGTCATAGATAATAATTGTTGTTTAAATCATTTTTAACTCATCATGCTAGGCGGGATGGTTAATAGAGAGTTAAGAAATGCGTGTTATTTTAATAAGAAAACGAATCACCAGCGGGGAACCGTCTTCGATTATTGGGGGAGAATGGAGCGATTGGAGCGGCGCAAGTTCACATATCGGAACATCGTACATGGCACCATTGTCGTTTCCGGCGATTCTGCCCTTTTATGGCTGTACTTTCCCTACTTCGCAGCAACGGCGGTTGAAGCATTTCCACGGCTCAGAGTATTTGCGTTTACGTTCAAGAAGTCCGCTTTTCTCAAATATGCGGCAATTGGGCTCTCGTTACAGACAGGAGTTGCTTTTCTTTTTCCTACGAATGTAAATCCAACCCAATACCCGGTGGAAGAAATGACCTATATTATTGAACATACAACTCTAGGAGAACATCCAAAAGTCATGGCGCCCTATGGAAAGTCCGGTTATGTGCTCTTTCGAGGCGGAGATGCGCTTAGCGATGGAAGACAAGATCCGTTCATTACAGATGGATCCAAAGGCATTTACGGTTGGACAGCTTTTGAACGGTCGATGTATGGATTTTCTGAGAGGTTACCTGCAATCGTCCATTCAGATCAACCAGATTACATAATCGCTCAGCGAACTCAGTCATCGTTGTTGCTTGACGAATGGACCAAGCAATTCGGTAAGCCAGTATTTAGAGGCCGGTTCGGCAGCGTTTATCAAGTACTGAGCAACTGAGGTCTTGTTAAGATCTTTTGACAATAGTTCAGCCTTTGTTCTTCTGGTCTACAGGCAGATGCAAGATAACCTCCGCACCTGCACCAACTGAGCTTGCAATGCGGATCTTGCCATGGTGTTCGCTAACGATCGATTTAGCGATCGACAATCCAAGCCCGGTCCCGCCGGTCTTACGGTTTCTGGAGGAATCGACGCGGTAAAAGCGTTCAAAGACATTTTCGATATCCTCTTGCGCGATGCCGATCCCGTAATCTTTGACCCTTATGATGGCATTCGCCGCCTCTTTCGTCACATAATGTCGATGGATTTTTCGGTGTATTTTAACGCGTTGTCGATGAGAATGGGTTTCCATATAAGCGCCCCTTCAGTGCAATTCGAATAACCAAAACGGACGACGCGGTCAAACGCTCGAGGTTGACAGGTCGTTTCAAAGTCTGTATAGTCTATTGAGGATGAGAATCATTATCGTTTATTAAACAACAAACAGAACAGAAAAGGAAGGGTTCAACATCTATGAACGCAAAACGTAAGTCCTCATTCTTCACCTTGTTCGTAACTGCGTTATTGGCAGTCTCACTCGCCGCTTGCGGTGACGGCAATTCCAACTCGAATGGCAGTTCGTCGGCTTCTCCTTCTTCATCGGCGAGCGCTTCCGCTAGCGCCCTTGCCTCCCCTTCTGCAGCTTCTCCTTCCGCCTCAGACGCCTCCCAAGAAGAGGTCCAATATCCGATCGTCATCAAGCACGCCTTCGGCGAAACTGTCATTGAAAAGAAACCGGAGCGCGTCGCAACCATTCAATGGGCCAATCACGATGTAGCCCTGGCGCTCGGCGTCGTGCCGGTCGGCTTCTCCGCTGCGAACTACGGCGTTCAGGACGGCAGCGGTCTTCTTCCCTGGACGGCTGCGAAGCTCAAAGAGCTTAACGTAAGCGCCCCCAACATTTTTCAAGACACGGACGGACTTGATTTTGAAGCGATCTCGGATTCGAATCCGGACGTCATTCTGGCCTCCTACTCCGGCATAACGCAGGAAGAATACGATACGCTTAGCAAGATTGCGCCTGTCGTCGCATATCCGACCACGCCTTGGCTGACGACATGGCGCGAGCAGGTCACGATGAACGCGACTGGCATGGGTATGAAGGCAGAAGGCGAGCGGCTTATCAAGGATACCGAAGCGCTCGTACAGGAGAAAGTAAGCCAATACCCGGAGATCAAGGGTAAAAAAGTCGTTTGGGTTAACTTCTCGGCAAAAGACTTGTCCAAGCTGCATATCTACACGCCTGCCGACCCGCGCGGCTCGTTCCTGGTCGAGATGGGCCTGGAATATCCGGAGAGCGTGACGAGCAAGATTGAGGATCCGACCAGCTACTCCATGAACCTCAGCGCAGAGAATGCAGATATGCTGAACGATGCCGATATCATTATCGGCTACGGCGACGATGCGTTATATCAAGCGGTTAAAGCAGACTCGCTGCTCGGCAAGATTCCGGCGATCCAGCGCGGCTCCGTCGTATTCATCGGCAACGGCACACCGCTCGCCGCTTCCGGCAACCCAAACCCGCTGTCGATCGCCTATACGATCGACGATTATCTGAAGCTTATCTCTGAAGCCGTTAAAAAAGCATAATGGATCGTTCGCCGATTCCAAATCATGCCCCGCTAATCTCCCGTATACCAAAGCATTTCGCTTTGGCACTCATTATCGGTATCGTCCTGCTGTCGGCGTGCGTCGTCGCCTCCCTCGTTTTCGGTTCCCGCTCGGTCAGCTGGCATGAGCTGGTCGACGGCCTGTTCCGACCGGAGGCGGACTCTTACGGGGCGGATGTCGTCCGCAAGCGGATCTCCCGCACCGTATTCAGCTTGTTCTGCGGCGCCGCGCTCGGCGTGTCCGGCGCGCTCATGCAGGCGGTCACCAGAAATCCGATTACCGACCCGAGCATACTGGGCGTGAACATGGGCGCTTCCCTGTTCGTCGTCTGCGGCGTCGCCTTCTTGAACATCAGCACGGCCAACGAATATATTTGGATCGCCTTGGCCGGCTCCGCGGTTACCGCTGTGTTCGTATTCGGAATCGGCTCCATGGGGCGTGGCGGCGCCACGCCCATTAAGCTTGTGCTGGCGGGGGCTGCGACGAGCGCGGCATTGTCCTCCCTCGTCACTGCAATCATGATCCCTCGGTCGTATGTCATGGATCAATTCCGCTTCTGGCAAGTGGGCAGCGTCGGCTCGGCTACCTGGAGCGGGATCGAGACGTTTTTGCCCTTTCTCATCGTCGGACTCCTAATCGGATTCGTAGCGACACCCGCGCTGAATGCGCTGGCTTTGGGGGACGACGTGGCTACCGGACTGGGCGTTCGCACCGGCACCCTTCGCTTTATCGCGGCGCTTGCAGGCGTTTTGTTATGCGGCGCCGCGACGGCGCTGGCTGGTCCCATCGGTTTTATCGGGCTGCTCGCGACCCATGTCATCCGCTTGATCCTCGGTCCCGACCTGAGATACATCATTCCGATGTCGGCCATGTCCGGCGCCATCATATTGACGGTATCCGACGTGATCGGGCGACTGATCGGCAGTCCCGGAGAGCTTGAAGTCGGCGTGGTCACGGCCTTCATCGGCGCTCCAATACTAATCATAGTTGCTATGAGATCGAAAGTGCGTTCATTATGACAAATCATTCGATAGCGATCATTCTGGCTGGCAGACGTCAACGGCGCCGCAGATGGATGCTGGTGACCGTAACCCTTTCTTTACTCGCATTATTGCTCTGCTGTGCCATGCTGCTGCTGGGAAATACGATCTATCCGTTACGGGATGTCGTTCGGGTACTTCTGGGCGAGCAACTGAAAGGCGCAACTTTTGCGGTGCATACGATCCGCCTGCCGCGCATGCTGGCCGGGCTGATGGCCGGTTTTGCTTTTGGCGTGGCCGGCTATGTTTTTCAGACCATGCTTCGCAATCCGCTTGCCAATCCGAACGTCATCGGCATTACTTCGGGATCGAGCGCGGCGGCCGTTTTTTGCATTACGGTCCTTCATGCGAGCGGAGTTCTTGTCTCCGTGGCCTCCGTCCTGGCGGGGCTGGCTACGGTCATCGTCATTTATGCCTTGTCCAGAGGAAAAGCATTCTCGATCGGACGGCTGATCCTCGTGGGGATCGGCATTCAGGCGATGCTTGACGCGGTAATCTCCTATTTGCTGCTGATCAGCAAGGAACAAGACGTGCCCGCAGCCGTCAGATGGCTCACAGGCAGCCTGAACGGCGTCCAGTTGGATAAGCTCCCGCCTCTGTTCGTTACCATTATGGTTTTTGCGCCCATCGTCATCGTTTTAGGCAAGCATCTCAGCCTTTTAGAGCTTGGCGAACAATCCGCCACCTCGCTCGGCGTCAGTACGGATCGGACGAGAATCCTGCTGATCGTGAGCTCCGTCTTCATGACAGCCATCGCCACTGCAACTACGGGGCCGATTGCCTTCGTTTCCTTTCTTGCCGGTCCGATCGCCAAGCGGCTCGTCGGCGTCGGTTTCTCGAACGTCATTCCGGCCGGGTTGGTCGGCGTTAATCTGGTGTTGGCGTCGGACCTGATCGGACAATTCGCCTTTGCATACAGATTTCCCGTCGGCATCATCACCGGATTGCTTGGAGCTCCGTACTTAATCTTCTTGTTGATCCGCATGAATCGGAAGGGAGAATTGTGATGAAACCGACGCATCGTTTTCAAGCCGAGCAGGTGGTAGCCGGCTATGAAAATAAAACGGTTATTCACGGCGTAGATCTTGTCATACCGAATCATCAGATCAGCGTCATCATCGGCTCCAACGGCTGCGGGAAGTCCACCCTTCTGAAAACGCTGGCCAGGCTGATCAAGCCTATTTCCGGCAAGATCACCCTGGACGATAAACCGCTCGGCAAAATTCCGCCTAAGCAGTTAGCCCGCGTCGTCGGCCTGCTTCCCCAATCGCCGATCGTTCCGGAAGGCATCTCGGTTACCGATCTGGTCGGGCGAGGAAGATTTCCGCATCAATCGCTGCTGGGCGGTTGGAGCAAGCAAGACTATGAAGCCGTTGCCGAAGCAATGACCCTTATGAACATTACCGAGTTGGCCAATCAAAATATCGACGAACTGTCCGGCGGTCAACGCCAGCGCGTCTGGATTGCCATGGCGCTGGCGCAACAGACGGATATCCTCTTCCTTGACGAACCGACGACCTTTTTAGACATTACGTATCAGATCGAGATTCTCGACTTGCTGACGGACCTCAACCGCAATCACGGAACGACAATCGTCATGGTGCTGCACGACATTAACCTGTCCGCACGCTATGCAGACCATATCTTTGCGCTCCACCAAGGCAAGTTGGTCGCTGAAGGCGCGCCTTCGAAAGTCATCACAAGCAATTTGGTAAAGGATATATTCGGACTAAACTGTACCGTGATACAGGATCCCATTTCATCCTCCCCGCTCGTGGTGCCAATAGGACGTTACCATGTCAACGAGCAGTCCGCGGTTAGGTTATAGCTCAATGCTGTTTGAGGGCAATATATGCAGCTTAAGGGTCTATCCTTTACGGATGACCCTTGTCTTCATTTATAACAGACGTTATTTTTTCGGAAAACCAATGTAAAACAAACAAAGCCGTTTTGATTTTCAGCCTTAATAGTCCCTCCATAAAAATCTACAATCTTCTTGGATATGCTTAATCCTAGTCCAAAGTTTCCTTTTGTGCCTTTATAAAACCGTTTTCAAATCATGGGAAATACTTTGTAAAAACTTTCTCTCTTCTTCATCCGCTATTTTCAGAGATTCTTTCATATCCGCCATGGAGTCGGCTAATCTATTTCGCGGATACACTGATGCTTGTTTCCAGACGATTTTCCTTGACATGATCGAAGACAACCAGTCTACGTATTGTATCGTAGACGACGCGATCGGATCCGAAATAATTGGTTCCCCACACTTTTCAAGAATCTGTTCCCGGGTAACGACTATATTTCTGTTTTCAATAAAATATAAAAGGAATGCGAATTCTTTATTGGTAAAAATAATTTTGTCGTTACCGTCAAAAACCGTTCGTTGCTTACGATCTACGATATATTCCTCTAAATGGGTAATGACAGGCTGCTCTTCTTTATTACCATACAAGATTTGACAGATATCGTCGCTGCCCAACTCCAGGCCCGCAACGCATAAGCGCGCGACTTGCAAGCGCACCTGAGACGGACGTTTCCAACTTGCCTGATTCCCTCAGGTTGACGAACGCATCCGTTGACCGTACTGCCGTCTTCCGGGAAGCCGGCAGCACCGAGGAACCGCAAGGGTCGAACAACAGCGAACTCTTGAAGGGCCGGATAGTATTGGTTTTTCAACGTAATCTTAAAAGTAGATTCGTCAACGACTTCTGTCGTCTCAATCTCTCTGATAACGCCACGTCATGCTTGCATGTCAACGATTAGCAAGAATCGTGTCAAAATTCTTTTTGACAACATCAGCGTTAAAATCCGATCCGTCCGTAAATTTAAAGTTCTTGCGTAATGGAAGGTGTAAGTTTTGCCGTCTGCCGAGATATCCCAAGATTCGGCAAGCTTAGGAACAAGTTTGCCGCCTTCACCATAATCGATAAGCGGCTCGTAATACATTCCTTGCGCAAAAATTCATTCGGCGCGTACTGATGAGGATTTAAAGGCCCAATGTCCTTTGGCCATGAGATCGTAAGCGTCTTCTCCCCTGCCGGTACACTTGCGGCAACCTCAGATGCCGAAGCGTTGTTGTTGCTGCTGTTAGACGTACAGCCAGCAAGAATGATGGCTGACATGTGAAAAACAAAAATGAATAAACGTAACCCTTCTGTGCCACTCTTCGTTTGCCCCCTCGTTATTTCCATTAACGGGGACGGGGGAGCGCAGATGTGTGCCCAAGAATTAGCGATCTGCGCGATCAAATTCCAGTTAAAATGGTCGTCATTAATAATCAAGTTTTGGCTTTAATATTGACAGCATCACAGTCGGATCCAGCGAGCAACCAGGCGTCTCTCTGATGAACAAACTGATTAATGTAATTCAGGTGTCTCGATATCCGAATTATTGCGTGGCCAGTTGATACTGTCCTTAAGCCTCAGTGTTCAGTCGACGTGAGCAGCTCTTCGACTTCTCTGTCAAAGCCTGCACTAATATAAAATTGGATCAGATCCATATTGGAGTAGCGGTCCAGTTCCTTTTTGAACGCTTGGCCGTATTTCTGGCGAATCCGCCCTCCGATTTCATGGAGAAATAGAACAATCATTTTATCCTCGAAACGCGTGTCACCGCTATTTTTTAGGCGCAATGCGGATGCCTCCGCCGTTGCCATGCCCACTCGAATATTTTGGACGAGCCCCACGAGCTCCGCTCGATCCTTGTCTTTAATGCTCACATCTTTACTCCTCTGCCTTTTAAATTTTGCAAAGTTTCATTATAGACGAACGTTGCTTAGTTGGTAAAGGAAGCTATCTCCGCACGATGCTAGAAGCAGGAGACGATCTAAGGATCCTGTGTTCATCGCCATCAAGGCTGCGGACTACTCTGCCGCAGTCTGGCTCCGTAAAAAGCGTCTTCGCATAGCCATGAGCAATTCTTCCGGCAAAGTCTGCAATGCAATGAACCTGCGGGGAACCGAAGGTGTCCGCTTAGTGGCCCCATTCTGCCGCTTGAGGCGGATCATGCCGATCCGTTTCAATCTCGATTAATTCGCTTTTTGACTTTATTAAAAAGCCTAGTCCCATTAATAAGGACTAGGCTTACTTCATTATTTTCATGCACTTATTTATTGTTTTCTAGCCACACATTTCGCCAGTTGCTTCTGCACTTCCGCCATGTATCGATCAGAGAGATAGATACATCAAAAATCAGGCGTCAGTTAAAATATGGTCAGTTGCACTTGCTGTAACCGCAATTCGTACACGTCTTGCAACCCTCGACGTTAATCAGCGAAGCCGAGCCGCAGGACGGGCACAAGTCCGTCGAAGTATGACCGGACTTGCCGTAACCATAGGCCGGCGGTGCCGGGATAGCGGTCGCGGCGATCGACCCCGCGGCGCTGCCGGCCGCACCGGCATCCAACGCCTCGGACGCAGCCGCTTCCTCTGCGAGAATCCCGGCGTGCAGCTCGAGCGCCTTGGCGACGGCGTCGGCGATCGACTCGACGCGGTTTGGTCCGAAGCCGACCGCGCCGGAGCCGCCGATGCCCTTGAGGTGCTTGACGAGCAGCTGCACCTTGTCGCCGTGGTCGCCGTACCGGAGGAACAGCGAACAGACGCGGCCGAGCGCCTCGGCCATCGCGAACACGTCGGAGCCGGCCTTGCCCACGTTCAGGAAAATCTCGCCAGGCGTGCCGTCGAGGTCGTTAACCGTGATATACGCCATGCCGAACGGGGTGTTGAACTTGTAAGTCGCGCCCCGCAAGATTTTCGGACGGCTCTTGTAGGCTTTGTCGACTGGAGCCGATACGACGGGCGCTGCCGATACGACAGGCGCAGCAGTGGGTGCGGCTGGAGCGCTAGGCGCCGCTTGGGCCGCGGCAGCCGGCAATACGGCTTGCACCGCAGCTACCGCTTCGGCGATCGGAGCGGCTTCGTCCTTGTTTTCCGCCTGCTTTTCTTCCTTCTTCTCGTCCTTCGCCGTACTCAGCACCTGCACGTCACGGCTGCCGTCGCGGTAGATGGTAACGCCTTTGCAGCCCAGCTCGAAGGCAAGCTCGTACAGCTCGGCCGTCTCTTCGACCGTAAAGTCGGCAGGACAATTCGCCGTCTTGGAGATCGAGCTATCCACCCAGCGCTGGATCGCAGCCTGCGCGCGGATATGATCCTTCGCGGACAGGTCCATCGCGGTCACGAACCATGGCGGCAGCTGTTCGCCCTGATGCGTGTCCTGCCATTCCTGCGCGATCGGAACGAGCTGCTTGTCGTAACCGAGCCGGCTCTGCCGGTAAAACTCGAACGCGAAGTACGGCTCGATACCCGTCGACGTTCCGACCATCGTGCCCGTCGAGCCCGTCGGCGCCTGCGTCAGCACGGTAACGTTGCGCATGCCGCGCTCGCGCACCGCCGCGCCCACTTCCGGATACGTCTCCGTCAAGTTTTTCATGAAGCCGCTCTGCAGAAACGGCTCCGCCTCGAATGCCGGGAACGAGCCCTTTTCCGCTGCGATGTCCGTCGAGGCCAGGTAAGCCTCTTTGGCCATGAAGCCGTACAACTTGTCGAGGAATGCCAGGCTCTCCGGGCTGCCGTAGCGGATCTCGAGCCGGATCATCAGCTCGGCGAGCCCCATCGTGCCGAGGCCGACGCGTCGTTCGAGCTTCTGGTTCGCTTCATTTTCCGCAAAGTGGTACGGCGTCTTGTCGATGACATTGTCCAGGAAGCGCGTCGAATACCGGACGACCCGGCCCAGCTCTTCCCAGGCGACGTCGTGCTTCGCTTCGTCGTAGAAGCGCGACAGATTAACCGCCGACAGGTTGCAGACGCCCCATGCCGGAAGTCCTTGTTCACCGCAGTTGTGGGCCACGATGCCCCCCGCGATGAGCGAATGCGTGACAGGCTCCGTTATGTCGTAGACGGTCACGGTTTCGCCAGGCGATACATTAACGACACGCGACATGAATTTCTCGCTCTTGCGCGAAGGACGCGCGATTCGCTCGAGCGCTTCTTGCTTGCGGCTAACGAGACCGAAACCGATCTCGTCTCTAAATGCGACGATGTTGTTGCCGCTCAATATCAATTCGTAGAAAGGATTGCTGTCATACGTACGAAGCTCTCCTTCGAGTGTCGTGTACGAAAACTGCGACTGCGCCTTTTTCGGTCGGCTGTAGATCGTACCGTTGATTCCGTAGTTAAGCAGCAGCAGTTGAACGCCCTGAAGCAGTTTTTTCGACGAGGACGTCAGCCGAAGCGTGCGATGCATCTCATCCTTGTCGTAAACCGTGCCGTCGCTGCAAAACAAAGCCTGCAAATAAGCCGTGACCGTTGTCTTGGACGCCGTGAAAATCGCGTCCGGCACTTCCTTTAAGGGCGCTTTGACTTGCTTAACGCCTAGCTCCAGAAGCTTTTCGCGGAACGCTTTTTTCCACCAATTGACTTGCTTGGTCCCATTCTCGCGTTCGAAAACTTTGGCTCGTACCCCAGACAGCCGCTCTCCAGCTTCAACAAGGCGATCGAGCGCTTCCCCGTCTTCGGATCCGAACACCATGCCGATGTCATCGCGCTGCGATATCCACCCATCGCCGGTCAGCCATCCCAGGAACAGGCCCCATTCCTCGCCAAGCTCGTCTTTTTCCGAAAAACGGCCATGTCCGGATTGAATATAAATTTCATCGTCAGTCGTTAAGTGCTGCGCTTCCTTCCAGCCTTTATCCGTATAGAGCCGGTGATCCGGCGTAACCTTGAGTTCCATTCCGTTTTTTAATTCGACCACGACCGTCTCCTTGACGCCCGTCGGAAATACGACCGCCTCACGCATACGTACGCCGGGAACCTCGTAAGAGCGCCCGCCAACGACTCGCGCCTGCTCTACGAGCCGTTCATCTGTCGCAGTAAGGAACGACTTCCCCGCCATTCTCCGGTGCAATTCTTCAATCCGAATCAGGCCGAATTCCGTCGAGATGCGCGTATCCGGATGAAAGCATGGATTCGTGCAAATGATTGGATTGAAATACCAGCTATTCGACATCTGATTGTAGTATTCCATAAAAACGACGCCTGGCTCGGCCGACTTCCAGGCCGACTCGATGATCGTGCGCCACACCTCGCGCGCGCGGACGGTGCGATAAGGAATGACCGGCTTGCCGAGCGACTTCCATTTGTCCAGGTCGCCGTCCCACAGCGCGTCGTACTCGGCGTCGGACGTATCGGGGAACACAAGCTCCCAATCCAAGTCCTCTTTGACCGCCTTCATGAAGCCGTTGCTCACGCATACCGACAGGTTGGCGTTCGTCACCTGTCCCATCGTCTGCTTGACCGTGATGAAGTCGACGACGTCGGGGTGCCAGTCGTTTATCATCAGCATGAGCGCGCCGCGCCGGCTGCCGCCTTGTTCGATCAGCCCGGTCGTGTAGCTGAACAGGCCGCCCCAGGACACGGCGCCGCTCGAGGAGCCGTTCACGCCCCGCACGATCGACCGGCGCGGGCGCAGCGACGACAGATTGATGCCGACGCCGCCGCCGCGCGACATGATCTCGGTCATCTCGGTCAGCGTCACCATGATGCCGCCGCGGCTGTCCTTGGGCGACGGGATGACGTAGCAGTTGAACAGCGTCAGCTCGTCGCTGGCGCCTGCGCCCGCTGCGATGCGGCCGCCCGGCACGAGCTTCCAATCGTCGAGCAGCCAGCGGAACCGATCGCGCCAGATTTCCTGACGCTCCGGCGCTTCGACCGAAGCCATCGCGCCGGCCAGCCGGTCCCACATTTCCTCCGGCGACTTTTCAATCGTCAGCGTCAGCTTCTCCGGCGACGTCTCGACCAGATCGCCCACGCGCGTGCGCACCGTCACCCGCCTGCCGTCCCGCGCGACGACCTCGCCGACCTCCTTGGCCGGGAACTTCGGATCGTCCTTCGTCAGCGCCAGCACCGTGTCGCCGACCTTGACCGCGTTCGTATCCGCGTTTTTCCAGGCATACCGGTCGAGGAAAATCTTTTCGCTCAAGCCTTCGAGACGACGGCCTGCGGCCTTGCTCGCTCCGTCGTTTTCCAATGAGATACTCACTTCGCCACTCTCCCCATAGGACACAATATATTGCGACGACACCCATTATACGCTACAAAATATAGATATTCGAGTGACCTTCCCGTGAATTGCTACATTTGTCCCACAAAATTCGGACCGCCGACACAAGCTGCCGAACCCGCCCGATTTATGCCGCCCGGAGGTTATGAAATTGCCGCGCTTGCTCATACTAGAAGAATAGACCCAAGAGGAGGAGTAGCGTCTGCGCCCCCCATTTTATCATCCGCACGGCTCCGAGGCCGAAGTAAAATCGACCGGCGGCATCGCTCCTTCGTTCGCGTCGACCGACGGCGCATCCCATACTGCCGCACAGCAAAATGCCCTCCCAGCCGGCGTGCACCCTGTAAATACAGCCGCTTCGCCGGACGACGCCGCGCGCAATGCGCGCAAGCTGCATCCGCTCGTCGCTCTGCATGTCGACCGCACCGCCTTCGAGGAGCTCGAGCGCAGAGCCGATCGTGGCGGACCGTGGGACGACTGGTCTCTCTATAAGATGTCCTGGGAAGCCGAGGAAGCGCAGCTTGTAACGGATTTCCACGAGCTGCAGTGCATGCGGGTGCTGCCCGGCCTTACGCCGCTTCCTCATCAGGAGGACACGGCGCGGCGCGTTCTTCACGAGATGCGGGGCAGAGCGATTCTCGCGGACGAGGTCGGTCTCGGCAAGACGATCGAAGCCGGGCTCATTCTGAAGGAATATATGGTTCGGGGGCTTGTGAAACGGACGCTCATTCTCGTGCCGGCCTCCCTCGTGCTGCAATGGGTTCGCGAGCTGAACGCCAAGTTCGGCATTCCGGCCATCGCGCAGAAAAAGGCGTACCACTGGAACAACGATGTCGTCGTCGCTTCGATCGACACGGCCAAGCGCGACCCGCACCGCGAGCTGCTGCTCGATACCGAGTACGACATGCTCGTCATCGACGAGGCGCACAAGCTCAAGAACAAAAAGACCGGCAATTACCAGTTCGTCAGCGATATTCGCAAAAAGTATTGTTTGCTGCTGACGGCGACGCCCGTGCAGAACGATATGAACGAACTCTACAATCTCATCACGCTGCTCAAACCCGGCCAGCTCGGCGGCGAAGGCGATTTCTCCGCGAACTACGTGGCCGGCAAGCGAGTCGCCAAAAACGAAGACAAGCTGCAGGAAGCGCTCGGCCAGGTCATGATCCGCAACCGGCGCACCGACGGCGGCGTCGAGTTCACGAAGCGATTTGTCGCCAACGTCCCGCTCCGGCTGTCGCCCGAGGAGCAGGCGCTCTACGAGGCCGTCACCCGCTACGTTCGCGAGAATGCGACTGTCGAAGGCGTCGACATGTCCAGCATGCTATCGCTCGTTACGCTGCAGCGCGAAGTATGCTCCAGTCGGGACGCCGTATTCCTGACGCTCATCAACCTTTTCAAGAAAACGCCTGAAGACTCGCCCCGCCGGCCGAAAATCTGGGAGCTTGTCGAGTTCATCCGCCAGGTCAAAGCGAATACAAAAGCTGAAGCGACGATGAAGCTGATCAATGAAATCGGCGACAAGGTTATCGTATTCACGGAGTATCGCCAGACGCAGGAATATCTCCTCCGTTTTTTCCAGGAGCACGGGCTGACCGCCGTCCCTTACCGCGGCGGGATGAACCGGGGCAAAAAAGACTGGATGATGGACCTGTTCCGCAGGCGCGCGCAGGTGATGGTGGCGACTGAGGCCGGCGGCGAAGGAATTAATCTGCAGTTCTGCCACCATATCATCAACTTCGACCTGCCATGGAATCCGATGCGCGTCGAGCAGCGGATCGGCCGGGTGCACCGCCTCGGGCAGACCGAGGACGTGAAGATCTACAATCTCTGCACCTACGGGACAATCGAGGAGCATATCGTGCACCTGCTGCACGAGAAAATCAATATGTTCGAGACGGTCATCGGCGAACTCGACGAGATCGTGGAGCGCATGGAGCGCGAAGAATCGCTCGAGAAGCGCCTCGCCAAAATGATGCTGGACGCCAAAGACGAAGGCGAACTGCGAAGCCGCATCGACGGTCTTGGCGAATCGCTCCTTCGTACCAAATCGCAGGTAGAGAAGGAGGTCTAGCGCATGAACGCCAAGCAGGTGGAAAAGTTCGTGATGTCCTACCTTGAGGCGACGGGGTGCGACATTATCGAAAAAGCGAAGGGGAGCGTGACCGTCAGGCTATCGCCGGAGGCAGACAAACGGCTGACGAACCGTCCCTACTACTGGGGCTTCGTAGAACGTACGGGGACGCCGCCCGAGACGCTGACGTTTTCCTGGCATTTCGGGCAGGACGACGAGACCGGGGACGCCGATTCCGCCCCGGAAACCGGCGAGCCGCAGGGTTCGGCTTCAGCTGCCGGGCTATCTCCCCTCGGCTTTGGCGTCGCGCCCGTCCGCGTGCTGCGCGAGGACTTGTACTTCGGGTCGGGGCGGCTGGCGCAGATCTTCGGCGCGGTTCGAGACGGCGGCCGCTGCGTCGCCATGTTCGAGGAGCCGCCGAGGGGAAGGGCCGACCGGCTCGGCTCCAATCCGTACACGGCATGGCTCGGCGTCAATTTCAAGGTGGACTATGAATGCGACATGAAGCGCGAGGAAATGTACGGCTGGGGCATATCGCTGGCCACCGGCTATATCGACGAGCGGTTTTTGGAAGGGCTGCGCGGACGGAGACTGACGCCGAAGCTGCCTTCCAACGTGCACCTGCTGCCGAACGGGCTGTCGCTTAAGAAGGCGATGACCCAGCTCGAGCAGGCGCTCGAGCGCAAGCTGAAGTCCGGCGATTTCGTCTGGGCGGCCGAAGCCGAGGACCGCAGACAGGACGAATTGCGCCGGATCCGCTCCTATTACAATCCGATGATCGGACGGGCATTGACCGACGAGGAAAAGGAGACGCTGTCGCAGCGCCTCGCCCAGCGGGAGTCCGAGATCGACTGGCAATATCGGCCGAGAGTGACGTTATCCGTCATGAACTGCGGCCTGTTCCACTTACCGGGCATTCATTAGCCCCGATGCGACAAAAATAGAAGCCCTTCCCGCTGCGTCGCCGGACAGCATCCGGCACCATCGGCGGCGCCGCTCCGTTACAATGAACGGACAAGCCCGAACAATCCAACGACTAAAGGTGATACGATGCGAAAAGCCAATCGGTCCGCCGCCGGCAGACCGCTGCTGCTCGTCCTACTGCTGTCCGTTTTAAGCATCCTGTCCACATCAAGGCCGGTCGCGGCGGCGCCCGTGCCCGCGGATACGACCGATCCGGCCCGATGCGCGCAGGCCATCGTCTCGCAGCTGTCCGGCCAGCCTGGCTTTGCAGCCTGGAAGACCGGCTCGCCCCGCATCGAGTCGCTCGGTCCCGGCACGCACGGCTGGCTCGCGACCGTGGTCGGTCCGAAAGGTTCGCCGCTCGGATACGTCGTCGTGTATGCAGCCGAAGACGGCACCTGCCGACTTGGCGAATACGGCCTTGGCCCCAAGCCGCTTTTCGATACGACGACGCTGCGCATGGCGCTGGCAACAGGCGGCTACATTCCGGCTGCGAATTCGAACGCTTTTCGCGCAGTCAAGCATTATATCCACCCCCTCGCAGCCGCCTGGGAAGTCAAGCTTTCAAAGGAGACGATCTGGCTGGATGCCAAGTCTGCGGAGCTGCTTCCCGTAAGCAACGAAGCCCAATGGCTGGCGGCTGCTGCAAGTGAGCCGTACATGCCTGAAGCCGCGACGCCGGGCAAGCCCGGCGAGCTCCGTCTACTGACTGCTGCCGAGACGTTCGACCCCTATGAAAGGCTGTCCTGGCTGCTCGGCGACAAGCCTTTCGCGCCTCAACAGGAACGGCTGATCGCCCGCGTCAAGGCGAAGGACCGCCTCGTATACGTTGCCGAGCCGCTCGGCGACAAGATGCTGTATGCGTTGTCCGTTGTCGGCTACCAGCGCTGGCAGAGCGGCCGGCTCGATCTCGCGCTCGACATGAGCGGTCAGCGCTTCATTCCGCTCGATTCCTTAACCAAAATCAACAACGGCCTTTTTTATCGCTAATTAATTTTTGTGCAAAAAGAACAAAAAGAGCCCTTCCGCATCGGACGAACAGTCATCCGTGCGGAGGGCTCCTTTTTTTTATACCGTCCAGTTATGTCGCGTATTTTAATCGTTACGAGCCTATCTTAGCGTAATTCAAATTGTCAAAATAGCTGGTGCTGTCGTAGGCGAACAGGCCCATCTTGCCGCGCGAATATTGCTTGTCCGTGACATCGATGCGCAGGACGTTGTTCAGATACACCTTGATTCGCGGTCCGACGGCCTCGACCTTAACATTGTAAGCGGTATCCGTCGCAACCGGTAAATAATAGGCGCCAAGTACGGCGTAAGGCTTCGTCGCCAGCTTCAAGATGCCTCCGCTGTCCAGTCTGTCGAGAATAACCGTATAACCGCCCGTGCTGTAGTCGTTCAGGCGGAAGCCGAGTCCCGCTGCCGTGCCCGAATGGATGGTCAAGTCTGCGGACACGGTCATATTGTCGCCGACGACATCCTCATAGATTTGCTCGCCGCCTGCAGTCGTTGCGCTTCCCTGCCTGTAGTTCGAACTATTCGACCATGTTCCCCCTACCGCCCGCCATCCGGTCATAGACGAAGCATTGAAGCTGTCCGAATAACTGCCGGCCGGCGCAAGGAACGATGCCTTTAAATTGTCGACGGTGCCGGTTGAACTATAAGCGAGTAGGCCGAATTTCCCTTCCTTATAGGTGGAAGCCCCGTAAGAGTCGATGACCTTCGTTCCGTCTACATAGGCCTGGATATGCTCGCCGGAGGCTACGACTTTGACGCGATAGGTCTGATTGGCGTTGAGTGCGTACGAGGCGCTGGCAAGCAAGACATAAGGCCTCTCGGCAAGCTTGACCACGCCCCCGCCCTGACTCAGAATCAGATCGTAGCCTTGCGTAGCGGCGCCATTCAGGCGGAAGCTGAGCCCCACGTCGCCCGAGGCGAGCGTGACGTCCCCTTCGTAGATGAAATTGTTAGCGCTGGCCGCGCCGTTCGTCAGAATCGCCGTGTTGCCGGCGCCCGTATTGAACTGCAGCTTGTGCGAGGCGTTCGTCCACGCCCCCGAAGCGGTCCATCCGTCCAGGCTGTTGTCGTCGAAATTGTCGTTCAAAAGAATTGCGGTCGCCTCGACATCGTCGAATTCGGCGGTCGACTGAAAAGCCATCAAGCCGAATCTCCCGCGAGAGTATTGGTGATTGGTTGCAGCGCTGATCTTCTCGACGCCGTCCAGATATACTTTGATGCGCGACTGCTCCGCCACCACTTTAAGCGCGTACGTCTTGCTGGCGCTATAGGTATACGAAGCGGTGCCGATCGCGCCGCCGTAAGGTCTTGCGGCGAGTTGGATGTTGCCGCCGGTGTCGATCGACACATCGTAGCCTTGCGTCCCCGCATCGTCCAGACGGAAGCTGAGCCCTGCCGAAGCGCCGCTTTTCAGCTTGATTTTGGCGCTGTATGCAAAATCGGCGGCCTCGGCCATGTTGTTGACGCTGTAGGCGAAGCCTTTCGGACTGGCCACCTCCACGCTTCCGTTCGCCGGAATATCGTACCAGGCCCCAGCGTAGATGGACCACGTGTTCATGAAATAAGCGTCGGTGCTGAAGTCTTCGCTCACAAGCTTGACGTCGACAGCTGCCGAAGCGGTATAGGACCCGTCCGCTGTCGCAGCTGTTACGACAGCCGTTCCCTCGCGGACGCCGGAAACGACACCGTTCGCGGATACGGAGGCGATCGACGGATCGCTGGACGACCAGGTCACGGTTCGATTCGCCGCGTTCGCCGGAGCGAAGTTGGCCCGCAGCGTCTCTTTGAAGCCCGGCGTCAAAGTAAGCGAGCTTTTGTTCAGCGATACGCCGGTGACAGGCCGGAGCAGCGTAGCCGACAAGTTGTCGAACGCGACGGCGCCGTTATCGTAGCCGAAGATGCCGAAGCGATCGCATGCGCTGCAAGGGTTGTCGCTATCTCCCGGGAAAAAGTCGGGGAGCGTCGTCGTGAATACCGGTGTTGACATATTGTCCAGGTAAACTGCAGCGCTCGTGCCCTGGACGGCCAGTTTGACATGGTAAGTCTGCCCATAGGCAAACCCGCCCGCAACCGGCCGATAATCGACAATGCTGTAAGGCCGCTTGATGATTTTGATCGTACTGTCGCCTTTGTCGACGACGAGATCGTACCGCTTCGTGCCGTCGTCGTTCGACCAGAAGGTCAACCCCGCCGCGCCGCGGGGCGTGCCGGACTGGGAAGCGATCGACAAATCGCCTTCGTACGTAAAGCTTTGCGCCCGCGGCCCCCGGTACAAGGCATAGGCGTCGTTCGCGCCTGACGTGCCCACCTGCCCTTTGCCCGACGCGGTTGACCACGTTCCGGAAAATGTCCGTTCCCAGCCCGCCAGATCGCCGGTCGAGAAATCGTCGGCAAGCAGCTGCGAAGTCGAGCCTTGCACGCTGCCGTAGCCGTTCGCCGTCGAATCGTTGTGTGCCGATACGAAGCGCGCATGCACGAGATAAGGCATCGTTTTGCTCCCCGGCACGACATCGAACGTCTGCGTTGCCGTGCTGCCGGCGCCGATGGTTACGCTGCCGGAGCCGGACGACAGCGTCGCGCCGTCTGCAAGCAGCGACAGCGTACCTGTCACACTACCGCTTCCATAGTTGTGCAGCGTCACCGTTCCCTGCTTCGCATGCCCCGTCGTCAGCGCTGCCGGCACCGCTACGGTTACGCCGACATAATCGGCGAAATCGACGGACCATTCCAGGCGGCCACCGCCGACGACGGCAATCGGACGTTCAATCGTCGACGAGCCGTACGTCACGCTGACCGTGCCCGATTGGCCGAGCGGCAGATTCGTCACCGTCACCTCTCCGCCCGGACCGGTCGACGCCGAATGCGGCGCGGCCAGTTGGACGTTTACCGATGCCGATACCGGACTGCCGTTGTTTTTGGCCGTGATTTTCAGCTTGAAAGGGCCTT
The DNA here is from genome assembly GCF_042683485.1 of Cohnella sp. GCM10020058. NCBI lineage: Bacteria > Bacillati > Bacillota > Bacilli > Caryophanales > Paenibacillaceae > Cohnella > Cohnella sp. GCM10020058. The sequence continues at coordinate 168,338 of NZ_JBHUJV010000016.1, forward strand.
CCAGAAAAGCCAGGCCGCCTGCATAGCCAAGTCCGTGCGGGATATAATCCTCGTTGAACTGCAGCAGCCCGTTCGGACGCAGGATGCCTTTGGGGGCGTCGGGCGACAGCCGAACGTCCTTCTGCACGAACTGGTCGACGGCGCTGAAGCCGTTGTAGCCGCTCCCGTCAGGCGCCTCGCTCAGTCCGCCGAAGCCCTGGAAGGAGCGCTCGCCGATATTCTTCAGCAGCGATCGCGAATCCCACGCCGTCTCCTTCGGCGAATTCGGAATACCTGGATTGAGGCCGACGACGAATTGCAGATTGTTCTCCGCCAGCTTCTGATATGCAGCATCCCCGAGGAAATTGCCGATTTCCAAAATGTTCTTGGCGATCATGCCGTACAAAGAAGTGGCTCCGTGCGCGATCGATTGAAAATACTTGACGTCCCGGTAGGCAGGGTCGGCGTAAGCGGCTACCGGATAAATGCCGAGCGGGTTGTCCGCGGCCGTCTTCTTGATGTAATTTTCGCCGTAGGTGCGCACGACATTGTACCATTTGGCTACGTTCGCGTGGCCGGGATCCAGCTCGATCAAATCCATGAACCCCTTCAGATTCGTCGGTTCGATGTAGCCAAGCAGGATGCCGTACGCCTGAATCCAGTCCTTGACGAAAGCATTGTCGTAGCCCTCGAATTCGTAGAAGTTGCCGTAGGCCGGGCCGACCGGATTGTTAAAATCCGTGAACTGGCGTTCCGCAACGGAGTCGGCCAACTCGATCGCCGTATTCTTATAGTCCGGATCGCCCGTCAGCTTGAACATAAGCGTATTCGCCCATAAATAAGTCATTTTTTCTTTGGTCTTCATCGAGGTCGGCATCGTCCATGACGCGTCGGGAATGTAATATTCGATGCGGGCGCCGCGTGACGTGTACGTCAGACCGTTGCCGTCTCCGTGATAATCGATCTCGTCCAGCGGATTGTAGCCGCCCGGCGAGCCTTTTCTCGCCTGAATCATGTCATAGGCGGCTCCCGCCGCATTCAGGTAAACGCCGTTCGACGTAACCTGATAAGCCCGCGCCAGCGCCGTCATCGCGTAAATGGCGTCGTGAAGCGTCAGCACCTCGTAGCCGCCCCAAGGGTTGGGGTACAAGTCATGCACGAACCGGCCGTCCGGCTGCTGGGCCGCGGCCAAATAATCGGCGCCGTCGGCGATCAGATTGTGAAGCCTCGTCTGATTGGCCGGCGACAATTGCGCATTGAAGTTCTCGTAAATGTCGACCAGCGCGTTCGTGGCGATGATCATCGACGTTAACTCACGGATGTCTCCCGAGCTGTCCAGCCAGCCTTCTTTGCCCGGAACCGCCCGCGCCTCCAGTTGATCGAGCGCGATCGTGATGAGCTGATTGTTATCGGTCATCACATGGTCTCCGATATCGAAGTCCGACGACACGAGGTCGTCCAACTGCACATGCAGATTAGTGCCGGCCGTCGTATAAGCGCTGAAATCGAGCACCCACCAGTAGCTGCCCCACTTCTCTTGGCGGCTTGAAACGGTGCCGCTGCCGAGCGTCGTGCCGCCCGACTTGATCTGGAACGTTCGGCCCGCCGGATCGACGTCCGGATTCGCTTTGGCGCTGCGCAAATAAATTCGCTTGACGCCGTCGGTATGATAACCGACCTGGCTTTCGAGAATGCTTACATCCTTTTCCATCGGAACCGCCGATGCCAGCCGAAAATCGTCCGCCACCATATGCGCACGCCCCCCGCTGCCGTTGTCGACGATGGCGATATGGACCGTTTGACCTTGATAAGCGGATACATCCCATGCTTTGACGGACATGTAATCGTTATTTTCCCCCGTCTCCTTGTACAGCATCACATTGTCGGAATCACGCACGAGCGCGACGTATTCGTTCGCCGCATCTTCCTGGCCGGCCATCCGGAAGGTGATGTAATGGTTGTCGACCGTAAAAGAGTCGGACACAATCATGCCGACGAAGCTGTCGTCGATAATCGTTTGGTTGCCCGGAAACAGCTTGTAGTTCGAAGCGAGCGAGCTCGAGCTGAAATTGTCGGTGTACACGTTGGAGACAAAGGCGCCGCCGGCGAAGTTATTGAGCGTCAAATCGTCGAACGTCGCTTTTGTCGTGTTGGCGGTAACGCCTGCATAAACGCCGTTCGGCTGGAAATAGAACGGCTGCGAAGGCTGGTTCACGTCCGTGTAATTGAAAACGTTCGTTCCGCCTATGTACACTTTAATGACGACATTGCCACCCTGGCTGTAGCTCTGCACCTTGACGGTATAATCGGTGCCGGTATTAAGCGTATAGGGCTGCGTATGCAGCAGGTTGCCCTCTCCCATATACGGAAATTTGACCAGCGCCAGCTCGTCCGAGCCCGGGTACAGCAGCAACCCGTACGCTTTCATATTGCGGTCGTCCGCGCGGAACTTGAGACCAGCGGTCGCCCCGCCATCGGCGATGTTAATGACGGCCGACAGCTCCATATCTGCCGAAGCGGCCGCATTCAGGCGCTGTACGAACATGTCGCCTTCTTCGCTCTGGCGGTTCAGATTGAGCTTGCCGCCCGAGATCGTCCAGCGGTCCTTCATGACGCCCGTAGCCAAGAAATAGTCGCCCTGCTTGTTGCTGTCGACGGCGGCGAGATTGGCGGGTGTCGTGGGCGCCGCGCCGGACGTCGTATGAACCGTCCAGCCGTTGCCCGGTCCCGTCAATCCGCCGGTCTCCAAATTGCCGTTCTTGATGACCGACGCCGCATAAACAGGCCGGGAAGACGAAGGGCCGAAGCCGATCGTCCCCCAGGCGAGCAAGGCGCACATACCGATTTTGAAGAAAGATTTCATGGTCCTGTCCCTCCTTTTTATTTGAGGCCGGAAATCTTCAATCCTTCGATAATGTATTTCTGGAAAACGAGAAACAAAATAATGATCGGCAGCGCCGCAATCGTGCTTCCGGTCAGCCACATGCCGATCTCCGAGCCGTATTGATTGCGGAAATAAGCGAGCAGCTGCATGATCTGGAACAGCTTCGGATCGGAAATGGTCATGATCGGCCACACGAACGAGTTCCACATGCCCAGAAACGAACCGACGCCGACGATGACGAACGGCGGGTGGGACAGCGGCCAAAATATTTTCGTATACACCTGAAAATAAGAAGCCCCGTCAATGATCGCCGCTTCTTCGTAAGAGCTCGGAACGTTTAAATAAAATTGCCGAATGAAAAAAACGCCGTAAACCCCGACGATAAAGGGAAGCATGAGGACGAGCACCGAGTCGACCAGATGCAGCTTGCTGACAATAATGTACGAAGGAATCAGGATGGAGATCGCCGGGACGAACAGCGGAATCATGACGTAGGCCCAAAGCGACTTTTTGAAAGGGAACGTCATCCGCGCGAAAGCGAACGCCGCCAGCGAGTTGAAGAACAGCGACAGTACCGTAGTCACGCCAGCTACGAGAAAGGTTGTGGCCAACGAACGCAGAAATGCTTCATCTCCCAAAAGGGCAACATAGTTTGCCGGATCCCACACCTTCGGAAAAAAGCGGAAGGGAACCGCCAATATTTGCGAATCGCTCTTAAATCCGGCGATAATCGCCCACAGCAGCGGAAACAGCGCCACGAAGGCGATCAATAGGCCGAACAGCCGCAGTACGATTCCGTCGATAGACCGACTAGTCATCAGGGTAAACCTCCTTCAAGCCGCTACTCCTGGGCTTTCTGCGAATTGATCAACTTGAATATAAACGCGGATACGGTACCGAGAATGACGAACATGACCAGCGAAGCGGCAATGGAAAAATCGAGATCGGAATCGATCAGATATCGCCTGTAAATGAGCAGCATCGGCGTGGTCGTCTTGTCCATCGGTCCCCCGTTCGTCAAGATAAGCGGCAGATCGAAAAACTGCAGCGTGCCGATGACGCCGGTCACGATAATGAATACGAAGAGATTGCGCATGAGCGGAACGGTAATGAAGATCGTTTGTCTCCATGGGCTTGCGCCTTCCAACGACGCCGCTTCGTAATAGATTCTCGGAATATCGTTGAGTCCGGCGAGAATGAGCAGGGAGTTATAGCCGAGCGAGATCCAGATGGCCGGCAGCACGACGGCGAAATCGACGAACTTCGGATCGATCAGCCAGGCGATCTTCTCGATGCCGAACCAGCCGGCAATCGAGTTGAGCAAGCCTCCCTCGTAATAGTACATAAAAGAAAATAGCAGGCCGGTGACGATCCCCGACATGACGTAGGGGATGTAGATGCTTGTCTTGACGAATGAAGCCGTTTTCCCCTGCAGTCTGCGGAGGAGGAGACCGAAAATAAACGCGAGCACCACTTGCGACGGCAGCAGGATCGCCACGAACTTCAGGGAAACGAGCATGGCGTCCCAAAACTTGTTGTCCGACAGCACGCGGGCGTAGTTTTTCAGGCCGACAAAAGTGGACTCCGTGTAGAAGCTCCAGTTGAAGAAGCTGACAACGGCGGAATAAATGAGCGGCAGGATCACGAAAGTCGTGATCGTAATCAGCGCCGGCAGCAGAAAAACATAGGCCTGCAGCGCTTCTTTTTGTTTGGCCTTCATGGTCGGTTCACCTCGTTAAAGCGCATAAAAGACATGGAACGGAACAACGGGCCGGGTAGCCGTGCGCGAGCGGGCTCCGGCCGTTGCTTCCGGATGGATGGCGAAGTCAGACGCGAACGATCGGGTTAAGCGTTCGGCCGTTTCGCCTGGACATCGTTCTTTTTAATGAAGTCATTGATTTCTTTATCCGCCTGGGCCAGCGATTTGTCGATGTCCATGCCTTCGATGATGACGCGATCGATGGCGCTGCCCATCGCAAGGCGAATATCGAACGGGTAAGACGGCTCCGGCAGCGCGTAAGGAATGATTTTTTCCATGATCGCCTGGAAGAACGGATCTGCGCTCGCCTCCGGATCGCTCTTGACGGCGTCGTTCAGCTTGTTCGTGATCGGGAACCGGCAGTAGCCCGCCGCTTTGAAGAAGTCGAGCATCGGCTCGTTATTGTCATAGAGCAGCCAGGAGATGAATTCGGCCGCCGCTTCCGGATGCTTCGCCTTGCCGTCGATGCCGAGGAACCAGCCGCCCATCGACGTCGTCGTGACGCCGGTCGCGCCGTCCGGCGTCGGCATCGACGATACGCCGATGTTTTTCATATCGACCTGGTCCTTGTACGCGCCGCGAAGCTGGCCAAGCCCCCACGAGCCCGAGAGCTGCATCGCCACTTTGCCTTCGCTGAGCGGCTTCAGATCGGACCAGCCGGACAACGGCTGCTTCGGTACGATCTTTTCGTCGTAGAGCTGCTTCCAGAATTGCAAAATCTGCTTGTGCTTGTCGTCGTTAACGGTCGCTTTCGACCAGTCTTCAGAGATGGCGCCCGTACCGAGCATATACTCGAGCTCCCACGAGACGATGCCCGCTTCGGCGGCCGGACCCGCCATCTGGAAGCCGTATTGTCCTTCTTTGGTCAGCTTCTTGCCGTATTCGATCAACTCATCCCAGCTTGCGGGCGGTTTCTCCGGATCAAGCCCGGCTTCGGCGAATTTATCTTTGCGGTAGTAGAACACGCCTGCTGGCTCGACGAACAGCGGGTAGGCATAATGCTTGCCCTTATACGTGACGGCTTGCTGGGCGATCGGGAACAGGTTGTCGAACGCATCTTGGCTGAGATAGTCGTCGAGCGGCAGCATCAGGCTGTTCGTCGCGTACTTGGCGATGACGTCCGTCCACGAGCTCTGTACGATTTCAGGCGCCGTTCCGGCCGCTTGCGCCGCTTTCAGCTTTTGCTGGTACGGCTCGCCGTTCGGCACGATTTCCAATTTAATGATCGTACTGTCGCTTTGCGCGTTGAATTCGGCAACCCACTTTTTCCACCATTCGTCCATATAGGGCTCGAATTGCAGCGCCCAGAACGACACCTCGACTTTTTCCTTGGGTTTGTCGGAGGCCGCGGAAGCCGTGTTCGCAGCCTGCTCCGAGGCCGGCGCGCTCGCGGACGGGCTCGGGGAATTGTTCTCGTTATGGTTGCCGGAACAGCCGGCGAGCAGCGTGAAGAGCACCGGCAGCCCTGCAACTGCGGCTAGCGTTTTGCGCTTGTAATTCGATATCATATTTTCAGTCATCCTCCTGAAAATTCAAATTGATGTTGCGGACTCCCCGCTCCGTGATAGCTTCATCGACGCTAAGGCATCGCCGCCGCACGTTCGTTCGCGACGCGAATCGCTTCGCTACCGCCCCGCTCGGTCAACACCTGCGCGACCATTTGCTTGAAGGCGGCATCGATGTCGGGATATTTGCCCAGCACCGCATTGTTAAAAAACAATTGGGTCAGATCCGTGTAATTAAATCGGTCGAGCGCGGGCTCGTACAGATAGTTGATTCTCGCGCCTTTATCTTGCTGAATATACTTCTGATAGATGGCGATATGTTTCTTCTCCAGATCGACGAGCGCTCTGGCCAGCGACGGATTGCCCCAGCCCCCGTCGACGTCCCACGAGACGAGCAGCTTCAAGTTGGTCGTCGGTTTTTCGACGTTCAGCGAATTCGGCGTTCCGGAAACGCTTTCAGCTTTGCGAAGATCGACGTATTGGCCGTCTTCCTTACGATAGTCCCGGTCCTCGATGCCCCAACGCATCAGCTCAAGTCCCTTGTCAGACAGCAGGTAATCGTACAAGCGCAGCGCGCGATCCATCTTTTCGTCGCTCATATGCGCCCCGAACAGCGTCGCGGAATAGTGGTTGAACTGGTTGGTCATCACCAGATCGCCGTAAGGTCCCTTCGTAATCGGCAATAAATCCACGATATCGTAAGGATCGGGCACCGTTTTCGCCAATTTGTCGAATAACGTGACCTGCATGCTCGTCGCCTCCAGCTGTGCTCCGACGGCGCCGATCTGTCCTGCCGCAAATTTGTCGCTGACCTGTTCCGGCACTTCGGTGGCGAAGTCGGAATCGATCAGACCGTCGTCATAAAGCGTTTTGACGAACTTCGTATAAGCTAAATACTTGTCTGAAATGTACGAAGGAACATAGCGCCCGTTTTCCTGAATCCAGCCGTTCGTCAGTCCGTACAGACTTTGCAGAAAAAGTAAGCCGACACTGCCGGGACTGAACGGAATCGTATCGGACTTGCCGTTCTCGTCCGGATCGCCGTCGCGCATCGCTGTCAGCAAATGGACGAATTCGTCGAGCGACGCCGGCATATCCGCAAAGCCGAGCTGCCGCATGTAATCCGTACGTACGAGAATGCCGACGGACAGATGCTGGTTTTCCGGCTGCCAGGCCAGCCTTGGAATCGAATAATGCCTGCCGCCGATTTTCATGTAATCGTATTGCTTCATGACCCTTTCAATGTTCGGATATCTCCCGAGATCGTCCGGCAGCGGCTTCAGAATGCCGCTCTCCGCCCATTTGATATACACCGACTTCGTTGAGGGATCATCGAGGGCCGGATAATAGAACATGTCGGGAACGTCTCCCGAAGCAACCATGACGTTAAGCTTGTTGGCTGCATCGGACCAGTTTAAGCTGACGAAATCGAAAGCGATGCCGAACATCTTCTCGAGCCGTTCCGCAATGTCGTCTTTCCCCCACTTCGAGCTTTCCATCCAGGCAATACGAAGCGTTTGTGCAGGTGCGGTTCCGCCGATGCCGTTGTTGTTCGCCGACCTGTCCAAGCCGGAATCGGATTTGCAGCCGGCGCCGCACAAGAACCATGAAATCGTTATCAATAAAACCAGGAAAAACCTTATCGCACGGCCCTTCATGCTGAACCTCCTTCTTGTGCTACGACATTATCGTATCCTAACCGGCTTGCCATTCGGATGGACTGTGTTCGGCTTCGACATGTCTTATTTTCGGTATTTCGATTTTTACGGTCGTTCCAAGGCCGGGCTCACTTTCCATCGTCAGGCCGTAAGCCGGTCCATAGATAAGCGCAATTCGTTTGGCGATATTCTCAAGCCCGATGCTGCGATTGCCGCCATGCATCGAAAAGGAAGATCCTGCCTCTCTCAGCATTTGATTGAGGGAAGCGAGCCGTTCCGGCGGCATGCCAATGCCGTTGTCCGAGACAATGATGACGATTCGTTCGTCCTGCACAGATGCCGTCAGCGTAACCGTTCCCTTGTCGTAGCTGTTTTCCAGACCGTGATAGAAGGCGTTCTCGACGATCGGCTGCAGCAGCATCTTGAACGTCCCGCACCCAAGGAGCGATTCCTCGATTTTCATTTCGAAAGCGAAGCGCTCTTGGAACCGAATGTTCATAATCTTAAAATACGCATTCAAAATATCGAGTTCTTCGCGCAAAGCGACGAAATCGTCCGCTTTGATGCTGTAACGGAAAATATGCGCCATGGCCGAGGAAATTTGCGCAATTTCATCCACGGCCCGGTATTTTGCAATGCTGCGGATGCATTCAAGCGTGTTGTACAGAAAATGGGGATTGATCTGGCTGTGGAGCGCGTTGACTTCGGACTGCTTCTTCTCGAGCTCCGTGGCATACAATCGCTCCTGCGTCTGCAGCAGCGACTCGTTCGCGGATTCGATTTTTCGCAGCATGCCGTTAATATGGAGGGAGATGATGCCCACTTCGTTTTTCCCGCGTACCTGGAGCCTGTAGCCGCCCTCTCTGCGGCTCGCCTGGACGATGTCGGCCAACAGATGAGAGATTTGCCGGTAAATGACGCGAATGAGGAAAAACCCGGCAACGAGGAAAAAAAGCAGCTCCAAAATGCTGATGACGAGCCCGCTTTGCTTTAACCCGGCCGTGTCTGTCGTAATGTCCTTAACCGGAATGGACAGAAAGATCGACCAGCTGTCGTTCTTCATCTGAGTGAATTTAAGCAGTTGCTTGTCCGTTTTGCCCGATTGTTCGCCCTTTGAACGAATTTGCGCCAGCTCGGCGCTGAAGTTGGAGGTGAGCGACCGACCCAGAACATGCTCCCGGTTGGTCGATAGAATCGTATCGTTGAGGCTGAAAGCCAGTACGGAGCGTGCCGATAACGGTATTGAATCGACGAGCGCTTGCAGGCTGTCCGCACTGCAGATGAAAACGCCGATCGCGATCGGCTCGAACGAGAAATCGCCCGGCATCGTTTTGAAAATGGGCTGCACGTAGGCATAATAATAAAAATCGCCTTCCGGATCGCGATAAGGGCCCGTAAACAGCGGTTTTTTGAGCGCATTTTCCTTGTCCAGCAGCTTCTGCATGTCGATGGCCTTAAAGATGTCGCCGGTCACGGCCGTAAACTCGTCCCCTGCGTTGGTTCCGATGTAATGATCCCGGCTTTCGAAAACGCGAATGCCTTTAATATAATCGGTCGAGTGAATGACATTGGAGATGTAATCGACGACAAGCGGGAAATACTCCGCCTTCTTCGACTTGTCCGGCGAATTCAAATATTCCTGCAGCAATCGGCTGTAGGCGATTTCGTTCGATTTATTTTGGATTTCCTTTTGCGTCGTCTCGACCCGACCCTGCACCTGCTCGATGATGGACGAGAAGTAATCATCCGCTTTGTTCCGCGTGATCAGGTCGAAGTTGACGTAATAATACGCCTGAAGAATGACATTGGTCATAACGGCCGTGAAAGCGAGCAAAATAAACAAATAAATCAGTTTGACGTTATAGAGCTTTTTCATGCGGGAATTCGCCCTTCCGATATTGGGCGGGACTAACGCCATAATTTTTCTTGAACAGCTTGCTGAAATAAAAGTAATCCTTGAAGCCGACCTTTTCCGAGATTTCGGCCATGCTGACATCGGATAGCTTCATATACTCACGGGCTTTGTCCAACCTCAGCTCGTTCATGTATTTCGTAAACGTTTGACCGGTTTTCTTGCGGAACAGCTCGCACAAGTATGTCGGGCTGATATGGAATTCCCGGGACAAGTCTCCCAGGTAAAGGTCATCGCTGTAATGGGCATGAATATGGCTGAGCAGCTTGCCGAAATCCTCGTCGGAAGCGCTCTGCTTCGGTTGGCCGATCGTATAGACGCCGCAGGTCTGATACAGATACTCCGCATAATCGGACGCGTTCTTGTGCCTGGCAGCCAATCCGTTGTAGGTGAGCGGCTCCAGCGCAGCTTCCGCGAATCGTTCTCCATACTTGTAACGGTAGAGCACCGCCAGACTGTTATGGAAATATTCGACCGCCTCGATTCCGAAGCCGGGCTGCTTGAACAGCGCAGGGAGCGAACGGCACAGATCGCCGAGCTCATCCGCATGCCTGGCGGAAGCGGCCGTGAAGAAACGATCGACCAGCTGCTTCACGGCCGCTGTGTCCGCGCGGGTATAACGGCGCAGCGGGGTATCGGAATCGAGGAAGCCTGAGGCGTGCGCCTTATTAGCCTGTTCCAGCAGCTTGCTCCAGTTGGCCGAGCGATTCGCCGCCTCGCTGAAGCCCGAGCCGGGAGAGCCGCCAGACCGTTCGGTCTCGCGCAGCAGGCGGTCGATCGCCTCGTCAACGGCCTGAGCGGCCGCAGGCGCGAAGTTCAGCAGAACCATATATTGTTCATAGCCTGCTTTCAAGATTAAGCTTGAAACCTCCTCGATCGTCAATGCCGACGCGATCTCGTTCGGAGCGACGCCAGAAAGCAGGCACGCCTGGCTGCTTGCGTAGCGGTTGCCCGGTCCGACGCCGGTTCGGTCGAAGAGTTCCTCGAAATCGAACAAATCGGCGCCGCGCTCGGAGACCGACCTCTCCGACAGATGGACGACCAGCTTCCGTGCGAGCTTGCGCAATTCCTCTTCATTGATGGGTTTGAGCAAATAATCGTACGCACCGTATTTGAGCGCGCTTTTCGCGTATTCGAATTCAGCGTAGCCGCTGACGATAATAAAATCCGAAGAGATGCCTTTCTCGCGGCACATTCGCAATAAATCCAGGCCCGAATAGACCGGCATGCGAATATCCGAAAATACGACGTCCGGCTTCAGCCGCTCGATCGCCTCCAGCGCAGCGACCGAGTTCGTCGTCTCGCAAACGACGGACAAGCCCGCCCGCTCCCATTCCAGACTGCTTTTCAGTCCCATAAGCGCCCACTGTTCGTCGTCCACCAGCAAGACCGTGAACATAGCTGCATCCCCCCCTTTGCTGAAACTTCCCTTTGCTGCCGGAGAGCCTTTTTGAATGCGCATACATTTTTATTAAAACATAGTTGTACGGTATCGAAAAGACCGTGATTGCAGCCATTGAGGCCACATCCCGGTCCTTCTCTGAGTTAAAATCTTCGCTTTGCCGCTTATCCGATGCGGAGGATCACCTGCTGCCCCGCCTTCAGCGTGAGCGGCTCCTCGAAGGAAACCTCGCCGTCGGCATCCGCACGGCAGGCAACCGCACGCATGGCGACCTGCGTTCCGTTAAGCGACGAGCCGTCCCCGATCCAAGCTTGAACGCGGCTTGTTTGCGTCAGCTTGGGGCTGCGGAACGTATTCAGCGTCAGCTCGCCATATCGCAGGTCGAGGCCGATCTCGCGCTCTGCGACCGTAACTTGCCCCCAGCCTTTGCCGACCGACCAGAAGCAGCGGAAAACCGGAACGCCGGTGCGGTCAACCGCTTCGGGCATGGCGGGCGGATGAAAACCGATAACGCCCGCCCGCATGTCATAGGTGAACCCGCTTAACGCTAGCAGCAGTCCGTAAGAAGCCATCGAGCGAACGTAGTTGCTGCCGCATTCGAATTCATTCCACGGATTGCGGCGTTCTCCGTCGTATCTGGCGCGAATCGCGTCCACGATGTCGAGCCCTTCCCGCACAAGCCCTTCATGAATCATGTGACAGGCCGCCTGATATTCGAACCCGTTCATGCACTCCCCGGCATACGGAATCGGGATTAACGGGCTGTTGTTGCGCGGATAGGTGCAAATCATGACGCCTTTCTCGTCGTTCAGCGCATAGATGCGGCAAGCGTTCGCATAATCCCGCATCGGGCCGACAAAGTTGTGGCGATAGATGGCCGACAGAGCCGACCTGACTTTCTCCCGCTCGAAAATATAGCCCAGCCCCGTCGTATGCGCGAACCATTGCCCGATCACCTGGTCGATATGACAGCCTTCCGCCACCTGATACTTGACTTGTCCAAGCTCGGGATCGACCGGATACTTCGTGTCGGTCAAATCGATCGACTGATAGAAGTAGTCGCCGTTGAACAGATGCCGATCCACCCATTCGCTGCCGCGCCGGAACAATTCCCGGTACGCATTCCCGTCCGGATCGCCGACCGCATCGGCCATTTGCGCGGCGGCCAGCAATGCCGCATGGTAATAGCCGTTCAGCCACGAGCTGGGTCCGTAAAGTTCCATATCCAGCGTGTGATGCTGCGTTCCTTCAAGCACGCCGTCCCGATCCGCATCCCACTTGTCGGCGTTTTCTTCGGACCAGGCATACTCGAGCGAACGCTTGACCCTCGGCCACTGCCGGCGCAGCCATTCGTCGTCGCCTGCAATTTTCCATTCGCGGTAAAACCGGACGATACTGCCGAGCTGCCCGTCGGCTGCGGCATGAAAATCGAGCTTGTCGCGCCCATCGGGCGGCAGCATCATGCGGAAAGCCATCCGCCCGCTATCGAAAAAGCAGTACTTGTATTCCGCCTCGCGCATCGTACGGGCGAGATGAGGGAACAGGAACGGCGTCACCTGTTCGTAGTTCCAAACATGCGTGCAGGAGCCTTCGCAGGAGCCTTCCTTCACGTGATTGCCTTCAAAGCCGTACAGCGTGCCGTCCGTCAGCCGGGCTACCGTCGGCGACTTGATGACGGACAGATTGGCGGAAACGGCATCGAGCACCGCTTCCGGCAGCGTCGAGGAAAAGAGGACGTCGCGGAAGGCAAAGGTCTGCGCTTCCAGCTCGCCGAGTCTGCTCCACACATGGGCGGCCGTATCGACGGAGTCGGAGAAACGCGTTGCGTAGTGGTTTTTCCATACGGGAGGCTTTTCGGCTCCCGGATTCCAGTAGTTGGCATAGTTCGGATAATGCCACGTCAGCACAAAGCGAAATGTCCGGCTCTCGCCCGGAGGAATCGACTGTCTTCCCGCCAACGTCGCCGTATCCTTATGATTGTGAATGACGTGATCCTGTTTCTTCCGTTCGTCATCATAGTCGCGCGGCTTGAACGGTCCGGGCTGATTGAATTCTTTCCAGAATACAGTGACGTTATCGAACCAGATGCCCCGAAACCAATATTTTTGATGACTTGTATCGGCCGCATCCGTGCTGATCGTCAAGCTGCCGTATTCCGTCTCCTCCTCGCCGATCGTCGCCGTGCCCAAGCGGATGCCTCGAAAGCCTTCCCGCTCCTCATAGCTGTTGACGGCTCCGCCTGCTGCCGGATTGGCCATGCACCCGGCCACCGTCACGTCCAGCGTCTCGTCGGTCACGTTCGTAATTTCGAAAGCAAGTATGGCTGCGGGAAGCGACGAATCGTCGTCGGCATGCGGAATGAACGGGCTGTACGCCGTCAGCTTCGCCCGTAAAGGTGAGGTCCCGCATTCTGCTGCGCGTCCGCTCCATTGCGCCTCGTCCCCGGCTGTGCAGTCTTCTGCCTCGTCGTCGGTAAAGGTTACTTCCGCGACCGGATACTGCCCCTTGAAGGAGGCCGTCCGGAAATGAGGGAAGCCGGACATCGACTCCCGCTGCACGCCATGCCCGTAACCGGCGTAAGGGGTATCGCCCGTGCCGTGGTACGGCGGCGCCAAATCGCCGTGAAGCACCTTGGCGAAAATGACTTCTTCCTCCTTTTCCGCCTTGACTGCGAAAAAGGAAAATCCGTTGATGCCGCCTTTGTTGGGGCGGTTGAAAATTTCCCAGTCGACGAGCCGGCCGTTGCCCGCCAGCCCGATGCTGCCCGTGCCGATGCCGCCGAGCGGGAACGAAATTTCGTTCGTATTTTTTCCCGTATACGTAAATTGTCGTCGCATTTGCCGTCAGCTCCTTAAATGACTTCGATCTCGTCCCGGGTCGGGAACGGCGGGAAAGGCGCGCAAGGAATCGTCTGGTACCAGTAGGCGACCGATGCCATGTCGTCCTGCCGCGGCAAATACCTCGTCTCGCCCCGCCAGCCAAGATCCTGAAGCGTCACTTTAAGATCGCTTTCGAATCGGATCGGATCCATCACATGCCAGCGGTACATGGAAAACCGCTGTTGGGATACGTAAAGTCCGTCTGAGGGGAGAATCTGATGCAGCCCCATATACGGAGTCGTGTAGGACGTATATTTTCCTTCTACATCCCAATCGTAGGCGCCGCCGAAATAATCCTCCGTCCCGGTTCCGCAAATCGTCGGAAACTCGCCGTCCCCGTCCATAAAAAACTTGATTTCTCCTTCGCCCCACCAATTACCCGCGCCGTTCAGGCCGACGAAAAGCGCCGTCCCGACATAGTGCCCTTCCCCTTTAATGCCGTCGACAATCGTATAATCCTGCTTGTAAGGGACGGGATTCGTCCGCCGGAACTGCGCGTGGAAATAAGCCGCGTTGTCCGGCACCTCGGTCAGCGCATAGTTGATCTGGAAGTATAGACCATTGTCTTTCGGCCCGATATTTTCGATCGTCATCTTGCAATGCTCGCGAAACGGCATTTCCCAAAAGCAGTTCAGACCGCGGTTCGGATTGACCGCGACCGGAACGGAGCTGATCTGGGCGTGCGGCCCGGTAAACGGTCCGCGCGCATTCGACTCCCAACCTAAAGCAAAAAAATCGCTCAGCGGACTTTCCACCGAAGGCGCTTCCAAACCGTCCCAGTAAATACGCAAAATAAAGTCGCGGCCGACATAACCCCCGAACCACATGCTCTGAATCGCTCCGGGACCGTCCACATCCGCAATGACTGCAGTCGTTCCTGCCGGAATGGCGATGCTCGGCGATATTTTCCAACCGCGCCCCAGTTCTCTCGCGCAATGCGAGCCTGTCCCTTGCTCGGCCATGCCGCCTTTTCCCTTATCGCCAGTCGGGTTTTCGGGACTGATCGAACGCGTTTTCGCTTTGGACAGAAGCGATAAATGGCCCAAATTCATGCCTAACCCATTGAATGGTACAGTCATCGGATAACCCCCGTTTAGTCAGTGCTGACCTTTACCTTATTACAAGGTCGCGGGGCATCCCATGGTCACGATTCGGAATGGACATGGATTAAATTCGGCATTTAAAAACCACAAAAGACGGTTGGCAACATTATCTCAGTAAAATGCGACTTACTTTATAAGAAGCAAAAAAGAGCCCGCTGCGCCCGCGTCGTCAGACGCGAGCAGCCGGCTCTTCTTCTTTTTTGCGGTTCGCCCACCAAATGCGGATGCCCAGCGGCAGCAACTGGCCGAACCAGCGAATCTGCCAAGGCTCGCGCTTTTTTTTTCGCCGCTCGCGGCGCTCGTCCGCAGGCAGATTCAGATACGCAACCGATCGCTCCGCTACATACTTCAGATAGTCTGTCGTATCGCTCATCGGGCTTTCCTCCCTCGCGATGCTTGATGAGTTCAGTTTGCCCGTTTACAACTCTTTATATCCTATTTGTATTAGAGATGCCCATGCGCCCCAGTCGCGTCCCGAGAAGCCCGGACGGCACCGCGAAGCTTGAAGCGTAAGGCTGTGCCTTCGCTTCCTTGTCGCCAAGCCTATGAATGAGATCGCTCTTCCCGAGCCACGCTAACGGCAAAATCTTCGCCCCGGACCGGAAGGAGACGGACGATCGAATGTTACCCTCTTATAAACACCGCTTCTGCGCAGTGTTAGTGTGCCTCTTGGCAGCCCATGGCTCGCTCCCGCTTCCCTCCGCCAGCGCGTACCATGCGGAAGCGGGCCTCGCACTGCCCTTCGCGGGCAGTCCGACGGCGCGGCATACGCTTCCCGCAGCGGACGTGCTGATCGACGCCGGACACGGCGGCATCGACGGCGGGACGCATGCCGGGAACATCCTGGAGAAGGACATCAATCTTGCCATCTCGCGCAAGCTCTATCTCATCTTGAAAAGCCGCGGCATGCACGCGGTGCTGAACCGGACCGGCGACTACGCGCTCAGCGACGACAATCGCTGGCTTCGCTCCTCGCGCCATCAGCGCGATCTGTCTCAGCGCAAGGGCCTTGCACGCGATATCGGCGCGGGCGTGTTCATCAGCGTCCACGTCAATTGGTCCAAGCGGAAATCGGTACGCGGACCGGTCGTGCTTCACCGGCTCGATGCCGGAAGCGCGCTGCTCGCCTCGCTTATTCAGGACAGTCTGAACAAGCAGCAGAAAACGAATGTCCCGCCGCTCGCGGGCGATCAGTTTTACGTGCTAAAAAAAGCCGGCCCCCCGAGCGTCATCGTCGAGACCGGCTTTATCAGCAATCCGGGCGATTTGAACATGCTTACGACGCCGGCGGGCCAAACGGCCATCGCCACCGCGATCGCCGACGGCATCGCGGCTTATCGGCTCGTAGGACTATCTGCCGGCGTTTTCGAACCAGGCTCGGATTCTAAAGATGTAGAACCCGGCAGCTCCGCACCAGGCATCAAGTAAGGCGAAGACGGCGAGAGAAGCTCGGACAGCTTGACGAACCGGACCGAGGTTTGGCGCAAACCGGGTACCGCTGCCGCAAGTTGTCCGGACGTAATGAGCCCCGGCGGACCTACGTGGCCGATAACTACGGTCCGATCATGCTTTTGCACGCGCGCCTTGAGCAGCAGCATTTGACCCGCCACATGCCTGTCCGTGTATACGTCGTCCAGAAATAAATCGTTCTGTAGCAAGGGCACGCCCATTTCGCGCGCCAGCTTCGGCACGACCGTTTTATAGGAAGTGCGGCTGTCCAGAAAAAACAAGCCGTGTTCCTTGCATACCTGCAGCACGATGCGCATGACGCGTTCGTCGGCTGTCGCGCGCGATCCCATATGATTGTTCATCCCGACCGCATGCGGCACATCGGCAATCGCCGCTTCGGTGCGCAGGCGGATCTCCTCGTCGGACAGGGAGGTCAATATCGCTCTTGGCCCGAGCCAGCTCGGCTTGCCTTTGACCGGCTCCATCGGCAAATGCACGATCACCTCCCGCCCTGCGGCATGCGCCGCTTCAGCGTCCGCCTGCGAGGTCGGCAAAAACGGCATGACTGCGGCCGTAATCGGAATCGGCAGCCGCAGCATTTCGGCCGTGCCTTTCATCCGGTTGCCAAAGTCGTCAATGACGACCGCAACCACATGTTCAGCCGGCGCACGCTGCTCGGCCGGCACGCTCGTTTCCGCCGCCGTCAGCGCCGGACGCGCGCTTAAGGCCATAAACACTGCCACCGCAAAGGCCGCCAGTCGAATGCCCCCTCTTTTCAGCAGCCGCTTCTTCCATCGCCATCCTTTTTTCATCCCGCATCCCCTGCCTTTCTTCATCCCGTTGTTCGCTCGGCTGTCTCATTTTGCGTGGAAATTACAGCCATTATGCGCACTGGGACAAGAAAAGTCGGGCGACATCCGTTATAATGGGAAATTATCTGCACAAAAGGGGCTGCCAGTCATCGAAAAGCTAAAAACGAAAATCCGCCAGGAAGGCCGCGTGCTCGGCTCTGACGTACTTAAAGTCGACGCCTTCCTCAATCATCAGGTCGACCCCGTTCTGATGGCCGATATCGGCGAAACTTTCGCCTCTTTATTTAAGGACGCCGGCGTTACCAAGGTACTTACGCTCGAATCATCCGGCATCGCGCCGGCGCTGATGACCGCGCTCGGCCTCCGCGTGCCGCTCATTTTCGCCAAGAAGCGCAAGTCGCTGACGCTCAAGGACGATCTGTGGACCGAGCGCTCGTTTTCCTTTACGAAGCAGGAAGAGAGCGAGGTTTCCGTCGCCAGGCAATTCCTCGCGCCGACCGATGTCGTACTCATTATCGACGACTTCCTCGCGAACGGACAAGCCGCCCAGGCGATGGCAGGCATCGTACTGAAGGCGGGCGCTTCCGTGGCCGGTATCGGCATCGTGATCGAGAAGGCGTTTCAGCCCGGGAGGCAGCTGCTGCTTGACGCCGGCTACCGCGTCGAATCGCTCGCCCGCATCGCGCGCCTATCCGAGGCAGGTATCGAATTCGAGGAATAAATCTTCCGCTAGGCGGATGAACAGACCAACAGGGCGACCGACCCGTATACTGTACCATCCCAAGCGAAGGAGTTGGCAGATATGTCGGATTGCCCAAAATGCGTTAGCAAGACCGTATACGATCCGCCGCAAACGGTATATGAGGACTATTACCACCCGCAACACGTGGAGGTCGTGCAGACCGTCGAGGTCGTCCGGCGCCATCATTGCGTCCCCGTCTACCATCACGTCACCGTATGTACGACGAAGGACGTATACTCCGACGACTTCGAAGGCGGCTACCGCGGCGCCACCCGCTCTGCCGGCGCGCCGCGCCGCCGCTGATCCGGACGGCTCGCAACGCAAAGAGGGACGAAGCAGAACGATCTGCTGCGTCCCTCTTTTTGTTTGGTGAGCGCACGGAAAACCGTGGAACGCTGCAGAAACTGCAACCCGGCGCGAGGTTACACGGGATTACCGCATAACCCTCATCCTTCTACACGCCGGACTGCGGCGATAAGCGCAAATGGGCACTAACGCCGGCTGTTTCATCACGTTCTTTGCAAAGTTATTGACGGATGCAGAATCCGGCAGGCGGATCCCGTCAGAGATGCGCCAAAACATTGACGAGCCTGCCGAACGGATCCCGCACGTAAAAGCGCCGCACGCCCCAGGGCTCGTCGACCGGCCCGTATTCGACGTCGAATCCCGCGCTTCGCATGCGCGAATGCGCCTCGTCGACGTCGTCGACTTCGACGGAAAAGTCCGGCACGGGCGTGCCGGAGCCACCCTCAGCAGCGAAGCTGATCTGCACCTTCATATCGGCGTCCGCCCCATACGTCGCGATCCATCCGTGGTCCATCAGGATGTCCAGTCCGAGCGCTTCCCCGTAAAACCGTTTGGCCGCCGACAAATCGGGCGCAGCGATGTTCGCCACAATCCGCTTTACCTTCATCTTCCGCCTCCTGTAGAAATGCGCGTCGCGCATCCCGTCATCGTTATGGGGTCTTTCGCCCGTAAACCATTCAGCATTCGATCGTCCCCTATGCACAAGTCACACGCCGTACAGCCATGCCGCCGCCGCTTCGACCTCGGTTCTCGAAAGCTGGTGCCCGCCGTTCTCCCAGTGCGTCTCGACACTAGCTCCAGCCGCGCCGAGCGCAGCAGCCAGCTCTTCGCTCTCGGCCATCGTGCAGAGCGGATCGTTGCGGCCCGCTCCGATAAAGACGGGTACGCCGGCCAGATCTGGAAGTGCGCTGCCGCGGCGCGGCACCATCGGATGGAACAGCACGGCTCCCTTCAGCGCGTTCTGGTGATGATACAGCAGACTGGCCGCGATATTGGCGCCGTTGGAATACCCGACCGCAACGACGTTGTGCCTGTCGAAACCGTACTGAATCGCGCTTTCGTCGACAAAAGCGTTCAGTTCAGCCGTCCGCGCAATGAGATCTGCCTCGTCGAACACGCCTTCTGCGATGCGCCGGAAAAACCGGGCCATTCCGCGCTCGGATACGTTCCCCCTGACGCCAAGCAGTCCCGCTTCAGGATTCAGCATACGGCCGACGCCGACCAGATCGCGCTCGGAGCCTCCCGTTCCGTGAAGCAGAAGCAGCGTAGGCGCATTCGGGCTAGTGCCCGGCTCAAAAATATGGATCATGGACATGGGATTCTCCTCCTTTTTAAATACAGGTCATCATCGTCAGATCGGCTGCAATCCGGCCTCGATGCGTTCCCGCTTCGGCTCCAGGAACGGCGGCAGCGCGAGCCGCTCGCCAAGTTGATCCAGCGGCTCGTCCGTATCGAATCCGGGACCGTCGGTCGCCAGCTCGAACAGGATGCCGTTCGGTTCTCTGAAGTAGAGCGACTTGAAATAAAAGCGGTCGACATAGCCCGAGTTGACGAGACCCGCCGATGTGATCTTCCCGATCCAGGCGCGCAGCTCCTCCTCGTCTTCCACGCGGAAAGCCACGTGATGCACCGCCCCGATGCCTTGGCGTTCCTGCTTCAGATCGTCGCGTTCCTCGAGGTGGATCTCCGTGCCGCTGCCGCCCTCGCCGGTCTCAAATACGACGATATCGGGCTGTCCTGCGACGTCGGATGCATACTGCCCCTTCCTTCTATAGCCCATCAGCTCCGTCAGCACCCGTTCGGTGCGTTCCGCGCGGAGAACCGTAAGCTGCACCGGACCGAGTCCGACGATGCCGAATTCTGCGGGTACCTCGCTCTTGTCCCAAGGCTTGCCGCCGGCGACGCCGGCATCGTGCTCGTCGGATACGAGGATGAGCCGCTGACCTTCAGGATCGCGGAAGGCCAGCGTCAGGCGCCCGCCGCGCTCCACGATCTCGTCTTGATCGACCTCGAAGTGTGTAAACCGATGCTGCCAATACGTCAACGCCGTATCGCCCGGCACGCGCAGCGAAGTCGCGGAGATGCTGCTCGTTCCCGGCCGGCTGCGCCATGCGGTAGGAAATTCGAAAAACGTGAGTTCCGTGCCCGGATTCCCTCGCTCGTCCCCGTAGAACAAGTGATAAACGGACGTATCGTCCTGGTTCACCGTCTTTTTGACCAGCCGCATCCCGAGCGTCTTCGTATAAAAGTCAACGTTGCCCGCTGCCGTGCCCGTGATTGCCGATACGTGATGAATGCCTTTGAGCTTGAGTTCCATCGTCTTCAACCCCCCGAGTTTATATTGCGCATTTCGTCGTAACGCGGTTCAATCGACTGCCTGTGACGCTATTGTCGACGTTCCTCTTCTGTAAGGCCTGACGCGGCTAGACCGCCCCGCCTTTACCGAGCAGCTTGAGCAAGCGGATCGCTTCCTGCTGCTCCTCTACGGTCAGAACATCCATCATGCCCTGGATCTTGCTCGCATGCCTCGGGAAAATGTCATCGAACAACGCCGTCCCTTTTTCCGTCAGCTCGGCGAACACGACACGGCGGTCCTCCCGGCTAAGCACCCGGCGGATCAACGCCTTGTCCTCCAGCTTGTCGATGTTGTACGTCATCGTACCGCTCGTCAGCAGCATCTTGCCGGCGATTTGCTGGATCGGCGTCCTTCCCTTCGCGTACAGCACCTCCATGATGCCGAACTCGGAAGGACTGAGTCCTTGGTCGCGCATATCCCGCATCGCTTGATCCATAAGGCTCCGGTGCGCCTTGGACAGTACGACGAACAGCTTCAGCGATATATTGTTATCCGATACGTCAGGATCCGACATGGTCGATCACTCCGATTCGCTTTATCTCAATATCATTTATCTTAAATTAAAGATATCATGCCGATTGAACCTTGTCAACCCGACATATCCGCCACAAATGTCTCATACATTGATTCAGACAAGCATATCTGGTAGTATATAAAAGAATAAATCAAGCCGTAAGTCAAATACCCCTTTCCGAATGGAAAGAGGTGGAGGTCGCATCAAGCGCCAACTTGACGGTCTCCGTTATTTGATTGCCCGGCTCACGAGAGCGAGGTGAACAACATGGCAAAGGACGTTCGCTGCGAAGTCAATTCCTGCCGCTTCTGGGCAGAAGAGAACCATTGCAGAGCGGAAAGCATTTTTGTCACGATGCACAGCCGCAAGGAGCCTTCCAAGTCCGAAGAGACGGACTGCGGTACGTTTGAAGTAAAGTAAGCCAATAAATGCTTGAGAGGAGAAGGAACTTCGCCGGTTCCTTCTTTTCTTTTTGAATTATAACAGGGCTGATAATGATTATCAAGCTTAATTAGAACATTTCGCCGAATTGCTTAGAGCATCTCCAGAATCAACCCGGCCGTCTCCTCGATCGCACGCTCCGTCACGTCGATAACGGGACATTGCAGACGATCCATAATCCTTCCCGCGAACTCGATCTCCTGGCGAATCCGGTCCGGCGACGCATAATGCGCCTGACTCGGCAGGCCTAGCGCCTTAAGCCGCTCCGAGCGAATGCGCGTGAGCCGCTCGGGATCCATCGTCAATCCGATCAACAGACGGTCTTTCCCCTTCATGAACAGCTCTTCCGGCGGCTTGACCTCGATCGTCAGCGGGTAGTTGGCCGTTCGGATGCCTTTGTGCGCGAGGTAGATGCTGAGCGGCGTCTTGGACGTCCGCGATACGCCAACTAGCACGACCTGCGCCTTGAGCAGGCCGCGCGGGTCCTTGCCGTCGTCGTATTTGACCGCGAACTCGATCGCCTCGATCTTGCGAAAATAAGATTCGTCCATCTCGTGCAGCAATCCGGGCTGATACTTCGGCGCGTCGTTAAACGTGTCGATAAACGCCTGCATCATCGGCCCCATGACATCGACTGCGCGTATGCCAAGCCTGAGCGCTTCCTCGCGCATCGTGTCCCGCAGCTCCGGCTGCACCAGCGTATAGGCGATGAGCACGCGCTTGCCGACCGCTTCCTTCAATATGGCCTTTACCTCGTCCTCGCTCTTGATATGACCGAAGCGCCTTATGACCGCTTTATCCGTCGCGAACTGGCGCAGCGTCGCCCGCGCTACCGCTTCGGCCGTATCCCCGAGCGCATCCGAGCACACGAATATCGTATGCTCCCCATGGTCAGACATCTCGTCTCCCCCATCCCTTGCCTTCTATGTAATCTCGGTCAGATCGACCAGCGCCTGCGTCATCGTCGTCTTGGACACGCGGCCTACGACCTCGAGCAGCATCCGACGGCCTGTGCCGTCGCCGCTCGCCGGCTGCACGACCGGCATTCCGCCGATCTGATGGTGAAGCAGCTTCTTCGCCGCATCCCAGAGCGAGTCCTCCGGCGTCACTGTGACGATTCTCGGAAAGCGGGTCATCACCATACTCACCGGAATCGATGCCGCGTTGGGATTGCCCAGCGTCACCTTCAACAGATCCTTGATGGTAACGAGACCCGCGAGATAGCCTTCGTTGTCCGTCACCGACAAAATGCCGGTATTTTCCACGAACAGCGAGATGACGGCATCGTTCACGCTGGCCGTCTCCTGGATGACGACCGGCCTGCTCATCATGTCCTTCACCTTCAGCGCAACCAGCCGATCCCTGGCCCTGCCGTCCGCAGTCAGCTGGCGTCCGGGAAAATAACCGACCTTCGGCTTGGCGTCGATAACCCCGAGCATCACCAGCACAGATAAGTCCGACCGGATGGTCGGACGGCTGATGCCGAGCGATTCGGCGATCTGATCCCCGGTGATCGGGGCATGGCTGCGCACGCGCTCGATAATGGCAAGCTGTCTTGGCGTCAGTTCGATTGGTGCTCCCTCCCGGCTGTCCTAACTATTGCGAGAGCTTCTCCAAAAGGGGCATCCGCCCCCGCCGGACTCCGTCAGGACCTTTTTCGGAGTGAAGCTATGAATAGTGTACAGGATTGATTAATAAGCCGCAATATTGGGCGAAAGCGGCGCTTCGGCGCTGCGAACGGCCAAGTCGAGCAGCAGCGGCTTGCTGGGCAGATGATGAAGCGAGCGGATATGCCGGATCGTCCGCGTCTTCGCCCGCATGACGATCGAATGCGTCTCCGCGCGGTCGCCCGGCAAGTACCGCACGCCGCCCATGAATTCGCCCGGCGTCACGCCGGTCGCGGCAAAGATGACGTCGCCGGTGCCGACCATGTCGTCCATCGTCAGCACTTTCTCCGGATCCGCCAGTCCCATCTCGAGACAGCGGTCGTATTCGCGCCGGTCCGCAGGCATGAGCCGACCCTGAATCTCGCCGCCCAGGCAGCGCAATGCGGCCGCGGCCAGCACGCCCTCCGGCGCGCCGCCCGAGCCGACGTACAGATCGATGCCCGCTTCGGGGAACGAAGGCGCGAGCGCGCCGGCAACGTCCCCGTCGGACAGAAATTTAATGCGCACGCCGACCTCGCGCAGCGTCCGCACGATATCCGCATGCCGGTCGCGATCGAGCAGCATGACCGTCAGCTCCCGGACGGGCTTGCCCAGATGCTCGGCAGCCGTGTACAACGTCTTCTCCAGCGGATCGGACAGGCTTACCTTGCCCGCAAGCTCAGGGCCGACGGCCAGCTTTTCCATATACATGTCAGGCGCATGCAGCAGGCTGCCCTTGCCGGCCACGGCGATGACGGACATCGCGTTGTTCAGTCCGCGGGCCACGATCTCGGTGCCCTCGAGCGGGTCGACCGCAACGTCTACCTCCGGTCCCTGCGCGCTGCCGACGGCTTCGCCAATATATAGCATCGGGGCTTCGTCCATCTCCCCTTCGCCGATGACGACCGTCCCTCTGACCGATACCGAATCGAACATCGCGCGCATAGCGGACGTAGCCGCGCCGTCTGCGTGATGCTTGTCCCCTCTGCCCATCCATGGCGCGGATGCCAGTGCCGCCAGTTCCGTTACCCGTACGATCTCAAGCGCCAGCTCTCTCTCCATGTCTCCAGCCTCCGAAATTTCAATTAGTGTGTATTTTTTATATATAATATACTCTAATAACGAAATAGTGCAACATAAATAACGTGAAACAAATAAATAATGCTTCAAAGTTTCAAGCAGCATGCTAATAATGAAGCCAAAATAGACAAATAGGACGAAACAGAGGAATATCCTGCTTCGTCCCATTTGCATATGTGATCTGTGGCTGCTCCTCTTAACCGTCTGAGGCAAAGTGGTTCTGGTTAGAGCTACACAGTTAGTCCACCGCAGCACCTGATTCAAAGAGGCGCTGGGTAGCGCCTCTCATCTGGACCGCAGCACTCGTGGAGGCAATAAAACCTTTTGAGAGCGCCCTTCCTGGATATTGTTGTTTATTAAGTTCCCATGCCGTAATCCGGTGAGCCGTACACTTCGACTTCCACGTAATGCTGCGACGGGTTGTTCTGATTCCCGTTCGCCCACAAGCGGACGTACCTGGCCGCGGTCAACGGGAAGTTAACCGTCTTGCCGGCCGCATTGTCCGCATACAGCGCGTCCGTACCCGCGCCTTGTCCGGCCGTGTTGTCGGCATCGTTGTTGAAGACGGTCGTCGTTGCGGATGCCGGAAACGTCGGATCGTTGGATAGCTGAATAATGACGTCGTAATAGATCCTGTCGAAAGTAACGAAGTGCCAGACTTTCACCTGGTCGAGCCTGTATTTCTGCCCCAGATCGAGCTGGATCCACTGCGGACTGGCTGGCCCGCTCACAGGGCCGTCCTGATTGGCGAAGGCGTCGAACAGGCCGTTGGTGATTCGGAACTTATTGCCGACCGCGCTGCTGCTGGTGATCCGAGATTCGGGTACGTTCAACGCTACGTTTTTACGCCCCTGCAGCGGCGAGGTCGGCGTAACAGCCGGTACGCCCCAAGCCTGTACTTCCGTGTAGTGCTGCGTGTCATACTTGCTATTCCCGTTCGACCAGAGCCGGATATACCGCGCGTTCGTTTTCGCGAACGTGATGTCTTTGCCTGTCGCCGTCTCCGCATATTCGGCGTCCGTCCCTGTCCCCTGGGCGGCGGAATTGTTGGCATCGTTGTTGAAGACGGTCGTCTTCGTCGCGAAGGTGGAATCGTTGGACAATTGCACAATGACGTCATGATAGGTGCGGACGTCCGTTGCGGTGTAGTAATGCAGCAAGTTGATTTTATCCAGCTCGTAGCTGCGGCCCAGATCGATCTTGACCCATTGCGGTCCGGTATCGTCCATGTTGGAGAATGCCGCCGTAGAGCCGTCGGTCAGCCGTTCGGGGAAGCTGAGCGCGCCGCTCGCCGTGATCGTCGTCTTGCCCAGTGCCTGGTTCTTATAGACGCCCGGGTTGTAATCCGTCATCACGAACAGCCCGGTATCGTCCGCATAGGCATTCCCGGTCGCTCCGGCCGCTCTCCAGATACGCACCCTGGCGGACGTGTCGGTCGCCCCCGTCGTAAATTCGACTTCCTTGCGCACGTACTGGTTCGCCGTGCTTTGAGAGACATCGATCGCGGCGCCGCCGTAATTCAGCACGCCTACGTTAATGGACTGGCCGCCCGTGTCCGTATAAACCCAAGCGACGAATTTATATTTCGTATTTGATGCAAGCCCCGTGATCAATTGCTCGACGCCGCCTCCCGCGCCCAGCTTCAACCGCGTCCGCACGCCGCGCTTGCGGAAGTCCGAGTTCGCGTAAGTGCCCTCAATATTGCTGTCGGTAGCGGTAGCTGTGGACGGCGAGGTCGTCCACGGTGTCCAGCCCTCCAGATTCTTCTCGAAGCCGCTGTTGTATATCAGGTTCATGTAAGGCGTCACGACCGGACTGTAGGAGGACGGCGCGGTCGCGGACGTTCCGGCCGTCCAGTCCGTTCCGCCGTATTCGTAAGCTCCCGCGTCCGGCGCGGCGTCGACATAACCGTCCGTGATGCCCGGGATGACAGCCCCCATGTTAACGGCCGTCGAGTCGATATTCAGCCGGTAATTGTTGTTCGCGGCATTCGCGAAGTTGAGTCCGTCGCCCGTTATCGTGTTGAAGCCCCGGACTACGTCATCCGTCAGGGACGCCGCGTTGGTGAAAATGTTGTTGAATACGCGCGTGCCGTACAGCTCGGTCTTGTACGGACTGGACGAATCGCCGCCGTAGCCGATGCTGGCCGTCAGGTTGTTCACGATCGTATTGTTGTAAATAAGCTTGTAGTTGCCAGGCGTGTTCATCTGGATGCCCACGTCGTTGTTGTAGATGACGTTATGATGCGCGACGACGTTCTCGGTGTAATTGTCGAAATACAGTCCGACCCGCGTTTCGTTCGCCGTGCTGCCGTGTACGGCATCGTGAATCAGATTGTGGTGGATGTTGCTGTTGCCGAGATCGGTCCCCCATGCGTAGATCAAGGCGCCGTCGCGCGACAGCCACATGCCGTTCGAAATATCGTTGTAGGAAATCTCGGCGATGCCGTTGTTCCAGTAAATAATGTACCGGCCCGAATTTTCCATTTTGTTGCTGCTGATGATGTTATTGGTGCCGCTCGACAGCTTGAGCAGCGGATCGTAGGAAGCCATATAGCTTCCGTCGTGAATGTAGTTGTTGACGATCCGGTTATTGCTGCCATCGATATTGATCAGCGTGCCGGACGAATAGGCAATCGTACTGTTTTTGATCTCGTTGTTGTCGCCCACGATGGCGATGCCGCCGTTCAGCTGATCGGGATTCGTCGTATTTTGGGAATAGTTCGAGAAGTAAACGTACTCGGCCTTAACGCCGTCCAGCAGGTTGTTGTTCGAGCCGTTCATCGTGATGTTGGCGGCAAACGTCTGAATGCCGGCGATCTGAATATCGTTTTTGCCGTTCAGATTAAAGGCGGTTTTACGTTTTTTGACCTCGACATTGGTCGGCGTCCCCCCGCCAGGCGCTCATAAATAGACTTTCTGGGCCGCTGCGTCGACGTACCACTCGCTCGGCGCATCCAGAGCGGCGAGAATGCCGCTGAGGAAATAAGTGCTGCCGGCTTTGGGATACAATGCGGAATAATCGCCGGCAATCGATGCATAAGTAAGTACGCCGGTAGAGGCATTGTAGCTGTCCACCTGGCTGGTCATCCCTTGATAAGCGTTGCCGCCGCGCACCCAGATCTTGGCGCCGTTCCAGTTCACGCCGGTCGAAGTCAGATCCGCATCGGTGATCGTGTTCAGCCCGCCGTTGTCGGCCACGGCTGCGCCGTTCATCAGCCCGGGCAGATTGTAGGCGCTGATATTGGGCCAACGCGCCTCCCACAGCGGGGTCACGGCCGTGCCGTTATTTATGAACAATTGATTCTCCTTGCCCAGGTCCCAGGTCAGATTGGCGGAGTAAATATTGCCGCTGTGCACGCTCCAGCCGCTGATCGGCTCAGTGCCGCTGACGACAACGGTTGCGCCTGCAGCCGCTTGGTACCGGATCGGCGCGCCCGAAGTGCCTGAATTCGTCGGCGTTACCGTCTCCCTGTACGTGCCGGATTCAATCATGCACGTATCGCCGCCCGTCATCGCCGCTGCGCATTGGCTGATCGTCTTGAATTTACTGGCCGAACTCCCCGTACCCGTCAGACTTCCGGAAGATGCGGACACATAATACGTCGTAGGCGCGGCGTTCGCTCCAGGCGGGGGTAAAAAACCTGCCGCAAGCGCCAACACACCGGCTATGCTGAGCGTGCGAACCCAATTTGATCGAACAGACATCATACTGCCTCCTCTTGAATCGAATTTGGATTGCACCCAGAACATAGCAGGAAAACAAAGAAGGGAAAGTGCAAGATCTGCACTTTCCTCAATTTATCGACGATTCGGAACTGCGATATTTGAATCTCGCGATCGGACATTCGGCCGCACATAAGAACCAAGCCGGTGTACATACATATGGGGATAGACGTTAGCCGAAAAGGAGCCTTCCGACTGATGGACGATAACGCGAAAAGCATCCCGGCAGGACCGATTAAAGTGCCTCAGCCGGTCCGCAAGGACGGCGCCGGGGGTCCCGACTTCGGGCCCCGCGACGTGCTCAGGGATCTCGAGAATCCGGATATGCTCGTCCCGCCGGCGACGGACGCCGGCCTGCTGCCCAACATGAAGTTTTCGTTTTCGGACGCGCATATGCAGTTAAACCATGGGGGCTGGTCGCGGGAGATCACCGTGCGCGATCTGCCGATCGCGACGACGCTCGCCGGCGTCAACATGAGCCTTGTCCCCGGCGGCGTGCGCGAGCTCCATTGGCATCAGCAGTCCGAATGG
Organism: Cohnella sp. GCM10020058; assembly: GCF_042683485.1. Classification (NCBI taxonomy): domain Bacteria; kingdom Bacillati; phylum Bacillota; class Bacilli; order Caryophanales; family Paenibacillaceae; genus Cohnella; species Cohnella sp. GCM10020058. Next base: position 197,021 of record NZ_JBHUJV010000016.1, read on the forward strand.
GCGTACATGATCTGGGGCTGCGCCCGCATCACGTCGGTCGACGCGCAAGGGCGCAACTTCATTGCCGACGTGGAAAAGGGAGATCTGTGGTTTTTCCCGGCCGGGCTGCCGCATTCGATCCAGGCGCTTGCGGAGGGCTGCGAGTTCCTGCTCGTCTTCGACGACGGCAGCTTCTCCGACCTCAATACGCTGTCGATCTCGGACTGGGTCGCGCACACGCCGAAGGACGTGCTGGCGGCAAACTTCGGCGTGCCCGAATCCGCGTTCGACGGCCGGCCGGACCGCCAGGTGTACATTTTCGAGGATCGCGTGCCCGGCCCCCTCGCATCCGAAGCAGTCGAGTCGCCGTACGGCGCAGTCCCGCTCTCCTTCAAGCACAAGCTGCTCGCGCAGGAGCCGCTCCGGACGCCGGGAGGCAGCGTGCGGATCGTCGACTCCTCCAACTTCCCGATCTCAAAGACGATCGCCGCCGCGCTCGTCGAGATCGAGCCGGGCGCGATGCGGGAGCTGCACTGGCATCCGAACAACGACGAATGGCAGTATTATCTGACCGGACAGGGCCGGATGACCGTCTTCGGCGGCAACGGCATCGCCCGGACCTTTGACGTCAGGGCGGGAGACGTGGGCTACGTGCCGTTCGCGTTCGGCCATTATGTGCAAAATACGGGAACCGAGACGCTGTGGTTCCTTGAGATGTTCCGAAGCGACCGGTTCGCCGACATCTCGCTGAACCAATGGATGGCGCTCACGCCGAGAGACTTGGTCCAGGCGAACCTGAACGCGTCGCCGGCGCTGCTGAACGCGCTGCGCAAGGTCAAGTGGCCGGTCGTCAAATATCCTTAAGGACGGCCGATAAACGTCCCCTTCGGCGAGACGGACGGGGTAGACGGCGACCTGTCCGCATAAAAAGGCGGGTTATGACCGACGAAAATCGGGGAAACGGCAAAAACCGCCGGAGCGAATCCGGCGGCTATGGTGCGCGTATTTACGGAAAGCAAACTTTAATCGGGAGACTTGCGTCTTGGCCCGATCAGCGACCAATCAATATCTCCCCAGCCCAGGCCGTAAGCGGGCGAATCCGGCCGCAGCCGGTAGCCACCCTCCTCCCCCGAGGCGAATAACGGATCGGCGACGACGGAATTCGCCTCGAAGCGGCCCTCTGAGACCGAGAGCCACGTCTCCCAATCGTAGTCGAAGCCCCAAGCCGGATTTTTCCCCAGCGGGACCGCCGTTTCCGGCAGCTCGCCCGAGACGCTTCTTGGCGTGCCGCTGTTCCAATACAAATTGCGGTCCGCAAGCGTCAGACGCTCCTGGCTCCAATTGACGAACCCGTACATCCTGCCTGAATTGGATACGATGTTGCGCTCGATCGTCAGGTCCCGATTCGCCTCGCCGACCATCTCTTGGGTGCCGATCGCGTTTATGGCATCCGCATTATCGACGATTAGGTTGTTCACGATCACGTTGCCGATGCCCTTTGCGAAAATCGCCATCCACAGCTTGCCCGTATTCGCGCTGTACAGATGATCGAGCACGTTGTGCGTGACCGTGAAGCCGTCTGAGGCGTCGTCGAGATAGATGCCGAAGCCGAACGAAAAACGAATGCCGCTGTGATGCAGCCTGTTGCCGCGGATCTCATTGCCGAGACCGACGCCCCACGACTCGATCATGCCGCCGTCCTGGCTGTCGGTCATCACGTCCGAGATGTCGTTGTACCGAATCCGGTTATTTCGCGCGAAAAGGAAATCCCAGTGGTTGTCCCATGTTACGGGAATGCCCCACAGCGTCATCGGCATCGCCCCCTGGCGGACGCCCTTCATCGAGATGCCGTATCGCGGCATATGGGCGATCCGGTTGTGCGCGATCTCGCATCCGCCGCATTGATACAGCTGGATGCCCGCCCCATGGCCGACCAGCTCGCCGCCGCGCACAATTTCGTTGTCCGCGATTAGATGCCCCCGGTTCAGGTTCGCTTCTGCGGGGGCGCGGAATTCGCCTTCCCCCGGCGCATAGCCGACCGCGTAGATGCCGTGATGGCCGAAGCGCTCGATTGCGTTGCGGGTCAGCTTGACGTTCACGGCGCAGCGGTCGAGGAATACGCCGGACGAGCCGGACAAGCGGAGCAGGCAGCTGTCGATCTCGACGTCCTCGGCGTCGCGAATGTACACAAGGCCGTTGCGCTGCCCTTCGGGCTCTGTATTGGCCGATTCCTCGTCCGAGACGATCCGGTAATCGTCGTAAAAGTCGGTGAAAGCCAATTCCAGCCCGCGAAGGGAGATGCCCGATACCGGACGGTCCGCGCCTTCTCCGACGATCTCGACCACGCGATGCAGCGCGGGCGCGATCACGCGCTGTTCAAGCGGCGTCCCCGAGACGGGTCGGTAGTAGATCGTGGCGGCACCCTCGTCAAAATGGAATTGGCCCGGCTCTCGCAGGTATGCCAGCGAGCCTTGCAAATAATAGCGCGAGCCGCCGCCGATGCCCCAGGTGGCCGGGCGCGCGAAGACGATCCGGTGCGTCTCCGCGTTCGCCTCGCGAACGGGGATCGTCTCGGAAAACCAGTTCCACTCGCCTTCTCCCGGCCATACGAAAGCCTGCATGCCTACACAGTCCCGCGCTGCAGCCATGAATGCTGCCGCGTCGCTCGCAGGAAGCTCCCCGATGGAGATGCCGTCCCGCTCTCCGCCGAGCTCTGCCGCATGCCCGGTCTCATAGTAACCGGCGGCCGGCAGCCTCGCCTTGGCGATTCGCGCGCCGTCCGCATACAGCGTGCGCGGACGCACCCCCTGAGGCACCGGCGCTCGCCAGATGCCGTTCTGCCACGGTTCCCAGTCCGCGATCTCGACGCCTCCACTGAGGACGGGCGGCTCTGCAGACCCGCTCTCGTCATCCCCCCTATATGTGATCCTGCAACGGCCGCCGCCCGTATCCGCGCTGCCGAGCCGCAGCGGCTCGGACAACGTGTACGTTCCCGCGCGAATGCGGACGTCGATCCGCCCTTCGTATCCGGCGGCCGCCAGCGCGCGTGCCGCCGCCTGCGCTGCATGTATAGCCTTGTACGGACGCGATGGGCTGCCGTCCGCCGACTCGCCAGCGCGACCGGCCTCGCGGCCCGCGTCGACGTAAATCTCCGCGACGCCCCCGTCAAGCTCCGCAATCTCCCGGACCAAGCTGTCGCCCCCGCCGACCACGGTATTCTTTTTCCGATCGTCCATCTCGGTCGTCCCCTCCTTGGCGCATGCCCTCATGCCCTTTCGCTGCCTAAGGCAGCCGGTACGCGGCCTCTAACGCTCCGCATGCCGGCTGCCTCCGTCAGGTCAGGCCGATTCGATTATTGAAGCGGCGCCAGATAAGCGCCGTCGATGACGACGAACGCGCTTGCGCCCGGCGTCTTCCAGCCGACCGCAACATGGTCGCCGCCGCCTTCTTCCTTGTGCAGCACTTCGACGTAGTAGCGCTGGCCCGCCGTCAGCGTGATGGAGCCGGATTGCTGTGTGGACGCGTTGCGGCCCCATTCTTCTTCGTTGGTCCAGTCGACGACTTGGCCGATCATGACTTTGTTGCCTGCTGTACTGTCCGTGCTCAGGTACAGCTGGCTATTGTTGTCCCCCGCGATGGCGAACTGGTACGTGCCGGTCACGGTCGGCAGGATATACCCGCGAATCCGGTCGCCGTAGTTGTCGCCCCAGTTGGTAGGACCTTTGAGGCTGGTCAGGACCGCCGTGCCCGTCGGCGTCGTCGTCAGCGGGATGCTGGCGACGGTCGGACCCGTGATGCCGGTCCAGTATTCGCGGACGATCGTGCCAGTCGGCGTCGTGCCGCCGGAGGCGTTGGTCGTGACCGACAGCGTGCCGCTGGCCGCCGACTGGTTGCCGGCTGCGTCCTTGGCCTTCACCGTAAAGCTGTAGGTCGTGCTGGCTGCGAGGCCCGTAACCGTGTAGGACGTCGCGCCGGTCGTGGAGCCTGCGAGCGTGCTGCCGTTATAGACGTCGTAGCCGGTCACGCCCACATTGTCCGTGGAAGCCGTCCACGAGAGGCTGATGCTGCTCGCCGTTTTGGACGGCGAGGTCAGTCCCGTCGGCGCCGTCGGCGCTTGCGTGTCGCCGGCCGGGGCGTTTGTCGTTACCGCCAGCGTATTGCTGGCGGCAGACAGGTTGCCGGCGGCGTCCTTGGCCTTGACGGTGAAGCTGTAGGCCGTGCTGGCCGAGAGGCCCGTCACGGTGTAGGACGTGGCGCCGGTCGTGCTACCTGCCAGCGTACTTCCGTTGTAAACGTTGTAGCCCGTTACGCCCACATTGTCCGTGGATGCCGTCCAGGACAGATTCACGGCGTTCGCGGTCTTGGACGGAGAAGTCAGTCCGGTCGGCGCCGTCGGCGCTTGCGTATCCCCGCCGCTGCCGCCGCCGCTAGCGGTGTTCACGTCGCAAGTCTTGTAATAGCCTGGCGCCGGGTCGACGCCGAAGCCGTTGTTCGAGCACATGACGGTGGTTGTATACGTGCCGTAAGCATAGCTGCCGTTCGCGCCGTAGCGCACTTCCTTCGTTCCGGTGAAGTTGCAGGGATTGTTTTCGCCCGCGCAATTCACCCAGTTCGCGAGCGGATTCGTCGTGACCGTGATCGCGTTGCTCGCCGCCGAAATGTTGTTGGAAGCGTCCTTGGCCTTGACGGTCAGCGTGTACGCCGTGCTCGGGCTGAGGCCCGTCAGCGTGACCGACACCGCGCCGGTCGTAGAGCCGATCTGGGTGGTGCCGTTGTAAATGTTGTAGCCGGTCACGCCCATGTTGTCCGTAGACGCGTTCCAGGACAGCGTGATGCTCGTATCGGTCTTCGCGGTGTAGGACAGGCCGGTCGGCGCCGTCGGCGCCTGCGTGTCGCCCGCGTCCGTCGTCACGGACAGCGTATTGCTTGCCGCAGAAACGTTGCCCGCCGCGTCCCTCGCCTTGACCGTAAATGTATACGTCGTGCTCGGCGTAAGACCCGTCACGTTGTAAGTCGTCGCGCCGGTTGTGGAGCCCAGCATCGTGCCGTTCCGGTAGACGTCGTAACCGATGACGCCGACGTTATCCGTGGAAGCGGTCCAGGACAGGTTGACCGTCACGTTGGACTTGGAAGGCGCCGTCAAGCTTGCAGGCGCGCTCGGCGCCGTCGTGTCGGGCGGTCCCGAAAAGACGTTGATCGTCTGCTCCTTGATGTTGGCGCGGCCCGTGTTGTCCCAAACGACCAACGTCACGCGGTAGTTGCCGGCCTTCTGGTACGTATAGGTCGGGCTGACCGTCGTGACCGGCACGCCTTCGCCGAAATCCCACAGATTTTCGGCAATCGAGCCGTTGTCGGTTGACGTGTTGGTGAACGTTACGGACTGTCCGAGCTGAACGCTCGTCGGCGCCGTGAAGTTCGCGGTCGGCTTGACGTCTCCAGCGTAGCCGCGGCTCGTCAGCTGCGTGTTGGTGCCGTTTCCGGTGACCGTATTGTTCGCCCACTCGAGATCCGATGCGGACGACGGATACTGGTCGATGGACGGACCGCCGTTGTTCGTGATGACGTTATTCACGAAGCTGATGCGGTCGGTGCCGGACGCCGTCGTAATCTCGATCGCCTTGCGGCCGTTGTTCGTAATCGTATTGCTGTCGAAGGTGATATTTTTGGAGTTGCCGTGGATGCGGACCGCGTTGCCGTCGTACCCCGGATAGGCGGCCGCGGGATTGCCGATCGGGCCGTCCTTGATCGTATTCTTATAAAAATATTGGAACTGCTCCGTCTCGCCCGTGCCCTCTCCCTGCAGCTGCATGCCCCACATCACGATGTTTTTGATCGTGTTGTAGTTCCACAGCTGGTAGCCGGTGCCCGGCGACTGCTGCATGCCGACCTGCTGGCCGCCGTCGACCAGGTTGTCGGAGGTGACGGAGTGGTTGGACATAATCTCGAGCCCGATGCCCTTGACCGTATTGTCGGTCGTATGCACCGTGTTGCGCCGGATCGCGTTGTACGCCGAACGGACGACGGACAGCCAGTGGTCGACCTGATTGTCCTCCACGATCGAGTGGTTGACGTTTGTGTGCAGCTCGATGCCGAGCCCTTCGTTGAAGATGCCCGAGCCGGTGATGACGTTGCTGCGGATGACCGCGCCTTCGACGCCGTCGTTCACGAAGATGCCGCCGCGGCCCGTGTTCGCGATCGTGTTGCCTTCGATGAGCGGCGCATTGGAGCCCCAACCGACCCGCATCGCGGCCCCCCACATCGAGCCGGTGCCCATATTGACGAAGTCGTTGTTCTTAATCGTCACGTTCGGCGCGGCCGACATCAGGATGCCGAACGGCGCGAACCCGCTCGTCTTGGCCAGATTTTTAATCCGGTTGTCATGGATGTTGTGCCCGCTGCCCGGCTCGCTCCAGATGCCCGCGTCGAGCGTCGTGCTGTTATTGGCATCAAGCGTCAGCGCGCCGATCTCAACGTTGCTCGTGTTGTTGAGCGAGACCATGGCGCCGGTACCGGTGCCGTTATACTTGAGGATCGTCGTGTCCCTGCCCTGGCCGAGCAGCTTGACGCCCGTCTTTCCCTGGAGACTGCCGGATAAATAGTAGGTGCCGGAAGGGACGTAGACCGTGTCGCCGCTTGCCGCGGCATTGATCGCGTTTTGAATGGCCGTCAGATCGTCCGCGGTATCGCTTCCATTCGCACCGTAAGCGGTTACATTTACGGTAGCGGCAAATGCGGCAGGTGCCGGAATCGCCGGCGCCAGGATCGTCAACGCGCAGAACACGCCGGCAGCTTTACGACTGAATATAGCCGACAAACCGTTCTTTTTAGACATCTTCACGAATCCCTCTTTTCGAATATTGGATGATATGGCTCCGCTTCGCTCCGTGACGCTAGCCCGCGCTGCGGGCTTTATATTCGACGGCGCCGCACTCACCTCCTCCATGACTCCATCGTGCCACGATGCGAACCGCCGATAAACTGTACAAAGTTGGAAAAGCAAGCCAATGGGGCTATGAATTCCATCAATAACTCTGTTCCGCCTGCAGGAGCTGCATGCGAGAATTCTTTCAGGCAACCGGTTGCAATTCAAAGCGTTTCCATTTAAAAATAGAGAAATCAGGCCTGCAGCGGGAAGGAGCACGACGAAATGAAGGGGTTCGGGTTCGGATTCGGGTTTTATAAGTCCAGGCGATATTTTCAACGCGTCTTGTTCTCGATCTTGATCGCCATGGCGCTCGTCCTGACCGGCCTGTCCGCCGTCAATTCCTATGTGCTCGAGCGATCCGTCCGAAGCGTGCAGGAGGATTCCAATCTGAAGGTATTGACGCAGATCCAGTACAATCTGTCTTATATGAACGAGATCATCGTCCGGCTGTCCAGCTTCGCGTACGGCGACAACTTTCTGATCCCGCTTATGTACTCGGAGCCGCTTCCGCAGATGGATTATATCCGCGGGTACAACGAAATGGAGAAGCTGATGGAGAGCTCTTCCTTTCTCCATTCGATGGCCGTCTACAACGCAGGCAGCGGCGAGCTGTTCGGCTCCTCGAGCGAATTTCTCGTGGACGGCGGCGAGACGAAGCAAAGAATGCTGGATTGGCTGCTCCGTTCGCCCGCCCCGCTGCCCACCTCCAGGCTGATTCCCGTCAGCCTCGGCGAAGACGACGGCAATAATGACGGCAATGTCGATGCGTTCGCCTTTATCGTGACGGACGCGCTGCGCGCCTATGATGGAAAAGAATCCGCGCTTATCCTGTATATCAAGCCGGATTGGGTATTCGACAGTCTGCGCAGAATGAACGGGGGCGGCAGCGGGCAAGGCGCGATCTTTATTCGTACGCCTGACGGCCGTCTGCTGTCGGACGGTCAGTCGTCAGGCGTGTACGCGCCCGACCCGGAAGCCGTTACCGCGCTCGTCTCCGACGACGATCCCGAACGGGAAGCATCGTCCGGATTCGTCGTCGGCAACGCGGGGGCCGGCAAGAGCATCGTGACCTTTATGCGGGGAATCGGCGACTGGACCATTTTGTACATTCAGCCCTATGCGCCGGTCATGAAGGAAGTCGCGAAGACGCGCGAAAAGGCGCTGTTCGTGACAGGTGCATTTCTGCTGATCGCGACGGCCGTCTCGTTTTGGCTGTCATTCAAACTGTACGGTCCGATCGACGCGATGCTGCGCCGCATTCGGCCGCATCTTAAGAACGGTATGGCAGACGGCGGCGCGAACGAGCTCGACCTCATGGGAGACAACGTGCTGCGGCTGTCCGAGAAGCTGCGGGAGATCAGCGCCGAGCAGATCGTCGAAAAGCATTATTTGCGTACATTTCTGTCGGACGGCGGCAGCATTCCCGAAGCGGATATGGCGCAACTGATCGAGCGCCACGGCTTGCAGCTCGCTGGCGCCGGCCCCTACTGCGTCTGCGTCCTGCGCATCGATCGTTACGCCGACTACGAGCGCGCGACGACGCCTTTCGCCAGAAGGCTTCACGCTTTTGCCATCCTCAATATCGCGCATGAGCATTTGGCCGGCGATTACCGCTGCGAAACCGTGGACATGCACGACGGACTGTCGGTGCTCGTGTTGTCCGGCTCCGGCGTGAGCGAGCGCATGGAAAAGGCTCGGCCGATCCTCCAGGAAATCCAGGATACGATCGAGCGATATTACGGACTGTCGCTGACCTGCGGCATCGGCGATCCCGTATCGAGGCTGAGCCAGCTCTCCGCCGCCTATCGGCAAGCCCATCAGCTTTGCCTTTATACGTTCGCCCAAGGCTACAAATCCATTATCGTACCCGCTGACGTTCGCGCCAATCTAACCGGCGGGCGGAGGACGCTGCCGCCGGATATCGAGCGGAGATTGACCGAAGCGCTGAAAAAGGGGCAATTGACGAATGCGGGTGGAGAGCTTGAAAAGGCGTTCGCGCTGCTCTCGGAGTTCCAGTACGACGACATGAAACGCGCCGTATCCGATCTCGCGTGGGCCGTCAAAAACACCGCGACCGACATGATCAACAACCGGCTCGCCGCGATCCCCGTGGACCCGGAGCAAATCCCCAGGATTACGGAAGGGGACCGGTCGCTGGAGGACATCTATATGTCCTTTCTGTCCGTATGCGCGCAAATATGCGAAGCCCAGCGCCCGTCCGGCTCGGAGCGCTACGAATGGATTGTCGGGACGATCAAGGCGCTCATCGAGCAGAAGTTCCAGGACCCGAATCTCAGCCAGCAATCGATCGCCACCACCGTCAAGCTAACCTCCGCATACGTAGGCAAGCTGTTCAAGGACCAATGCGGCACGACGGTCACCGAGTACATGAACGAAGTGCGGCTCGCCCACGCGCGCAGGCTGCTGCTCCAGACCGACGACACGATCGCAGACATCATGGACCAATGCGGCTACTCGAACCAAAGCTACTTTTTCCGCCTGTTCAAGGGCAAGTTCGGCAGCACGCCCAAGGAGTATCGGATCAAGCGATCGTTGAGCTCGTGAACGGTGAAGTCGGTCAATCCCCGGCGGTTGGTTCGGCCGAATAACGATGTGCGGCATTCTTATTTGGCCGGTCGGCGGTTGGTTCGACCGAATAACGATGTGCGGCATTCTTATTCGGCTGGTGGGCGGTTGGTCCGACCGAATAACGATGTGCGGCATTCTTATTCGACTGGTGGGCGGTTGGTCCGACCGAATAACGATGTACGGCATTCTTATTTGGCCGGTAGACGGTTGGTTCGGCTGAATAACGATGTGCGGCATTCTTACTTGGCCGGTCGGCGGTTGGTTCGGCTGAATAACAATGTGCGGCATTCTTATTTGGCCGGTCGGCGGTTGGTTCGGCCGAATAACGATGTGCGGCATTCTTATTTGGCCGGTCGGCGGTTGGTTCGACCGAATAACGATGTGCGGCATTCTTATTCGGCTGGTGGGCGATCGAATCTGCTGCATAGCGATTCGTCAAATCCTTATTTGTCCTGAATATACGCCTGAGCTGCAAATTTACGATCCTGCACCTCTGACACTGCGAGCTGCAAGAAAAGAACGAAGCCCGCCGGCTTCGTTCTTTTTGCATTTCCCGCCACTCCCGCCACTTCCGCCACTTCCGCCACTTCCCCCCTGCCTCCACGCCTCATTCCCGCTCCCTTTTCCCAAAAAACATATGAATTCGCAATTAATACACGCCCGTGGAACAGTTATTCGAACATCGAATCGTATAATCGGCATTCCGCTCATGGCATGATGGGGTCATATCCAAGATGGAGGTGATCCCCATGGCCAAGACCCAAACCGTCAAGCTAAGCGCCGCGGATTCCCCCGTCCCGGGCGATTCGCAGGCAAGACGTACCAGCTGGATCCGCAACGAGATCCGGCTATTCCGCAAAAACCGAGAGCTGCTCATCCTCGCGCTGCCGGGCATTCTGTTCAAGCTTGTCATCGCCTACCTGCCGATGATCGGCCTCATCCTGGCGTTCAAAAACTTCAGATATGACCGCGGCATATTCGGAAGCGAGTGGGTAGGGTTTCGGAATTTCGAGTTTCTGTTCAAAGCGGAAGACGCGTACCGGATTATTCGCAATACGCTGCTGTACAATTTCGCCTACATCATTACAGGGACGATCGCGGCGCTGCTGCTGGCGCTGCTGCTGAACGAGCTGTCCGGACGGTTGATGAAAGTGTACCAGACGGTGCTGTTCCTTCCCTTCTTCCTCTCGATGGTGCTCGTCGGCTACATCGGCAACGCGTTTCTCGATTTTGAGAACGGCTTCGCGAACAAGGTGCTCGCTTTCCTCGGACTGCCCGAGCACAACTGGTATTTGGAAACGGCGCCGTGGATCTACATCCTGCCGCTGATCGCATTGTGGAAAGGCGTAGGCTTCTCGACGCTCGTCTACTACGCCGGCATGACGGGCATCAGCACGGAATACTACGAAGCCGCCAAGCTCGACGGCGCGACCCGCATCCAGATGATGACCCGGATCACGCTGCCGCTGCTCAAGCCGCTCGTCATTATCCTGTTCATTCTCGGACTCGGCAACATTTTCCGCGGCGACTTCGGGCTTCACTACTTCATCCCGAACAACGTCGGACCGAACTTCCCGACGACGGACATCATCGACACTTACGTGTACCGCGCGCTGACGAAGCTCGGCGACATCAACTCCGCGGCCGCCGTCGGATTCCTTCAGTCGTTCGTCGGTCTCGTCACCGTCGTGTCCGCCAACTATATCGTGCGTCGCATCGACCGCGACAACGCGCTTTTCTAAACCGGAGGCGAATCCGCTATGGCTCTCAAATCGAACAATTGGTTTATCAACGCATTTTTTATCATCGTCTGTCTGCTCATCGTCGCGCCTTTCATTCTCGTCGTCTCCATCTCGCTCTCCTCGGAGGACAGCCTGTTCGAATACGGCTACCAGTTCATCCCGAAAGTATGGAGCGGCGAAGCTTACCGGATCGTTTTCGAAAAACCGGATACGATTTTGCGGGGTTACGGCGTGACGATCATGATCACGATCATCGGAACGTTTTTGTCGCTATTGCTCACCGCGCTCATGGCATACCCGATCTCGCGTCGCGACTTCAGGTACAACCGGCCCCTCACGTTCTACGTGTTCTTTACGATGCTGTTCAACGGCGGGCTCATTCCGTTCTACATTCTCATGACGCAGTACCTGCATCTCAAAAATTCGCTCGCCGCCTTGATCATCCCCGCGCTCATGAGCCCGTTCAACATTATGATCATGAAGGGGTTCCTGGACAAAATCTCGCCCGAGATCGTCGAATCGGCCAAGATCGACGGCGCGCGCGAGTTCCGGATCTTTTTCCGGATCATCCTCCCGCTCTCGACGCCGGCGCTCGCGACGCTCGGACTGTTCATCGCGTTCGGTTATTGGAACGAATGGTACAACGCGCTGCTGTTCATCGACAACGACAAGTACATTCCGCTGCAGCTGCTGCTCGTGCGCATTTTGTCGCAGGCCGAATTTCTCGCGAATTCGCCGATGGCGCAGGTGTCCGACAAGCTCCAGTTCGCGCAGTTCCCGACGCTGTCCGTCCGGATGGCGATGGCGATTGTCGCGAGCGGTCCGATGCTGCTCGTGTTTCCTTTCTTCCAAAAGTACTTCGTCAAAGGCATTACGGTCGGCTCGCTTAAAGGCTAGAGTCGGCTTGGCACGATAAAATGCTGCCGCCGCATATTAAGGGAGGTGATCGGCTTTTGGGGCGGCAGCAGGTCAGGCACGGGAGCACGGCGTATTAAATAATAAGGGTCCATTCAATGGAGGGTTCAGAGATGAGAAAAGGAAAAAAAATTCCGCAGTACATGCTGCTGCTCTCTATGGCCGCGCTCGCGGCTTGCAGCAATAACAACAACACCAACACGGCCAGCCCTAGCGCGTCGGCAAGCGATGGCGCATCCGCGACGGCAAGCGCTTCCGCCAGCCCATCGGCCAGCGCGGAGGCGACTCCGGAGGAGCTGCCCGAGGTCAAACTCACGTTCATCTATCCCGTATCCGCCAATCCGGGTCCCGACCAGAAGCTGGTCAACGACGAGATCAACAAGTATCTGAAAGAAAAAATCAACGCGACCGTCGATCTGAAACCGCTGACATTCGACGAGTACGAACCGAAGCTGAACGCGATGCTCGCCGCCGGCGAAGCGTTCGACATCGCCTGGAGCTCCAAAGGCTGGCTCGGCAACTACCAGCCGTACATCGATAAAGGCGCCTATCTCGAGCTGCCGGACGACATGATCGCCAAGTACGCGCCGGACGCGCGCGCCAACATTCCCGACAAGTTCTGGCCGGACATGAAGGCTGCCGACGGCAAGGTGTACGGCATCCCGATCTATCAAATCGCGGCCAAGCAGAAGAGCTTGATCATTCAGAAGCGCTTTATCGATAAGTACAACCTCGACGTCAGCACGATTCACTCGTACCAAGACATCGAACCGTTCCTGAAGACGCTCAAGGACAACGAAAAGGGCATCGTTCCGCTCGGTCTCGCGCAAAACTCCAACGGCCTGTTCGTCGATCCGAACGCCGTATGGCCGGACGGCGCAGCCGTCGGCTACAAAAAGGACGATACGTCCTACGCCATGATCGGCAAGATCGATTCGCTTGAAGCCAAAAAAGACTTCTACCAGACCATCCACGGCTGGTACCAAGCCGGCTACATCAACAAGGACGCGCCCGTGCTCCAGAACATTAACGACCTGAAGGGCAAAGGCAATGTTGCCGTATCGCTCGAATTCACGTCCAAGCCGGGCGGGGAGATCGGCGAAAAAGCGATCAACGGGGGCAACGACGTCGTGTACGTCCCGATCTCGGACAGCTACTTTACCGGTATCGCGAGCGCCATGCACGTCATCAACAAAAACTCCAAAAACCCCGAGCGCGCGCTCATGCTGATCAACCTGCTCAATACGGACAAATATTTGTATAACCTGATCTGCAACGGCATCGAAGGCAAGCACTACACGAAGACGGACGACAAGTTCATCGCGCCGATCGAAGGCTCCGGCTATGCGCCGAACGGCGACTGGGTGTTCGGCAACCAGTTCAACGCCTTCTTGAAGCCCGGCATGGATCCCGACACCTGGGAAAAGACGATCGAGCTGAACGACAAAGCCATCGTACCGGTCAGCAACGGCTTCTCCATCAACGAAGAAAAGATCAAAGCCGAAGGCGCCAACATCAACGCCGTAACGAATGAATACTCGACCGCGCTCGAAACCGGCGCAGTCGATCCGGCCAAGATGCTCCCCGAGTTCGAGAACAAGCTCAAGGCCTCCGGACTCGAGAAATACGAAACCGAAGTCGCCGCGCAATGGGACGCGTTCTTGAAGGGTAAGGGACTGAGATAAGCGCAAGAGAAAGAGATAACGGCAAGGGAAAGAGAATGATAACTCGCTAACCGAATCGCGCGAGCGGCCGTCCGGAAGGACGGTCGCTTTTTAGATTGGGGACTGAATCGGCCGCCGTCTACCATCGCCTTTTATTGAGAAGGCGATCAGATTGCTCGCTGCATTGCTTCGCTAATCCCCTTCAGTAGGGCAGTCGTTCGGCTTTCACACGGCCTATTTCCTCTCATCCCCTTCTGTAGTGAAGTCGTTCGGCCTCCTCGCTTCCTCGTTTCACTTATCCCCTTCTGCAGTGAAGGCGATTATCCTTCTCGCTGCCTTGTTTCGCTTATCCCCTTCTGTGGTGAAGGCGATTAAACCAAACTTCAGATTACCTTATACGTCTTTGGCAAAACCGTGTAACTCATCGCTTTACCTTGTGAGGACCGGTTTGATTTTAAGTAACCTTTGGTCTCCAGCGACTGCAAGCTGGCACTAGTTTGATAAAAGCTAATTTTAAGTGCAGCTATTACTTCTACCGGCTTAATTTCGCTGCAATGCCTTCCAATCCAATGAAGAATAGCTCTCTCATACAACGTGAGCTGAGCCGCTTCCGATCCCGCTCCGTACGCCCACGCGGATAGTGCCGCTAACAACGTCTGTTGACAGCGCTTCGGTTTTTCCAACAAATCGTCTCTTGAGAAGCGAAGCATGTGCCAGCCGTCCATGAGCAAATGATTTTGCCTCTCCAGGTTGTCGCCGAACCTGAATCGACTCACGTCGCGTAAATGCGTACCGTAGGCGTCAGCTTCCAAAATCAGACCCCGATGCAACCCGAAAGGCATGTAGGCGAAATCGACGAATCTCTGTCCGTCCTTAAAGTCGGAAACTTCCCACTCCGGATGAAGATGATCGAAGCTGCCAAGCGCCGGCCACCATAGATTTTTAAGCAACAATCGCTCGTTGTACGAATCCATCTCCATCAATCGTCTTTTCCTTTCACCCTGACTATGGCGAATAACGCGCGACATCCATTCATCGTAAGCTTTTTGAAACAACACTTCGGACATAAACTAACCTCCTTAGAAAATAGAAAAGGCCGCTCCTCCGAATGGATTCGGATAGAACGGCCTGTGCTTCAGGCAACAAAATATGTAAATTAATCATAAATAAGATTGAGACTTTTGACAAGGCTTTTTCTACAACTCCTTACGTCTTTGCCTTGACGTGCAGCGCCTTCCTCCGCCATTTCGCGATGCCGCACCGACCATCGCCTCTCTTAGTGCAGGCGATCCGCGTTTCCTCGCCCCCGCGCCGCCCATCGCCTCTCCTAGTGCAGGCGATCCGCCTCCTCGCACCGCCGCGCCGCCCATCGCCTCTCCTAGTGCAGGCGATCCGCCTCCTCGCACCGCCGCGCCGCCCATCGCCCATCGCCTCTCCTAGTGCAGGCGATCAGCCTACACTGCCTATCCGCCCCGCGCCTGCCCCCTACTCCAGCACCTTCTTCAACCGGTACTCCTTCGGCGTCACGCCGAACGTCTTCTTGAACAGCTTGAAGAAGGTACTCTCGTTCACGTAGCCGACCAACTCCATGACTTCCTTGATGCTGAAGCCCTTCGTCTCCAGATAGGCCTGCGCATGCCGCAAACGCACGTCATTCATGTATTCTCCCACCGACACGAACTCGCTCGTTTTGAAGATCCTCCCCACATAAGCCGGCGTCAGGTGCAGCATCGCCGCGATGCCCTGGAGGCTCAGGTTACTGTCTTTATAGTTGGTCTCGATCATTTCCTTGATGGCGTCGGTCAAGGCGGCGTTCTTGTCGGCGTCCGTGCGGGACAGCTTGTCGTGGATCTCGCGGATCGCGGCGCCGATCAGTTCGCGCACTTCCTCCATCGTTTCCTTCTCGAGCGCCTCCCGGCTGAGCGAGCTCAAATCAATCGGCAGCGAGACGAGGCGATTGCGGTTGAGATCCCGAACGGCGGATTTAAGCAAGTCGACGAGATGCAGGATGCCATGAACGATATGGTCGAAATGGCAGGCTTCGAGCCCTTGAACAATCGCGTCCGCCGCAGCCGCGCTATCTTCGGGACGGTTGGCGCGGATGCTCTCGACGAGCTTCTTTTCCGCTTCCGCAGGGGCGTCGTACTCCGTCTTCCTCATCCGCTCGCCGACCGTCTCCGGCGTCAGAATGGCGCGATGGCCGAACAACAGCTTGTACTGGGACAGCCGGATCGCCTCGCCATAGCGCTCGGTGATGCCGATATGGCTGTCGCAGCTCCCGCTGACCGTCAGCGACAGGGACAGCTTGTAATAACTGCCGACGACCTCCTGAACGCGGCGCAGCAGCCGAGTCAGCGTCTCCGTATCCGCGCCTTCGCCCGCCGGGCTTACGAGCATGGCCACATGGTCGCCGCGCATGTCCGCGATCTCGCAGCGGTACGGGCCGGGACGCATGATCTCCTCGGCAATGTTCCCGATCGCGAACGTATAAAGCGCGCGCTGTCCCGGCGTCGTCGTTCGCTCGTATTCGGCGATGCCGTCCACCTTGACGACGACCAGCCGGTACGGCCCCGCCGGATCGATGTCCAGGCCGTTCAAGGCGATGTTTTCCTGAAATTCCTCGCGCGACAGCGACGGGCTGTTGGCGACAAGCGTGCGGAGATGATAGTTGCGCACGATCCGCTTCTGCTTGTCCTGCTCGCTCGACGCCCAATGCAGCTTCTCCAGCATCGAGCTGTAGACGGTCGCTACCGCCGAGAACTCGTCGTTGTGACGCGCCTTTGCATCTCTTCCCTGCGGCTCGCCCGGCTTAATCCCGATCTGGCTGAACATCCGTTCGATCGGCCGGTACAGCTTGTGGGCGATCAAAAAGGTCAGCAGAACGCCCAACAACAGAACGACGGCGATCACGGCCACCGAGGTCGCGCGCATCTCGCGGATGCCGCCGGTGACGACGTCGTAGGGCTGCACGCTTACGATTTTCCAATCCGTATCTTTCATGCTCATATAGGTGACCAGCTGCTTTTCCGATCCGCCCAGCTTGCCGGTAAAGGAGCCGAAGGGCGCAAGATTCGCATTTGTCCGGCGCGCCAACGCCTCTGCAAGCCGCTTCGTGTCGGTCCTTGCCGCCCCGCCGCCGCCCGACATCATCACGTTGCCCGATGCGTCCAGCATGTAAAGGCCGGATCTGGCGGGATCGTCGAACACATTTACCGATTGCAGGTTATCGTACAGCCATTCCGGCTTAATATTGACCACGAGCGCGCTCTCCCGCCCGTTGCGGACGGCACCGAAATTTTGATAGAGGACGATCGAGAAAAAATCGATTTTTTCCGCGTTGCCGCTAAAATTCATGGGCAGCAGCTTCATTCGAGGCAGCTTTTCTTCGCGCTTCAGCAGCGAGACGAGTCCGTCCGCCATCGCGGCGTCCGGCTTGTTCATGCTGAGCTGTCCGACCGGATAGACCTGATCGTCGTAGCCGTTGTAGACGAGGATCGAATGGAGAAAAGACGAAGACAAATACGCCTGCTTAAGCGAGTTCATCGAGCGGATGACGGTCATCTCGTCATAGCTCGGCAATGTAAACAGAGGCGAAATATTCGGATCCATAAAAAGCGAAACGGCCAGATTGTTCAGCGCCTCCGTCATGTACGAGACGTTGTACTGGATCTGGTTCATGACCTTGCGGGACGAATCCTGCTGCATGCGGACCGAGCTCCGCTCAGCGTTGTACTGGAGCGCCAGCGAGGCGAAAACGAGCACGGCGATCATCAGCACGCTGACCGACAATAGCATACGCGTCAGGTACTTTTTGGATTTGTAGGCTTGCAGCATCTTCATGACGATTTCCTCCCACCGGAAACGAGTGCGTGTCAGCAATAACAGCATCTCATACGGCAGCAGGACGCTCTACTGTACAATGTTCGAATTGCTGCTCCAGCGCGGAATCGGCGCATGTTCAAGCATGCGAATTCCGATTGCCGGCGACCGAGCGGATGGAAATCGCGCTATTCGGTCAGCTGCACAACCCGCGTCTCGCCCGGTGCAAGCCGAATGCGCGGCCAAGCCGCGCTCGCGCAAACGCCCAGCGGCAGCGCCGCCTCATTGGACGTCTCCGACAGCAGCTTCACCGAAGCCGGCCAGGGCGTCGGATTCGTCACGCGCAGTGCAGCCCCGCCGCCCGCCGTCGTCTCCAGCCCGCACGTCATGTGATCGGGCGCCCATACGAGCCCCGTGTCGTGCTGAACGTAGATGCCCGGCACCTCCGCATACATAAGCATGTTCGAAGTCTCGCACCAGCACGAGAGCGGCAGCGCTTCGCCTATGAGGTCCGTGCCTTCCCAGTCGCTCATGTTGACGCGCTCGCTCATATAGCCGGGCGGCATGTCCTGGCCGTCCCAGCCCATGACCGGCCGGTCCGCGCGGGATAAGTATTGGTTCATATTGCGCGCCGTCTCCGTCAGCTGATCCATGTAGCGCCGGCGGCCCGTCGCGCGGAACAGCTTGAGCAGCGCGTCTCCGGACAGCGTGCAAATGCCTGGTGCGCTATGCTTGTTCTGCGCGTTCGCGATGACCGAGCCGGCGGTGCGCATGCCGAGCTTGCCGAAGGTCGACGAAGCCGGGAAAACGAAATCGTACGATACGCACCAGGACAGGCATTGATCGGCCGCCTCTTCCGCCCTGCCGATCCACAGCCGATCGCCGGTCGTTTCGTAGAGCGCCATATAAGATTCGAGAAGCGCAAAGGCCGATTCGCTGTCCGGGCATTGAAGAATCTCGCCCGGACCGCCGGTCGTGATGCCGGCCATCGTAAACCGCCTATAGTAGTATTCGCCCGCCTCGCACGCGACGGACACATATCGCGCTTCGCCCAGCAAGCGGCCGCACCATGCAAGGCCGCCGGCGGCCATCGCGCCGCCCGCCGATCCGCCGACGAGCAGCTCGCCGGTGTCGTGGTTCACCCACTGGCCGAATTGTCCGTACGTGTCCCATAAGCGGACAAAAGCGTCCGCCAGCCGCCGCAGTCCCTGTAGCCAAGTCACGCTTGCCGAGCGGAATCGCCTCCAGCGCCAGCATATGCTTGGCTGCGAAATACAGCGCATCCGCGCTCTTGCGCACGATATGCCATCGCTCCGGCGCCTCCCGGTCCGGATCGCTACCGAATTCGTCCCCGTACCAGCGGCCGCGGTAAAAGACGCCCGGAAAAAAACCGGCGGCCGTCTGTCCGCCGAATATAAAATCGAGCGTACGCAGCGCCCGCTCTCGCGATTTCTCGCCGCCCTCGAGCAGCAGCGCATAGCTCGACATGCCGCCCCCGACCCAGCCGAGCTGCCAATCCTGATGCTTCTCATCCACTGTGCCGACCGCATAATAGCCGTGCTCGCCGTTCCAATTCATCGCGTTAAACTTGGCTTCCTGGATCGCCCAGGCTGCGGAGAACGGAAGCGTTGCGAGCAGCTCCGGCCTGCCGGTCATTGAATTGCGTACGGCGGCGAACGCTGCGAACAGCCGCCGCACGCTGCCGCAAGCGAACAGATAAACGTGAAACTTTAAATTCAGGCGGTCGCCGTTGGCATAATCTGCCCCGCTGTCGCCGGATGCGGCCGCCGTCGTACACATCTCGTACTTTGTCTCTTCGCGCACCCCTGGCGCGCGAAAGGAGATCGCCGCCGCGCGGCGATCCGCAGACTCCTCGATATGAATGGACGTCTCGCCAAAATCGGTGCGCTGCTCCGTAAGCAGGATACAGCCTCTTCCGCGGTCCGGGTCGTAATAGGCAACGGCCGGCGTCGCAGCGTCTCCTGCCAGCAGATGGAGCGACGAAGGTCCGTCGCCTGCCGCAAGCCTCGGGATATCCGTGACGAGCGCCGGCGCGTCCGGCCCGCGCTCCTCGATCGACGTCCAGCATGGCGCGTAATCAAGCTTGCGCGCCTCGAAGCGGTTCCCGCCGTATACGGCGCCGGGTACGAGCACGTACGCCGATGGCGACCAGGCGCCGATCTCAAAGCGCACCTCTGCCGCCGTCCCCCGCGACGTGCCGCAATGGAGCCAGTCCGTCTCGATCGCGAACCCTCCGTAAGGGCCGGCCAATGCTGTGCCGTGCGTCCGGATCAGCCATTCGCCGCCCACACCGCTGTCAAGCGTCGTCCCCGCGATCTCGTTGGCCGGTCCCCGCCAGTCGACTCTGCTGAAGCCTATGCGGCTGGCACGGTCGATTCGGTTGGAAAGGAAAGCGATCCGGATTCCTGCGCTATCGAGCGCCGCGGCTGCCTGCCGAAGCTGATTTTTATCGTGCGCCGTTTGCAGCTCCATGTACGATCCGCTCCTCTGTCGATGAATCAGAACGGCAACATTAAAGCACGGCGCAGACTTAAACTGAACTATGAATAGTGCGCATAGCTGTGCATATCTGTGAAATCGACAAATTGCCAACGTCTCATCCGCTGCAAGCGCGCCTAGAAACGGCCGCCAAGCGCATAGCCGGCCCAGGCGAGCGCGATGCCCAGCACATAGCTGCCCGCCACATAGACGATCAGCGATCGCCAGGCCCTGCTTCGCCAAAGCTGAATATTTTCCGCGTTAAAGGTGGAGAACGTCGTGTAGGCGCCCATGAAGCCTGTCCCGACAAGCAGCGAAATCCCGCTGCCCCCGACTGCCGCAACGATGCCGAGCAGAAACGATCCCGAAAGATTGATCAGCATCGTAGACACAGGCAGTCTCGCCTGGAATCTCTTTTTCCCCCAAATGCCGATGCCGTATCTCGCGCAAGCGCCGAAAAATCCGCCGAGCGCCACCAGACCCTCATGACCGAACGTCACGGTCCCACCACCTCGCGGTTTTTCGCTGCCGGCCGTCTCTCGCCAAGCCTGAAGCCGGCCCATGCAAACAACAGCCCGCCGACCACGCTCGCGCCCACATAAAGCGCCGCTTCCCCGGCTCGTCCGTCGCGCAGCAGCGTCAGCGTCTCCACGCTGAACGTGGAAAAGGTCGTGTACGCGCCGATCAAGCCGGTACCGATCCCGAGCCGCAGCCATTCGGGCATGCCCGGTCGCGTCGTCGCCCATGCCGTAAACAAGCCAAGCGCTAGACATCCCGACAGATTGATAACGAGCGTAGCGAGCGGGAACGTCATATGCCACCAGGAATGCGTCCACAGCCCGGCCTCGTACCGAAGCAAGGCGCCAATGCTGCCGGCCAAACCGACCGTCCCTGCGTATTTCATGCCAAACCTCCGTCGTCAACCGAATAGATTCATCTTAGACATCCGAGAGGAGTTCCGTCAATGCATGCCCCCGCAGCGTAAAAAAGCGTCAGGGGCAGATTGCGATAACGAACTTATGGATCCGCATGTCGTCGCCAGCGTCGTTTTTCGCCGCAATACCTGCATATATAACATATATACATCAATTTCCGCCGATGCCGAACCTTTTGGACTTAATAGATGCGAAAGCGCAGGTATTTTCCTTCATCAGCCCGATTTACGGCTTGGGCTCTGAAATTACCTGCACATTTGCATGTATTTCATCAGATAAAGTTGGTCGGCAGAAAATGCATGTATAAATGCAGGTTTTTTGAGCCGGCCGAACATCCGAACAGCGCCGATACGCCGAAAGCGCGCGCTTACCTTTCCGTAAATTTGCGATCAAATCTCTTAAAAAAAGAGAGCGCCAGCGCGCTCCCTCGATTATCTTTCTTCCTATTTATAGGTTACACGGTGTTGTACGCTCCCGCGATCCTTAGCCCTGCTTGACCGCATACCGTTCGCGGGCGGCTTCGGTCGCCTCGACCATGTTGCGCAGCGAATCGACCGTCTCCGTACGTCCGCGCGTCTTGAGTCCGCAGTCGGGATTGATCCAAAACAAGCCCGGATCGAGCACGCGAAGCGCGCGGTCGATCATTTGCGTCATCTCGTCCGCAGAAGGCACGCGAGGGCTGTGAATATCGTAGACGCCGAGCCCGATGCCCTTGTCGTACGTGTGCTCCTCGAAAATGCCGATCAACTCGCCATGGCTGCGCGACGTCTCGATAGAGATGACGTCAGCGTCCAGCGCGCTGATCGATTCGATAATATCGTGGAACTCGCTGTAGCACATATGCGTGTGAATCTGCGTCTCGTCCTTCACCGTCGAGGTGGACAAGCGGAACGCGCGCACCGCCCAGTCCAGGTAATGCGCCCATTGCTCGCGCTTCAGCGGCAGGCCTTCGCGGAGCGCCGGCTCGTCGACCTGGATCATGCCGATGCCTGCGGCCTCAAGCGCCTCTACCTCGTCCCGGAGCGCCAGCGCGATCTGGTAAGCGACTTCCTCGCGCGTCTTGTCGTCACGAACGAACGACCAGTTGAGAATCGTGATCGGACCGGTCAGCATGCCCTTCACAGGCTTCGACGTCAGCGATTGCGCATAGACGGTCTCGGCGACGGTCATTGGTTCAGGCAGCTCCACGTCGCCGTAGATAACCGGCGGCTTCACGCAGCGGGAACCGTAGGACTGTACCCAGCCCTTCGCCGTGAAGGCGAACCCTGCAAGCTTCTCGCCGAAAAACTCGACCATGTCGGTGCGTTCGAATTCGCCGTGCACAAGCACGTCGAGTCCGATGTCGTTCTGGATTTCGATCCACTCGCGGATCTGCGCTTTAATGAAGGATTCGTAGCTCGCAGGCGACAGCTCGCCCTTGCGCCACTTCTGCCGCGCGCCGCGTACTTCCGGGGTCTGCGGGAAGCTGCCGATCGTCGTCGTCGGCAATGGCGGCAGCTGCCACTTGGCATCCTGGACCGCGCGGCGGGATTCGAATACGCTCGCGCGCGCCGCCGGCTCCGATGCCAGGGATGCCATGCGCGCACGGACGCGCTCGTTGGTACGCGCAGAGGAGCGCTGCAGCGCTTCGCGGCTGCGCTCTGCCGCTTCCAGGTCGGCTGCGATCGCTTCGACGCCTTGGCGTCCAGCCTTGGCGAGCAAGACGAGCTCAGCGAGCTTCTCGTCGGCAAAGGCAAGCGCGCCTTGCAGCTCCGCCGGCAGCGCGGTCTCGCGTGCCGCGCTGACCGGCACATGCAGCAGGCTCGACGACGGCTGCACGACAATCCGTTCTGCTGCGACAGCGCTGCGGAGCACGCTTAGCGTCTCCCACTTGCCGCGCAGATCGGCTTTCCAGATGGCGCGGCCGTCGATCAGACCGGCACCGAGCGTCTTGTCGGCCGGGAAGCCTTGCTCGCGTACCGCCGCGAGATTGCGGCCCCCGTCGTGTACGAAGTCGAGCCCGATGCCTTGTACCGGCAGCGACACAACGAAGCTGTACGCGTCAACCGACTCGAAGTACGTTTGCAGCATGATGGAAGTTCCCGGCGCTTCGCTAGTCAACGCTTCATAGATGCGTTTTACGCGGGACAGGTCATCCTCCGTCAAGCTCGTGGCCAGGATCGGCTCGTCCACCTGCACCCAAGCGACGCCTTCGGCTTCGAGCTCGCGCAGCACCTGTGCATAAAGCGGCAGGAGACGATCGATCCACGTATCCAACTCGGCGGCGGCATAACCTTTGGACAGCTTCAGGTACGTGTACGGTCCGACGATGACCGGACGGCCTTCGATTCCCAGCTCCGCCTTGGCTTCGCGGTAGGCCGCAAGCGGACGGTTGACCGTCAGCTGCGGGCTGACGCCTGCGCCAAGCTCCGGCACGATGTAGTGATAGTTCGTGTTGAACCACTTGGTCATCTCGCTCGCCGCCGAATCGCGATTGCCGCGCGCTATCGCGTAGTAGGTCGGCAGATCGACTTCGCCGCCCCCGTAGCCGAAACGTTCGGGCACGATGCCGAACATCGCCGACGTATCAAGGATATGGTCGTAGTACGTAAAGTCGCCCACCGGAATGGCATCGATTCCTTTATCGCGCTGCTTCTTAAGGTTATCCAGACGAATTTCCTTCAGCGTCGCGTGCAGCGTCTCCTCATCCAGCTTGCCGGCCCAATACGCTTCCAGCGCTTTTTTCCATTCGCGGTCTTGCCCGATGCGGGGATACCCCAGATTGCCGCTCTTCATATATGCCTTCTCCTCTGCCTTCCAAGTATGGAGCAAAGCGTCCGCACCGGTTCAATCGGCGCCCGCTTTGTCTGCTAATTGAAAGATAGCACAGGCATCCGGATATAGCGTAACTTCAAAATACTATTGCCGGCTATAGCCGTCGGCTATAACAAAGACCGATGCAGGCTCATTCGACCGCGATCGCCTGCTGCAGCGCCTCGACATAAGCCACCGCCAGCTTCGATAGCGCCGCATTCTGATGGCTGATCCAGCCGACATGCAGCGTCTCTTCGCTCGCGAGCGGAACCGGAATGATCTCGTTTCCGTTCAGATCCGCGCTCAGCACGCCTGTCGAGATCGTGTAACCGTTCAATCCGATGAGCAAATTAAACAAGGTCGCGCGGTCGTTCACCTTGATGCTTTTTTTGTGCGACAGCGTGCTCAGGATTTCCTCGGAAAAATGGAACGAATTGTACTCGCCCTGCTCGAAGTGGAGGTACGGATAGTCGTCGAGTTGGTCGATCGACACGACCGGATGTTTCGCAAGGGGGTTGTTCACGCTGACGAATATATGCGCTTTGGCGGTAAACAGGCTCGTAAACTTCAGGTTCGCATCGCGCAGGAGCCGCGTGATCACCTTGGCATTGAACTCGTTGATATACAGGATGCCGATCTCGCTGCGCTGGCTTTTGACGTCCTGAATGATCTCGTGGGTCTTCGTCTCCCGGAGCGCCAGCTCGTATTCGTCCTGCCCCTGCTCGCGGACCAGCTGGACGAACGCGTTGACGGCAAACGCATAGTGCTGCGTCGACACGGAAAAATGCTGCGGCGCGGGCTTCGCGCCAAGGTAGCGGTTTTCCAGCAGCTCGGCCTGCTCGATCACTTGACGCGCATAACCAAGGAACTCGGCGCCGGCCTTCGACAGCGTGATGCCTTTGTTCGTGCGTTCGAAAATCGTGATGCGGATCTCTTCTTCCAGATCCTTGATCGCGTTCGAGAGACTGGGCTGGGAGATGAAAAGGCGCTTGGCGGCTTCGTTCATCGAGCCGCGGTTCGCGACCTCGATCACATAGCGCAATTGTTGAAGCGTCATGGCATCGTAATCCTTCCTGCTTGGTCCGTTTTGCCTTTCATCATACCACAAGGCAGCGCGCGGCCGTCGTCTTCGAAGCGAAAAAGCGGCAGGCTCGATATGATTTCGCCCCTGTTGAGGCGCATTTTCGCAAATGTAGCTCTATCCGGAGTCTCTTTGCCATGGCCAGTTGGCTCTGCCTCGTCATGTAGCTCTGGATGGAGGCTTATCGCCCCCCAGGCATGCCGGCCGCTCCGCCACATCGCTCCTTGCCGGAACAAACCATAAACGCAAACAGGACGATGCAGGAGATACTCCCGCTTCGTCCTGTTCAACAATTCCAAAAAACAGCCGTTAGCCCTCAAGCACACGCTGGCCGTAATAGAGACCGGGCTGCAAGCCTGCGGGGCAGGCGAACATCGCGCTGGCAATATGGGAAACATAAGCGTTCAAAGCATCGCTCTTTTGCATCAAGCGGAGCATCGGCAGAAATTGAACGTCTGGATCGCGCTGGTAGCTGATGAACAACAGGCCCGCGTCGACGTTGCCTGTCCGTGGATCTACTTTGTCCGTATAGGAATAAGCGCGCCGGTGAATCTGCTGCTTGGTCTCCTTGGCCAATCGCACATGCGATTGCTCCGGCAGCCTGGAGGCGTCGACGGCGTCGAATTCTCCCTTCGCGCCGAATGCCGCGCCGGATACTTTGCTTCTGCCGAAGGTCGCTTCCTGATCGGAGAGCGACGTGCGGTCCCAGCTCTCCAGCTTCATCTGGATCTTGCGGTATGCCAGATAGGAACCGCCGCGCATCCATGCCGGCTCGTCACTCCCCGCCCACACGACTTCGTCATACCCTTGCGCGGAGTCGTGCAGCTGGTTGGCCGTGCCATCCTTGAAACCGAACAGATTGCGGGGCGTCTTGCCCGGGGTCCCGCTCGCAAAGCCTTCTTGCATCCACTTGAGCGAGGCGCGGCCGGTCGACAGCCGGATCAGGTTGCGGACTGCGTGAAAGGCGACCTGCTGATCGTCCGCGCATATTTGCAGGCAAATATCCCCGCCGGAGATGCTCGGATCGATATTGTCGCGGGCCATGCGCGGAATGTCCTTCAGATGCAGCGGGATGGCGGCGGCCGCTCCAAAACGATGGACGCCGTCGCGTACGAAAAACGAAGGCCCGAAGCCCAGCGTGACCGTCAATCTGGACGGCGGCAGCTCGAGCGTTTCTCCCGTATCGGTCGGCGGTACGAGCGGGTTGTCGCCCAGGCTCATCGTACCGCCCTTCGCGCTCAGATCGCAGAATCGGGTCCAGTCCTTCAGCATCGCGATGAGATCTTTTTTGCTGCCGGTCGTGATGTCGAACGCCGCCAGATACAAGTACGTCTGCTGCGGCGTGACGATGCCCGGCTGGTGGTCGGCGTACATCGGGACAATGTCTTCTTCCGATTGGGCGGAGGCCTTCGCCCCCTCCCCCCGGGGCTTGGGAATGCCAAGAATCGCACCGATGCCGGAGGCACCGATCGCGATTCCGGCACCGACGGTGGCCGACAGCTTCAGAAAATCCTTGCGCGTCATGCCTGTCCGATTCGGTTCCATAATAAGTTTGAGCTCCCTCCGTTATTTAGAGGATGGCGGCGGTTTGCGACATCAGCTCCGACAGCGCACTGAGGCGGTCGCTGATATCGCGGATCTGATCCGTCGTCAACTCGGTATAAGCGACGTACTGACCGTCCTTGATGAAGCCGGACAACGCCTTCTCCATATCCTGAAATGCCTGGTCAAGCTTGTCGGCCAATTCGACGTTACTCTCGTTGAGCGCCGGAATGATTGACAGGTAGACCGTCTTCGAGCCGTCTACGTTAGAAGCGAGGTCGACGAGATCGATATGCGAATAAAGTTCTTCTTCGCCGGTAATCTTGGAAGTTGCCGCTTCGTTGAGCAGCTCCATGGCGCCGGCGACGACCGTCTTGGGATCAAGCTGGAGCTTTTGAACCTCAGCCTGCAGCGACTTGACGTCGGCGATCAGCTGATCCGCAAATTTATCCTGACCTGCCAGCGAGTTGTCGACCCACAGCGCCTTCTCGATCTCGTGGAAGCCGGTCCAGGTACTCGGATCGTCGACGTCGGCCAGCCGGGCGTCGATCTTGGGATCGAGGTCGCCGAAGCTCTCGGCGATCGGCTCGATGCTCTCGTAGTAGACGCGCGCCTTGACGTATTCGGCCTTGGATTTATCGATATCGCCCGCCTTGACGGCGTCGACGAATGCTTGCGTTTGATCGGTCAGCTTGTTCGTCTGGTCAACCACATATTGCTGATACTTTTTAACGGCTTCCTTCAGCAGCTCGGACGAGCTGGCCGTCGAAGGCTTGGCGTTTTGCAGCTTCGTGAGCGCATCGACGAGGCCGTCGGCATTGGCCTTGAGCGCGTCGAAATCAATCTTGTCGTACGCCGAAGCGGAGAAGATCGGCATTTCGTACTTTTCCACATCCGTATACTCGAGCGGGAACGTTTGCCGTACGGCGTTTTCGAACGACAGCCACGTTTCGTTAATCGTCTTGCCGAGACCTTTGACGCCTTCCGCGTCTTTTTTCTCGATAAGGCTCTGCAGCTGCTTGGTCTGATCGAGCAATTGAGCCGTCCCCGTCTGAATCGCGCTGGAGCCTTCGGTGCCGGTCGTTGCCGATACCGGAGAAGCGGCCGTCGTCGAGGCCGGAACGGAAGCCGAAGCGGATGCGCCGTCATTGTTCGACCCGTTATTACACGCGGATAATGCCAGCATTCCTGCAATAGTAACAATACCAATGGACGTTTTCTTCATCATTATAACGATCTCCAGTCATCTGGCGCTATGCGCAAAATTAGGTTTTTTTGAAACTTAGGATAGAACTTCGCGACGGCGCCTGCTCCGCACCATGGACCAAATGACCGCGATGCAGCCGCAAGCCAGGAAAACGAGCTGCGGCAAGGTGCTGTACCACGAAGGGTACAGGCTGAGCGTCGAGAAATCGGGCAGCGCCTCGTTCACCGTAGACGGCAGCACGCCTGCCATCTGCAGGCTGTGAATACCGGAGCCCATAAATTTGAAGCAGAGATAAAACACGATGAGGCTCGATCCGAGAAAAAACGGACGAAGCGGCAAGCGCGATCCGGCCTTGACGATGACAAACGCGACCGCCGCCAACACGAGAAACCCGGCAGCGATGCCGGCGACCAGCTCCGCCGCGGACATTTTTCCGGACATGCCGATCAGGAAGATGACGGTCTCGAGTCCCTCGCGCACGATCGCAAAAAAGGAGAGCAGCGCAAGCGAAAACATGTGCCCGCCGGAAAGCGCGCGCGTGCTCCGCTCGGCAAGGAGCCGGTTGAAGCGCTTGGTGTCCGAATGGCGGTGCAGCCAGTAGCTGACGTAAAGCAGCATCGCGCTGGCGCATACGCCCGTCCAACCGTTGATGAGCAGATTGTTGTGTCCGAATGCGCTCGAGGACAGCAGCAGCACGACCGCGAACCCAGCTGCGATGCTGGCCAGGAGACCAGTGACGGAGCCGCCGACGACCCAGCGTCTGGCAGGCTTGGAGCCCGCACGCTTGGCGTACATGAGCAAGGCGCCGACAACGAGCAGTCCTTCCAGCCCTTCGCGAATCGGGATAAGCGCCGCGTCCCACCACGAGTACTTCGCATCGGCGAGCGGCGCCAGCCCTTCGATCAACCGGTCGATCACGGGTGCGGCAAGCGCTCTTTGATCCGCATTGCTCAGGTAGCCGTCCAGCATCACCAGATCGCGTTCGGTATCGTTGTAAACGCGCTGCGATTGGCTCACAACGTCGCCTTCGACGGAGAGCCATTGCTGCTGCAGCTGTTTGACCCGTTGCCCCGCCGCTTCCCAATCCTGCTTGTTGGCCAGGTTACCGGCCTCGCGAAGCTTGAGGATATAGGTCGAGAGCGTCATCTGGCTTTTCCCGCTGTTGTCGGCATAGGCGCCGTCTTGCAGATTGATCACGGAAAATCTTAGATTGCCGGCCTGCGACGAGGCCTCGTCCATCTTCCCGCTTAGCATCGCGAGCGACAGGGCAGCGATCTGGCCGTCGATCTCCAGCGCGAGATCGAGCGAACGCTGCTTGACGTCGTTCTTGCCCTTCGCCCACCACTTTTTAATCGCAGCCAGATCCTGCGCAGCCGCTTCGGCATTGCCTGCATCCAGGTGCGAGACAAGCGCTTCGGTCTGCAAGGACGCATCGGCAGCATGCGTCGAATCGGTCGCGGCGAACAGGGGAGCGAACGGCGCGATCGTCCATATGAGCATGGCAAGGCATACGATCCTTGCAAAAAAGGTGCTTGCGGAAGGCCGTTTATGCCGCTTCAATGTATGTGGTCGCCTCCATGAGCCTGGTTCCAAGCTATTTGAAAATGATTCTCAATATTAAGCATTATAGGAGCGTTTAATTTGAGTGTCAATGCATTTTACTTAGAATAGAAGAGGGCTGCGAGGCGTCTTCTTGGACGCTCCGCAGCCGCGGCATAGGTATATTCGTCGCAGCGCGTCAATCCGCGCCTTCGGCAGCCATGGGCTCGCGCCTCGAAGCCTTCCCCTTCCGAATCCGGGAGAGCACGCCGTAACGCGGAGATCCGAGGAAGCTCGCCGCGAACAAGAGGCCTGTCGCGAACGCCATCGAGCCCGAGATCGACGTATCGAGCCAGGTCGCGATCCCGTAGCCGATCCAGGCGGACGAGGCGCCGAACGCGGCGCCCAGCGCCAGCATAACGGATAACCGGTCGGTCCACAGGTAGGCTGCGGAAGCCGGCGTGATGAGCATCGCGACGACCATGATCGCGCCGACCGCATCGAAGGAAGCGACCGTCGTCACCGACACGAGCGACATGAACGCATAGTGCATCAGTACGGCGGGAATGCCGAGACTTGCGGCCAGCGCGGGGTCGAACGACGTAATTTTCCACTCTTTATAGAAGGCGATTATCGCCGCAAGGGCGACGGCAAGCACAAGCGAGAGCAGCGCGACCGCCTCGGGTACTTCGCCGACGAGCGGGAGCGTCATCGTTTCCCAAGGGATAAAGGTAATTTCGCCCATCAGCGTATGCTTGACGTCGAGGTGCGCGTTGCCGACCTGCGTAGCGATCAGCACGACGCCGACCGCAAACAACGTCGTGAACACGATGCCGATCGACGCCTCCTGCTGTACGCCGCGAGACTGGAACCATTGCACCAGCACCGCCGTCAGCAACCCGGCGCATACCGCTCCGATCAGCATGTGCACGCCGCTAAGTTGCCGCGTGACCATGTAGGCTACGACAATGCCAAGGAGGACGGTATGGCTGATCGCATCGGCCATCATCGCCATGCGGCGCAGGATGAGCAGCACGCCGATCAATCCGCAGGACATGCCGACAAGGGAAGCGGTCAGGAGAATCCAACCGGAATAGCTCATCGTCCCGCCCCCTCTCGTGCCGCGATCGGACTTGAGACCTTGGAAGCCAGCCGTCGCCTGCTCGCGCGCTGTCCGATGTACAGGACGAGCAAGCCCTTGCTCGCACCGAAAAACAACGATATCGCGAACGTCGCTGATGCCGCCAGCACGATAAACGGTCCCGTCGGCCAGCCTGCGCCCATGGCGCTGAGCAAGGTCCCCGCCGCGCCGGCGCCGCCGCCGAACGCCGCCGAGAGACCGACCGTCCATTTAAACGAGTGGGTCCAGTAACGGGCGCTGACGGCGGGGATGATCAACAGGGCCGCCATCAACACGACGCCCGCCGCCTGGATGCCGACGACGATGACAAGCACCAGAACCGCCAGGTAGATCCCGTTCATCAAGCGCACGGACAATCCGAGTCCCGCGGCGTAGGCGGGATCGAACAGGAACAGCTTCCACTCCTTGTACCCGAGCAGCGCGACGAGCAGGACGACTGCCGCGGTACCCGCCATCAGCTTGACGTCATCCGATACCATCGACGCTGCCTGACCGAAGATAAAGCTGTCGAGTCCGCTCTGGCTGCCGCCGGCCGTCCGGTTCACGAACGTAAGCAGCATGATTCCGAGGCCGAAAAAGACCGACAAAACAATGCCCATCGCGGCATCTTCCTTGATGCGGGTCGACGAGCGGATCCAATCGATCAGGAGCGCGCCGAGCAGCGCGCTGACGGCGGCCCCTGCAATCATGACGGGCAGGTTTTTGGTGCCGATCAGCACGAAGCCGACGATCACGCCGGGCAGCGCGGCATGCGACAAAGCGTCGCTCATGAGGCTCTGCCGCTTCCAATAGGCGAAGCTGCCGATGATGCCCGCCGCCATCCCCAGGATCAGCGTACTGAGCAGCACCCACTGCGCGTTGTGCGAAAGGATCGTGTTCATCCGGATTTCCCCTCCAGCCAGCGAAGCATGCCGCCGTAGGCCGCACTGAGCGACTCCCGGGTAAAAGCCTCCGCCGTCGTGCCGTGGGCGACGACCGTCCGGTTCAGCAGCAGCACCCGGTCAAAGTAATCCTCCACCGTCTGCAGGTCGTGATGAACGACCATCACCGTCTTGCCATGGCGCTTGAGCCGCTGCAGCGTATCCATGATGACCCGCTCCGTCACGGCGTCGACGCCCGCCAGCGGTTCGTCGAGCATATAGAGATCGGCATCCTGCGCGAGCGCCCGCGCCAGGAACACCCGCTGCTGCTGGCCGCCCGAGAGCTGACTGATCTGGCGGCCTGCATAGTCGGCCATGCCCATCTCGGATAACGCGCGCATCGCCAGTTCCTTATGCGTCCGGCCCGGGCGCCGCAGCCATCCGATCTTGCCGTACAGGCCCATCGTCACCACGTCCAGCGCATCCGTCGGGAAGTCCCAGTCCACCGAACCGCGCTGAGGCACATAGCCGATGCGCGACTTGACCTTGCGGAAGTTCGTGCCGAAAAACGAGACATCGCCGGAAAGCCGCGGATGCTGATCCAGCAGCGTCTTGAGCAGCGTCGACTTGCCTGCGCCGTTCGGCCCGACGATCGCCGTCAGCGTACCCGGCTTAATTGCGAACGTCACGCGTTCCAGCACCGCGGTTTTCCGATACGAAGCGTTCAGATCCTTGACCTCGAGCACTGCCGTCATATCAACCCTCCTTCGAGGCAAGCGCCTCGCCGATCGTGTTCACATTGTGCCGGTACATGCCCAGATACGTGCCTTCCTCCGTACCGCCGTCGCCCATCGCGTCCGAATACAATTGGCCGCCAAGCTGGACGCTTAGCCCTCGCTTCTTGGCTCCCTCGATGACCGCTTCGATCGACGCGGGATTGATGCTGCTTTCTACGAAAACGGCCGGTACGCCGCGATCCACCAGCAGGTCGATCGTGTCCTCGATGTCGGACAGCCCGATCTCGTCTTCCGTGCTCAGCCCCTGCAGGCCGACGACCTGAAGCCCGAGCAGGCGCCCGAAATAGCCGAAAGCGTCATGCGCAGTTACGAGCACTCGCCGCTCCTCGGGAATGCGGCCCAGCTCTTCCAGCGCTTCCGCCTTCAGCTCGTCGAGCTGCTTGAAGTATGCCGTCTTGTTTGCCTCAAAGTATGCCGCATCCGCATCCGAATACTTCTTCAGCTCCGCGGTCGCCGCGCCCAGCGCCTGCTTCCACAGGTCGATATCGAACCAGATGTGCGGATCGGTCGCGCCCTTCGGATCCTTCAGCAGCCGCTCCTTCGGCAGCGTCTCCCCGATGGCCAGCACCGGCCGCTCCTTGCCGATCTGCTCGAACACCTTTACCATATTCGCTTCAAGATGAAGTCCGCTGTAAAACACGATGTCGCCGCTCTGCAGCTTCTTGATGTCTCCTTGCGTCGCCGCATACAGATGCGGATCCACGCCCGGCCCCATCAGACTGTTGACTTCGACCCTGTCACCGCCGATGACGGCAAGCGGTTCCGCGATCTGCGCGATCGTGGTGACGATTCGGATTTTGCCGGACTGTCCGCCTTCGGCAGACCTCCCGCCATTCGCGCAAGCGGTGTTGATCAGAACGATAACCGCTAACAACAATACCAGTGCAACTCTTTCCAGCCTTTTGGTCAGCATTTCGGCCCTCCCCGTAATGGTCGTTCCTCCTGCGGCAAAACCTGTACGTCAAATACTTGCGGTCGATTACTTGTACGGCAATTACTTGTATGGCAACAATTTTGTTTCCTTTGGGAAACTTTTGTTGTTATATACAAAATAATTACCCAAGGGCAATTTGTCAATCCTTTTTTTGGGCGGTTTGTCCGGAGAGACGAGGTGGATATGGGAGGATTTCGGACACCGAAAGCGACGAATAGCGTCTCCTGTGTCCGTTGAACAGAAAAAAGGGACGGTTTGCGCGAAATAAGCGATCGCGGGTCCAAAGCGCATCCACAGCCCGGAGTCGCACCCTATAGCGGAGCAAGACATAATAAAAACGAGAAGAAGCAGGCCGCAACGCCGCTTCTTCCCGTTTTGTCGCGGCCGGTCATCCGGCATCTCGCGTACTACGCGTTTAACGCCTTTACCAGCGCTTCGAGATTCTTTTTCATGACGCCGATGTAGTCGAGTCCCTCTTTCTTTTCCTCGTCCGTCAGACCCTCCAGCGGATTCAGCACATCCGTCTTCGCGCCGATCTCGTCCGCGACGGTCTGTGCGACCTGGGGATCGACCAGCGTCTCGAAGAAAATCGTCTTCACTTGATGCGACTTTGCGAACTCCACGATCTCGGCCATCTTGCCGGGGGACGGCTCCTGCTCGGGCGACAGTCCGGCGATCGGCACCTGCTGCAGGCCGTAGGCCTGGGCCAGGTAGCCGAAGGCCGCGTGCTGCGTCACGAACGACTTTGTCTTAACATCCTTCAGTCCCGCTAGGAAATCCTCATCCAACGCCTTTAATTGGGCAATGTAAGCATCGGCGTTCTTTTTGTACGTATCCTTGTTCGCCGGGTCCGCCTTCTCGAACGCCGCTTCGATCGCGGCAACCTCCCGCTGCGCCAATTCCGGATCGAGCCATACGTGCGGGTCCTCCGCGTGCTCATGCGCATGATCGTTCTCGTGCGCTTTTTCTCCCGCTTCTCCCTCTTCTTCCGCCGCCCCCTCCAGCGTCGTCAGTCCTTCGCTCGCCCGCACGACGACGCGATTGTCGTTAGACGCGCTCGTGAGCGCCGCATCGACCCAGCCTTCGACGATCCCGTTGTAGACGAACACGTCCGCTTCCTTCAACTTTGCCATATCCTGTGCGCTAGGCTCCCAATCGTGGGGCTCCGATCCGGCTGGGATCAGCAGTGCGACGTCCGCCAGATCGCCCGCGACCTGTCTGCTGAATTCGTACATCGGGTAAAAGGTTGTCACGACGCTTAGTTTGGCGTCCGATCCGTTTGCGCCGTTCTCCTCGGCTTTGCCGCAAGCCGCCAACAGAAGCGCCAAGCTCGCCGATATCGCGAGCGTTTTTTTCAAGCTCTTTTTCATGTCAATCATTCCTCGTTCCTTTTATTTGTAATTATTACGATAAAACGATTAAAAAAATGCGACTTGCTATGTATTTGGATCACGCCGCCTCCATATTGTAATTATTACGTTTAACAAACGCAAGTAAAAAATCCAACCGACGCGAAGCCGCCATCTATCAGTCTAGGAAACTAGCGGAATATCAGTTCTTTTCCACAAAGACTCGCATACGTTGATAGCAGGTAGCATGATCGATTTCGTGGACGAGGTGATAAGGCAATGGCAAACGCAGCTTACAAATGGACGTTAACACTATCGGCGGCGCTGACGCTAGCGCTGCTCTATTTCATAGCAACAGAGCGGCAAATGCCATGGCCCGCCTCCTTCTCCGGCATCGGCGCGGATCAATGGCAATCGGTCAAAACGGTGTTTGTCAGTCTTTTCCTGGAGGCCCTTCCCTTTGTGCTGCTCGGCGTAATCGTGTCGACGGTGCTGCACTTGTTCGTCCCCGAGACGGCGCTTGCCCGCCTCATCCCAAGGAACCCCCTGCTCGGCGTACTCTGCGCCGGCCTGCTCGGCGTCGCGCTGCCCGTGTGCGAGTGCGGGATGATTCCGGTCGTGCGCAGGCTGCTTCGCAAAGGCATGCCGGCTTACATCGGCATGACCTATATTCTGGCGGCGCCCATCGTCAATCCGGTCACGGTGCTCGCCACCTATAGCGCCTTCCGCACAGCGCCGGAAATGGCGATGTATCGGACCGCGCTCGGCTTTGCCGCGGCGGTCGCCGTCGGTCTGCTGCTGTCTCGCGCACGCGGCAAGGCCGCCAATCCGTTGAGACCGGATGCTGCGAGTCTGCATGCCGCTGCCGCGGATCATAACCATCACGCGCCACATCGCGCTCCCTCGCCCAGCTTACTCTCCTTTTGCTCGCATGCGGCCGACGAATTTTTTGAAATGGGAAAATTTCTGATGCTCGGCGCGTTCCTGACCGCAGTCATCCAAACCTTCGTCAGCCGCGGAGAGCTGGTCGAGCTTGGCGGCGGAGCCTTCGGCTCGCATCTGTTCATGATGGGCTTCGCCTATGTAATCTCTCTTTGCTCGACGTCGGACGCATTCGTCGCAGCCTCCTTCTCCGGCGTCTTTCCCGCCGGCGCGCTGCTCGCCTTTCTCGTCTACGGTCCGATGGTCGACTTCAAGAACACGCTGATGCTGTTGTCCGCATTCAAAGCCCGCTTCGTACTTCGTCTCCTCCTGCTCGTAACGGCGGTCGTACTCGCCATGTCGCTGCTCGCAGGATGGCTGCTGGAAAGCACTGCACGCTGACATCGGAAAGGGGATGGCTTCATGACGCAACGAACGAACCGCAAAATAATCGCCCGTCATCTGGCGCGCGCCGTCGTACTCGCGGGCATCGGACTCTATGTCGCAAGGCTGTCCGCGGTCGGCAACCTGGGTCTATATATCTCTCCGCGCATGGCCGTGTACACAAAGTTTGCCGCTGCCGCCCTTTATTTGATTGCAGCCGCGCTCGTCTATCAGGCGCTCAAAGAATGGGACGGTCAGCGCGACGCCGGCTGCGGAGAAGCCTGCGGCCATGCATCGGCGCCGGCAAGCTCCTGGCTGCGCCAGCTTCGTGCCGTCGTCCTGTTCGCGCTGCCGCTCGCCTTGTTTTTTCTGACGCCGGACACGACGATCGGCAGCGCAATGGCCGCGCAGAAGGGCATGAATCTGAGCGGCGGGGCCGCTGCGCACACGAAAAATACCGCCTCGGCATCAACTTCCGCACCGCCGGGCGCCGACGAGCTGGACCGGCTGTTCCCGCACGATTCGCTCACCAAGCCGTATGCGGATTATGGCAAGCGGCTATATGCCAAGCCGGAGATCGAGATCAAAGATTGGCGTTACCTCGAAACGCTTACGACGCTTAATTTTTTTCCCGATTCATTCGCAGGGCGCCGCGCGGAGGTATCGGGCTTCGTCTATCGGGACGATACGATCGGGCAAGGACAGTTCGTGCTCGGCAGGTTCGCGATCCAGTGCTGCGCGGCCGATGCGATCCCTTACGGCATCGTCGTCGAATCGCCGGATGCGGCGAAGTACGCGAACGACGACTGGATGACCGTCTCGGGCACGTTCGCCAAGACGACGATCGACGGCGCCGAAGTGCTGCTGCTCAAGGCGGACGCGGCAACCAAGATCGAACCGGCGAAGGATCCGTACGTGTATCCGGATATGGATTTTGGCGTCTGAACAGGTCTTGCGCCTCCGCGGATGCAGCGTCGACGGACCAGCAATGCGGCATCGAAGACATCGCTCATGCCATCGGCAAGCGCACCGTAAACCGCGTCAGCACCGGCCCGCTCTCCGCCTGGACCGTGCCGCCATGCCGCTCCACGATGTTTTTGACGATATAGAGCCCGATGCCCGTGCCTCCCTCCCGCTGTATGCGCGCGCGGTCGCCGGTGAAGAACATCTCGAACAGATGCGGCAGCTCCTCCTCGGGTATGCGGTCGCCGTAATTGTCGACTCGAATGACCGCCTCCCCGCCGTCCCATTCGCCGCGAACATCGATATAGCGGCCGTCGGCCCCGTAGCGGGCGGCGTTGCTGAGCAGATTTTCGAATACGCGCGCGAGCAGCTCGCCGTCTCCCTGAATGTTAAGGTCGGTGATTACTTCCGAGCGGAGCGTCAGCCTGTTTTTCTCGAAGATCGGAAACAGCTCCTCGCCTAGTTGGACGAGCAGCTCACCAAGATTGATCGGCTCGCGCTTGACCGGCAGCATGCCGTAGTTCATCCGCGTGATTTCGAACAGCTCGTCGATCAGCTTCTCGAGCCGTTGGGACTTCGTATAGGCGATTGCCGTAAAATGCCGGATCTGTTCGTCGCTCAGGTCCGCCGCCTGCAAAATATAATTCAAGTAGCCGATGACGGAAGTGAGCGGCGTACGCAGGTCGTGCGCAAGATTAAGCACCAGCTGATCCTTGCTCGTCTCGGCGAAGTCTCCGCGCGCAATCGCCTGGCGGAGCTTGTCGCTCGCCATATTGATATCCTCTGCGATCGTCTGAAATTCGTCCGAAGAGGAGATGCGGACCGGCGTGTCGAAGTCGCCGACGGCGAGGCGGTGGATGCCGCTCGATATCCGGTTGAAGTAAGTGGCATAGGGCTTGGTGTACAAAAAGAAAAACAACACAGACAACGGGATAAAAATGATCAAAAACACGTTGATATCACCGATGCTGCGCATGATGTTGCGGAACACATTCAAAGAATCGCCATAATAGGCATTCTGGCGATAATAAGACTGCAAGGCCCGATAGGCGAGATACGTGATAAAGCCAGACGTCAGCATGCTGAGTCCGAGCAGCATGATCATTTTCGACCGGAAGCTGATGCCGCTAACCATTAAACGTATATCCCACTCCCCAGATCGTCTTGATCCACTTGTCTTTGTTTTTGTCCTCGCCCAGCTTCTTGCGCAGCGTCCGGATATGGACCATAACCGTGTTGTTGCCGACCTCGTAGTAGGCTTCGCCCCACACCTGCTGGAAAATCTGCTCCACGCCGAAAACCTTGCGCGGGTGGCTCGCGAGCAGGC
This sequence comes from Cohnella sp. GCM10020058, assembly GCF_042683485.1. Lineage (NCBI taxonomy): Bacteria > Bacillati > Bacillota > Bacilli > Caryophanales > Paenibacillaceae > Cohnella > Cohnella sp. GCM10020058. Next base: position 234,926 of record NZ_JBHUJV010000016.1, read on the forward strand.
ATAAAATATCAAATTCCTTGGGCGTCAGCTCGACCGGGTCGCCGTAGATGGTGACGCGGCGCTGGTCCGGTACGATGGCGAGTCCGCCCGATTCGATCGCCTGGGGCTCGTCCGCCCTCGCTTGATTGAGCCGCGTCGAACGCCGCAGCAGCGCCTGCACGCGCGCGACCAGCTCCATCGGATTAAACGGCTTGGTCATATAATCGTCCGCCCCGATAACGAGGCCCGAGATCTTGTCAAAATCGGAAGTCTTGGCGCTCACGAAAAGGACGGGCAGCCGATGCCGCTCGCGAATCTGCCTCACGACCTCGAAGCCGTCGAGCTCGGGCATCATGATGTCCAGCACCGCAAGATCGATCGCCTGCGTCTCGATGGCCCGGACCGCTTCTTTGCCGTCGTGCGCGAGCAGGATGCGGTAGCCTTCCTTCTGCAGATGCAGCGAGATGAGGTCTGCGATTTCCTTTTCGTCGTCCGCGATCAATATGGTGGTGGGGTTCATGTATTATCGCGCTCCTTCACAACCTATATTGTAGCGGATCCTATAGCGCGTTGCCTAATTCGCTGTAGACGCTGACCGCATCCGCGATGTCGTACGCCGCCGTCGTCTTGCGGTCTCCGGCGGCGCCGGTCGTGATAAGAATGTATTCTTTGCCGTCCAGTCGTCCCAGGCTTGCAAGACATAAGCCGGCCTTCTCGGTATAGCCGGTCTTGCCGCCCATAATCTCCGCCCCGTCAAGGCCCGACTCGCCGAGCTCCTTGAACATCGAGCTGCGCAGCGTGATGCCGTCCGGATGCAGGTCCGTCGGCGCCGTCGCGTGGCGCGAGGCGGTGAACACCTGGCGGAACGTCTCGTTTTTCAGCGCATAAGCGAGCAATACAGAAAGATCCTTGACCGTCGTATAATGCTTGGGATCGTGCAGTCCCGTCGCGTTGACGAAGTGCGTGCCCGTCATGCCGAGCGCTTTGGCCTTGGCGTTCATGAGCGCCGCGAACTTCGCCTCCGATCCGGCGACGCGCATCGCAAGTCCGACGCTGCCGTCCGCGCCCGAAGGGAGCATCGCGCCGTACAGCAGGTCGATCGCGCTCACGCGCTCGCCAGGGAGAAAGCCTGCCATCGAGGCGTTCTGCTTGACCAGCGTCTCGAACATGTCCGGATCGAGCTTCGCGGTCTTCTCCAGATCGGGAATGCGCTCGATGGCGAGAATCGCCGTCATGATCTTCGTAAGCGAGGCGGGATAGACCCGTTCCTCGATATTTTTGTCCAACAGCACATGCCCGTCGTCCAAGCGGACGAGAATGGCATGGGTGCTATGCAAGCGGTCTGCTGCGAGTACCAGGTCTTTGCTTGCTGCCGTGTCCTCTCCGCTCGACGAGGCAACGGCGGGCTGACCAGCCTCTTCGGCTTCTTGGCCGGCAGCTCCGGCGGGTATGGCGTCCGGGGCCTTGCCGGCATTCGCAGACTCGGATCGCTCAGCCTGCGTCTTGGGCGGATGGCCCAGGATCGCGTCCGCCGCGCGAACGAGATCGGCCTTGTGCTCGATGGCAGCCGCCACGAATCCGACGATGAGCAACAGGAGCAGCAATCGCGATTTCATTTTTCCGTCCCCCTTTTATTCCCGGACTACAGCATAGGACAAACAATTTAAACAATCCGGAGGACGGATATTAAATATTTCTTAAATCGCCCGCAAAAAGAAAGACCGCACATGCCTTGCTCATGCCAGGCCGCGGTCCCTATGATTATTTCCGTATATGTATTTCCGTATATGTATTTCCTTATATGTATTATCGAAGCAGCGAGCGCAGCTTGATGAGATTCAGCTCGAAGTAGCTCGCGTACATTTTGACAAGCTGCCGGTCCTCGAGGTCGTAGAGCACTTCGTTCAGCTCCTTGATGGTCACCCCGGCCATCTGGGACAGCTCGTGCCTGTCGAGCGGCATCTGGACGACGATCGTATGATCGCTCCGCTCGCCGAACCGGTTGGCCAGCTTGACCATGCTCTTGATGACCCTCGTCCTTACGTCGAAGAACATCAGGTCGGATACCTGGTCGTTGGTATCGCGCATGCGCTGCACGATCTCGGCCATTATGACGAGGTTCAGATCGAAGTGGCTTTTCAGCATATCGAGGAAATGCTCCCTGGACATGACGACCAGCTCCGCGTTGTCGAGCGTTTGGGCGGTCGCGGAACGCGGCTTCCCGTCGATCAGCGACAACTCGCCGAAGCTGTCTCCCGCGTTAAAAACGGCCAATATTTTCTCGTCGCCTTCCGGGCTCGTCCTGTAAATCTTGACCGTGCCCGACAGCACGATAAAAAACGAATCTCCCGGATCGTTCTCCCGGAACAGGATCGTCTGGGCATCCGGCTCCCGCTTCTCCATCCGGTCGGCGAGCAGCGCGATATGCTCGGGGGCCAGGCTGGAGAACAGCGGGATGTGCTTCATCAGTTGCCGGAGCTTCGCCTTCTCCTCCTTCGCCTGCTCGGCAGCATCCGGCTGACGCGCTTTGTCCGGGGAGTAAACTCCCGCAGGCGCTTCGCCGTCGATGTCGATCTCCCGGATCTTGTGGCTCCTCAGCATCTGAATGTGCTGCTCCGCGATCGCGGTGCCCTTCGCCAGCAGCTTGATCCCGTTGTCCGAGAATATATCGGTGCCGACCTTCATGCCGGCCTGCACATGATTGACCAAAAATACCGCCACGCCCGCGTCACCTCTATCGTTTCATATAGCCTATTTATCGGAGAACGCGACTTGAACGATTAGCGTCAGCATAGGCCTATACGACCAGTCGCCCCTTTTTCTCCGCTACGCCTATCGACGCCCGTAGTCCCGAACGGAATTCCAGGTAATCTTCTTCGACGCCGTCACTGAAGATGACGCCGTCCTCGGGCATCTGCGACACCACTTCGAGCGCTTGACCGCGCTCGATGCGTCCATACACGAGCTCGGTCCCGGTCGTCCGGCTGGGGAACGGCTCCCGGACCGCGAACCGGAGCCAATCGCTCTCCCATTCAAGCCGCTGGGCACCGACATCGGCTCGTTCGACTGCAGGTCCGCCTCCGGCGATTCCGGCTTGCCTCGCAATACCCGTCGCTCCCGCCAGCACGCTCTTGAGCCATCCTGTGGCGCCTACGCCCGTCGATACGATGATGCCGCTCGACGATTGCTGCTCTTCCTGTCCGCCCGCGGCGATCCGGTAGCGGGCCGATACATGCGTCCTGCGACCGACGTAAAAATCGTTGACGGCGTATAGCGTCTGTCCGTCGCTAAGCACCGCCTTCGCCAGCGTCACCTCCCGCACCAGGCGTCGCCCGGCGGCGGTCTCCGTTACGACTTTCGGCACGTCGCCCACTTGAAAAGGAAGGAGAATCCCGTCCCAGCGCCGCGGATCCGGATTGACGCCGATGAGCCGCTGGCCGTCCAGATACTTAAGCGTACCCGCCACCAATCCGTCCTGGCCGAGCGCCACAACCGTATCGGACGGTCCGAACAAATAATTGGGAACGTGGGTCCGATCCAGCAGCTGCACGATGCCGAGTTCGCTCAGCGATTGCCGGGTCCTGGCGAGCGCACCGCGATAGACCTCGTCTTCGTTCAAGTAGTCGGAAAAGTCCTCACCCATCGATTCGATGACAAACTGTGCTTGCCGGACGGTATTGTACCTGACGATCAGCTCCTCCAGACGCGTGCGCCGTTTGACGAGCACCAGCCGAATGTCTCTCGCGTCGGCCATCCGTTATCGCTCCTTTCTGCCTGCCGAATTCGCTTCGCCGCCTCGAAGCAAGCCTTGCAGCAGATCCGGCGTTATGTTCAACTGTCCGATCTTGTCTGCCTGTCCGGCCAGATCCTGGAAGGCGATCGCGATCAACTGGCCCGGATTCATGCCCGCGCGGGTGAGCGACTGCAGCACCTGGTTATCCGCGCCGCCAAGCGCGCGCATGACAGCGGTGAGCTCATAAGCCTTCGCATCCGCCTCCGACTGCCTGTTGCCGGCCGAGCGCTCGAGCAGCGCCTTGCGCTCTTCCTCGTACGCCGTATCGAACTGCAGTTGCTCCTGCTGCATTTCGTTTCGCTTCTGCTGAACGAGACGCTCCGCGGCCAGCTGGCTCTCGCGAATTTGCTTCTTTTTGGCTTCGACGGCGATCTCGGTGCTCAGCTCATTCTCACGTACGGTCCGCTCCTGCTCGATCGAGGCGTTGCGCCGCTCGTACACCGCTTCGTCGGCGCGCCGCAGAATCTCCTCTTTCGCTTGCGCCTCCAGCGCCCGCATCGTCTCCTTGTTCGGCAGCACGGCCAAGATCGACGCGCCCATTGCTTCGATGCCCAGCTTCGCCAGCTCCGGGCTTGCCTCCAGCTCCCCGCGGACGGCGGCGGCCAGCCGATCGCCTGACTGTATCGCTTCCCGCAGCGGCATTCGCTCGAGATGACGCTTGATTAATACCTTGACCAACCCGATGACGCGCTGGCCGAGCTTGGCCGGATCGTCGGACATAAACGTCTTTTTGCGCAAATTGTACGCGTAGTCCAGCATGCGCGAGGTCTGCCGGAAATCCGCAATCCGGAACGTCAGCTGCCCCTGGACCGTCACGCTCTGGAAATCGCGGGTGATCTCTTCGAACATGAACGGTGCTTCGATCGAGGATACCGGCATGACCACGGCCGTCGTCGTTGGCGCGTAGTAATAAAAGGACAGCCCAAGTCCTTCCTTGACGACTTTTCCGTTTTGCACCTTCATCACGTACTCGCTGGGCTGGAACTTGACGAATCGGATTCCGAACATGGCGATTGCCTCCCTCCACAAATTATCATTTTGATAATATCAATATGATAATTTATGATATAAGCGTTTCACAACCGCCATTTTTCTTTCTGTTCATCCGAATCGACGCATTTATTCCGTCTGGCTTCCGGTTTCCCGCTCCAAACCTTCCTTTACTTCCGATTTCTTCCGTTTCCGTACAATCAGAAAAAAAGCCTGTCGATGATTCATACGTGCGCCGCTCCGATGGGCTCGCCGATGAGCTGCTCCGATGGGGCTTCGGGTGGCCGCTTCGATGGGCCGCTTCGATGGGCCGCTTCGATGGGCCGCTCCGGTGGGCGCTCCGATAGGCCGCTTCGATGGATTGGCCGATCATCGCCCGTGTCGCTCTGTCGCCGCAAAGCCTGCAAATAAAGTCAATTTCATAATTCAAACCCCTTGCTACGACTGACTTTTTTGGCGCACCAAAGAGGAGTACCTCCCCACATTCTCGAAATTAAGGTTAGCCAACCAAAACGAGA
>NZ_JBHUJV010000017.1:0-752816 GCF_042683485.1 Cohnella sp. GCM10020058
CTACCAGTTCGACTTTTTGGCTTGTACCACAAAAATGAAACTGTAAAAACCTGATTAAATACCCACGTGCATCCATCTATCTCGATTAGGTCAATGTTTATGCAAGGCTAGTGCACTTAATCGGATAAACGCCCAGGCTTCTTCCAACCAGTTTCCGATAAATGATTGTAGCCGTCGTGCCGCATAAGCCTACTAATTCAACCAACGAACCGCTGCGAAACATGCGCCGAAAGCAAAATTCATCCAGATATGCCTGCAGATGCTTCGGTCCGATCCCTCCGAACGTCCGGGCCAGCCACCTGACGGCTTCCGTCCATGCTGCATGCAGCGCCGAACGTTCCTTGCGGTTGTGGCGGTCAAAGATCTTGATCTCGCCGGGCTCCTCCTCAGAATCGACAGCGTGATGCAACAAAAAACGCTCGATAACGCCCATGCCGTCCAGGACGTTTCTCGTGCGATCCACACGCTTAATTTTCAACTGCTCGACCATATCCGTTTGTTTATGGACAGAAGCGCCAACAATGACAGATTGTGCTTTATGCTCTGGAGCCGCATGACTACCGCTAAAATGACGGTGGAATTCGTATCCGTAGAACTCGCCAAGCAATTGTAAATTACCCGCGAGAGGGAGCTTGGCATCCCGGTGCTCGATGGCATGGCGAAGCTTGTGATTCATTAGCCACGCGGTCTTATAGGTCACCAGAATGAGCTCGGCCAGCAGCTTGGCGCTGATGCCAATCTGCATCAAATACATCGCTTGAAACCACTTGTACAGCGGCGTACGCGTGCCTTCGAGTATCGTCCGTGCAGTAAGCGAAGTCTGATGTCGGCAGGAGACGCATTCCAACAGCCCGCGCCCCCTTGAGGCAACGCGATAATAGTGTGGAAGTGAACAGCGTGGGCATCTGTAACCTTCAGGCCACTTCGCCATAAAGAGGGCGCTCTCGCAATCTTCCTCGCTATAAGTCGGCAATCCGTCTCCGATCGAATATCGGCTAACGCCCATCGCACTCACCTCGAAGAGAACATTTGTTCTTATTGTAGCGAAATGTGGATGTCGTGTCTACTGATTTTTGTGCTTTTTGACGGGACGAACAAGCTTTGAAAAACAGCTCGTGTCCCCCTGATTGAAGGGGATATGGTTAAAACGTATCGCGCTAACCTACGACTGTCCCTGATTAAAGGGGATGCCATTAAAACGTATTTCGCAGACGATCGCTCCCTGATTGAAGGGGATACCGTTAAAACGCGTCGTATAGTTGAATTCACTTCATAAATCAGAAACGCGGCAATCGTGACTCTGGGCATAAAAAAGAGAACGCCGAAGCGTCCTCAGACGATAAGAAAAACCGGCTCCTTGCAATATTCGCAGTGTGGCAGCGGATCCCATGCATAGAACTTGGTTTCCATCAAATTGACGAGATCGGGCGCGTCCTCGTATTCGTCGACGAAGGGTCGATCGTGAGCTCCACGAGTTCTATAGATACGCGATACCTGATAGGGGACGTTAAGCCGCCCCTTCGGAATGGCTGTAGGATAATCCATTCCGAAGGGACTCCGCGCGAATCAAATTTCGGTTATCCGGGCAATTTTCCGATCTTCACTCAAAGCTTTTCTTGGACGAATAAAAAAACGCTTCGGCAGACGATAAACGATGCCGAAGCGTTCTTTGTGAACGGATAGAAGCTAACTGTTCTTGACCTCGACGGAAGGCGAGGCGTCGGAGGCCCCGGTATCGTTAACGGCTCGTACGCGGTACCAGCCGGCCGTGTTATTGCCGGACAACTCGTATTGGTTGGACTGCGTCGACTCGACACGCCTGTAATTGCCTTTCTCGCTGGCGCTGTACCATACCTCATAACGCGTTACTTTGTCGGCGTCGGGGTTGGCGTTCCAGCTGAGTGTCGTACCGCCTGCCGAAGGTTGAGCGGCGAGGCCGGCTGGCGCGGACGGGGCCGCGGGCTGCGCCTGACCGGGATCGTTCGACGGCGTCCCGCCGTTCGTTATCGGATCCACCTGGCCGGTGCCCTGGCCGTCAAGCGGCGGGACATTGTCATTCGGCTTCGGGTCTCCGCCGTTGTCGCCACCGCCACCGCCGCCGCCGCCGGACGAGGAGGATTCGCTGCGTCCGGATTCGTTACCTGCGACATCGACGGCCGTTACGGCGTACCTGACGCTGCCGGAGGACGAATAGTCGATGAAGCGGGTGTCTTCGCCGGTCAGCACGGTGCTGCCTGTCTTGACAAACGAGCCGCCGTTCACCGAACGATACAGGCGGTAGCCGACGACGTCCGCCTGCGGACTTTTGGTAAAGGAGATGCGCGCTTTGCCGCCGCCGAGCTGTTCGACCGTAATATTGCCTGGCGCACTCGGCGCCGAGCCGTCGTCCACGCGCGGATCGGGCTTCGACGGCGCACCGCCAGAGGCATCCTTCGGCAAATAATAGGACAGCGCCTTCCGGCTCGAAGCCGGCACTTTGTCGAGCGCGGCTTTCAACTGCTCGATCAGCTCGTCAAGCGGCTTCTCCCGCTTGGTCATAATCGATTCGCGGAGCATGTCTTCCGGCGTCTCCGGCGACGGCTTATAGTTCACGCCGTTGTAGGAGATGTACTTGACGGCGACGAGGGCGTCGTCTTCCTCCGTCGGAATGTATTTTTTGTTGAAAATGTCCGTCACGAGCTTGCCTGCGGACCGGGTGAGATCGGTCGGCAGTTTGCCGCTGACGCTCGATACGGTCATCGAGACGATGCCGTCCGGCTTCTTGAATTCCGTTGTCGGGAAAAGCTCGGGGCGGGCTTCGGTCACTTCGTTCATGACCTTGGTCCAAATATCCCTGGCGCGCGCGTGTCCGTCGGTGGAGAGCGTGTTGACCGACTTTTCGTAGCCCGCCCAGACGCCCAGCGTGATGTCCGGGGTAAAGCCCTCGAACCAGACGTCCGCATAGTTGGAGGTTGTGCCCGTTTTGCCGACGATCGGAATCTTGCCGTAATTTTTAAAGCCGTTTTTGACGGATTTGCCTGTTCCGTCCGTGACGACCGTGCGGAGCATATCGGTCATCAGGTACGCGGATTGCTCGGAGACGACGCGCTTGGGCGACGCCTTGTGCTCGTATACGATGTTGCCGTACGAATCCTTCATTTTTTCGATCAGGTACGCATCGTTGAACACGCCTTTGTTGGCGATTGCGCCGTACGCGTTGGTCAGCTCCTCGACGGTGACGCCGTACTTGAGACCGCCGATAACGCCGGTCTGCGCATAGTCGTCTTCCGGCACGAGCGTCGTGATGCCCAGCTGGCGCGCGAAGTCCCATGCGCCCTTGATCGTGACCTTGTCGAGGAATACCTTGAGCGCCGGCAGGTTGAGCGATTGGTTAAGCGCATACCGTGCCGTGACGAGGCCCGAATACCGGTTGTTCGAATTTTTCGGAATATGCAGGCTCGAGCCGCTGTTTTTCAGAATAATCGGCGCGTCGTCCAAAATGCTGGCCGGGCTGATGAGCCCCTTGTCAATTGCCGGCAGGTAGGCGCCGATCGGCTTCATGGCCGAGCCTGGCTGCCGCTCCATCTGCGTAGCGAAATTGAGCTGCTCGATATGGAAGTCGCGGCCTTCGATCATGCCGAGAATCGCGCCGGTCTTGTGGTCCAGCATGACGGCGGCCGTCTGCTCGACGCCTTTGGTCTTGCTGTCCGGCGAGAAGTTTTTTGGATCCTCCGCTACTTTGTGCATCGTGTCGTATACTTTTTTATCGATGGTCGTGGTAATTTTGTAGCCTCCGCGCAGGAGCTGCTCGCGCGCGTCTTCGATAAGAGAGGCATTTTCCTTTTTCTTGAGATCGTCGATGGTGAGCGTCGGGTTTCGCTGCAGCACGAGCTGCATGGCGGCTTGGCGTTCGACCTCGAGCATCAGATACGGATACGTGTTATAGGCCTTTTCCGTCGGCTTGGCGAGCGAGCCGTAGACGTCGAACCCGATCGCTTCGTCGTATTGCTGCTGATTGATCTTGCCATATTCGAGCATCTTCTGCAGGACGAGTTTCTGTCTGGCCAGCGCCCGCTTGAAGTTGGCTTCGTTGAAGTCGCCTTTGCCCGTGAAGGCCGAATAAGCGGAAGGACGCTGCGGCAGCCCGGCCAGGTAAGCCGCTTGCGCCAGATTGATCTTGCTCAAATCCTCGATGCCGAATATCCCTTTGCTGGCGGCCTTGATACCATACACCTGGTAACCGGAAGCGCCGTTGCCGTAAGGAATTTTGTTCAAGTAAGCGGTGAGGATCTCTTCCTTGCCCAGGAAGCGCTCGAGCCGCAGGGAGAGGAAGATCTCCTTGGCTTTGCGGCTTTGCGTCTGGTCGAGACTGAGGAATACGCGGCGCGCCAGCTGCTGCGTAATCGTGCTGCCGCCCGTCTGCACGTCCTCGTTGAGCAGCTGCTGCTTGACGGCGCGGAACAATCCGTTGGTGTCGACGCCCACATGATTGAAGAAATTTTTGTCCTCGATGGACAGAACCGAATCGATGATGACCTGAGGAATCTTGTCGTACGTGATCGGCTGCCTGTCTTCCTCGGTACGGAGCTGGCCGATCAGCGTTCCGTCCCGGAAATAGACGAAACCGGTTGCATTGTTTTCGTTGATCTTCTCCTCGATTAACGCTCTCGACCGGATGGGATCGTCCTTGACCAAGGCTGCGATATATCCGCCAACGGCGCCGCCTGCGGCTAGACCTGCCAATACGGCGAAGAATACCAGCCACAATATGGTATAAGTGAACAATTTGGCGGCCATGACCCATGGCGAGCGTTTTTTTCGTTTCGGCTTCTTGGAAGGCTGTTTGGTATCGCTCATTATGTATCCTCCTTCAACAAAACAGTCTTATTATATCACAATAGGCGATTGTTTGACCTCCCGCATCTCCGTTCGATTGTATTCGTGCGCCAAGAAGGGACAAACTCTTCCATTTTTTTCACCGATTGGCCCATAACAGGAGAGGGCAGAGAAACTTTTGGAAATGCTTGTCGTATGTAATAATGTCGTCGAAAACGGATTCTGGTGCAGAAGGAGAGGGGAAGCGTGGAGATTTTGTTCTGGAGCTGTTTGGCGTTTGGCGTGCTGATGGCATTGGTCACGCTGCTCGTCGGCGATCTCGGAGGCGCGTTCGAGTTCCTCCCTCACGATCTGTTCGAGCCCGTCGTCCTGGCGGGGGGGATTACGATCTTCGGCGGCGCGGGGCTGCTGCTGGCCCGTTACTCCGAACTTCCGGCCGGAGGCGTGTATGCATGCGCTGCCGCGGCCGCCGCGTTCGGCGGTCTGGCGATGCACTTCGTCTACGTGAGACCGATGAAGAACAGCGAAAATTCGGTCGCGTACTCGATTCGGGATCTGGAGGGAAAGCGGGCCGAGGTCATCACGTCCATTCCGGCCGTCGGCTTCGGCGAGGTGCTCGTACGGGTGGGCGCCGGCAATGCCAATCACATTGCCGAAAGCTTCGACAGCGAAGCGCTGGCCGAAGGAACGAAGGTCGTCGTCGTGCGCGTGAAGGACGACGTGCTCGGCGTATCGCGGCTGGAGTAGCAAAGGAATTCATACTTAGATGAGTAGAGGAGAATGCAAATGCAAACGATTGACGAAGCGCTTTATATTCCGATCATCGTAGTCGCCGTACTGCTTGTGCTTGGACTCGCGTTTTGGGCGCGATACAAGACGGTGGCGCCGGATCTCGCCATGATCGTGACCGGCTCGTTCCTCGGCAGCAAAAACGTGTCCGTGGACGAATCGGGCCGCCGGATCAAGATCGTGCGGGGCGGAGGCGCTTTTATATTGCCGATATTCCAGCAAGCCCAGTTTCTGTCGCTGCTGTCGCACAAGCTCGACGTAAGCACGCCTGAAGTATACACGGAGCAAGGCGTGCCGGTGCTGACCGATGCGGTGGCGATCATCAAGATCGGCGGCGCGGTGGAGGACGTGGCTACGGCTGCCGAGCAGTTCATGGGCAAGCCGACGGATGCGCTCCGCGGCGAAGCGCAAGAGGTGCTCGAGGGCCATCTGCGCGCCATTCTCGGCACGATGACGGTCGAGGAGGTATACCGGAACCGGGAGCGCTTTGCGCAGGAGGTTCAAGGACAGGCGGCGCGCGATTTGAAGAAGATGGGCCTGCAGATTGTTTCGTTCACGATCAAGGACGTCCGCGACAAGCACGGCTATCTCGAAGCGCTCGGCAAGCCGCGGATCGCGGCCGTCAAGCGGGATGCGGATATCGCCGAAGCCCAAGCGATCCGGGACTCGCGGATTCAGAAGGCCGCGGCGGAGGAGCAAGGCCAGAAGGCTGAGCTGCTGCGCGATACCAACGTCGCCGAAGCGACGAAGGAAAAAGAACTGAAGGTCGCTTCCTTTAAAAAGGAGTCGGACTTGGCGAAGGCCGAAGCCGACCAGGCTTATTCCATTCAAGAGGCGCGATCGAAGCAAAGTGTCGTCGAGGAGCAGATGCAGGTCGAGATCGTGCGCAAGGAGCGGGAGATCGATCTGGAGGGGAAGGAGATCCTTCGCCGCGAGAAACAGTACGACGCCGAGGTCAAGAAAAAAGCCGACGCCGATCGCTATGCGGTCGTACAGGCGGCCGAAGCGGACAAGGCCAGACAGATCAACGAAGCGGATGCCCATAAGTACCGCATCGAGGCGGAGGCCAAGGCAAACGCCGAGCAGAAGCGGTTGAACGGCTTGGCTGAAGCCGAAGCGGCGCGGGCGAAAGGTACGGCCGATGCGGAAGTCGTGCGGCTGCGCGGTTTGGCCGAAGCGGAAGCGAAGGAAAAGCTTGCGCAGGCGTTCGAGAAGTTCGGCGAGGCTGCTGTGCTAGACATTATCGTGAAGATGCTGCCGGAGCTCGCCGGCAAGGTGGCGGAGCCGATCTCGTCGATCGACAAGCTCACCGTCGTCGACACGGGGCACGGCGAAGGGGCGGCTCGCGTCAGCAATTACGTGACTTCGCTTATGGCGACCGCGCCCGAGATGCTGAAGAGCGTGTCCGGCATCGACATCGGGCAGCTCGTCCAGCGCTTGACCAACCCAGGCAAGCACGCGCCGGCGACGACGCCTGCAACTGCTGCGGCAACCGTGCCGGTGGCGCTGTCGCAGCAGGGAGACGGAACACAAGGCACGAACGTTTAGTCTTGGCTAGTCGAACTTATCCGTCCTATGATGGATCCATGAACAGCCCGTCCGCATCAGCGGACGGGTTTGTTGCGCTTTGCCAGCTGGCGTGGATTGATATCGTTAATGCGCCAATATCCGCGACCCATGGACGGAAATAGCGGCTGACTATGCCTAAAATTCCAATAAAAAACGCCCCGGCTGAGCCGGAGCGCACACTTGCGATGGCAAAACGATTAGCGGCTGTAGAATTCGACGATTTGTTGTTCGTCGATGTCTTGGGACAGCTCTTCGCGGCTAGGCAGGCGAACGTACTTGCCTTCCATAGCGGCTTGGTTTAAGTCCAGGTAGCCGGCGATGTGGTGACGGGAGTCCGAAGCTTCCTTGATCGCCTTCAGGCCGCGGCTGCGTTCGCGAAGACCGATGATGTCGCCTACCAGTACCGTGTACGAAGCGATGTCGACCTTCTTGCCGTTAACGGTGACGTGACCGTGCGACACGAGTTGGCGAGCGCCTGCGCGGGAGTTGGACCAGCCGAGGCGGTATACCAGGTTGTCCAGACGGCTCTCAAGCAGGAACATGAAGTTTTCACCCGACTTGCCCTTCAGCTTGGAAGCGCGGTCGAACAGGTTGCGGAATTGCTTTTCGTTCAGGCCGTACATGTGGCGCAGCTTTTGCTTTTCGAGCAATTGCTGGCCGTAGCCGCTGATCTTGCGGCGTTGGTTCGCGCCGTGCTGCCCCGGAGGGAACGCGCGCTTGAGGTCTTTGCCGGTACCGCTCAGGGAAATGCCGAGGCGGCGGCTCAGTTTAAATTTAGGACCGGTATATCTGGACATGAATGTGTGACTCCTTTTTCAAAAGGGAATTTTTTGAAAATGGGTTGTCGTTGCGCCGAACGCATTCCATAAAGAAGAGAATCTCCTTCCCGGCAAGAAGTTCAGCCGCTGCCCGCCGAGGGAACCGTTCGTGAGGGTGACACAAACAATGAGCCCAATGTTCAACTATACATATTATAAGAAAAACAAGGAGAATGTCAAGGTCGTTACGCTTACAGCTGGACAACTTAAATGGTGCTTGCTTTCCAAGGAAAATATGCGGGTTATATAAGTGTCGAGACGCAAGACGCAAGTCCCGATATTTGCTCGCTTTCTAGTGCAAAAATCACGAGTCCATTGTATAGTTAATATAGAAGCGCGGCGGGGAGGGTCCGGGATGGTTCAACCAAGGGAAAATTTAGACTCGGTTCGACATCATCATCGCGCTGGGATCGAGCTCAAGAGCGCTACGGATGACTTGCCGTCTTGGATAGCGGGACAGGATTTAACGGAAGCCGATCTTCCTTATATACATGAACTGCTGCAAAAAAGCTTCGGAGATTGGGTCGAGCAGAGCGAGGGCTTTCCATGGCTGTCCGGATGGCCGATCGTGCTCGTTCACCCCGATTATACCGAAGTCGCCGTCTCCGGCGCATCCGCGAATGCAGGGCTGCCGGTCTCGTGGCGCTTTGAGGTAGCGGGTCCGACCGCGGCCGGCATGGCGCTCGAGTCGTGCCGGCCGGCGCTCATGCGCGCAGAGGAGCACGGTCATCCCGCGCTGAGGAGCCGGGATACGCTGGCCGTGCCGATATTCAGCCGCTCCACCGGGTTCGTGTGCGCGGCGATCGTCTGCGCGGCGCCGGCCGGCGCCGCGGGTGCCGGGGAGCTCAAGCTCCTGCAGGCCGCGGCGCTGCATTTCAAGAGCTGCCTGTACCGCCGTTTTGAGCATCTGTTCGTCGAGAGCCAGCTGCACGCGTCCAATCGCGCCAAACGGGAAGACCGGCGCAAGGACCGGCTGCTGGATATCATGCGGCGAATGAACGACCACATCGACGTGGAGAACGTGCTGGCCGAGGTTTTCAGCAGTCTCGAGCAGATGTATCCGACGTGCAGGACGAACCTCTTTTTGTCGCAAGATTACAGCAGCATCAACGAGCGCGTGCAGCCGCTCGCTTTTCATCACCAGGACATGGACCTGTGCTGGAGAGCGTTCATGGACGGCGAGCGGCGCGAGGACGGCGTCGGCGAGTTTCGCCGGGTCGCGTTTCCGCTGGCGGGCAAGCAGGGCGTATACGGCGTGCTCCGGCTCGATCTGTCGGCAGAGCCGTTCGACGATCTCGACATGCGCTTCGTCTCGACGCTGACGAGCGGAGCGGGCACCGCCTTTGAGAAGGCGCGGATGCACGAGCAGGCGAACGTGCTGATCGGAGAGCTTCGTCTGATCAACGAGCTGACGCAGCGCCTTAACAGCAGCCTTCGCCTGTCGGACACGATTCAGTTCGCAACGTCCGAGCTGATGTCGATTTTTAACGCTGACTTTTGCTTCATCATGCAGCTCGACATGCAGCTGAATCACTTCAGCGTCATCTCGTCCAACGTGCCGGAGCTGAACAACGACGTCTTCACGATCGATTACGGCTTTTGCGGCGTCATGCTGGCGACCAAGGAGCCGATTATTCTGTCGGATTATCATTCGGCGACGCCGGTCAGATCCCGGCTGCTCGAATCGACGCGCTCGCGCTCGCTGATCGCCTCTCCGCTGCTGCTGAACGGCGAAGTGATCGGCGCCATCATGGTTACGCATCGTCAGCCGAATCATTTTTCCTACGAAAATTACAAGCTGCTGCAGGTGCTGTCCGCGCATATCGGACTCGCGGTGTCGAATTCGTCGCTGCACGCCGAAGTGCGGCGTATGGTCATCACGGACAATCTTACGGGGCTGTATGCACGCCATTATTTGAACGAACGGATTCAGCGCAAGCAGGAGAAGGATGCGTCGGGCTCATTGATCGTCGTCGACATCGACCATTTCAAGAAAATCAACGATACTTACGGCCATCAGGTGGGCGACGCGATTCTAATCCAAGTCAGCTCCATCATCCGCAGTGCGATTCGGGAGAGCGATATTGCTGCGCGTTGGGGCGGCGAGGAGCTCGCCATCTATTTGCCGCAGCTGAGTCTCGATCAGACGCTCAAAGTGGCCGAGAGGATCCGCAGCCGCGTTGAGGAGGAGACCGCGCCCAAGGTGACGGTGTCATGCGGCGTGTCGGAGTGGTCCGCAGGCGACGAGCGGATCAGCGTCGAATCGCTGTTCTACCGCGCGGATATGGCGCTTTACGAAGCCAAGCACCAGGGCCGCAACTGCGTGACGGTCGGCTGACCGCAACCGGCGGTGCGTCCAAGGACAAGTCGGAGGAGCTTCCTCCGCTTGTCCTTTTTGGCGTTACGGCATTTTTAAATATGAGGTCCGCGGTGGTACAATGTTAGCACGCTTAAGACAACAGACAATCGGAGGTCGTATCGATGCGCGACGCGCGAATTCAACAATTGGCGGCTAATCTGGCCGGATATTCCGTTAACGTGCAGCCGGGCGAGCATGTGCTGATCGAGATGATCGGACCGGAGCGCGAGCTGCTCAAGGCGCTTGTCGAGGAGGTCGCGAAGCGCGGCGGATACCCGCACGTGGAGATCGAGGACCGCTCCGTCACGCGAGAGCTGCTGCGCTATGCCCGTCCGGAGATGGTCGAGACGTGGGCTGCGTACGAGATGGATAGGATGAAGCGCATGCAGGGCTATATCGGTATCCGCTCCGGGGAAAACGTGAACGAGCTGTCCGACGTGCCCAAGGACAAAATGGCGCTCTACGACAGCATGCATCGTCACCCGATCCATCTGGAGCAGCGCGTTAAGCATACCAAATGGGTCGTGCTCCGCTACCCGAACGCCTCGATGGCGCAGCTGTCGGGCCGTTCCACCGAAGCGTTCGAAGATTTTTACTTCGACGTCTGCAATCTCGATTACGCCAAAATGGACAAAGCGATGGATCCCCTTCACGAGCTGATGAAGAAAACGGACAAGGTGCGGATTACGGGGCCCGGTACCGAACTGACCTTCTCAATCCGGAGCATCGGCGCCAAAAAATGTTCCGGCGCCCGCAATATCCCGGACGGCGAAGTTTACTCTTGTCCGATCCGCAATTCGGTGAACGGCACGATCGCTTACAATACGCCGAGCGTTTACAACGGATTCGCTTATGAAAACATCACATTTACGTTCGAAAACGGAAAAATCGTCAAAGCGACCGCGAACGACAATGAGCGAATCAACGCGCTGCTCGACACCGACGAAGGCGCACGCTATATCGGCGAGTTCAGCCTCGGCTTCAATCCTTACATCCTTCATCCGATGAAGGACACGCTTTTCGACGAGAAAATCGCCGGAAGCCTGCATTTCACGCCGGGGCAAGCCTACGAGGATTGCGACAACGGCAACCGCTCGGCCATACATTGGGATCTCGTCCTGATACAACGCCCCGAGTACGGCGGCGGCGAGATCTATTTCGACGGCAAATTGATTCGCAAGGACGGACTGTTTGTCCTGCCCGAGCTGGAAGGATTAAATCCGGACAACCTGAAATGAAGCGTTTACCCCTTGCCACCGTTCCGCGATACAGAGTATGATGGGTAATGAAATCGTGAACCCTAATTCTTGGAGGGATTGCCTTGACCAACAACGCTGCAATCGTGGAATTGTCACAAACTGCGAACAAGTTCCGTTCTTCGATCGTGCTTCAAGCCGACAACAAGTACATCGACGTCAAAAGTATTCTGGGCCTTTTCACCACGCTCGTGGGCGGACATGCTTATGAGCTGCACGTCCACGGTCCCGATGCGGACGAGGCGAAGAAGGAGCTCGGCGAAGTGTTCGCCAAGCACAGCCTGAACGTCACGATCGTCGACTGACGCCTGCGGGCGAATCGTACCCGGCATTGCCCATATCGGCTTCCCCCGTCCATGTGGACGGGGTGTTTGTCTTCAAGGGACCTTTCGCCAATGTACATATCCGGGCAGCGCGCTGCCCCCACCAGGAGATGCAGACTATCCATGACCGATTCACTGCTAGGGCTCGTGTTCGAGTACGGCTACGTCGGATTGTTTCTCGCGATGGCGCTCGGCTTGGTCGGCATCCCCGTGCCGGACGAAGCGCTGCTGACCGCGGCGGGCTACCTGATGGCGCAAGGGCATCTGAAGCTGGGCTTCACGATGCTGGCGGCCATCAGCGGCAGCTTAACGGGCATGTCCCTTAGCTACTTGCTCGGCAGATGGCTCGGAAGGCCGCTGCTGACGAGGCTGGGACCGCTGATGCGCCTGACGCCGGACAAGCTCGCGAGACACGAGGCGCGCTTCTCCAAGTGGGGGCATGTCCTCGTGCTTGTCGGCTACTTCGTGCCCGGCCTAAGACATATGACCGCTTTGTTCATCGGTCTCGGCAAGCATCCGTACCGGCCGTTCCTGTTCTACGCTTCGCTGGGCGCGCTCGCGTGGACGAGCACGTTCGAGCTGATCGGCGTGCTTCTGGGCGAGCACTGGCGGGAGAGCGCCCTCTTCGTGCAGCGCGAGGCGGTCATGGCATTTGTGCTGCTCGTCGGCATGGGCGGTCTGCTTCTTCTTGTCAGGCGCTACTCGCTGCGGCGGAATAACGGCTGAAGCGATCTTTTTGCCGGCGCTTGCCGCCTTCTTTCTCCTTCCTGTCCTTGTGCTTGGGCCGCTTTTCGTCTAATATGAGTAGTGAAGCATTATATCGCGTATAAAAGGCGGCTTTGCCGTTTGTACTTGAATCGGCATGATTGGCACAGGGGGAGTGGGAATGGCTTCATCGGATGTCATGTTGAATCTGAACGAGAAGGCGCTTCGCCTCCTGCAGGACGACGCCGGCAAGATCGAGAAACTGATCGCCATCCAGATGGAGAACCTGGCGACCCGCAAATGCCCGCTTTATGAAGAAGTGCTGGACACTCAGATGTACGGCTTTTCTCGGGCGGTCGATTTTGCGGTGCGGGCAGGTCTCGTAGAAGAAGCGGAAGGCAAGCAACTGATCAGCCAATTGGAGCGCAACCTGGCGCTGTTATACGAAGCGTTGGCGCAGAAGGCCGAGCTCGACGCCTGAATGTTTTCGCAAAAAGACCCTTTCTTTTGGCCCGCAGCCGAGAGAAAGGGTCTTTCTTTTTTTGTCTAGATAAAGTAAAAAGCGACGCCGAGCATGATATAGACGAGGAGCAGCAGCTTGCCTTCGTACCAGGTCGTGGAGCCGTCGCGCGATACCGAGGTCGTGATCAGCGCCGCCACGGCGATCGCCGCGATCTCGACGGTGGTGAAGATCAGATCCATCTGCTCCGTGAACAGCAGGCTGACGAAGACGAGGACCGGAGCGACGAACAGGGCGATCTGGAGACTGCTGCCTACCGCGATCTCGACGGCAGCGCCCATCTTGTTTTTCATCGCGAGCATGATCGCCGCGCTGTGCTCGGCTGCGTTGCCGATGATGGCCACGATAAACGCGCCTACGAACAGCTCGGACATGCCGTAGTCGGCGGTGAACGTATGGAGCGTGCCGACCAGCCATTCGCTGACGAAGGCGACCATGACGGTCGCGACGACGAGGAACAGGATGGAGCGTCCCTTGGACCAGGTAGGGACTTCGCCATGAGCGGCCTGCGTGTCTGCATGGTCCTCCAGGAAGCTCTTATGCGTGATCATCGAATAAACCAGCCATCCGATATAGGCGACGATGAGCAGGCCGGCTACGATCTCGCTCATCCTGAAGGCGTCCGTGCCGCCGATATGCTCCGTTTTAACGAAGATTGCCGGCACGAACAGCGCGATTACGGCAAGAAGCATGAGCGAAGCGTTCTGGCCCGCCAGATGGACATTGAACTTTTGCTCCTTGAACTTGAGCCCGCCTGCGAACGCGCTGGCGCCGAGAACGAGCAGCAGGTTGCCGATAATGGAGCCGGTGAGGCTTGCCTTTACCATTTCGAACAAGCCTTCCTTAACGAGGAAGATGGCGATAATGAGCTCCGCCGCGTTGCCGAAGGTGGCGTTCAGGAAGCCGCCGAGCCGCTGCCCCGCATAATGGGAGACGGCTTCCGTCGATTTGCCGAGGAAGCCGGCGACGAATACAACCGCGATCGCCGATACGACAAACTGGAACACGGTATTCATGTGCGCGTAATGCGCAATGGCGCTTAGCACGAAAAAGACGGCCAAGAGCGGGAAAAACAGCTTTTTCAAATGGGGACACCTCGCGTCGGGAAATATGTATCGGACCGGCATTTCTTAATATATCCAATGCGGACCTACTTGTACAATACCCAATTGGTTGCGCGAGCCCTCATCTTCCATTACAATGTAGTCAATATCTTAACGGGAGCGTGGTCCGCGGATGAGCGAACAACTGCAAGAAGGCCTCATACGAATCTCCGACGACGTCGTCGCGACGATCGCCGGCCTGGCCGCGCTGGAGACGCCCGGCGTCGCTGCAATGTCCGGCGGGATGTCCGAGGGCCTGGCCAAGCGTCTGAGCGGCAAAAACGCCCAGAAGGGCGTATCCGTCGAAGTCGGTCAACTCGAGGCCGCCATCGATCTGCGCATCGTCGTGCTGTACGGCAGCCCGATCCAGGAAGTCGGACGCCGCCTTCAAGAGAACGTACGCGAAGCCGTGGAGAATATGACGGGCCTGCGCGTCGTCGAAGTGAACGTCAAGGTCGAAGGGGTCGCCTTCAAGGACGAAGCCGGCGCCGAACAGGAAGAAGCGCTCACCGTTCGGGTCAAGTGAACGCGGCGCCATACATAAAGGCAACAAAAAAAGCGCATTGCTGCTCATACGTGCAGCGACGCGCTTTTTTTGCGAGGTTCCGGGCGCTGAACGCCTACCCGGTTGTATTCTCTGGAAATGCTGAGCAGGATGCCCATCCCGATCATCAGCGACAATAGCGAGGAGCCCCCGTAGCTGATAAAAGGGAGCGTGACCCCCGTCATCGGAATCGCATTGCTGACGCCGCCCATGTTGATAAGCGCCTGAATGCCGATAAGCGACACGAGGCCGACGCCGACGAGCGTACCGTAAATGTCGGGGCAGCGAAGCGAGACGATCAGCGCACGCCAGAGGAACAGCATGTAAAAAACTAAAAACAGCGTCACGCCGAAAAAGCCGAGTTCTTCCGCGATGACCGAAAAAATGAAGTCGTTGTAAGCTTCGGGCAAATAAAACAGCTTCTGCACGCTGTTGCCCAGGCCGGCACCCCAGAAGCCGCCGTGACCGAACGCCTCGAGCGAACGAAGCAGCTGCAAACCGTTGCCTTGCGGATCCGAGAACGGGTCGCGGTAAGCGGTGATTCGTTCCATCCGATAACCGCCGTCATGGCCGGAAGCGAGAAAGTAGATGCTGAGCACGAGCGCGGCCAGGCCGCCGAGGACGGCGGCGGACAACAGCACTTGCTTCAGATTGGCGCCGCCCGCAATGATGATGATCGCCGCTGTGAGCATCAGGATGACGCTCGATCCGAAGTCGGGCTGCAAAATGATCAATCCGACGATAAAGCCCACAACGATCATGACGGGAAGCAAGCCCCGCTTGAACTCGCGGAACTTTTCCTGCTTTTTCGTGATGATCGCTGCCAGGTACAGGATCACGGCGAGCTTGGCCAGCTCCGTGGGCTGGATGCCGAGGCCCGCGAAGCGGATCCAACTGCTCGCGCCGTTGATGGCCGAGAAAAACGGCACCATAATGAGCAGCACGATCGTGAACAGCATAAGCGGCAGAAAAAGCTTTTTGAACTTGGCGTACGGCACGTTCATAATGACGAGCATCAGAAACGTACCGAGTCCCGCCCAAGCGAACTGGCGCTTGGTGAAGTACAACGCGTCGTTGCCGAACTTCACCGTTGCCCCCGCCATGCTGGAGCTCGCGCTGAAAACCATGACCAGACCGAAACCGACCAGCGCCAGCGTCAATATCATCAGCAGAAAGTCGGGTGCGCCCCGCGAGCCTTCGGAGGTCTTCATCTGTCGCTCCGGAAGGTCAAGCGAGCAGCTGTCTGAGCTCGTTCAGGCGCAAGGTGGCGGTGTTGAGGATGGGCTGAGGCACCGGCGATTCGTACTCCATGCCGTGCGGGAACGTAGCGCGTCCGATATAGACCGCTTCGATCGCCAGGATCGCGTCCGGATTCTCCAGCCTGCCTTCGACGGCGCGCGTGCTGAAGCGCAGGAAGTAGTCGCTGTTCGTGCCTGCGTCGGTAAGCTTCAGATCGTATGTAGCGCGCGTATATTCCCACTGCCAGCGGATGAAGCCCACTTTCTCGGCCGACTCGTCCAGCGTGGCCAGATCGACTTGCGTCCCGTTCAATCCGGTATTTTCAATTAACATCCCAAGTTCCTCCTTTGAAAAATGCGGCAAGGCTTCGTTCCACCCTCCATCATAGACGGTTTGGACACCTTCTGCAAGCGTTCTTCCGCCCTTCCGCAAGCGTCGGGCGGAGCCGGCGGCGTGTCGGATCGGGGCGCGATCTGTTACAATAGAAAACAATGAAGAGCCATGGAGAGGAGACGGACGCTGTGGGCATCGATGAACAACAATTGCAGTCGCTTCATGGGCAAGCCGTCGAATGGCGCAGGCACTTGCACAAGCACCCCGAGCTGTCCTTCAAGGAAACGAATACCGCTGCGATGATTGCCGATTTGCTGGAATCCTGGGGGCTCGACGTCAGGCGCGGAGCGTCCGGTACGGGCGTCATCGCGAAGCTGGAAGGGGCGCTGCCCGGCAGAACCGTCGCCCTGCGCGCCGACATCGACGCGTTGCCCATTCAGGACGCCAAGGACGTCGCGTATGCGTCCACCGTCCCGGGCGTCATGCACGCCTGCGGACACGACGGACATACTGCGCAGCTGCTGGCGGCAGCCAAATATTATGCGGACAACCGGCAATCCACGGCAGGGACGCGCGTATTCTTGTTCCAGCCGGCCGAAGAGGTGCTCCCCGGCGGCGCGGTCGGCATGATCGCGGACGGCGCGCTGGACGGGGTGGATTTCATATACGGCATCCATCTGTGGACGCCGCTGCCCGTCGGCACGATCGCAACCCGGCCGGGTCCTCTGATGGCCGAGCCCGACGAGTTCGAGATTGAGATCCGGGGCCGGGGCGGCCACGGCGGCCTGCCGCACGAGGCTAGAGACGCGCTGGTCGCGGGCGCCCATCTGGTCGTCGCCCTGCAGACCGTCGTCTCGCGCAGCCTCGATCCGCTGGAGGCGGCGGTGCTGTCGATCGGGCAGTTTCGCGCCGGCACGGCGCGGAACGTTATCGCGGACAACTGCAAGCTGAGCGGCACCGTGCGAAGCTTCGATCCGCGCGTCCGCGAGCTCGTGCGCAGCCGGATGGACGATATCATCCGCCACGCCTGCGGGCAGCACGGCGTCGATTATACGTTCGAATTTTACGAAGGCTACCCGCCGGTCGTCAACGATCCGCATGAAGCGGCGCGCGTCCTGCGCGTCGCCGCGGAGGCGCACGATGAAGGCGAGGTTCGCGAGTGCGAACGAATCATGGCGGGCGAAGATTTTTCCTATTATTTGCAGGAGCGGCCGGGCTGCTTTTTTTTCGTCGGCGCAGGCCGTGCTGACGGTTCGTCCGCGCCGCACCACCACCCGGGCTTCGATATCGACGAGCGCGCGATACGGCACGCGATCAAGCTGCTGATCGCAGTGGCGGACGATGCGGCGGCGGACACGTCTGAGGCGTAACGTTGAGGGAGCAAGACGCCTTTCGGTAAGGACAAACGAGCTGCTCTTTTCGCGCTAAGCGCGAAGGGGCGGCTTGTTTTTTGTTGTCGGGAAGGGGGTTCAAGGGAGAAACGCTGCTTATAAACGCCGGGTTCGGGGCATCCTTGGTATAAAAAGGAGGCGATCGCCTTATGAAGCTGTCACGCACGTCCGCCGCGCCGATCATCGCGCAATCGGACGGCACGCTGCTGCTGGACGAACGGCTGCCGGGCTTCGGCGAAGCGCAAACGCTGCTGCGCGCGATCGCGGAGCTTCAGAAGCGTCCCGGCCATCTGCACACGTACCGCATCACGCCCGTCACCGTGTGGAACGCGGCGGCTTCCGGCTGGACGGCCGCGCGCGCCCTGGGCAGCCTGCGCACGTTGTCCAGATACGGCGTGCCGGCCGCGCTGGAGCGCGATATCGCGGCGCAGTTCGCCAGATACGGGCAGCTGCGGCTCGGCGTGCAGGAGGGAGAGCTCCGCCTGCGGGCGCAGGCGCCCGCGCTGCTTGCCGCCGTCTCATCGCTCAAGGCGGTATCCGGCTGGCTCGATCTGTCGGCAGACGGCAGCTATGCGGTCGTTCGTCCCGACGCCAGAGGCTGGCTCAAACGCGAGCTGACGCTGGCCGGCTACCCGGTCATCGACGAAGCCGGCTACAGGAGCGGCGAGCCGCTGCCGATGACGCTGCGCCGCAGCGGCGCGGCACCCGCCTTGCGGGACTATCAGCAAGCGGCCGTCGATGCGCTGCTTGGCAAGGAGGGCGAAGCCGCGTCCGTTGCGGCAGCTTCCGACGATGCCGTAGCGGCTATGGCCGGCGGCAGCGGCGTGGTCGTGCTGCCCTGCGGCGCCGGCAAGACGTGGGTGGGCATCGGCGCGGTCGCGCGACTCGCCTGCGAGACGCTGATTTTGACGCCCAACACGGTGTCGGTCACTCAGTGGACCCGCGAGCTGCGGCGCGCGACGACGCTCGGCGACGAACAAATCGGGGTGTATACGGGGGAACGCAAGGAAGTGCGTCCCATAACGGTCGCCACCTACCAGGTGCTGACCAGCCGCGGCGGGGGCGGCAGCAACGCGCATTGGCGGTTGTTTCAAGACCGCAACTGGGGACTTATCATTTACGACGAGGTCCACCTGCTGCCGGCGCCCGTCTTTCGCTTGACCGCGGAGCTGCAGGCGACGCGCCGGCTCGGGCTGACCGCGACGCTCGTGCGCGAAGACGGTCGCGAGGGCGACGTATTCGCGCTTGTCGGGCCTAAGGCGTACGAGGCGCCGTGGAAAAGCCTGGAGGAGGCGGGCTGGATCGCCGAAGCCTCCTGCAGCGAGGTGCGCGTACCGATGGGCGCAGCCTGCGCAGAGCGGTATGCGGACGCCACCGCCCGCGCGCGCAGCCGGATCGCGGGCGAGAATCCGCGCAAGGCCGAGGTCGTCCGCGCGCTGCTGGCTCGTCACGAGGGCGAACAGGCGCTCGTCATCGGACAATATCTCGATCAGCTCCGCAGCATGTCCCGGGAGCTTGAGCTGCCGCTCGTGACGGGCGACATGCCGCACCGGGAACGGCAGGACCTGTTCGACCGCTTCAACCGTGGCGAGCTGCGCGCGCTGGCGCTGTCAAAGGTGGCGAACTTCGCGGTCGACCTGCCGGACGCCGCCGTCGCGGTTCAGATCTCCGGCAGCTTCGGGTCGCGGCAGGAGGAGGCCCAGCGTCTCGGGCGCATACTGCGGCCCAAGGAGAACGGGGGAGCGGCCTCGTTCTATTCGCTCGTGAGCGAGCACACGGACGAAGTCGAATACGCGCGCCGCAGGCAGCAGTTTCTGGTCCAGCAGGGCTACCGCTACGAGGTGCGGCGCTGGGCGGACGGCGAGGAGGCGCCGAAGACGCCGGACAAGGAAGGCGCGCGATGAATACGCGGGAAATCGTCGGCGAACTGCCGGAAGCCGCCCTCGCCTGGCTGCGCGAGGGCCCTTGGACGGCCGGCAGACTGGCGAGCGGGAGGGGGCTGCAGGAGGTGCTGGCGGATCCGTTGCGCGCCGCCGAGTGGGCTAAGGCGGCGCCGGCGCTCGCGCGTGATACGCTTGCGCTGATCGTCAAGCGCTTCGGTCCAGCGCCGTTCACGGAGGAGAAGCTTGCGCCGGAAGGCGGCAGGCCGCCGTTCGGCTGGACGGGAGCCGAGCTGCGGCTCGCCGTTCAGCTGCTTCGGCGCGACGGCATTGTTTTCGCGATGGACCGGCCTTGGGGAGACCGGCTGCTGGTCGTGCCCGCGGATATGTGCGCCGCGTGGCGCAGGCTGCTGCTCCCCCTGCAAATCGAACCGCTGCCCGAGGAGGCGTGGATGGACGGCTGCGATGCCGCGGCTTCGCCGCTGTCCCACGAGCTGATTACCGCATGGTCGGCGATCCGGAGGTCCGGCCTGCCGCTCACGGCCAAGGGAGCGCCGCGCAAGCAGGATGCGGCCAAAGCGGCGTCCGCCATGCGCTTCGCGCCCGATGACATTCCGCCGCAGGCCGTGCCCCCGGCATGGGAGGCGCTAACCGCATCGGCTGTCCTCGCGCTCCGTCTGGGGCGCGCGATCGGGATGCTTAGGCGGCGCGGACAGTCGATCGCGGCGGAGCCGGACGAAGCTGCGAAGGCGTGGCTGGCGCTGCCTGCCGCGGAAGCGGAGCTGCGCCTTCTCGAATGCGCCGCGGATTGCCTGCTCGCGGCGGATAAGCCCGGCGCGTGGCTGGCTGCGGAGTCTCTGCGCGATCTGGCGCCGATGCGCTGGTACCTGGCAGCAGATGTCGCGCAGGCGCTGCCGACGGCCGAGGCCGCCGGCGCTATGAAGGACTGGATCCGGTTCTTGCGAGCCGCCGGCTGGATGGAGACGGGGAGCGGGGCGGAAGGCGCCGCCTTGCGATGGATCATCGAGCCGGACCTTGCTCGGCTGAAGGTGACGGCGGACGACAACGAAGGCTACGATTATCACTCCGACCACTACGACCGCTACGACCGCTACGAGCTCATGCCCGATCTCGAGGCGATCCTGCCTCCGGAGGTGCCGCCCGGCGCCCGCTGGGAGCTCGAGCTGCTGGCGCGCCGCCTGTCCGAGGACGTCGTCGCCGTCTATCGGATCGATGCGGAAGCTTGCCGCCGGGCGCATGCGCATGGAACAAGCCTCGAGCAGGCGCGATCCTTGCTTGAACGCGGCTCCGGCGCGCCGCTTCCGGGCCCCGTGGACATTGCGCTGCGCGATTGGTTCCGCAAGGCGCCTGCGGTCCGGGAGGCGCAGCAAGCGTCGCCTTCCGAGGGCACGCCGTCATCGGAAACGCCGCGGGAGCCGTCAGTCGAGCAGTCGGATGCCGGCGGAGACAAAGGCCGTGACAAGAGCGCCGGCAAGCCGCTCGACGACGATTTCTTCGCAGGTGCCGACGAGGCCGACCGTGCGGGCGCAGCCGAACAAGCCCGCGTCTGGGACGCGAGGCCGCCGATGCTCTCGCGCAGGCTCTATCCCGGCGCGGAAGGCGTCCCTGCCGGCTGGCTGCGGCAGCCGGCAGCCTATCATGCCTCGACGCGCAAAGAGCTCGTGGAGCGGGCGATCGGCTGGCGTACCGGGTTGCGGCTAAGCAAGGCTGACGCGTGGATCGACTTCGCGCCGGAGCGGGTTGTGCTTTGCGAGCAAGGCAGCTGGCGCGTCTGGGGCAGACCGTTTGTCCGGGAGGCCGGCAGCGGCAGACCCGTGCCGGCCGGGAACCCGATCGTTCTCGAAGCCGGAGAGATCGGCCCGCTCATGATATCGCTTCCGGAAGCAGAGCGCGCCGATACGACCCGGTCGATCACTTGACCCCTCGCTGCGAATATGTGATATGATAGAGGATGTATCCCAAGCGCATAAGGGCAGGTGGTTAAGTCTTGACCATGGTTAAATCCCTCCCTGCGGCGGAGGCGTCCGTCGAATATTCGCCGGATCCCGCGGCCGACCTTACGGCGATCGCGGCACGCGCCTTCGAGCTGGGGGATCTGATAAAGCACTCCGCGTTGACGGAGGATTACGTATACTGGAAGCGCTCCGTAGAGCGCAGCGGCGAAGCCCAGCTTCGCATCCGCGAGTTTCTCAAGGCCAAGGACAAGTTCAGCGAGTGCGAGCGGTTCGGCCATTTCCACCCCAATTACAACGAGGCGCTGGATGAAGTTTACGTGGCCGAGGCGAAGCTCGAGGAGATCGAGGAGGTCCGCCGGTTCAAGGAAGCGGAACGCGCGGTCGACCTGCTGCTTCACGAAGTTTCGCTGCTGATCGCGCATTCGGTGTCCGAGACGATCAAGGTGCCGGATAACGATCCGAACCCCAAGGCTTCGAGCTGCGGCAGCGGCGGCAGCTGTTCCTGCGGCAGCGGCGGCTGCGGATAATACGAGGCCGGCTTCGGCCGGCTTGCAGAACGGAGGAGCGTCATGTTCGCCGAAAGGATCGGCTACATCGTATGGTTCAGCGACTGGAAGGCGGCACGAGCGCTGGACAAGTACGGCAGCCTGCATTATATGTCCCGCAAGATGAATTACGCCGTCCTCTACATGGACGCGGAATCCTCGGAGGATACGGTACGCAATCTGCAGCGGCTGCCGTACGTCCGCAAGATCGAGCGCTCCTACCGGGGCGAGATCAAGACCGAGTATGAGAGCAATGTGCCGGACAAGACCCGGTTTTACGGGCTCTGAGCGAGATACAAGCGATTGGAGCGCCGCGCCGGCGACCGGGCGGCGCTCTTTTTTTATAGGCCGCGAAGGGACAGGAATATTAAAAAAATGTAAAGTATGGAATCTATTTTTTTTAATGTTGAATGTACGGGAATAATTGCGATAGAATGTATATATATGCCTAACATCTCAAACCCTTAATAGGCCTTTTGGCTCATGCGAGCGAGGGAGGGAAGTCCCGTGAAAGACAAGCAAACGGAGCGGTGGAGCACCTACGAGCCTTTTTTCGTTGAGCTTGGGGATAAAAAAGTCGCGGATATCATCATTACGAATCATGCTCGCGTTCGCTGGACCGACCGCGTCGAATCCGAAAAGACGGGCTTTTCCGATATCGCCGAGTTTTTATGGCAGTGTCTGAAAGAAGGACGCGTCGTGTCTTACTATCGCAACGAAGAGGACGTCTACACGATCGACGACGACCTCGTGTTCGTGGCGGAGTTCGCCGTCTCTGAGAAGGAAGTCGACCTGATCGGCAATCCGCTCCACAAAATGATCGTCGTTACCTTTCTCGGCAGAATGTCGGAGACGATGGAGCTGCGGGATTTGAAGACGTATTATTCCTGGCTTCGGCATTCGCGTCGCATGACGCTGATTAAGAACAACCGTAAACGTCGCTAAACCTATTCATATTAAGGCATGCCGAGAGGCATGCTTTTTTTTGAAAGGCAGAACTTATAATTTTGGGCTGCCATTCGCGAATCGATGAAGCGTGACGGAGCTTTCAAAAATTTGGTGGTTAAAAAACCTGCATTTGTACATGTATTTTCTGCCGAAGCGCGACTCTTGAAGAAATGCCTGCAAATGTGTAGGTAAATGCAAAGCGCAAGCCGGAAATCGGGCTGACGAAGGAAAATAACTGCGCTTTTGCATCTATCCTGCTTTAACGGGGCGACATCGGCCCAAATAGATGTATATTTGAAGGCATTGCGGCGAAAGAACGAAGCGGGTGACGATACGCGGCCCGTTGGTGAGGCTGTCTAAGAGGCTGTCGAACGGGCCATCGTCAGGCATTCCGCGCGACCCCGGTTTCGAATATCCGCCAAACTTAAAAGAACTGAACCGTCAGGGCGATCTTCACCTGGCGGTTGTCTTAGATTCGCAGGAATCCTAAAAGGATCGCCAGGGAAATTCGAGATCTTCCCTGACGCTTTTTTTCACGTATTTTTTTCGCGGAAGAAGCCAGCGGCATAAGGGAGCAAGATCGCCGCGGCCGATTATGTTATAATGCATTCAAATGTTCGGAAGGCGGGAATTTGACAATTATGGCGTTGAACGTGCATCAACTCCACACCTTTTACGCAGTGGCGGAAAGGGGGAGCTTTTCCGCCGCCGCCCAGACGCTGCACATGACGCAGCCTGCGGTGACGATGCAGATTCAGGCGCTCGAGGAGCGGTTCGGGACCAAGCTGTTCCGCAGGTCCGCCAAGAAGCTGGAGATGACCGATGCCGGCCGCGCCCTGCTGCCCCAAGCGCGCAAGGCGATGGAGCTGATGCGGGAGACGGACGCGGTTATGGCCGCGCATGCCGAACAGCTCAAGGGCCGGCTCAAGTTCGCCGCCAGCCTGACGATCGGCGAATACGTGCTGCCGAGGCTGCTCGCGCCTTTTCTGAGGCAATATCCGGATCTGTCGCTGAGCATGCGCATCATCAACACGACGGAGATTATCGAGGAGATCGAGAACCACGGTCTTGCCTTCGGCCTGGTCGAAGGGCGGGCGGAAGGGCCGGGGCTGATCGCCGAACCGGTCATGAACGACGAGCTTGTGCTTGTCGTGCCGGCAGGTCACCCATTCGCTTCGCGCAGCGAGGTCGAGCTGGAAGAAGTGCTGAAGGAGCCGATGGTGCTGCGGGAAACGGGGTCGGGGACGCGGCAGGTCATGGAGGAGGAGCTGCTTAGGCAGGGCGCGTATCCTTCCGATCTGCGGGTCGTGAGCGACTTTGGGAGCACGGGCGCCGTGAAGTCGGCCGTGGAGGCCGGACTGGGGCTGTCCTTCGTATCGGTATGGACGATCCGGCACGAGGCTGCGCTCTCGCTGCTCGCGCCGGTGAAGATCCGGGGCGTTTCGTTTCGTCGGCAATTTTACGCGGTCCGCCAGCAATCGTCGGACCTGCCGATCGCAGGCGCATCGCTGCTAGATTACTTAAGGGGGATTCAAGCTTGAAGAAAGCGGACCTGCATACGCATACGACCGCATCGGACGGTCTTCACAAGCCAGCTGAAAACGTCCGCATGGCGGCTGAGGCCGGCCTCTCGGCTATCGGCATCACCGATCACGATACGGTGGCCGGGCTGGACGAGGCCAGGCAAGCGGCGGAGACCTACGGCATCGAGGTCGTGCCTGGCGTCGAGATCAGCACCGCGCAGGACGGACAGGACATTCACATTTTAGGCTACTTTTCGAACGATCGCGATCCGGTATTTCTCTCGCGGCTCGCTTCCCAGCGCCGCGTGCGCGATTCGCGCAACGAGCTGATCGTCGCGAGGCTTAACGAGCTCGGCGTGCGCCTTACCTGGGAGACGGTGCTGGACGCGGCGGGACGGGACAGAGGCCCGGACGAGACAGTCGGCAGGCCGCACATCGCCGAAGCGCTGGTCCGGATCGGGGCGGTGGACTCGCTGCAGGAGGCGTTCGACCGCTACTTGGCCGAGGGCAAGCCGGCATACGTTCTGCCGCCGCGCATCGCGCCGGCCGAAGCGATTGCCTGGATTCACGAGGCAGGCGGCGCCGCCGTCGTCGCCCATCCCGGGCTGTACGGCGCGGACGATGCCGTCGAAGCGTTGCTGCGGGAAGGCGTCGCGGACGGCATCGAGGCGTATCATTCCGACCATACGGCCGAAGACGAGCGCCGCTATGCGGCAATGGCGCAGCGATACGGCGTCATCGCGACAGGCG
This sequence comes from Cohnella sp. GCM10020058, assembly GCF_042683485.1. Lineage (NCBI taxonomy): Bacteria > Bacillati > Bacillota > Bacilli > Caryophanales > Paenibacillaceae > Cohnella > Cohnella sp. GCM10020058. The sequence continues at coordinate 25,387 of NZ_JBHUJV010000017.1, forward strand.
GATCGGATTTTCACGGCGAGCGCAAGGGAAGGGTGTATCACGGTCCGATCGGCTGGCGCTCGGCGGATGCGGACGTCGTTCGCGCGCTTAGAGACCGGGCGACGGATCGGCGGGCGGCACGCCTGTCGGGTTCGCCGGGCGACGGCGGTACTGCATCGGACTGACGCCGAAGTAGGCGCCGAAGTGTCGCGTAAACGGATGAATCGACGGATAGCCGAGCTTGTCCGCGACGGCGGTGATCGTAAGGTCGCTCTCCCGCAGCAGAATCGCCGCTCTCCGCATCCGCAGGCGATGCTGATAGGCTTTTGGCGTGACCCCCGTTTCCCGCAGGAAGAGCTCGTGAAAATACGTGCGGCTAAGTCCGCACATCTCCCACCATTCGCCGACGCTCTCGCGCCGGCCCGGATCCCGTTCGAGACGCTCCAGCAGCTTCACGATCCGGTAATCGCTCGGCCGCCGCGTATGGCGCGCGTTGTACCAATTCAGCATCCAAGCGTATATCATGCTGTTCAGAATCTCGCTGCGATAGTAGCGGGATTGTTCGTATACGCTGACGATCCGCAGCAGCTCCTCGTAGAGCTGCGGGTTGTCCTGGAGCGACGATACGCCGGGAAGGGCGTCCAGCTCGGCGCACGGACAGTCGACGGAGACGGCGCCCAACCGGAAGGGTTCGGGCGCGTAGATAAAAATACGATTCAGCGAAACCGGGTCCTTGGCATCCCACAGGTCAAAATACAAATTGAACGAAGAGAGCGGCCGATCCGGCGAAATATGGAACGCATGCGGCTGGCCGGGCCGCAGAAATACGAGCGCACGCTTGTCGAGCGGATGCCGGACGCCCTCGATCTCCATTGCCCCGCCCCCCTCCGGGAACAGATGCATCGCATACACGCTGCATACCCGAAGCCCTTCATTTGCGCTGCCGTCGTAGACGTAAGGCATCAGATCGCCAAGGTAAGGCGTCATTTCGGACAGCCTTTTCATCTCGAAACCTCCTACGGAAAAAGAAAATGACCGGATGAATCGTCAAATTAGTGGATGCGCTAACAAATACGAAAGGCTCTTCTCATGGTACGATATCGATGACGATAAGGAAAGCGTTCGCGTCATTATGCGGACGATCAAACAAATGAAATCGCAATGAGAACATAGGCAGAAGCGATAGAAACGCGAAGGGTGAACGGACGATGAGCGATACGAAGCTGTGGTACGACAAGGGCGCGGACGGCTGGAAGCAGGGGCTGCCGCTCGGCAACGGAAAAATGGGCGCCGTTCTTTACGGAGATGCGGCGCGCGAGATCTGGAGCCTGACCGAGGTGACTTATTGGTCGGGCAAGCCGGAGGAGGCGCCGTTCGCGCCGCGGGACAAGGCCGATCTTGAAGCGCTCAGAAGTCATTTCTGGAACGGGGACTATGCCGCCGGAGAGGAGCGGGCCGCGGCGCTGCTGCAATCGGAAAAAGGGAACTTCGGCACGAATATGCCGATGTGCGATCTGATTGTGGAATTCCCCGACGCTTGCGGCGGGGGCGTGACGCGAGAGCTCGACCTGGAGACAGCGATATACGGGTTCTTATGCGAGGATCGGACGGCCATCCGCCGCGAAGCGCTGGCGAGCCACCCGGACGGCGTAATCGCAGGCAGTCTGACGAGCGCCACGCCGGGCGGCGTATCCTTCACGCTGGCGCTCGAGGGCCGTACGGAGCGCTTTACATGCACAGCGGACCCGGCAACGGGCGTCTTGTCCTTCGCCGGCCGGGCGACGGAGACGATGCACAGCGACGGCCAATGCGGCGTGCGGGCCGAAGGGCGCGTTCAAGTCGTCGCGCGCGGCGGGCAAATAACGGCGCGCGGCGGACGACTGGTGGTCGAGGGGGCCGACGAAGCGTGGATTTACGTCGCCGCCAGCACGGATTACGGCAGGGAAGGCGAGGACTGGCGCACCGAAGCCGCGTCCGCTGTCGGGCGGGCCAGTGCCAAGGGGTATGCGAAGGTGCGAGAGGATCATATCGCCGATTATCGCGGGCTGTTCGGCCGCGTAGAGGCTTCCCTCGGCGGCAGCCAGGAGGGCAGGCTTCTGCCGACCGACGAGCGGATGAGCCGTTTGCGCGAAGGCGCGGAAGACCCCGGCCTGTTCGCGTTGTTTTTCCAATACGGGCGCTATCTGACGATCGCCGGCTCGCGCGAGGACTCGACGCTGCCGCTTCATCTGCAGGGCATCTGGAACGACGGCGAGGCCAACCGCATGGCATGGAGCTGCGATTATCATCTCGATATTAATACCGAGATGAACTACTTCCCGACGGAGGCGGCGAACCTGGCCGAGTGCCATTTGCCGCTGCTGCGCTACGTGGAGCGGCTGGCCGACGCGGGACGCCGAACGGCCCGCGACTTCTACGGCGCGCCGGGATGGGTCGCGCACGTGTTTTCCAACGCTTGGGGCTTCACCGCGCCGGGCTGGCATTATTCGTGGGGGCTGAACGTGACGGGCGGACTGTGGCTCGCGGAGCAGATGCGCGTCCATTATGAATACGGACTCGACGACGAATTTCTGCGTCAGAGCGCTTATCCGGTGCTCAAGGACGCGGCGCTTTTCTTCCTGGACTATATGAGCGTTCATCCCGAGAAGGGCTGGCTAGTGACCGGGCCCTCCAATTCGCCGGAGAACAGCTTCTATGCAGGAGGGGATCGTGAGCGCAGCTACGCGCTGTCGATGGGCGCGACGCTGGATCAGGTGCTCGTGCGCGATCTGTTCGCGTTTTGTCTGGCCTCCGCCGAACGGCTGGGAACGGACGCTGACCTTCAAGCCCGGCTTCGCGAGGCCTTGCGCCTGCTGCCTCCGCTGCTGATCGGCGCAGGCGGCCAGCTGCAGGAATGGCTGGAGGACTACGGCGAGGCGCAGCCGGACCACAGGCACGTTTCGCACCTGCACGCGCTTTTCCCGGGCGCCCAGGTGAGCCCGCGCTGCACGCCGGAGCTCGCCGAAGCGGCGAAGCGTACGCTCACGAACCGGATGGACGCCGCCGAGCTCGAGGACGTGGAGTTTACGCTCGCGCTGTTCGCAGGCGGCTTCGCGAGACTCGGCGAAGGAGAATTGGCGCTGCGCCAGCTGTCCTATCTGGTCGGACGGCTCTGCTTCGACAATCTGCTGACCTACTCCAAGGCGGGGATCGCGGGTGCGGAGAGCAATATCTTCGTCGCGGACGGCAACTTCGGCGGTACGGCCGCTTTTGCGGAGATGCTGATGCAGAGTCACGGCGGCGCCATCGATCTGCTGCCCGCGCTCCCGGCGAGCTGGCATACCGGCAGCATCCGGGGGCTCCGGGCCAGGGGCAACGCGGAGGTCGATCTCGCCTGGTCGGACGGCGCGCTGACGAGCGCGACGATCCGGGCAGGGTCTGCGCTGCAGGCTGCGCTGCGGTACGGGAACCGCGAGATTCGTTTGAACCTGCAGGCCGGCGAAGCGATCCTCCTGGACGCCGAGCTTTTGACTTAGCAGGCACAGCCAAGAGAATTATAGGACACGATGCTATGGCAACTACGGGGCCGCTTATTTCGGCGGACCGGTAGTTGTCTTTCGTGTATAATGGTGCTACTAGAAAAAGGGGGGTCGGACGTTGCCGAAGCATTCGAGGATTTACCGGAACTTTCTGCTCTCCTATCTCGTCATCCTGATCCTGCCCAGCATCGCGGGTTATATGTCCTACCGGACCTCGATCGAGGTCACGCAGTCGATCTCGATCGAGAACGGCGTCACCCAGCTGCAGAACGCGCAGCAGCTGCTCGAGCGCAGAATGGCCGAGGTCGAGGGGTTCACCCGGCAGCTGGCGCTGAATCAGGATCTGTTCGTGCTGATGAACGAGAAAAAGAGCGACGGCGACGTCAATCTTTACAGCATCTGGAACGTGCTGCGAAGCGTCATGGTTTTCGGCCAGACCAACGATTTCTTGCGGAACTACTACATATATCTGCGCAACTATAACGTCGTTCTGACGCCGGGCTCCGCCTATTTCCGTCCCGAGCATTATTACGAGACCGCGCATTATCGCAATATGACGCTCGACGACTGGCGCAATACGATATTGAACAAGCCTCACAGCCGGGAGATTCTGCCGCTCAGCCCGTTCGAGGACGGCGACGGGCAGACGTCGGTCATTTCTTATATGCAATCGCTTCCACTTGACAGCTTTAACGAGGTCTCTCCGGCTACCGTCGTCGTCATCATCGATGAGAAGACGATTCAGAGCCTGATGACGGGACTGAAGGACCGGTACGGCGGCTGGACGTACATCAGCGATCGCGAGGGCAAGACGATAAGCCGTCAAGGCATCGAGGAACAGGAAATCTCCCGGCTGAACGGAACGGACGGTTTGCGCGCTGACAGGCAAAGCCAGTTTTACGGCGACGATCTGGTCATCGCCATTCAGTCGGACAAGACGGGATGGACGTACCGCGCGGGCATTCCCAAGGCCGTGCTTATGGAAAACGCAAATCATATTAAATTTATCACCTGGACGGTAACGGCGGTCGCGCTGGTCGTCGGATTGCTGGCAGGCATCGTATTGTCTTACCGGAACAGCGCGCCGATCAACCGTCTGCTCGGCGTATTCCGCGACCAATTCGCCAAGGACCAGCCGCCGCTCGGCAACGCCTACGATTTTCTGCACGGCAACGTCGCCAACATGCTGACCAACAACAAATGGCTGCAAAGCGAGCTCGACCGGCAGCTCCCGCTCGTACAGGACGCTTATCTGAAGCGGCTGCTCGCCGGCGAATTCCAGACGCGCGACGAGGCAGAGGCCGCGGCTGACCAAGCCGGCCTTAGATTCGGGTTTGCATCGGGCGCCGTCGGCATCTTGCGCGTCGAAGGCTACGCCGGGCTGGACACGGTAGAGATCTTGAACGAATTGAACGCCGCGCGGTTGCTCGTCAAGCAAAACCTGCGCGAGCTGTTCCCCGACTTGCAGATGACGGATATGGGCTCGGACCGGGTGGCCGCATTGTTCGGTTACTTGCCCGAGCAGCCGGAGGAAGCGGGGGAGCGCGAGATCGAGAGCCTGCTGCGGCCGCTCGCCGCTCGGTTGTTCGACGAGTACAAAATATCCGTTACCGCCGCGATCGGCGAAAGCTTCGGGACGGCGCTGGAGGTCAGCCGCTCGTGCGAACAGGCGCGGGAGACGCTCGAATACGCCGATTACGCCGTCCGCAAGGACATTCTTCGGCATCGCGATATCCGGACGGAGAGCGCGACCTATTATTATCCGCTGGAGACGGAACTGCGGCTCATCGGCACGATCCGGGCGGGCGAACGGGAAGAGGCGCGCCGGATGGTGGAGGAGCTGCTCGCGCGCAATGCCGAGAGCCGGGAGCTCTCGCCGGATATGAAGCGACAGCTGATCGGCGAATTAAAAGGAACGCTGCTCAAGGTGCTCGATCAGAAGGCGTTCCAATCCGCCGAGCCGTTCGAATCGGTCAAAAACCGGACGCTCGCCATCCAGGAGACGGATTCGCTCGAGGCGGTCCGCGACGAGATCGGACAAATTACCGATACGCTGTGCGGCGTCGTGGCCGCGAAGAAAAACGATTTGCATCACAAGACGGTGGAGGAAATCAAGAAATACATCGCGGAGAAGTATTCCGACGCCGAGCTGACGCTTTATAAGGTCGCCGAGCAAGTGGAGCGGCCGGAGAAATACATTTCGCAGCTGTTCAAGGATGTCACCGGGACGAACCTGTCCGACTATCTGGAGAAAATCCGCATGGATCATGCGGCCGAGCTGCTGCGGGACCGGGGCTCTACGATCGACGAGATCGCGTACAAGGTCGGCTACAACAGCTCGCATTCGTTCCGCCGGGCGTTCAAGCGGGTGTCGGGCGTGTCGCCGAGCGCTTACAGACAGTCGTTCGATTAATTTTGCTTTACTAAATGTGACCGTCAGGGGACTCCTCTGGCGGTTTTTTGTGCTGTGCGTAGCGTGCGAGGAGAAAATGTACCGGGGGACCGGATTGGTTCGAATCGGGGTGAATTCCGCCATCGTGACGGTTTCCGCCGCGTTCGCGCTCCCGGCCGACCGTACCGTACTCCCTATAGCCAGTACCGGCGTCAGATCAGGGAAAATGGGCCGTTCTAAGACGAATCGGCTCCTCCGAATCGGGTTTTTGGTACGCCGAAATACCGATTTGTACCTTCCGAACGGCGAATTGGATGCGCTATCATCGGACCTGTAGAAAGCGCTGCCAAGAAAAATCGGCGCTAGGGAACGATAGGAGGGGATCGTCGACGATGGATGGAAAAATCGCATGGGAAGGCAACGCGCAGCCGCAGCCGATCCGCAAGCGGACGAAAAGGAGCCGGACGCTGGAAGCGAGGAAAAGCTTCAAGAAACATTGGCAGCTGTACCTGGTCGTCTTGCCGCCGCTTTTGTTCTTTTTGATCTTTAAGTACTACCCGATGGCGAACGCCGTGCTCGCCTTCAAAGATTACAACGTCATCAAGGGAATCTGGGGCAGTCCCTGGGTGGGCATGCGGAACTTCAAGCTGTTTTTTGATAACCCGATCTTCTGGGATCTGATCCGCAATACGATCCTGCTGAGCGGCTACCTGCTGCTGGCGGGCTTCCCGATTCCGATCCTGCTCGCGCTGATGCTGAACGAGATCCGCAGCGGCCGCTTCAAGCGCATCGTGCAGCTCGTAACATTCGCGCCTTACTTTATCTCAACGGTCGTCATGGTGTCGATCATCATGCTATTCCTTGCGCCGAGGCTCGGATTCGCCAATGTCGCCCTTAACCATATGGGCTTAGACTCGATCAACTTCCTGGGCGAGCCCGGCATGTTCCGCTCGATCTACGTCTGGTCCGACATCTGGCAGACGGCCGGCTACTCGGCGGTCATCTACCTGGCGGCGCTGGCAGGCATCGATCCGACGCTGTACGAGGCTGCCAAGGTGGACGGCGCGTCCCGGTTCCAGAAGATCGTCCACGTCGACCTGCCGGGCATCCTGCCCACGATCGTCGTCATTCTGATCCTGAATGTCGGCAACGTAATGGCGATCGGTTTCGAAAAAGTGTACCTGCTTCAAAATCCGCTGAACCAGTCGACTTCGGAAATTATCGCAACCTACGTTTACAGCATCGGCCTGCTGAACGCCAACTACAGCTTCGCCACCGCGGTCGGCCTTTTCAATTCATTCATCAATCTGGTGCTGCTGCTCCTGGTCAACGGCATCGCCAAGCGTCTGACAAATAGCAGCATCTGGTAGAAAGGAGATTCGCGCATGCAAGCACAAGCCGCAACGAAACGTACGGCGATCCGCGAATCGGCGGGCGACCGTCTGTTCATGGCCATCGTCTATACGATCCTCACGATTGTCCTGATCGCCGTCCTTTACCCGCTCATTTACATTCTCAGCAGCTCGATCAGCAGCCCCGCCGCCGTCACGTCCGGACGGGTGTTCCTGTGGCCGGTAGACATTTCCTTCAAAGGCTTCGAGACGCTGTTCAAAACGCCCGCCATCCTGACCGGTTACGGCAACTCGATCTTCTATACGGCTGCGGGCACGCTGATCAGCGTCGCGCTGACGGTGATGATCGCCTATCCGCTGTCGCGCAAAACGTTTTTCGGACGCAACGCCATCATGATGATCGTTACCTTCACGATGATTTTCAGCGGCGGCCTGATTCCTACGTACATGGTCGTCAAGTCGCTCCATCTGATCGATACCCGGTGGGCGCTGCTCATTCCGAACGCGATCTGGGTGTGGCAGGTCATCATCGCCCGCACGTTTTTCCAGGCTTCGATTCCCGATGAGCTGGCCGAGGCCGCCGAGATCGACGGCTGCAGCGACCTGCGCTTCATGCGCAGCGTCGTCATCCCGCTCTCCAAGCCGATCCTCGCCGTGCTGGTGCTCATGTATGCCGTCGGACAGTGGAATGCTTACTTCGACGCGCTGATCTACCTGAAGTCCGCCGACTTGTTCCCGCTGCAGCTCGTGCTGCGGAGCATCATCATCCAGAACAACAGCTCCGGCATGATGGACGCGATGAAAATGGTCGAGCGGCAGCAGCTGTCCGAGCTGCTCAAGTATTCGCTTATCGTTGTTGCGACGCTGCCCGTGCTCGTCATTTATCCGTTCGTGCAGCGCTATTTCGTACAGGGCATGCTGGTCGGCTCCGTGAAGGGATAACGGAGGACGGCGGCGAATGTGAGAGGGGGGATGCGTATGTAGCACGCTGCCGCAATCATTGCATGCAACTATCCAAGAAAAGGGAGCGACCCACTTGAAAAAGAGAATCGTAAGTCTGCTGGCGATCGTCATCGCCCTGAGCATGGCACTTGCGGCCTGCGCCAAAAACGACAATTCGTCCGCCTCCTCCGGCGGCGCCTCGTCTTCATCCGCGTCCGCATCCGCATCCGGAAGCGAGTCGGCTTCGGCCGCACCGGTGCCGATCAAGGTATTTTCGATCCAGGAGTCCGGCATTGACCTGACGACGAACAAATTTTCCAAGTTCATCGAAGATAAATTCAACATCAAGTTCGACTGGCAGTTGAACCCGTCCGACGGCGCGAAGGAAAAACGCCAGATCTCGCTCGCGAGCGGCGACTATCCGGACGCATACATCCTGCCTTCTTATATCGATCATTTCTCGCAAGCGGACCTGCTCAAGTACGGCAAGCAAGGCGTCATCGTCCCGCTGAACGACCTGATCGACCAATACGGCCCGAACATCAAGGCGGCGATGGAAGCCCATCCCGACCTCAAGCAGTACATTACGGCGCCGGACGGCAACATTTACGGTCTCGTATCCTACACGCAATGCTTCCACTGCTCGTATCCGAACAAGATGTGGGTCAACACCAAGTGGATGAAGCAGCTCGGCATCCAGCCGCCGAAGACGACGGAAGAGTTCAAGGCGATGCTCGAAGCGTTCAAGACGAAGGATCCGAACGGCAACGGCAAGCAGGACGAAGTGCCGCTGAGCGGTTCGATCGAAGACTTCGGCGTACGCGTCGTGCCTTACCTGATGAACGGCTTCGTCTATGACGACGACCGAAACTACCTGAACCTGAAGGACGGCAAGGTCGTGTCCGCGGCGACCACGCCGGAATGGAAGGAAGGCCTCGCCTACATCAAGTCGCTGTACGACGAAAAGCTGATCGATCCGGGCGCGTTCACGCAAAACGCCGAAGCGTTCAAGAAGATCGGCGAGAACGGCGACGCGCAAATTCTCGGCGCCGGCGCAGGCATGCACCCCGCCATCTTCGTCAACATCGATAAAGGCAACCGTTTCTCCGCAGACTACGACGCGCTGCCGCCGCTGACCGGCCCGAACGGCTCGTTTGCGACGCATGACGGCGGCGGTGTGGATCCGGGCGCCAAGTTCGTCATCACGAACAAGGCTAGCAAAGAAGCGCAAGTCGCATTGATCAAAATGGTCGATTACCTGTTCACGCCGGAAGGCGAGACGAACGGCGCTTCCGGCATGGAAGGCATCGACTGGGAGAAGCCGGGTCCGGACGACGTGGCGCTGGACGAGAGCGTCAAGGCGCAATTCAAGCCGATCCCTGCGACCGAAGGCGAAGCGCCGCGCAATGCGGGCTGGAGCGGCGTCGCTCACTTCTACCAACCGAAGGAATACCGCGACAGCTTCGTCTCGGCGACGGATATCTACGATTCGGCCGGCTACGAGCGCAGACTGTATCAAGCGACCCTCGAGTATCAAGGCCACGAGCCGAAGGAACTGTTCCCGCTCTGGTCGCTGTGGATCGATCCGGCGCTGACCGACGAAGCCAGCATCCTGCAAACGAACCTCAAGAACTACATCGAGCGCAGCGAGCTTCAATTCATCACGGGTAACCTCGACCTGAACAAAGATTGGGACAGCTATGTGAAGGGCCTGAAGGACCTGAAGCTGGACCGCTACCTGGAAATCCTGCAGCAAGCGTACGACAAGGCCGCAAAGTAAGCACGAGTAAGGCAGCAAAGTAAGCACGAATAAGGACGCATAGGAACGCGCAGCACAGGCCTTCTGGCCGCAAAGCCGGAAGGCCTGGCTCGTCATGCCCGGAATAAGGAACTCGAGGGGAGGCGGGCTTCTGAATTTGCATCGGCAAACCATCATTCTATCCTTGGAGGACTCCGCTTGAACGTCATGGAACGGGCAGCCGCCCACGGCATCCGCTACGACCGTCCGGCCGCCACCTTCTTCGAAGGCGCGCTGCTCGGCAACGGCAAGCTCGGCGCCGTCGTCACGACCCGGCCCGACGCGATCGTCATTCACTTCGGACATAACAACGTGTGGGACATCCGCATCGCAGAAAACAACAAGGAAAAGATCGGCACCTTCGAGCGCCTGTTCGCAAGACTCAAGGAAATTCCCGCGCATTACGGCTCGCTCTCCGAGGACCCGTGGTATCGCGAATACGTGGAGATGGCGGCCGAAAATTACGCCAAGCCCTATCCGCGCCCGATGCCCTGCGGCTCGCTGCTGCTCGGCTTCGACCGGCGGCGGGTCGAGGTGCTCGGCCACACGCTGCGCATTCACGACGGCATGTGCGAGATCGATCTGCTCGCGGACGGCCGATCGGTGCAGCTTCTGGCCTTTGTCGAGCAAGATTCGGATGCGCTTCGGCTGGCGGTCAAGACGGACGACGGCCCTGGCACCGTACCGGCCGTGTTCAACCGTGTCAAGCTGATCGCAGATCCCGAGACGCCCAAGGAGCTGCCTGCTCCAAAGCCCTATATCGATGCAAAGCGGGGGCAGCTGGCCTTTCGCCAGCGTCTGCCCGCCGAAATCGGCGAAGGTGCGGACGATTTCGGGCAGGCGACGGATCGCGCCTTTCGGCTAACTGCGTCTATCGTATCGGCTGCCGCGCTTCAGCCAGGTGCCTGCTCTTGGGAAGGGCGTCTGGATATGGCACTTGCGAAGGACAGGTTCGAGGTACGCGTCGCGCTCGACGAGGGACTTGACGCCGACGTGCCGGAGCCGGAAGCCGCGCAACAAGACGGCGAAGCCGGGTTTGCAAGCGCATTCGCGCGGGCGACGGACAGCTGGTCGCGCTTCTGGTCGCGCTCCGGCGTGGCGCTCGGCGACGCATTTCTCGAGCGGATCTGGTACCGCAATCTGTACTTTTTCAACTGCGCCGTCTCGCCGGACGCCACTTGTCCGGGTTTGTTCGCCAACTGGAGCTACGGCAAGATCGGCTCCGAATGGCACGGCGACTACCATATGAACTACAACACGCAGCAGCCGTTCTGGCTGTCCTTCTCCAGCAATCACGTCGACAAGCATCTCGCCTACGTGGACATGGTCGAACGGATCGGTCCGGTCAGCCGCAAGTGGGCGCGCGAATATTACGGCCTGCGCGGGGCGTACTATCCGCATTCCGCCTACCCGGTCGAGATGAGCATGATGCCTTATCCCGTACCGCACTGGGGCTGGGAGATATGCGAGACGCCATGGACCGTGCAAAGCCTTTGGTGGCATTACCTGTACACGATGGATCTCGATTTTCTGGCTGCACGCGCCTTTGGCCCGATCCGCGACGCGGCATTGTTTATGGTCGATTACATGAAACGGCCGGACGCGCGGGGCGAGGCTTGGGGCGACGACCGCTATCACGTTTATCCCACCGTCGCGCCGGAGCTGTACGAGCTGACGCCTGGCTTTCGTTTGAACCGGGACTGCATCGTGGACCTGACGCTGACGAAGTTCTTGTTCCGCGCATTCGGGCAAGCTTGCGCGGCGCTCGGGCGGACGGAAGCGGAGGCGGAGCTGCTCGCGGAGGTGGAAGAGGTGCTGGCGCATTTCCCCGACTATCCGACCGCAACATCGGAGCGGGGTCCCGTGTTCGTCTCGGTACCGGGCGAGGATCCGGAGGTTGTGTACAACGTGCCGAACGGCGTCGCCACGGTGTTCCCCGGCGAGGACCACGGCCTGGATTCGCCGCCGGACGACTATGCGATCGCGGCGAACAGCTACCTCAACCATCGCAACGAGGGCGGCAACGATTTGGTGTTTTACGCGATGGCCGGCGCTCGCCTCGGCATGCTCGATCTCGAACGGTTCAAGCGGCAGATCGATTACTGCCTGCTGCCGAACGGTACGTGCACCGACAAGCTGCTCGAGGCGGGGGGCCGCTATGCGGATACGACGCCGTTCGATTATATGGGGCAGATGGGCATCTGGTTCGAGAACTTCGCGCTGCCGGCCGTCATCAACGAGTGCCTGCTGCAGAGCTACAACGGCGTCCTGCGGCTGTTCCCCAACTGGCCCAAGGACCTGCCGGCTTCGTTCGCTACGCTGCGGGCCGTCGGCGGCTTCCTCGTAAGCGCTTCCTTCGAAAAGGGCTGCGTGCAATGGGTGGAGATCGCCAGCGAGGCCGGCGCCCCCCTTCGGATGCATAATCCGTGGACGGGTGACGTCGCCGTTCGGCAGGCCGGCGGTACCGAGGAAAAAACGTCCGGCGCGATGCTGGAATGGCATATTCCGGCGGGAACCGTACTCCGGCTGACGCCTGCTTAAAGATGGATTTTATCATTCGCTAAGGAGCTGATCCGTTTGCATCGTACTTTTAAGAAAAAAAGTCTCGCTCTGCTGCTCGCCGGCGCGATCGTCGCGCAGCTCGGCCTCGTCGCGCCTGGCGCGAACCGGGCCGCCGCAGCAGATAAAGAGCTGGCGCAAAAGCCGTATATGGGTTGGAGCAGCTACAGCATGCAGGTGTACGACGGCCCTTCGGGCAACTGGACGTCGGCGGCGAAGATCAAGCAAATGTCCGATGCGATGCACGAGAAGCTGCAGGCGCACGGCTACAACTATATCAACATCGATGCCGGCTGGAACGGCGGCATGGACGAGTACGCCCGGCCGATTCCGAGCGAGACGCTGTACCCGGACGGCTTCCAGAACGTCATCGACTACGTTCACGCCAACGGACAGAAGATCGGCATCTATCTGATTCCAGGTCTGTCTCCCGCCGCATACGAGGCCAACCTGCCGATCTACGGCACGGAGAGCTGTCATATCCGGGACATCACGAAGCAGCCGATTCAGTACGCGGATTACTGGAATATCGGCTACAAGATCGATTTCAACACGAATCCCGATTGCGCGCAGGCCTACATCGATTCGATCGCGGATCTGATCTGCTCCTGGGGCATCGACTTCGTCAAGTTCGACAGCGTGACGCCGGGCTCCGGCCACAACGATACGACGATCGACGCACGGGACGACGTGGCCGCCTGGTCCAAAGCGCTTGCCCGTAACAAAATCTGGTTCGAGCTGTCCTGGGCGCTCGACCATAACTATGCGGACGTGTGGAAAAAGTACGCCAACGGCTGGCGCGTCAACTGGGATGTCGAATCGTACGACCCGAAGGTCGGCCTGACGCAGTGGGCCAACATCGCCCGGCTGTTCCCCGACGCCGCGATCTGGTGGCGGGATGCGGGTCCACGCACCGGCTGGAACGACTTTGACTCCCTGAACGTAGGCAACGGCGCGATGGACGGCCTCACCAAAGACGAGCGCCAGACGGCGATGACGTTCTGGGCCGTATCGGCTGCGCCGCTGTACACGGGCAACGATCTGACGCGTCTGGACAGCTACGGCCTCCAGCTGCTTACCAATGACGAAGTGATCGCCGTCGATCAGGCGGGCCGTCCGGCGCATCCCGTATCGACCGCGACGAGCCAGCAGGTATGGTACGCGAACAACGGAGACGGCACTTATAATGTCGCCGTGTTCAACCTTGGCACAAAAGCCGAATCGATTGCCGTGAATTGGAGCGATATCGGGCTGGACGGTCCGGCATCGGTCCGCGATCTGTGGAGCCACAGCGAGCTCGGCACGTTCGAGAAGGGCTATACGGCGGAAAGCGTAGATCCTCATGCGTCGCGCCTGTTCAAAGTAACGGCGCAAAGCGGAACGTCGTTCGCGAACGATGACGACACGGGCTTCGTCTATGAAGGAAATTGGACGCGCAACGGCGGCAAGGAAGTGTCGGCCGAGTCGCAGGATCTGACCGTGAACGTAGGAAGCGCGGCGCCGGGACTGACTGCGGCGGGACGGCAGGAAGCCGGCCAGGCGCAGGATCAATCGAAGAACGCGCAAGCGTTGACGGCCGCGGATCATTATTACGTGGTGAACGACGACGACGCTGACGTGCAGTATAACGGAGTCTGGAACGACAGCGATGGCCGGGGCGTCGGCGATTATTCGAACGACGTTCACTGGACGGAAGGAAACGGCAATTCGTTTCAACTGACGTTTAAGGGTACGGGCATCGACTATATTACCGAAAAGGAAGGCTCCCAGGGCAATGTCCACATTTACCTGGACGGCGCGCTCCAGGGCATCGCGGACACGTACAACGGCGACGGACGCTCGGTGCAGCAGACCGTCTACCGCGTCGGCGGGCTTGACGGCGCGACGCATACGGTGAAAGGCGTCAAGCAGTCCGGCGGCTATGCGCTGCTGGATGCGCTGAAGGTGCATGTCGAGCATCTGATCGATTCGTCGGAAGTCTCGTTCGACTCGGAGCATCCGGCGGACGTCACGACAGCGCTGAAGGTCGACGCGCGCTATTTGAAGAGCGTGACACTGAACGGCAATGGGCTCGCAGCCCCTGCCGATTACGCCGTAGCGAACGGCGCGATTTCGGTCAAAAAGGATGTTTTTGCAGGGCTTGCCGCGGGCGATGCTACGCTATCCTTCACCTTTGCGGGCGGCGATTCGGAGACCAAGACGGTGGCGATCAGCGGACAGCGCAGCGCGATCAACCCCAAGACGGCTTCCTTCGATAAGAAGCCCGCGAACCAAACCGACGTCACGACGACGCTGACGCTGAACGGCAATACGCTGGCCGGCATCGCGAACGGAGACGACGCGCTGTCGTCTGGCACGGATTATACCGTCGCCGGTACGACGGTGACGATCAAGAAGTCGTACCTGGCCAATCTGCCGGTCGGTGCCGCGCAGCTGACGTTCGCGTTCAGCGGCGGCGCGGCGCAGACGCTGACGATTAACGTAACCGATACGTCCGGCCTTCGTTACGTGCTCGTCAACAATAGCGATGCAGGCATCGCTTACAGCGGCTCCTGGAACAACAACAGCGGCCGTCCGTACGGCGATTATCAAGGCGACGTGCAGTTTACGGAAAACAACGGCGATTCGTTTACTTACGTGTTCTCGGGCACGGGAGTCGGTATCGTCACTGAAAAGGACAATTCCCAAGGCGACATGGAGGTCTACCTGGACGGGCAGCTCGTCTCGACCGTCGACACGCGCAGCGAGGTTCGTCAGGGCTTCCAGACCGTGTACAGCGTCTCCGGGCTGATCAACGCCCAGCATACGCTGAAGGCGGTCAAGAAAAACGGCCAGTTCATGCTGCTCGACGCGCTTCGGATCGAGAAGCCGAGCCTGCTCGGCGAAGAAGAGATCGGGTTCGACCCGGCGCAGCCGGCGGATGCGACCGTTACCCTGCTCCGGGACAGCGGCAGCCTGGCGGCCGTTAAAAACGGCAATGCGACGCTGTCGGCCGGCACCGATTATGAAGTGAACGGCGATACGGTCACGATTCGCTCCGCCTATCTGGCCGGGCTGCCTGCCGGCACGACGAAGCTTTCGTTCAGCTTCAAGGGCGATGCGTTCAGCGATATCCATTATGCCACGCAAAACGGCGATGCTTACAGCTATTCGTTCAAAGGAACGGGGTTCACGCTGCGCATGCCGACCGGTCCTTCGCAAGGCGAGTTCGAAGTTTTGGTGGACGGGGTATCCAAAGGAACGGGCAGCGCCGAGAGCGATGCGCTCAAGCTGCAGCAGAACGTATTCCATCTCGACGGACTCGCGAGCGGCTCGCATACGGTCAAGGTCATTAAGAAATCGGGAGAGCTGCTGCTCGCCGACGGTCTTGCGTATACGGTAGCCGGCGTTGACGTCGTGCCGCAGACGCCGTCCGGCCCTGCGACTGCGACACCTGCGCCTGAAAAGGTGCAAGGCAGCGTCGATGGCGGCTCAGGCAGCGCAGCGGTTGTCGTGGACGTCAGCCGGACGACGCTCGCAGGCGGCACGAAGCGGGACGAATTGTCTTTCTCGGGCACGGCGGTAAGGGATGCGATTGCCAAGCAAACGGCGGCCGGCGCAAAATCGATTACGCTTGCCGTTCCCGATGCCAAGGACGAGGTATCCGAGACCAAGGTGACGATTCCGGCGGACATCGCCAAGCAGCTCGCGGACGGCAAGCTTGACCTGGGCTTTGCGATCGGCGGCGCTAAGATCGTCATACCTGCGGCATCGCTTAACGCGGCCGGCGCTGATCTGTTCTTCACGATCAAGCCGCTGAAGAGCGAGGCGGATCGGACGGCCGCGCACGATCGCGCGAACGCATCGAGCGTCGTCAACGCCGTATACGGCGAAAACACGGCGGTCATCGGACGCCCGGTGTCGATCGAAACGAACCTTCAGGGCAAAGACGTCGATATCGTGCTGCCGATCGGCGAAATCGTCGGCTCCGGCGCGAACCAACTGGGCGTCTTCGTCGAGCACGGCGACGGTTCGACCGAACTGAAGCGCGGCGAGCTCGTCGATCTGGGTACGGGCAAAGGATTTAAGATTACGGTGAACAAGTTCAGCACCTTCACGCTGCTGAAGCTGAGCAGCCAGCCGACAACCGCTCATAAAGCTTATATTCAAGGCTTTGCGGACGGTACTTTCAGACCTGGCGCCGCGCTGACGCGGGCGCAGATCGCGACGATCGTCGCGAGACTCGCCGCGGATTCGAGCAGCACGGCCGGCGTGCAAGCCAAGTCTTACGCGGACGTCTCCGCAAGCCATTGGGCTGCGGCAGATATCGCTGCCGTCGGCAAGCTGGGGCTTATGAACGGCTACGCGGACGGCACGTTCCGCCCGGATCAGGCGGTCACGCGCGCCGAGATGACGGCGCTGGCCGTGAAGCTCGCGCAGCCTTCGGGAGCGCCGGGCGCCGGATTCGGCGATACGGACGGCAGCTGGGCCGAGGCGGCGATCAAGCAAGCGCAAGGCGCAGGCTGGATCGGCGGCTATGCGGACGGTACGTTCCGTCCCGGCCAGGCGCTGACGCGCGCGGAAGCGGTCACGCTGCTCAACCGCGTGCTGGGCCGCGAGCCTGCGCTGGCGGGCGGCGTCTCCAAGTGGTCCGACGTACCTGCCGGGCACTGGGCGTTGGCAGACTTGCTCGAAGCTTCCGCAGACTGACTGCCCAGTAACGTAAACTGAAAAAGTACGGGACTCTTCCATTAGTGGAGGGTCCCGCTTTTTAAGGAGGAGATGACAATATGACCGCAGCACTTATTCAACAACGGGCAGGACTGCAGCGGTTCAAGCGCCGCGCGGAAGCCGGCCGCTCGCCTTCGCTTTTCTCGGCGGCTCCATCACCGAGGGCGCGGGCGCGTCCGACGCATACAAGGCGAGCTGGCGCGCGCTCACCGGGGCTTACCTCGCCGCTCGCTTCGGCGCCGATCGCATTTCGCTTATCAACGCCGGCGCAGTTCGCCTGCGCCCGAACGCTGACGGCAATCGGCACGGGGACGGTCAAGGCTGCGGAGAGGCTGAGCGACCGTTTGCTCGAAGTGACACTGGCGGATCCGGTGCCTGAAGCGGTGGAGGAAGGCAACGTCGTGGAAAACGTAACCTGGACGCCGGAGGTCCACATCGCCGGCAACCGGTTCGCGCGCATTCCGACGCGCGGCATCCTCTTGACGACGCGCCGTCCGGCGATCATCGAAAACGATACGTTCGAACAAATGCGAAAGAGCGCCGTCTGGATCGAGGGCGCCTCCTTCTCCTGGTTCGAATCGGGTCCGGTACGGGATCTCACGATCCGCGGCAACAAGTTCGTCGATTGCGGCGATACCGACTGCCCGGTCGTGGCGGTCGTGCCGGCCGTCTCGGAGCCGGATGCGGAGCGGCCGGTCCATCGCGGGATCCGACTGACGGACAATCGCTTCGAGACGCGGGATGCCGTCGTACTGGAGGCGCACGGGACGCGGGGCCTTGTTTTCTCCGGCAACGAAATTACCGCGGTGCAGACGGCAGGCTTCGCCAAGCTTATGGACGCGATCCGGCTGACTGCATGTGCGGATACGGACATCCGGGATAATCGTTTTTTAACGGGAAACGGATCTTAAACCAGGCGCGCAGCATGTATCGTGTATGATAAAATGGAGCAAACGTTGAAAAGGGTGAGCCCATGCCGGACAATCCGCCGTCCTTGAACCGCTACGTCCTCGCCGACGAGCTGTACGCGCTGCTGAAAAAACGCATTCTGTCCCACGAAATGTCCGCAGGCGATAAAATCAACATCGACAAGCTCGCGAGAGACCTCGGGGTCAGCAACATTCCGATTCGCGAGGCGCTCTCGCGGCTTTCCTCCGAGGGACTCGTATCCGTCGTCCCGTTTAAAGGCATGTTCGTGGCGGCCATGAACGCCAAGGACATCGACGAGATCTTCGAGATCCGCCTTTCTCTGGAGACGCTCGCCCTGCGAAAAGCCGCGGCCCGCATCCCGAAGGATCAGCTTCGCCGGATTTTGGCGGAGACGACGGCTGCCAAAGAAGAAGCAGGCGCAAACCAGGGATCCGCAAGCCGCATGTTCAAAATGAACGAAGGGTTGCACGGCACGATTTTGGCGTTTGCCGACAATGAGAATTTGCAGCGCATGGTCGTGTCGTTGATCGAGCGGATTTACCGCTATTTGAACCTGTTGAACTTTACGATTGCAATCGCAGACGAAAGAGAAGAGCACGTCCGGATCTTAAACGCGCTGCTTACGGACGATACGGACGAAGCGACAGCCGCCTTGGAGCGGCATTTGCAGCGTGCACGGCAGCGTTTGCGCGACAGTTTTTCGTAGATAAAACGGGGAACGATTCCCCCTTTACGGAATAAATCATGTATGATACTTTTAAAATCATACACGATTTATTATTTACATTATACCGTCAGCAATCGGAGAAAGGCAGGATAGGCCTATGCTGCTAAACGAGAAGGTTTGTCTTATCACGGGGGGCGCTTCGGGAATCGGCGAAGTCGTCGCCCGGCGGTTCGCGGCCGAAGGCGCGATCGTCGCTGTAGTCGATATCGACGCCGGGGGCGCGAGCCGCGTCGCGGACGCGATCGCGGCCGAGGGAGGGCGAGCCTGCGCCGTGCGCGCCGACGTCTCGTCGGAAGCGGATGTCGCGCGCGCCGTAGCGGAGATACTGGAGACCTATGGCAGAATCGACGTGCTGCTTAACAATGCGGCGACGATTCTGCCCAAGCCGCTTGAAGCGGTGAGCGAGGAGGAGTGGACGCGCGTCATCTCCGTCAACCTGAAGAGCGTGTACCTGACGATCAAGCACACGATCCCCGCGCTTCGCCGCTCCAAGGGCAACATCGTGAACATGGCTTCGCTTAACGGGCTCGTCGGCCAGAAGCAAAACGCCGTCTACGCGTCTACGAAGGGCGCCGTTATCGCGATGACGAAGGCGCTGGCGCTCGACTACGCGCCGGACGGCGTCCGCGTAAATTGCCTGTGCCCCGCCGGCGTCATGACGCCGCTGCTGGAGCAGTGGCGGCTTGGGCAGCCGGATCCGGAGGCGACGACCCGGCTGCTCGCCGACATGCATCCGCTCGGCCGGCCCGCCTCGTCCGAGGAGATCGCGGATGCCGCGTTGTTTCTCGCTTCGGAAGGCGCAAGGTTCATCACCGGCGTCGCCCTGCCCGTCGACGGCGGCGCCTCGCTCGGCTATTAAAGCGGCGAGCGCGGTGCCAATGAACGAGCTCTCATGCTGCATCTTTTAAAATGAGGAGGATATCTATGAAAATCACGAAAGCAGAAAGCTTTATGTTACACGTGCCGATTACGCCGCCCATTACGGACGCCATCAACGTCGCGACGCACTGGGGCGTCAACGGCGTCCGCATCGAGACGGACGAAGGCATCGTCGGGTATGGCTATACTGGAACGACCGCCAAGGGCGACGAGATGATCGCAGACACGATCGACCGCTATTATGCGCCCGCGCTCATCGGCAGGGATCCTTTTATGGTCAGGCGTATTTGGGACGATCTCCGCTTCGGGCCGATGCACTGGATCGGACGCGCGGGAATTACGCATATGGCGCTTGCGGCCGTGGACGTCGCGCTGTGGGACATCATGTCCAAGGCGGCGGGCAAGCCGCTCTGGCAATACCTCGGCGGGCACAAGCCGGACAAGATCAAAGCCTACAATACGAACGGCGGCTGGCTCAACTGGAGCAAGGAGCGGCTGATCGCGGACATGACGTCGATGCTGGAGCAGGGCTTCACGGCCGTGAAAATGAAGGTGGGCAAGCCGGATCCGCGCGAGGACTTCGACCGGGTACAGGCGGTCCGCAAAGCGATCGGCGACGAGGCGGGTCTCATGATCGACGTCAACCAGCAATGGAACATCACGACGGCGATGACCTGGGGCAAAAAGCTGGAGCAGTTCGACCTGATCTGGCTCGAGGAGCCGCTCAATCCCGACGACATCCCGGGACACCGCAAGCTGGCCGACGAACTGAACGTGCCGATCGCGCTCGGCGAACATGTGTACAACAAATACGCGTTCCGGGATTATATCGCCCAGGGCGCCGTCGAATACGTTCAGGTGGACGTAACGCGGGTAGCCGGCGTGACCGAGTGGCTGCAGGTAGCCGGCCTGGCCGCCGCGTACGACCTGCCAGTCTGCCCCCATGTCGGGGATATGGGACAGATTCACCAACATCTCGTGGCGGCGACGCCGAACGCGGTCATGCTCGAGTACATTCCATGGATCCGACATATTTTCGAGGAGCCGATCGAGGTGGCGAACGGCTTCTACAAGCTGCCCGAGCTGCCCGGCGCGTCGACGACGATTTTGCCCCGTTATTTTGAGGAATATCGCGTTAAATAAGCGGTCGCGGCGCATTCGCTTGCGCGTTGCCGCATCGGGAGGAGGGGCTTGGGCATGAGAGCGTCGCATCCGGAAGCGCAATGGTTCGACGAAGCGAGATTCGGCCTTTTTATCCATTGGGGACCCTATTCGCTGAGGGAGATCGAAGCGTCGTGGCCGCTGCTCGACAAGAGCGACCAGGCGATCGGCGTAGAGGTCTACGAGGCGCTGGCGGACGAGTTCAATCCGGAAAACTACGATCCCAAAGCTTGGGCGCGCACGGCCAAGGAAGCCGGCGCCAAATACGTCGTGCTGACCGCCAAGCACCATGACGGGTTTTGCCTGTTCGACACGAAGACAACGGATTACAACGCCATGCGGCGGGGGCCGAAGCGCGACCTGATCGCGCCATACGTCGAAGCGATGAGAGAAGAGGGGCTTAAGGTCGGTCTCTACTTCACGACAATCGACTGGCACGACCCCGACTTCGCGACGATCCCGATCGCACCCTGGCTGGCTTCGCCGAGGCCTTACGTTTACGATCCGCTGCGCTGGTGGTCGTTTCACCAGCGCTTCGTAGAGCAACTCCGGGAGCTGCTGACCAACTACGCGCGCATCGACTTGATCTGGTTCGACGTGCCGGGATTCGGCGCGGACCGCTGGCGTAGCCACGAAGTGAAGCGGATGATGCTTAACCTGCAGCCGCATCTCGTCATTAACGATCGGCTGCCCGATGCAGGCGATTACGAGACACCCGAGCAGTTCGTGCCGCTGCATCCCCCGGAAGAGTGGTGGGAGACGTGCATGACGATGAACCACCAATGGGCCTATCATTCCGATCCCGATACGTACAAGCAGCCCGAGGCACTGCTTGACACGCTGCTCGAGGTCGCGACTAAAGGCGGCAACCTGCTCCTGAACGTCGGGCCGCGTCCGGACGGCAGCTGGCCGGAGCCGGCGCTCGCGCGGCTCGAGGCGATCGGCGTCTGGCTGCGGCACTCTGGAGAGAGCGTTTACGGCACGCGAAGAACGCCGGCGCATTTTCCCCCGGCCTTCTACGGTCCGACGACCGTCAAGGCGAACACGGTCTATTTGCATGTCAGGGATATCCCCCGGTTCCCGCTCGAGCTGCGCGAGATCGGCGGCCGGGTACGCGGGGTCAGGTTGGTGAGGACGGGCGAGCCGTTGAACTGCCGGACGGAGGTGATCAGCGGCTTCGCGGGAGGCGTCGACGGGCATCATAGCGTCCAGCGGCTCTCGATCGACCTGCCCGCCTCGCTGCTGGACGGATGGAACACGGTCGTGGCGGTCGAATTCGAGGAGCGTCCCGTCTGGCCTTCCGGGCCAGGCTGATTCGCGACCCGGCCTGTTCTTGCACGGCGGGGCTTAAGCCTTTTTAACGACGCTGGCGAGATTGCGAACGAGCGACTCGTCCGGCGTGATGAACAGCGTCTTCTGCCCCTCGTAAATGACGAAGCCCGGCTTCGCGCCGCTCGGCTTGCGGACGAGGCGAATCTTCGTATAGTCGACCGGGACGAGGCTGGACTCCTTGCCCTTGCTGTAGTAAGCGGCCAGCATGGCCGCTTCCCTCAGCGTCTGCTCGCCGTAATCGACGGCACGGATGAGCACGTGCGAGCCGGGCATGTCCTTCGTGTGCAGCCAAGTGTCGCTCGGCTGTCCCAGACGGTTGGTTACGTAATCGTTTTGCGTATTGTTTTTGCCTACATAGATCGGCACGCCCTCGCTGGACGTATAGCAGAGGATGGCGGGCCGGTCGTTTTTCTTTTTGCCCCGGTCGCTTTTGCGGCCGCCGCGCGCGCGGATGTAGCCCTGTTCCGTCAGCTCCGCGCGAATCTCCTCGATATCAGCCGGCGTGGCCGTGTCCAGGCCCTGCAGCACCGATCCGAGATAGGCGATCTCGCGCTCCGTTTCTTCGATCTGCTCGGTGACGACCTCGCGGCTGTTTTTCATTTTCGTATATTTGCGGAAATAACGCTGAGCGTTCTCGTTCGGCGTCAGCAGCGGGTCCAGCTGAACCCGGACCGTCGGCTGATCCTCCTCGTAATAATCGGTCACCTCGACCTGCTTATCCCCTTTGCTCGTCGCATACAGATGCGCGGTCAAGAGCTCGCCGAGCCGGCGGTATTTGTCCGCGCCTTCGGCTTCCTGGAGCGTCTGGCGGAGTTTCTCCAGTTTTTTGACGTTTTTGGCCGTCTCGTTTTGCAGCAAGCGGGTCAGATCGACGGTCCGCTGGCGGACGAGATCGCGCTCGGCCTTGTCGATATAATATGCCTCAATACAAGCGTGCATGGAATCGCAGCCGCGCGCCTCGCCTTGCACATGCGTCAGCGGCAGCGCGTGGAACTGGGTCCTGCCGGAAGGATCTTCTGCGATGGACGGCGCGTAGCGATGGGCGGCGGCATCGCTCATCAGCGCAGTGAAAGCGGCCGGTATGTCGGATTCGCGGCCGCCGGCGCGGTAGACGATCTCTTTGGCGAGCAGCGGGCTGAGTCCCGTAAAAGCTTCGACCAATGCGCCTGCTGTCGGGGAGCCGGCCGCTTGGGCCAGCGCCGCCGCGACATCGGCCGTCGTCGCTTCCAGCGGGTTTTGCTTGTCCTGCGCCGGAGGCGCCACGTATTTGACGCCGGGCAGCACGACCCGGTAGCTGCTGATGGCGGGCGTCACGTGCCGGATGCTGTCGTGGACGACGCCGGTCGCCGGGTCGAGCAGCACCAGGTTGCTATGGCGGCCCATGATCTCAAGGACGAGACGCTTGAGCGACAGATCTCCGAGCTCGTCCCGGTGCCGGACATCGATCTCGACGATCCGCTCGGCGCCGAGCTGGCGCACCGCTTCGATGATGCCGCCTTCGCAGTACTTGCGCAGCAGCATGCAGAACATCGGGGGCTCCTGAGGGTTGGCCCAGGGCTGCTCCGTATAATGAAGTCTCGGCATCGAAGGATGCGCGGACAGCAGCAGCTTGCGGCCGAAGCCCTGGCCGCGGATATGCAGGACGACCTCGTTTTCGGTCGGTTGATAGATTTTGGCGATGCGGGCGCCGACGATCTCTTTCAGCTCGTGGACGAGCGCACGTACGACGATGCCGTCGAGTGACATAAAGGCATGACTCCTGACCGGTGCGTTTTTCGGAAGTTCCGTTTCTTTAATGATGCCATAGATGGTCCCAAAGGGAAAGGCGAGGAGCTGGCGGCGGTGTCGAAGAAATTTTTTAATCGGCAAAGCGCTTAAGCGGAGCGTTTTCCGCATAGACGGGCGCCCGGACGATGAATTTGCGAGGAGATAAGAGGTATTTCCGTGTAGCAAGGGCGTTCGGGCCTATCAATTGCAAAAAAAAGGTGGCACCACTCGCTGCGTTAGTGCTTTTTTGCGCATATCGGCACCATCCTGGAAGCCTTGGAGGTGACGATAGCGCCTTTTTGCATTTATCGGCACCTTCCTGGGCGTCTCTGCGGTGACGATCGTGCCTTTTTGCGCTTATCTTGCAACGGCATTCTGCTGATGAAGGTTTCTGCGGCCCTATGCGGTTTTTCCATACGACGGCGCTCGCGGACGATAGTGTGTGAGTAGATACGTGGGTTTCCGTGTAACCGGGCGTATAAGCATAAGTTTGCGAAAAGAAACGTTTACGCGTAAATGGTTTGTCTATGCGAGCATCAGTTTTAGGAGCGCTCTCGTTCCCTTCATGCCGTGCTGCCAAACGGAAGCGGAAAGGAGACGGACAAGGGGATATTTCCGGGCTTGACCGAATAGACATAGGCTAGTAGGCTGTCCGGCTTCGTCCGGAGGGCGATATCCGGGAGGAGGAACCCGTCGTGGAAGGGAAGGCCTGGCATCAGCTAAGCGAAGACGAGCTAGCCGTATTGCTCCAGACGAACACGAAGGAAGGGCTGGCGCCTAGCGCCGCGCAGGAGAGGCTGGCGGGACACGGGAAAAACGAGCTGGCGGAGAAGCGCAGGGAGTCTCCGATCAAGCTGCTGCTCAATCAATTCAAGGATTTTATGGTGCTCGTACTGGCCGGGGCGACGGTCGTATCAGGACTGCTCGGCGAGATGCTGGACGCGCTCACGATCATCGCCATCATCGTCTTAAACGGCCTGCTCGGCTTCTATCAGGAATTCAGGGCGGAGCGTTCGCTGAGAGCGCTCAAGGAATTGTCCGCGCCGAACGCGAAGGTCATCCGCGGCGGCAGCCTCGAGGTCGTTCCAGCCAGCGAGCTGGTGCCGGGCGATCTCGTCCTGCTTGAGAGCGGCGACCGCGTGCCCGCGGACCTGCGTCTCGTGCAGAGCAGCCAATGCACGATCGAGGAAGCCGCGCTCACCGGTGAGTCCGTTCCGGCGGCCAAGCAGTCGATGCCGCTCTATGCGGCGGAGCTGCCGCTTGGCGACCGCAAAAACTGCGCTTATCTCGGCACGATGGTGACGCGCGGAACCGCCCGGGGCGTCGTCGTGCGCACCGGCATGAGCACCGAGATGGGCAAGATCGCCGACCTCATCCAGCAGACGGAAGAGGCCGAGACCCCGCTGCAGCACCGGCTGGAGCAGCTCGGCAAGATTCTGATCGTCGTCGCCCTGGCGCTCACCGTGCTTGTCGTCGTCGCGGGCGTGCTGCACGGCCAGCCGCTGTACGGCATGTTCCTGGCCGGCGTCAGCCTTGCCGTAGCCGCCATCCCCGAGGGCTTGCCCGCGATCGTCACGATTGCGCTCGCGCTCGGCGTGCAGCGCATGATCCGGCGCAAGGCGATCGTGCGCAAGCTGCCGTCGGTCGAGACGCTCGGCTGCGCATCCGTCATTTGTTCCGACAAGACGGGTACGCTCACGCAGAACAAAATGACCGTCACCAAGGTTTGGACCGGCGGCAGGGACATCGAAGTGACCGGCGAAGGCTACGGGCCGGCAGGCCAACTGCTCGAGCGCGGAAACGCGATCGACGTCAAGGGAGACGCCTCGTTGAGAAGGCTGATCCAGGTCGCCGCGCTTTGCAATAACGCGGAGCTGGCAAAGACCGAACGCGCTGCCGATAACCGGGGCCGCAAGGCAGAACGCAGCGAAGAGGAAGAGCTCGAGGACGCAGACTGGCTCGTAAAGGGGGACCCGACGGAAGGTGCGCTGCTGGCGCTTGCCGCCAAGTCGGGACTGCCGCGGGCCTCGCTCGAAGCGCTTTATCCGCGCGTGAAGGAGTTTCCGTTCGACGCGGAGCGCAAGCGGATGTCTGTGCTTGTCTCGCATCAGGGCGGCCGGCTGATCTGCACGAAGGGCGCGCCGGACATGCTGATCGACCGCTGCGCCTATGTCTTGTGGGACGGCAAGGTCGTGCCGTTCACGGGGACGCTGAGGCAAAAGGTGCTGCGCGCCAACGAGGAGATGGGCGGCGAGGCGCTGCGCGTGCTCGGATTCGCTTATCGGGAGGCCAAGGGCGGCGAGACCTGCGATTCCGAGGAGCAGGCGGAGGAGGGACTTGTCTTCGTCGGACTCGGCGGCATGATGGACCCGCCGCGCCGCGAGGTGCCGGGCGCGATCGCGAAGTGCAAGGCGGCCGGCATCAAGACGGTGATGATCACCGGCGACCACCAGATGACGGCGGAAGCGATCGCGCGCACGCTAGGCATTCTGCCCAGAGACGGCAAGGCCGTCAGCGGCGCGGAGTTGGCCGGCATGACCGACGACCAGCTCGACAAGATCTCGGACGAAGTCTACGTCTACGCCCGCGTATCGCCGGAGCACAAGCTGCGTATCGTACAATCGCTGCAGCGCCGCGGTCATGTTGTCGCCATGACCGGCGACGGTGTGAACGACGCGCCGGCCGTCAAGGCGGCGGACATCGGCATCGCGATGGGCATCGCGGGAACGGACGTGACCAAGGAGGCTTCGGCGCTCGTACTGGCCGACGACAACTTCTCGTCGATCGTCGCGGCGGTCGAAGAGGGCAGAGGCATCTATGAAAATATCCGCAAGTTCATTCGCTATTTGCTGGCTTCCAACGTCGGCGAAATTCTCGTCATGTTTTTCGCGATGATGGCGGCGCTGCCGCTGCCGCTCATCCCGATCCAGATCCTATGGGTGAACCTGGTCACCGACGGGCTGCCCGCGATGGCGCTCGGCGTCGATCAGGCCGAGAGCGATCTGATGCGACACAAGCCGAGGTCGGCCAAGGAGAACATTTTCGCACGGCGTCTCGGCTGGAAGATCGTCAGCCGCGGCGTGCTGATCGGCGCTTGCACATTGGCGGCGTTCGTCCTCGCCCTCGGCGGCCGGGATGCGGATGCCGCGACGCTCGTCCACGCGCAGAGCGTCGCGTTTGCTACGCTCGTCATGGCGCAGCTGATCCACGTGTTCGACTGCCGGAGCTCGCGCTCTATTTTCCACCGCCGCTTTTTCGAGAACAAGTTTCTCGTGCTGGCGGTGCTGTCCTCGCTGCTGCTCCTGCTCGCCGTCCTGTATTTCGAGCCGCTGCAGCCGATCTTTAAGACCGTGCCGCTAAACCTTCGCGATTGGGCGCTCGTCTTCGTAGCCGCCGGCATCCCGACCTTTGCGATGGGCATCGGCAGCGTATGGGGCTCGTCGCGCCGCCGCCGTTCCGGCGGACGCATCTCGTACGGCGGCGGCCGCGGGGCAGGCCCGGTCAAGACGATCGTCCGCTGATCGCGCTCGCTGCCAAAACCGCCGATTGACCGATTCATATCGCTGCCGCCTCGTTCATTCGACAAGTGGCGAGCCTGTCCCGACCGCGCTCTTCCAGCGCGAGGGGCGGGCTTTTCTCATTTTGTCCATGCGGCGCTGTCTAATTGTCCATTGTTCGCCGCGCGGGCATGCGGTAGACTGCCGCGTCTTCTGCCGCAGCTTCGCCATCTGCGCCCGCACCGTCTTCCTCCGCTGGATCGACCGACATTGCATCGAGCGCCGCCGCATCACCTGCTTCGGCAGCCGCCACTCGAACGTATACGGACGCAGTAGGCCGGCAGGTCGAGATTCCCGTCAAGCCCGAGAAGCTGGTCTGGTCGCGCATTACTTTGCCTTCGGGATGGTCGCGCTCGGCCAGTCGATGATCGGGACCAACCATGTGAACGCCAAGCAATCGCTCTCCGAAGAGCAACTCGCGCCCGATCTGATCGTCGTGCCGGACTTTGTCGAGAAGGGCGATCTGGATCAACTGTCCAAGATCGCGCCGACGGTCACCATCGCGTACGGCACGGACGAGTTTACGCGCCTGCGGACGCTCGGCGAGCTGGTGGGACGCGCCGATGCGGCCGACGCCTGGATTGCCGCTTACGAGGACAGGGCCGAACAGACCCGCGATAAGCTCAAGGATGCGGTCGACGCCTGGATTGCCGCTTACGAGGACAGGGCCTAACAGACCCGCGATAAGCTCAAGGATGCGGTCGCAGAGGGAGAGACGGCGGCGGCTGAGGGCCGGGCATAGATCATGAACGATTAATGGGGCAACTATAACCCGATCACGCTGGAGGGCCATCTGGGCGAGATGGAGCGTCTGCTCGGGCGCGGCGGCATGCAGCGGCTTCCAGGGGGCTTGCGGGCAGACACGCTCCCGGCGGCATTTCGATGCGGAAAAGTACAAACTAAATTGCGAATCCTGTATGCGCAGCGAAGTCCCGGTGCGGTATGATAGGGACACGGAAGGACAGGTCCGACCCCGAACTTCATACCAGGAGGGCTAACCCCTATGCAATTTACGAAAATGCACGGTCTCGGCAACGACTTCATCGTGGTGCACGGCGAAGCTTCGCTGCCCGCGGACGCCGCCGAGCGCGCCGTCAAGCTCTGCAACCGGTACTTCGGCATCGGCGCCGACGGTCTCGTCTATATCCTGCCGTCGGAGCGCGCGGACTTTAAAATGCGCATCATCAATTCGGACGGCTCGGAAGCCGAGCAGTGCGGCAACGCCATCCGCTGCGTCGCCAAATACGTGTACGACAACCGTCTGATCGACCGCGAAGCGATTACGATCGAGACGCTGGGCGCCGGCGTGCAGCCCGTCCAGCTCGAGGTCGAGGACGGCAGCGTCCGCCGCGTCCGCGTCGACATGGGCGAGCCGATCCTGAACGGCCTCGACGTGCCGACGACGATCGACGCCAATCCCGTCATCGGACAATCCGTCGAGATCGACGGACGCGAGTTCAAGTTCACCGCCGTCTCGATGGGCAATCCGCACGCCGTCATCTACGTGGACGACGCGGTCGGCTTCGACCTGGCAACCTGGGGACCGAAGCTCGAGACGCATTCGCTGTTCCCGCGCAAGATCAACGTCGAATTCGCGAAGGTCAACTCGGCCGAGCAAGTCGACATGCGCGTCTGGGAGCGCGGCGCGGGTCCGACGCTCGCCTGCGGCACCGGCGCTTGCGCGACGCTCGTCTCGTCCGTGCTGAACGGACTGACCGGCCGCTCGGCGACGATCTCGCTCGCCGGCGGCGACCTGTATATCGAGTGGAGCGAGGATAACAACCGCGTCTACATGACCGGTCCGGCCGAAGCGGTATACACCGGTACGGTCTGACGAAGACGCGGCCCATCGGCCGCCGCCATACGCTTTGCGGGAACCCGGACTTGTCCGGGTTCTTCTCTGTTTTTAAAGGGATTTACGGCTTCGGTGCCGCTTCTGCCATTTCCGCGCGGGAAGAAGTATGCTACATTAGTAGAACGATTCTGCGTACAATCATTTATGACATAGATAGGATGGGAAGCCTCTTGAAACCGGATTTTCGCACAGCGCTGAGCCAGCGGCCGCTCGTCGGCGACGGGGCGATGGGAACCTACCTCTACCAGTTGGGATTCCCGATCGGCGTCGCGTTCGAAGAATACAACCTGATCAAGCCCGAGATGATCCTTGAGGTTCATCGCCGCTACGCGGCCGCCGGCGCGGAAGTCCTCGAGACCAATACGTTCGCCGCGCAGCATGGCAACCTGGTACGGTTCGGCCTCGAAAAGCGTACCGCCGACATCAATGCGGCCGGCGTCGCGCTCGCGCGGCAGGCAGGCGGCGACGCCGCCTACGTGCTCGGCGCGGTAGGCGCGATCCGGGCCGGCCAGCGCAAAAACGCGCGGACGGCGGAGATTACCCGCGACTACGAGGAACAGATCGGCGCGCTTGTCGGGGCCGGCGCGGACGGCATTTTGCTCGAGACGTTTTTCGAGCTCGACGAGCTGATGCTGGCGCTGCGCATTGCGCGCAAGCTGGGCGACCTGCCGGTCGTCTGCCAGTTCGCCGTAGACGATCCTGCGGTGACGCGCGACGGCGTGCCGATGGGCGAGGCGCTTCGCCGGCTTAAGGACGAGGGGGCCGACGTCGTCGGCTTCAACTGCCGCAGCGGTCCGAACGGCATTTTGCGCGCCGTTCAGAATATCCCGCTCGATCTCGGGCTGCCGCTCAGCGCCTTCCCGAACGCCGGACTGCCGGATTACGAGGACGGCAGGGTCGTCTATTCCGCTTCGCCGGCCTACTTCGGCGAGAACGCCAGGGCGTTCGCGGACAACGGCGTCCGTCTGTTCGGCGGCTGCTGCGGGACGACGCCGGAGCATATCGCGGAGATCGCCGCGGCCTTGCGCGGCTATGCGCCGTCGTTGGCGGAATCACTGCGGCCGGCTACGGCCGCCGAGATCATCGTTGCGCCTTCCCGGCAGCGCGCCGAATCGGCCGATGACGGCAAAGGCGAGCCGGCGAACATCGCTCAGCTTGCCCGCCGGCGCCACACCGTCATCGTCGAGCTCGATCCGCCGAAGGATCTCGACATCGGCCGCTTCATGGACGGCGCGGCCGCGCTCCGCGACGCAGGCGCCGACGCGTTGACGATGGCGGACAATTCGCTCGCGGTCACGCGCATGAGCAACATGGCGCTCGGTGCGCTTGTCCAGGAGCGCGTCGGCATCCGGCCGCTCGTGCACATCGCCTGCCGCGACCGCAACCTGATCGGCACGCAATCGCATATGATGGGCTTCGATGCACTCGGCATCGACCATGTGCTCGCCGTCACGGGAGACCCTGCGAAGTTCGGCGACCTGCCTGGCTCGAGCTCGGTATACGATCTGACATCGTTCGAGATCATCAAGATGATCAAGCAGCTGAACGAAGGCGTCGCCTTCTCCGGCCGCACGCTCAAGCAGAAGGCGAAGTTCGTCATCGGCGCGGCGTTCAACCCGAACGTCAAGCATCTTGACAAGGCGGTGCAGCGGCTCGAAAAGAAGGTGGCCGCCGGCGCGGACTACATCATGACGCAGCCGGTCTACGACGTCGGGTTGATCGAGCGGATCGCCGAGGCGACCAAGCATCTGGATGTGCCGATCTTCCTCGGCATTTTCCCGCTGGCGAACGGCCGCAACGCCGAATATTTGCACAACGAGGTTCCAGGCATCCAGTTGTCCGACGCCGTCCGCGAGCGGATGCGCGGTCTCGAAGGGGCGGAAGGAAAGGCTGAAGGGATCGCGGTCGCCAAGGAGCTGCTGGACGCGGCGATGAAGCATTTTAACGGTATTTATCTCATGACGCCGTTCCTTCATTATGAGATGACGGTCGAGCTGACGCGTTACGTCAAGGAGAAAAGCGGCGTTCATGCCGACAATTGCGGCTACGCCTCTTGTCCGACCAACGATTATCAAGTAAAATGAATCAATATGGCCTGCCGCGAACCGGTGTTCTCCACATGCCGTACGCGGACGGTGCCAAGCGTATTCCATCGATTGCGGTATGCGGAAACGCCACAGTGGCAACAATGGTGCCTATCCGGCGCCATCCGGCCGCTGCCAGCAAGACATGGACCGGAGGGAATAGTGGCATGGCGATTAAGCTCATCAACATCGGATTCGGCAACATCGTATCGGCGAATCGGATCATCTCCATCGTGAGTCCCGAGTCCGCGCCGATCAAGCGGATCATTCAAGAAGCGCGCGACCGGCATATGCTGATCGACGCGACGTACGGCCGCCGCACGCGCGCCGTCATTATTACGGACAGCGATCACGTGATACTGTCCGCGGTCCAGCCGGAGACGGTGGCGCATCGCCTGTCCACCAAAGACGACGAACATGACGAATGAATCGGGGAAGTCCATGAACAGAGGTTTGCTGATCGTATTGTCCGGTCCGTCGGGCGTCGGCAAGGGGACGGTGTGCGCGGCGCTGCGCCGCAAGCTGCCCGACCTGACCTATTCCGTCTCGGCGACGACGCGGTCACCGCGGACAGGCGAGATCGACGGCGTCAATTATTTTTTCAAGACGCGCGAGCAATTCAAGGATATGATCGAACGCGACGCCCTGCTCGAGCATGCCGAGTATGTAGGCAATTACTACGGCACGCCGCGCGACTTCGTCGAGAAGACGCTCTCCGAGGGCAAGGACATCATTTTGGAGATCGAGGTTCAAGGCGCCGTCAAGGTTCGGGAGAAGTTTCCCGAGGGCGTCCTCGTCTTCCTGCTTCCGCCTTCCCTTCAGCAGCTGAAGGACCGGCTCACGGGGCGCGGCACGGAGACGCAGGCGACCATCGATCATCGTCTTTCCGTTGCGGTCGAAGAGATGAACCTGCTTGAGCATTACCATTACGCAGTGGTCAATGACGAGATCGACGCGGCTTGCCGCCGGATCGAGAGCATTATGGTTGCCGAGCATTGCAAGCGCGAGCGCTTCCTGCACGAGCTGTTCGTCGAGCTTGAAGGCCTGCGCGAAAAGCAGAACATACCGGAGAGGTGATTAGATGCTATACCCATCGATTGACGAGCTCGTCCGCAAGGTAGACAGCAAGTACACATTGGTCGTCGCGGCTTCCAAGCGCGCGCGGTCGCTGCGCGAAGGCCAGACTAGCAAGCTGCACGCACCGAAGTCCCACAAGTTCGTAGGCGTGGCACTAGAAGAGATTTTTAAGGACTACATCACGGTCGAGGCGATCACGGAAGAAGAACTGGCCGAGGAAGAAGAACAAGCATAAATGGCTGCAAACAACCCTTCGAGGTTGTTTTTTTTTCAGAATCGTGAGGAAGGGGCGCTCGGTATGAACCATTCGCTCTCGGGAAAAACCATCATACTCGGCATCACGGGCGGGATTGCGGCCTACAAGGCGGCCACCCTGTGCAGCCGTCTCGTCTCGCTCGGCGCGAGCGTGCGCGTCATCATGACAGAAGGGGCGACGAAGTTCATCGCGCCGCTGACGCTCCAGACGCTGTCGCGGCATCCGGTGGCGACGGACGTATTCGACGAGCGGGATGCGGCCGTTGTGCAGCATATCGACTGGGCGGACGCGGCCGACCTGGTTGTGGTCGCTCCGGCAACCGCCAATAGCATCGCGAAGCTTGCGCACGGGATCGCCGACGACATGCTGAGCACGACGCTGCTCGCGACGACGGCGCCGGTGCTGATCGCGCCCGCCATGAACGTGCACATGCTGGCACATCCGGCCGTGCAAGACAATCTCGATACGCTCGCGCGGCGCGGGGTGCGATTTGTCGAATCCGGCACCGGCCAGCTCGCTTGCGGCTACGTCGGCAAGGGCAGGCTGGCCGAGCCCGACGAGATCGCGCAGGTCGTGGTCGAACTGCTCGCGGGTCCTAAACCGCTTGCCGGCAAGCGGGTGCTCATCACGGCGGGCGGCACGCTGGAGCGGCTCGATCCGGTCCGTTACATTACGAACGACTCGTCCGGCAAAATGGGATTTGCGCTCGCCGAGGAGGCCCGCGCGCTCGGCGCGGACGTGACCGTCGTCTGGGCGCGTACGGAGCTCGAGCCGCCGCCCGGCGCCGAAGTCGTACGGGTCGAATCGGCGCAGGAGATGTACGATGCCGTCATGGCGCGGCTTCCGGCCATGGACGTCGTCATCAAGGCTGCGGCCGTCGCGGATTACCGGCCGGTGCAGCGCGAGAAGGTCAAGATGAAAAAGGGTCCGGACAAGCTGACGCTGGAGCTTGTGCGCAACCCGGACATCTTGCAGGCGATCGGCGACTGGAAGCATGAAGGCGGCGGCGCGGGCAAGGACAAGCCTTATATTATCGGGTTTGCCGCGGAGACGGGCGACGTCGAACGCTATGCGCTCGACAAGCTGCGCCGCAAGCGCTGCGACCTGATCGCCGCGAACGACGTATCCCAGCCGGGCGCGGGCTTCGGAACGGATACGAACATTGTAAGCCTGTACGGGTCCGATGGCCTCGTCGAGACGCTGCCGCTCCAGTCCAAGCGAGAGGCGGCCGGCCGCATCTGGCGAGTCGTGCTTGCGCGCGCGCCCGGTCTGCGCGCCGGCGAAGGCGAAGGCGGAGGCCCGCGGGCATGAACGTCGCCAGGATCAGCGTAGACGTGCCGACCCGCGACGCGGACCGGCCGTTCGACTACTCGGTACCCGCGCATCTGGAAGGCTGGGTCGAGGTCGGCAGCCGGGTTGCGGTACCCTTTGGCGGCCGGACGCTCCAAGGCATCGTGCTTGAGCTGCCGGAGGATTCGGAGGTCGACCGCCGGCGGCTGAAGCCGATCGCGGACGTGCTCGACGCCGTGCCGCCCTTGTCGCCAGAGCTCGTGGAGCTGGGGATCTGGATGAGCGAGCGCTGGCTGTGCCCGCTCACCGTCGCGCTTCAGGCGATGCTGCCCGCCGCGCTTAAGGGCAAGACCGAGAAGTATATCTCGGCGGCGCCGAACACGGAGTGGACGCCCCTGGACCGGTTCGAGCAGCCCGAGCTGCTCGAGGCGCTGGAGCGGCATGGCACGCTGAAGCTGTCGCAGCTGCTCCAGCAGCATCCGGAACGCGTAGCGGCCGTCAAGCGCTGGCTTACGGAGGGCAAGCTGGAGGAACGGCAGCAGGTGGAGGACCGCCTGTCGGTCAAGACCGTGCTGACGGTCGTTCCGCCGTCGGAGGGTGAGCTGCGAAGCGCATTGCTCGAACTGCCGAACCGGGCGGCCAAGCAGCGCGACGTACTCGCGTATTTGCTCGCGAACCGCGAGCCGATCGCCCAGCAGGCGCTGGCCGAAGCGGCCGGCACGACGACGGCGGTTATCCGCAGCCTGGCCGACAAAGGGCTGATCGAGCTCGCGCCGGTGACCGTGCAGCGCGATCCGTACGCCGGACGCAATTTTGAGCCGTCTGTTCCGCTCGCGTTGACGCCGGCGCAGCAGCAGGCGTTCGCGCCGATCGCCGATGCCGTCGACCGCGAGGCGCACCGGGTATTTTTGCTGCACGGGGTGACCGGCAGCGGCAAGACCGAGCTGTACCTGCAATCGATCGAGAAGGCGCTGCGGCAGGGACGCGAAGCGATCGTGCTCGTGCCGGAGATCGCGCTTACGCCGCAAATGGTGGAGCGGTTCAAGAGCCGGTTCGGCGCGCGGGTCGCCGTGCTTCACAGCCGGCTGTCGAGCGGCGAGCGGTACGACGAATGGCGTAAAATCCGCGAGGGAAGAGCCACGGTGGCGGTCGGCGCACGGTCCGCCATTTTTGCGCCTTTTTCCCGGCTCGGACTGATCATCATCGACGAAGAGCACGAGACGACCTACAAGCAGGAAGAGAGCCCGAAGTACCATGCGCGCGACGTCGCGGTCAGGCGGGGGCAGCGTCACGGCGCGGCCGTCGTGCTCGGCTCGGCGACGCCGTCGCTCGAGACGTACGGCGCGGCGATCGAGATCGCGCCGGGCATCGGCGGACGCGGGGAAGAGGTCGTGCCCGTCTACGTGCCGCTTCCCGAACGGGTCGCGGACCGGCCGCTGCCGCGCGTTACCATTATCGACATGCGAGAGGAACTGCGGCTCGGCAACCGCGCGATGTTCAGCCGCGCGCTTGCGGACGCGCTGCGCGAGCGGCTCGCGCGCGGCGAGCAGACGGTGCTGCTGCTCAACCGCCGCGGCTATGCGACGTTCGTCATGTGCCGCTCCTGCGGTTACACGGCTTCGTGTCCGCACTGCGACATCGCGCTGACCTACCACCGGGGCTCGCGCAATTTGCGCTGCCACTATTGCGGCTACTCCGAGCGGGAACCGGAAGCTTGTCCTTCGTGCGCAAGCCCGCACATCCGTTTTTTCGGAACGGGCACGCAAAAGGTGGAAGAGGCGCTGGCCGCGACGTTTCCCGGCATCCGCGTCATTCGCATGGACGTCGATACGACAACGGAGAAGGGCTCGCACGAGCGCTGGCTGACGGAATTCCGCGAGCGCCGGGCGGACGTGCTTCTCGGCACCCAAATGGTCGCTAAGGGGCTCGATTTTCCATACGTGACGCTGGTCGGCGTGCTTGCCGCCGACTCCGCGCTTCGGCTGCCGGATTTTCGGGCGGCGGAGCGGACGTTCCAGCTGCTCACGCAGGTAGCGGGCCGCGCCGGCAGGCACGAGCTCCCCGGAGAGGTCATCGTCCAGACGTACGAGCCCGAGCACGCATCGATCGCCTCCGTCGAGCGGCACGATTTTCGCGGATTCTCGCATCAGGAACTCAGGCATCGCCGTGCGCTCGGATATCCGCCCTACGGCAGGCTGCTCACGCTTACGCTGACGCATGAGCAGGTGCCGCTGCTGCTGTCCATGGGGCAGACGTTCGCAGCCAAGATGCGGGAGAAGGCTGCGGCGGTCGGCGCGAAGGCGGACGGCAGG
This sequence comes from Cohnella sp. GCM10020058, assembly GCF_042683485.1. NCBI lineage: Bacteria > Bacillati > Bacillota > Bacilli > Caryophanales > Paenibacillaceae > Cohnella > Cohnella sp. GCM10020058. The sequence continues at coordinate 61,864 of NZ_JBHUJV010000017.1, forward strand.
CCGGGGCCGGGCGGGATCGCCGTCGAGGTGCTGGGCCCCGTGCCGTCGCCGATCGCGCGGCTCAAGGATCGCTACCGTTTCCAATGTATGATAAAATATCAGGGAAATCCCGACGTGCCCGGCTGGACGGCCGAGGTGCTCAAGGAACTTCAGGAAGGCGCGAAGCGCCATGGCGTGCAGCTCGGCGTAGACGTCGATCCGCAGATGATGCTTTAAGCGCGCATGATTATCGGCATTTTATATTAGATATAGACTGAAAGGTGGGGATGGCGTGGCGATTCGATTGATCGTGAAGCATCCTGATGACGTGCTGCGCGAGAGAGCGCAGGAAGTAACGAAGTTCAACGCCAATCTGCACAAGCTGCTCGACGATATGGCGGACACGATGTACGATGCCGACGGCGTCGGTCTGGCGGCGCCGCAGGTGGGCGTTTCCAAGCGCGTGATCGTGGTCGACGCGGACGAGGAGCACGGCCTGATCGAGCTGGTGAATCCGGAGGTCGTCTCCTCCGAGGGCGAGCAATTCGGACCGGAAGGCTGCCTCAGCATACCGGGGCTCCAAGGCGACGTGCGCCGCCCGCTTAAGGTAAAAGTGAAGGGGCAGGACCGCAACGGCAGCCCGGTGGAATTCGAGGGCACGGAGCTGCTCGCAAGAGCGTTTCTGCACGAAATCGACCATCTGAATGGCGTGCTGTTCATCGACCTCGCCGAATCGATCTACGAGCGCCGCGCGCCTGAGCCGGCAGAAGAGGGCGAGGCGTAAGGCATGGCCCGAATCGTATTCATGGGAACGCCGGACTTCGCCGTACCTTCCCTGCGCCTCTTGCTCGAGCGCGATGACGTCCAGGTGGTCGCGGTCGTCTCCCAGCCGGACCGGCCCAAGGGTCGCAAGCGAGAGCTGACGCCGCCGCCGGTCAAGGCATTCGCGCTGGAGCACGGACTGAAGGTGCTGCAGCCTGAGCGCATGCGCGCGCCTGAAGCCGTCGAGGCGGTGCGCGAGCTGGCGCCCGATCTGATCGTGACGGCGGCATACGGGCAAATATTGCCCAAGTCGCTGCTCGACATTCCGCGTCTCGGCTGCGTGAACGTGCACGGCTCGCTGCTGCCGCGCTACCGCGGCGGGGCACCGATCCAGCGTTCGGTCATCGACGGGGAAAAGTCTACCGGCGTCACGCTGATGTTCATGGCCGAAGGCCTCGACACGGGCGATATGATCGCCCGCGTCGAGCTGCCGATCACCGATGCCGACACATCGGGCACGATGTTCGACAAGCTCAGCGTGGCCGGGGCGGAGCTGCTCTGCGAGTGGCTGCCGCGGCTGATCGCCGGAGACGCGCCTCGGCAGCCGCAGGACGACGCGCTGTCGACCTATGCGCCGAACCTGACGCGCGACGACGAGCGGCTCGACTTCGGCGCTTCGTCGCGGCAGCTGTTCGACCGCGTGCGGGGCTTGTCCCCGATGGCGGGTGCGTTCACGCTGCTCGGCGGCGAGGTGTTCAAGGTGTGGGGGATCGCCCTGCCTGAGGATGCGGACGCAAAGCTTGCGGCGGACTGGCAGACGGCCGCGCCCGGCACGGTGCTGGGTAGCGGCGCCTACGGCATCCGCGTGCGCTCCGGCGATGGCAGCGTCGTGCTGACGGAGGTGCAGCCGGCGGGCAAGAAGCGGCTGTCGGCCGCGGACTATGCGAGAGGGGCCAGGCTGGCCCCGGGAACGACGCTCGGTTAACCGGGCGTCGTTTTTTTTATGGCTTTGGTTTGGATTGGCGCGGAAGCAGCAGGCACGGAAACAAAGGGCGCGATAGCGGCGGATATAGCGGAACGAGAGTCGGGCACGAAGGACGTAGGACGTTGCGGGCGACGAACATATATGGGCATCGAACACTACGGCTTTGGACGGGCATCGGGCAACTGTGTCAATAACCCAAAATGGACATTATTAGAGCTAAGACTTCCTTTTGCGACGCTTAACCCCCGCGCTCCGACGCCTCTTCGTGGATACTGCGAATTTTCCGCTTAACCTCTTAAATGCAATATTATGGTCATTCCTATGAACCTTTGCGCACTTTGTGCTATATTTGAATGCATGAAATGAGAGCGATGCGAGCGGGCATGCTAGAAACAGGCACATACGCGCGTCCGTCGGCTCGTGTGAGCTCCCGCAGGGAGCAGATCAAAGAGGTGTGAAAATGAGTCAACCCATAAATCCGAATCAACCCTCAAAGACGACTTCCCCAAGCCGGGCAAACGGCAGACCAGCAGGTTCGGGCGGCAAGCCGTCGGGCGAACGTGGAGAGAGAGGGGGAGCGTCCGATTGCGGCGGCTATGGCCGTCCGCAAGGCGCAGCAGCTCAGGGGAGAGCCGGTCAAAATTACGGGCAAGCTTCCTCCGGCGATAGACGCGGCGGGCGGCCTGCGCAAGGTTCGGGCCAACCGTTTGCCCGGAACCGCGACGGGCGGCCATCGCAAAGTGCCGGTCAAGCGTCCGCGCCGCGGTCCCATCAGCGACCCGCGTCGGCGCAACGGCCGACCTCCGCGCAACAGCCATCATCTGCGCAGCGGACTACCCCCGGGCAGCAACCGTCATCGGGGCAGCGGTCCGTACCCGCACAGCGGTCGAGTTCCGCGCAGCAACCGTCATCTGCACAGCGGTCGACCTCCGCGCAACAGCCGGCCTCGGCGCAGCGAACTAACCCCGGGCAGCAACCGGCATCGGCGCAGCGCTCCTCGCTCCCGCCAAGGCCCGGATCCGCGCAACGGTCCGCATCTGCGCAACGTAGCGGCCAACGTCCCGGACAGCAGCCAGGCCGCCGTCCGTCCGTCGCCGCCAAGCCTTCGATGCCGCCCGCGGCCCGCAAGCCGCAGACGGCGCGCGAGGTCGCGCTTCGCGTGCTGCTGCGCGTCGAAGAGCAAGGCGCCTTCAGCGGCCTGGAGCTGAACCGCGTGCTGACCGATGCCGGCCTATCCCGTCCGGATGCGGCGCTCGCGACCGAGCTTGTCTATGGCACGATCCAGCGCCGGCTGACGATCGATCATGTACTGGCGGCCCGCGTCAAGGGCTGGCCGAACAAGGTCGAGCCGTGGGTCCGCTGCCTGCTGCGCCTCAGCTACTACCAGCTGCGCTGGCTCGACCGGGTGCCGGCGCACGCCGTCACCGACGAAGCCGTGCGCATCGCGAAAAAGCGCGGCCACGGCGGCATCGCCGGCCTCGTGAACGGCACGCTGCGCGCCCTGCTGCGCGAAGGCGTGGCGCCGCCCCTGCCGGCGGGGCTGCCAGCGGCCGAGCGGCTCTCGCTCGCCCACAGCTATCCGCTGTGGCTGGCCGAGCGGTGGATCGCCGCCTACGGCGAAGCCGGCGCCGAGGCACTCATGGCGGCGGGCAACGAGCCGCCGCACATGTCCGTGCGCGCGAACCGGCTGCGCGGCACGCGCGACGCGCTGCTCGCGGAGCTCGCGGGCGCGGGCATCTACGCTGAGCCGTCGAAGCTGTCGCCCGACGGCATCGTGGCGGCGCGCGCCGGCAGCCTCGCGCAGACGCCGTGGTATGCGTCCGGCCGCCTGTCGGTGCAGGACGAGAGCTCGATGCTCGTGGCCGCCGTCTGCGATCCGCAGCCCGGCATGAACGTGCTGGACTGCTGCGCCGCTCCCGGCGGCAAAGCCGCTCACCTGGCCGAACGGATGGGCGGCCATGGCAGGGTAACCGCCAACGACGTGCATCCGCACAAGGAAGCGCTCATCCGTGAACAGGCGGACCGGCTCGGCCTGCCGAATGTCGTCACGACGGTGTCGGACGCGCTCTCGCTGCCCGAGCGTCTCGCGCCGGGCTCGATGGACGTCGTGCTCCTAGACGCGCCGTGTTCGGGACTGGGCGTCATCCGGCGCAAGCCGGAAATCAAGTGGAACAAGTCGGCGGACGATATCGCGAGCCTTGCGGCGCTGCAGCGCCGGCTGCTCGAGTCGGCTTCGCGCATGGTGAAGCCGGGCGGCCGGCTCGTATACAGTACCTGCACGATTGCGCCGGAGGAAAACGAAGAAGCGGTGCGCGATTTCCTGAAAACCCGCCCGGACTTCAAGCTTGATCCGGCCTGGCCCGAAGAGACGCTCGCGCCGCTCCGCGACGCGGGCGTCTCAGGGGGCGATTTCCCGGGCATGGCGCAGCTGCTGCCCCAGCACTTCGGCAGCGACGGTTTTTTTATCGCCCGGCTCGTCAGAGCGAATTGACCGACGGCGCTTTCTATACGATGAAGTAACGGCGCGGAAGCTTCGAGTCGTATTTCGTTCAAGCACCGCGCCTTCATCAAGCGCGATCGGCCGCCTTCTACTGCGAAGGCGGCGTTTATGGTAAAATAGAGCGAATGGTGGTGACTATCCTTGATTGGATTAAAAAATAAAGATTACGTTCCCGCTGACGGGAAGCCTTTTATTTACGATTATACGCTGGATCAGCTCCAGGACTGGGTGAAGTCCTCGGGAGAGCCCGCTTTCCGCGCAGGCCAGATTTACGACTGGCTGTACGTGAAGCGGGTAAGCACGTTCGAGGAGATGACGAACCTGTCGAAGGCGCTGCGCGAGAAGCTCGCGGACGCCTTCAACTTCGTCACGCTGACCGAGATTACGAAGCTTCAATCGAAGGACGGGACGGTCAAATTTTTGTTCGGCCTGGCCGATAGCCACGCGATCGAGACGGTTATCATGCGGCATAACTACGGCAACAGCGTCTGCGTGACGACACAGGTCGGCTGCCGGATCGGCTGCACGTTCTGCGCATCGACGCTGGGCGGCCTCAAGCGCAACCTGACGGCCGGCGAGATCATCGCGCAGGTGGTCAAGGCGCAGCAGCTGCTGGATCCCGAGAACGAGCGCGTGTCCAGCATCGTCATTATGGGCTCGGGCGAGCCGTTCGAGAATTACGAGCCGACGATGACGTTTCTGCGGACGATGACCCATCCCAAAGGGCTTAACATCGGGCAGCGTCATATTACCGTATCGACGAGCGGCATCGTCCCAAACATGTTGAAGTTCGCGGACGAGAACACGCAGATCAACCTGGCGATCTCGATCCATGCGCCGAACGACGAGCTGCGCTCGAAGCTCATGCCGGTCAACAGGCGGTACCCGTTCGAGGAAGTGATGAACGCCTGCAAATATTATATCGAGAAAACGGGGCGCCGCATCACGTTCGAGTACGCGCTGATCGGCAGCGTCAACGACCGTCCCGAGCATGCGGAGCAACTGGCCGAGGTGCTGCAGGGCATGCTGTGCCACGTGAATCTGATTCCCGTCAACTACGTTCCCGAGCGGGATTACGTCCGCACGCCGCGCGACGATATTTTCGAATTTCACCGCATCCTCGAGCGCAGGAACATCAATGCGACCATCCGCAGGGAGCAGGGACACGATATCGCGGCGGCATGCGGCCAGCTGCGGGCGAAGCACATGGAGAAGCAGGCGAGGTGACGGGGTTGAAGACGGCTGTGCGCAGTCATATCGGACGAGTCAGGCAACTGAACGAAGACAGGGCTTGGGTCGGCACGACGCCGGGCGGTCTTACGGCCGCTGCGGTGGCGGACGGCATGGGCGGACACAATGCAGGCGACGTCGCCAGTACGCTGGCGGTCGACAGCCTGTCGAAGTCGCTGTCCGCATGGGAGGGCGTCGTTTCGGCTTTTGAGGCGGAAGAGAAGCTCAAGGCGATCGTGCTTGCGGCGAACGCCGCTGTATTCGAAGCCGCTTCGACGCATCCCCAATATCATAACATGGGCACGACGGTCGTCGTTGCCCTTCTTGACGAGCAGGAGGGTCTAATCGGCCATATCGGTGACAGCCGCGCCTATCGGATCAGAGGCGGCGCCATCGAGCAACTGACGGACGATCATACCCTCGTCAACGAGCTTACCCGTTCGGGCCAGCTCAGCCGGGAGGAAGCCGCGAACCACCCCCGGCGCAACGTACTTACGCGCGCGCTCGGCACCGACGCAGAAGTATCCGTCGACCTGCAGCGCATCGATATGCTGCCCGGCGATCGCCTCCTGATCTGCAGCGACGGCTTGAGCGCGCTGGTAGACAAAGCCCTTATACTCGATACGATGAATACTGAAGGCGTCACCCTGGATCAGATCGCCGACCGTCTGATCGCGCTGGCGCTTACCGCCGGCGGCGACGACAACGTGACGGTCGCCTTGATCGAATACGAGACGGGGACCGGGACGCGGGATGGAGGAACGTCATGACTGCGATCGGACATTTGTTGGGCGGCAGGTACGAGCTGCTCAGCCGCGTGGGCGGCGGAGGCATGGCGCTCGTGTACAAGGCCCGCGACATTTTGCTGAACCGATTCGTCGCGGTCAAGGTGCTCCGGCAGCAGTTCATGCACGACGACGAGTTCGTGCGCCGCTTCCGGCGCGAAGCCCAGTCGGCGGCCGCGCTTTCCCACCCGAATATCGTCAGCATTTACGACGTAGGCCAAGAAGAAGATACCCATTACATCGTCATGGAGTATATCGACGGCGCGAACCTGAACGAGATTATCCGTGAACGGGCGCCTTTGCCGGTTAACGAGGCCGTTCGCATCGCGTCGCAGATCTGCGACGCGCTCGATCACGCGCACCAGAGCCAGATCATTCATCGCGATATCAAGCCGCACAACATCCTGATCGGCACGAACGGCCGGGTAAAGGTGACCGACTTCGGCATCGCGCGCGCCGCCACGTCGTCGACGATCACGCAGACCGGCTCCGTCGTCGGCTCGGTCCATTACTTTTCCCCCGAGCATGCCAAAGGCGTGGCCACCGGCGAGAAATCGGACATTTATTCGCTCGGCATCGTGCTGTACCAGATGCTGACGGGGCGTCTTCCCTTTCTCGGGGAGAGTCCGATCAGCGTCGCGCTCAAGCATCTGCAGGAGCCGTTCGAGGACCCGCGTCTCGTCAATCCGTCGATTCCGCAGAGCGTGGAGAACGTCATTTTGCGCGCCATGCGCAAAAATCCGTTGGAACGGTATTCCTCGGCGCAGGATATGCTCGACGATCTGGCTACCTGCCTGCAGCCGCAGCGGTTGAACGAGCCCAAAGTACGCTTCCCGAGCGATGCAGACGAGGAGGAGCAGACGCGGGTCATTCCCGCGATCCGTCCGGAGATGCGCTCTTCCGCGGACGAGACGCTGGCCGGCAAAGGAAGCGCCAGGAAGAACGGATCGTCGGAGGACGAACAGCCGCAAAGAGGCGCCGCCGATAAGCGAAAGCGCAAAAAGTGGGTGCTGCCCACCGTATTCGGCGTCATCGCCGTCATTCTGATCGCCATCCTCATCTGGGCCATCTTCGCGCTGAAGGGACAACTGGTGTCGCCGGACGTTCAGGTGCCGACGGTCGTAGGCGAGAAGCTCGACGCCGCAACCGCGGACCTCGAAAAGGCGGGCCTCAAGGTCGCGGATCCGATTATGTACGAGCCGAGCGAGACGGTGGACAAGGATATTGTCATCAGGCAGAGCAAACAGGACATGCCGGTCAAGACCGGATCGCTCATCACCTTGACGGTGAGCCTGGGCAAGGAATTGCCGACGCTCGACGATTATACCGGCAAGCTTTACGACGACGCGGTCGAAGCGCTGAAGGCGCAAGGGGCCAAGGCCAGCAACATTGAAAAGGTCGAGAAGAACGACAACGAGGTCCCTGCAGGCACGGTGCTCAGCCAGTCGCCGGCGCCCGGCGGTACGTACGATCCGGACAAGGATACGATCACGCTGAACGTCAGCAAAGGTCCCGCATCGTTCGCGATGCCGAATCTGATCGGCATGTCGCTGTCCGAGGCGCGGGCGGAGCTGACCAAGAACAATCTGTCCTTGCCGAACGACAAGGTGCTGCAGGAGCCGAGCTACACGACCAAGGGCAAGGTGTTCAAGCAGTTCCCGGCGGAGCAGAACGAGCTGGTGACGCCGGGGACGGAAGTCACGATCTGGATCAGCAGCGGATATCCGGCGGACGCCAAGGAGAAAACTTGGAACGTAACGGTGTCGCCGGCGGTCGAGGGGCAGACGAGCACGGTCAAGATTCTGCTGACAGATGCCCGCGGCGATAGCGAGTGGGGCACGAAGAAGATCAAGACGACGCAGACGTTCCCGATCAAGCTCGTCGTGTCGCCGGACAAGGAAGGCCAGATTACGGTTTACCGCGACGATCAGTTCCTGGACCGGATCCGGGTGCCGTACGCGGACGAGACGCCTACGCCGGAGCCTACGCCAACCCCGTCCGAAGAGATCACGCCGCCGCCGACGGAGTCGCCTTCGGAGGGCGCGACGACGCAGGTCGATCCGGGCGGCGAAAGCACGAACGACGGAAGCGCAGATGCGGGCAACGAGAATGCTTCAGTGGGACGGGGTAACGGAAATGGCAAAGGAAACGGTAATGGAAATGGCAATGGAAATGGAAATGGCAACGGTAACGGCAAAACGAACGGTCGAGGCTAGCCGATGAAAAAAAGCGGCAGCGGCGCGGCGCGATCGAATGCGGCGGAGCGTCATGGCATTATCGTCAAGGCGCTCAGCGGTTATTATTACGTGCGGGACGACGAGCGCGAAGTCACGCTTCAATGCAGGGCACGCGGCATTTTCAAAAAACGGGGCGAATCCCCGCTTGTCGGGGACAGAGTCATCTACGAAGAGACGGAAAACGGAGAAGGCACGGTCAATGGCATTTTGCCCAGATCCTCATCGCTGATCCGGCCGCCCGTCGCAAACGCGGACCAGGCCGTACTCGTGTTTTCGGTCATCCGGCCGGAGCTCAATTTGCAGCTGCTCGACAAATTTCTCGTGCATATTGAGCATGCGGGGATGGATGCGCTCATCGTGCTGACCAAGCTCGACGCGGCCGAGCGGTCCGAAGACGCAGGAAGGATCGGCCGCGATATCGACGACGCGGTGGCGCTCTACGAAGGGATCGGGTACCGGGTGCTCGCCGTCAGCGCCCGCCAGGGCACCGGCCTCGAAGAGCTGCGCGGCTTGCTGGCCGATCATGTCAATGTCTTCGCGGGCCAATCGGGCGTCGGCAAGTCCTCGCTACTTAACGCGCTCGTGCCGGGCTTGACGATGGAAACGAACGATATCAGCGAGAAGCTCGGCCGGGGCAAGCACACGACGCGTCACGTGGAGCTCGTCGAGCTGCCGGACGGGGGATTCGTGGCGGATACGCCGGGTTTTAGCCAACTGGATTTTCAAGAGCTTGGGATCGACGAGATCGGCTCGTGCTTCCGCGAGTTTCGGGAGCTCGCGCAAGGGTGCAAGTTCAGGGGCTGCACGCACATTCACGAGCCCGGCTGCGCCGTGCTGGCGGAGCTGGAGGCCGGAGGCATCGCGGAGACCCGATACCGCCACTACAAGGAATTCATGAACGAATGGAAAGAAAAAGCGCGGAGGTACTAGCACATGGCAATTATCGCACCATCGATCCTGTCGGCCGACTTTGCTCGGCTCGGCGAGGAGGTTCGTATCGCGGAAGCCGCCGGCGCGGACTGGATTCACATCGATATTATGGACGGGCAGTACGTACCGAATCTGACCTTCGGGCCGCCCGTGGTCGCGGCGATCCGTTCCTATACGGAACTAACCTTCGACGCGCATCTCATGGTGGAGACCCCGGATCGGCTGCTCGCGGACGTCGCGGCGGCCGGCGCGGACCGGATCACGGTTCATGCCGAAGCCAGCACGCATTTGCACCGGACCGTGCACGCGATTCGAGAGTTTGGGAAGGGAGCGGGCGTCGCGCTCAACCCGCATACGCCGCTGTCCGTCCTCGACTACGTTCTCGACGATGTCGACCTCGTTCTCATCATGACGGTTAACCCCGGTTTCGGCGGACAATCCTTCATTTCCGGGATGCTGTCCAAGATTCGCCAGCTTCGGCAGACGCTTGTCGCGCGCGGGCGGGGCGACGTCCACATCCAAGTGGACGGGGGCATCAACGCCGAGACTTCCAAGCTTGTGCGCGAAGCGGGCGCGGACGTGCTCGTCGCCGGCAATTACGTATTCGGGCACGCGGATCGCGCCGCTGCCATCGCATCGCTCAGGGACTGACTTCGGTCGGTCCCTTTCGTTTTGCGCCAAGGAATAGGACAACTCCGCGCGTGCATAACATTTATCAACAGCGCGCGCCTTCGGGCGTTGCGCCGCCCCATGCAAGGCCCGTAGGGCCGCGGGCAACGCATCGGACCGGAGGAGGGGTGGGAACGATGAAGTTTTACACCATCAAGCTGCCGAAGTTCTTGGGCGGATTCGTCAAAGCGATCCTCAATACGTTTCAGAAAAGCTGACGCCTCCCGGGTGATGGATCCCGCGGCCTTGCAAGGCTCGTGTCCCCGTCCCCGGAACGGGCAACCCCGCCATGAGCGGGCGATCCGGGACGCCTCGCGGCGCCAGCGCCGGCTGCGGCCGGACGGCCCGGGCGTGCGTCGCGCCGGCGGCAAGTTATGAGGGATGATTATCGCGAGCATTCTCGCATGCGGATATGGCGGGGCAAAACAAAAAGCACCTGGATGTCCAGGTGCTTTTGCCATGGGCTGTCGTCCGCCGAAAGGGGCGGGCCGATAATTATACGCGAGTGACTTTGCCGGACTTCAGGGCGCGAGTGCTGACGTAAACGCGCTTCGGCTTGCCGTTCACCAAAATGCGAACCTTCTGCACGTTGACTCCCCAAGAGCGTTTGTTATGATTGTTGGCGTGGGAAACGTTGTTGCCGGCACCCGGCTTCTTCCCCGTGATATAACATTTGCGAGCCATGTAAATCCACCTCCCTGACCAGACCTTACACACACTTTTCCTATCATAACACAGGCCTAGTCGGCTTGCAATGTCATCGGCTGACTTCAAACCGATTCTTTTTTATAGTACAATGGGAAAAGGTTCACCCATGAAGCCGTCTATGCGGACGGCGTTCGAGAACCGCCAAAGGAGCGTGTGGCCATGCCTATGCAGCTATCGACGGAAAATGGCAAAATCGACGTGGCCGATCAGGTCATCGCCGTCATCGCAGGTTCGGCGGCGCTCGACTGCTACGGCCTCGTCGGTATGGCCTCCAGGAAGCAATTGAAGGACGGGATCGCCGAGCTGCTCGGCCGCGAGAATCTCGCGCGGGGCGTCGAAGTGCGCCGCGAAGGGGAAGAGCTCCATCTGGATCTGTACGTGATCGTCAGCTACGGCACGAAGATCTCGGAGGTCGCCCACAATATCCAATCCAAAGTAAAGTACGTGCTGGAGGAAGTCGTCGGGATTGCCGTGGACCGTCTGAACATTTTCGTTCAGGGCGTGCGCGTCATTCGCTAGGCGAAGACCGGATCGTAACCACTTGCGCGAATTATCCGATCTCACCTTGGCTTGCCGGGCTCTCCTGCCGGAGAGGCCGGCGTCGCGCCTTCGAAAAGGGGAATTTTATTGACTACGAAGCTTCTAAACGGAACCGACTGGACCGCCATGGTACTGGCCGGCGCGGAGCGGCTCTCGCAGCAGGCGGAGCTGATCAACGCGCTGAACGTATTTCCCGTCCCGGACGGCGATACGGGGACCAACATGAACTTGACGATGACGGCCGGCGTGGCCGAATTAAAAAATAAACCTTCGACCGAGATCGGCCGCGCTGCGGAAGTGCTGTCGAAAGGGCTTCTGATGGGCGCGCGCGGCAACTCGGGCGTTATTTTGTCGCAGCTGTTCCGCGGGTTCGCCCGTGCGGTCGCCGGCCAGCGGGAGATCACCGTGCCGCCGTTCGCAGCCGCCTTAAGGCAAGGAGTTGATACCGCTTACAAGGCGGTGGTCAAGCCCGTCGAGGGCACGATTCTGACCGTCGCCCGGGAAGCGGCAAGGCACGGCGAATCGATCGCGAGGCGCACCGAGGATATCGCCGAGTGGATGGGCGAAGTGCTCGACAAGGCGGCGGAGACGCTGGCGCGCACGCCGGATATGCTGCCGGTGCTCAAGCAGGTCGGCGTCGTCGATTCCGGCGGGCAGGGACTTGTATGCATTTACGAAGGCTTCGTGCAGTACCTGAACGCGCAGCGGCAAGGCGCCGGAGCGGCCCCGTACGCGGGAAGTTGGACGTCATACGCGCCGGGTGCCTCCGCCTCGTCATCGCCCGTGCCGGCGCAAGTTGCGGCCGCGGCCCAGGCGTCGTCGGCACAGTCGAGGATTGCGACCGAGTCCATTCAGTTTCCGTACGATATGGAGTTTTTCATTCGTCTGCAGGGACGCACCGCGTTTTCCGAAGCGTCCTTCCGCAGGGCGCTCGAGCGGGACGGAGATTCGATCATCCTGATCGCGGACGGCGATATCGTCAAGGTTCACGTGCACTCCCGCCGTCCGGGGGACGTGCTCAATGCCGCGGTCGCATACGGCGAACTGACGAATTTCCATATCCTGAACATGCGCGACCAGCATCGCGAGCTGCTGCATCCGGTGTCGGGGGCAGAGGCGGCTGGCGAGACGTCCGATCCGATGGGGCTTGAGGCGGCGTCGGGCATTCCCGACATGCCCGAGATGAGAGCCGCGGAGGCGGCTTCGCAGGCGATCGAGCCGGCGCATCCGGCCGCCTTCGAGATGGCCGACTACGGCGTCGTGGCGGTCAGCGTGGGCGCGGGCAACGACGAGCTGTTCCGCAGTCTCGGCGTAGACGCGATCATCTCGGGCGGACAGAGCATGAACCCGAGCACGGAGGACCTGGTGCAGGCGATCTCGTCGCTTGCGGCGGACCATATTTTCGTATTGCCCAACAACTCGAACATTCTGTTGGCCGCGAAGCAGGCGCAGGAGCTGGCGGATCGGCCCGTGACGGTCGTGCCGACGCGCAGCATTCCGCAGGGACTGGCCGCGATGCTCGCGTTTCAAGAGGAGCAGCCGGCGTCCGTCAACGAGGACCGGATGCTGCGGGCGATCGACCGCGTGCTGACGGGCTCTATCACCCGAGCCGTCCGGGATACCGTCATGGACGGCATCGATATTCGCGGCGGCGAGTATATCGGCATTTTGGACAAACAGATCGTCGCCTCCGAGGCGACGATGCTGGCCGCGACCCAGGGCCTGCTGGAGCGGATGCTCGCGAGCGGCGACGAGACGGTCATGCTGCTGTCCGGCGAAGGGGCCGAGGAAGGCGATACCGCAGGGCTTGTGGCCTGGCTCGGCGAAGCTTATCCGGATGCGGAAGTGGAGCGGCATGAGGGCGGACAGAATTTGTATCCGTACCTGATTATGGTGGAAAAGTCGGATTAGACGCGGGAGGTGGCTACGATGAGCAAGGTTGTTTTGGTAACGGACAGCACGTCGGACATCCCGCAGGCGACGCGGGAGCGGCTGGGCATCGAGATGGTGCCGCTGCGCGTCATCTTCGGCGAGGAGAGCTACCTGGACAACGTGACGCTTTCGCCCGCCCAATTTTACGACAAGCTCAAGCATTCGAACGCGCTGCCTACGACCTCGCAGCCCTCGCCGGCGCAGTTTCTCGAGGTGTACGAACGACTTCTTGCCGAGGGCAACTCGGTCGTGTCGGTCCATCTGTCCTCGTCGATGAGCGGCACCTATCAATCGGCCACGATCGCGAGGTCGATGCTGGACGACGAGAGCAAGGTCACCGTAATCGACTCGAGGTCGGCCTCTTACGGATACGGCGCGCTGGTCGTATCTGCCGCCGAGCTGGCCGCGCAGGGCGCTTCCCCCGAGGAGGTCGCCGCGGAGGTACTGCGGTTGCGCAAGGAGATGCGGCTGTATTTTCTCGTGAACACGCTCGAGTATTTGCAAAAAGGCGGCCGGATCGGCAAGGCGGCGGCGATCTTCGGCACGCTGCTTAACATCAAGCCGATCCTGACGATCGGCGACGACGGCGTTATTTTCCCGATCGACAAGGTCAGGGGACAGAAGCGCGCCGTCGCGCGGATCGTCGAGCTGCTGGAGTCCGACTTCGGGGCGGGAGCGGCGATCGATCTCGCCGTAGTCGATACGCCGGGCGACATCGAAGCTGCCAACGATCTCATCGAGGTGCTTCGGACCCGGTTCAACGTCGCGGGTTTCCACCGCTCGGAGATCGGATCGGTGGTCGGGGCGCACGCCGGTCCCGGAACCGCAGGCTTGTTTGTATTTCCCGCCGGCTCGGGCCATATCGTCTAGGGACGATCGTCCGGCTGGCGGCGCGATTCGGAGTGATGGAGGATGGCCGATCGATCGGCAGAAGAGACGGATCTGTTCGCCATACCGGTCACGAAGATCAAAGGCGTGAGCGCCCCCAAGGCGGGGGAGCTTCACGCCTTGGGTGTTTCTACGGTCGGCGAGCTGATCGAGTATTATCCGTTCCGCTACGAGGACTATCGGCTGCGGCCGCTCCTCGAGGTGAAGGACGGAGAGAAGATTACCGTGCAAGGGCGCATCGAGACGCCGCCGTCGCTGCAGCGGTTCGGGGGCAAGTCGCGCCTGCTCTGCCGGGTGACGGTGGAGGGCATGCTGCTGACGGCCGTCTGGTTCAACCGCGCGTTTTTGAAGGATCAGATCGAGGTCGGGCGGGATATCGTCCTGACTGGCAAATGGGATCAGCGGCGGAGGCAGCTCACGGTGGCGGAGTCGGAGTTCCCGGACAAGGGGGCCGGCCGCACGGGGACGCTGCAGCCCGTGTATTCGATCGGCGGCAGCCTGACGCAGGCATGGTTGCGGCAGCGCATCGAGCTGGCGCTGTCGCAGTACGGGGCGATGATCCCCGAGCTGCTGCCGCCGGAGCTGCTGGACAAGCATAGCCTCATGCCCCGGCGCGAAGCGATTCGCCGGATTCATCAGCCGGAAAATACGCGCGAGGGCCAGGAGGCCCGCCGCCGCATGGTGTACGAGGAGCTATTTTTGTTCGAGCTGCGGCTGCAGGCTTACCGCGCGATGAACCGCAAAGCGCCCGACGGCATCGCGCACAAGATCAGCAGCGACGATATTCGCGCGTTCGCGGCGAATCTGCCGTTCGAGCTGACCGAGGCGCAGAAGACCGTCGTCAACGAGATTACGCGCGATATGAAGCGGCCGTACGCCATGAACCGGCTGCTGCAGGGCGACGTCGGTTCCGGCAAGACGGTCGTGGCCGCGATGGCGCTATATGCAATGGTCAAGGACGGCTGCCAGGGCGCGCTCATGGTGCCGACGGAGATATTGGCGGAGCAGCATGCCAAGTCGCTGGGGAAGCTGTTCGAGCCCTACGGGATTCAAGTCGCGCTGCTCACCGGGAGTCGCGGGGCGCGGGAGCGGCGGGACCTTCTGGCATCGCTGCAGATGGGACTCATCGATATCGTGATCGGCACGCATGCGCTGATTCAGGAGGACGTCTTTTTCCGGCGGCTCGGGCTCGTCGTGACGGACGAGCAGCACCGTTTCGGCGTCAATCAGCGCAGTATTTTGAGACGCAAGGGACTGAATCCCGACGTGCTCATGATGACGGCGACCCCGATCCCGCGCACGCTCGCCATCACCGTGTTCGGCGACATGGACGTGTCGACGATCGGGGAGCGGCCCAAGGGGCGCAAGCCGATTCTGACGTACTGGGTCAAGCACGACAAGATGGACCGCGTGCTCGGCTTCATTCGACGGGAGGCGGAGCTCGGACGGCAAACCTTCTTCATCTGCCCGCTCATCGAGGAGTCGGAAAAGCTGGACGTGCAAAACGCGATCGATCTGCACATGCAGCTGCGGCAGGCGATGCCGGAGCTTGCGATCGGCCTGCTCCACGGGCGCATGACTTCGGCGGAGAAGGACGCGGCGATGGGGCAGTTCGCGGCCGGCGAGTCTACGGTGCTCGTCTCGACGACCGTCGTCGAAGTCGGCGTCGATGTGCCGAACGCCACGCTTATGATCGTGATGGACGCGGACCGCTTCGGACTCTCGCAGCTGCACCAGCTGCGGGGCCGGGTCGGGCGAAGCGACCATCAGTCGTACTGCGTCCTGATCGCGGATCCGAAGTCCGAAAACGGGCTCGAGCGGATGCAGGCGATGACGGATACGGACGACGGCTTCGAGATCGCGCGGCGGGATCTGGAGCTGCGGGGGCCCGGCGAGTTTTTCGGGACGAAGCAGAGCGGGGTGCCGGAGTTCAGGCTCGCGAACCTGATGAACGACTTCGAGACGCTTGAGCAGGCCCGCGACGACGCGGCCGCGCTCACGGCCGAGCCGTCGTTCTGGACGGCGCAGGCGTACGCGGGGCTGCGCGACTACTTGCGGCGCGAGGCGCCGGACTACAGCGAGCCGCTGGACTAGGCTTGTCTTTGCGGGGCCGATATTTTGCGCGGACATTTCCTTTAGGCCGCCGCATACAATATAGAAGCCTCGCGAAGGGAAGTGGGCAGCCGTGAGTTGGCAAAAGTTCGGCATTCGGCCGGATCTGGTGGAACGCGTCAAGGTGAAGATGAAAAATCCAGCCACGAAGGATAGAGTCAAGGCGCTGCTGGACGGGGTGACGAAAAGCGATCTGCAGGATCGGCCCAAAGTAAAACGTCTCGTCAAGTCATCCGCCAAAGTGCTCAGCGAGCCGCTGACCGATCTGCAGGAGGAACAGCTGGTAAACTTCGTCATCGCGCAGAAGATCGATCCGAAGAGCACGCTCCATCTGATCAAGCTGTGGGCGATGTTTCGGTAGCGAGTGGCGGAGGGCAGACCGGTCCGATCGCCTTCTGCATAGCAGGCGATGCGCCGTGTGGCGGCGCGAAAGGTCCGATCGCCTGTACTAAGGCAGGCGATGCGCGGTGCGGCGGCCCAAATGGTCCGATCGCCTTCTGTATAGCAGGCGATGCGCGGTACCGCGGCCTAAATGGTCCGATCGCCTTCTGTATAGCAGGCGATGCGTCGTGCCGCGGCCCAATGGGTCCGATCGCCTTCTGTATAGCAGGCGATGCGCGGTACCGCGGCCCAATAGGTCCGATCGCCTTCTGTATAGCAGGCGATGCGTCATGCCGCGGCCCAAATGGTCCGATCGCCTTCTTTATAGCAGGCGATGCGCGGTACCGCGGCCCAATAGGTCCGATCGCCTTCTGTATAGCAGGCGAGGCCCGCCCTCAGCCCAAAAAAGACCCTGACTCCCGACACGAACGCGGGAATCAGGGTCTTTTTGGCATTCGCGCGAGCGTCAGAACAGCTCGCCTTGCTCGTCTTCCGCCTCGAGGCAGCCGGGATCGTCGTTGGCCACGTTGCCGACCCGGCGGTTGGCAGGCACTGCGATCAGCTCCGCCGGATCCAACGGAATCGCCAGCTGCAGCACCTCGTCGGAACGCTGGATGCTCCGATCGAGCCACGCCGCCTCGTTTCGCCGATTAAGGATAATGGGCACGCGATCGTGGATGTCCGCGAGATGCCCCCGTGCCGGCGCGGTTAAAATGGCGCACGTACTCAGCCTCGATCCGTCGGGGGCGGTCCACGATTCGTAGATGGCGGCCATGCTGAACAGCGCGCTGTCCTTGCGGCGGATGCGCATCGGTCGCTTGCCGTCCGCGGTCTGCCGCCATTCGTAGTAGCCGTCGGCCGGTACGAGGCAGCGCTTGCGGCGCAGCGCCTCGCGGAAGGCCGGCCGCTCCGCGACGGTCTCGACCCGGGCGTTCAGCATCTTGCTGCCGACCTTCGGGTCCTCGGCCCAAGGCGGCACAAGCCCCCACTTGAGCAGGCCGAGCCGGTTGCGAGTGCTGTCGTTCACGATTGCCGGCACCATCTGCCCGGGCGCGATATTGTACCGGGGGCCGTAGGGCGAGCCGGCGGAGTCGTCGGCCGCATAATAAGCGAGCAGTTCCTCGAACGAAATCGTAATCGTATAACGTCCGCACATCGCGTGCAACCCTCTTTCTTTTCGCACCAAACAAGTCCTCTTTGGGAAGTAGTATACCGCAACGGCTGCTCAATGCGAAGCGGAGGGAGCGAGAGGCGCCGAGGACGGAGGGCCAATCAAGCGACGACTGCGATGCGTGGCGCGAGCCCGATTGATCGGACGCATCGATGCACGGACGAGACGGCACCGCGCCGCGCCACTACAAACGTAGGCGCGAGCCGTCCTTAAGTCGTCCCTTTGGCGGCGACGGGGGAGCGGCGGGCCTCCCGTGCTTCCTTGCTGTCGAGCTGTCGCAGATGCCGCGTGATCTCGCCCATGTACCTTGCGAGCTGCATGCTGATCTCGGAGCGGAGCACCTCCCGGACGATGCCGAAGCGTTCCTCGTAGCCCCGGCATATGTAGCGATGGTAAATGACGAGGTCGACCTGCTCGTCGCTGTTCAGCAGCCGGATACGCCGGCTGCTGAGTTCCCGGCGGAGCTCGTGGAGGTCCCGCGTAATCAGGTTGAGCACCACTTGAGCGCCTGTCAGGGTCACCCGGCTCAGCAGATTGCCCGAGCGCTCGCCCTCCTCCATCGCCCGCTGAACCATCGTGAGCATATGCGGCAGCACGATGACGTCGCGGATCATCCGCAGCTCGTCTGCGGTCGGGTGGCCGGTTGTCTTGGGGGAGACGGCATGCTCTTCTTCGTATTGTTCGTGATGTTCGGTGAGCAACAGCTTGGCGTTCCAGCGGTCGTTGCCGTCGAGTTTGCTCATTTGTAGTGTCCCCCGATCTGCTCGGCCCGTTCCCGTGCGACGCCGGCCTCCAGCAGCGAGGAGGCCCGCATGATGGCATCGCTCCCGTAACGGTCCTTGATGTAATCCGTCGCCCGTTCCATCCGCAAAATGGCCTGCCGGTCCTCGAACAGGTCGAGCTGGTCGACGCCCTCGTCCGAAAGACCGCCAAGCGAGATGGTCAGGCGGCTGACCGGCATGCCGCCCCAGTGCTCGCGGAGCAGCTTCAGCGCCGCGGCCGCCACCTCGTGCGTGAGCGCGGTCGGCTGCAGCAGCTTGGTCTGGCGTCCGAACCAGGACGAGCGCGTCCCGTCCGTCTCCGCCGCCCCGACCGAGACGACGCTGCCTCTGCACTTGTGCCGGCGCGTGCGTCGGCATACCTCGACGACGAGCTCGAGCAGGACGACCTCGATATCTTCTAGCTTGCGGTACAGGCCGCTGCGCAGCGCCTTGCCGTGGCTGATCGACTTCAGCTTGTGGCGGATGCCGGCTACGACCGGGCTCGGATCGATGCCTCGCGCGGTCTGCCAGTAATATTCCGCTTGGATGTCGCTCTGCTTTTTCATCTCGCGGCGCATCCGCCGCTTGAAGTCGCCGAGCTCGAGGCGTGCGATGTCTCCGATCTCGGCGAGGCCCATGCGGGCGAAGTGACGCGTCATGCGGGAGCCGACCATGAACATGTTGTGGACGGGGAGCTTCCAGAGGGTGTCCTCCAGTTTGTCGAAGGACAGCGTGGATACGCCCTCGGGCGTTTTTTTCGCATAATTGTCCAGCGCCATCTTCGCGAGAATCTTCGTCGGGCCGACGCCGACGCGGACATTGATATTGGTGGAGAGCTTCACGTGATTCTGGATTAGCTCGGCGATCAGCTCCGGCGGCCCGTAAGCGGGGATCGAGCCCGTGACGTCGAGGAACTGCTCGTCGATGCTGTACGGCTCGACCTGATCCGTGAACGCTTCGTAGATCTGCGTCATGAACAGCGAGATGCCGATGTAGGTCTGCATCCGCGGGCGGATGACGATTAGATCCGGACACTTGGCGAGCGCCTCGCCGACCCGCTCGGCCGTCGTGACGCCCTTGGCCTTGGCGATCGGGCAGGCCGCGAGGATGATACCGGAGCGCCGGGCGGGATCGCCGACGGCGACAGGTTTGTTCATCAGGCCGGGATGGCGCGCCTTTTCGATGGATGCGTAAAAGGATTGGCCGTCGATCAGGAAAATCGTTCGCTCATGAGGCATGGTGCTTCACCGGCCTGGCGCCGAGGATGCGGCTCGCCGACAGCGTGCGGAACGCGCGCTTCCCCCAATCGAGCACGCGCACCTTGCCCCCGCGTACCGAGAATACGGCGACGACCCGCTGCGTGAAGCGTCCCTTGCTATCCTCGTAAATGATTTCCACGCTTTGCCCGACGTACTTTTCGATGTTGACCGGCATGGCGATTCCTCCTTGAGCCTCGGAGAGACGAGGTTAATTACAGAACATTTGTTCTTATATTAATACGAACTAGCGTTCCCTTACAAGGACTAAATTATACCGGTTGTCCGATCGTAAGCGGGAGGCCCAAGCGGATGGCGTCAAAGCTGCGAGAATGTCCTGATTAATGTCGAATTTGTGAAGGATAGAGGATATGTCCAAGAGAAAAAACAGAGAGGCCGGCTCTCAGGTTTCGATTACAGAAACTAAGAGCTGCCTCTTCTGGGAAAACGCAAAAATAATGCGGCAGGCCGGCGCGGATATTTTCGTGGCGGGAACGTCGAGCATTTTTAAGCCAGGCGCGGACTTGCTTGGGCTGACCCGGGCATTCAGGGAAGCCATTGCATAGCGCCCCTGTAAGGCCCTGCTAGTTGGATGGGGAAACGTTCAAAATGGGCGATCGGGCATATGCCTGGTTTGAAGAAAAGCAACGCGACCGAGGCATTGACCTTGATGAAGTGAAGTCTTCTCTTAAGAAGCTCGTCATCGAGACGCCTTCGCGGGGATATGCGGATCAGGGGACGCGCATCAAGACGTTTCACTATCGCGGCGCGAACGCCGTTCGAGAAGATCGACGATGCGGCAGTCGTTCACGAATTTACAGGGGCGTGTCCCGCAGCGGCTATCCACATCCCGTGGGACAGGATGGAGGACTATGCCGAGCGGAAGCAACAAATCGTACATTAAGACATAGCGAATTTCTGAGCTTTGCCATAACGTCCGTAACCGAAATCCTCGATCGAACCACTGATCGGGGATTTTTGCGGTCGATTGCGGTCGATTGCGGTCGATTCCGGTCAATTGTGGTCAATTGTGGTCGATATGACGAATGGCGCAGAAGCGGGCACATATGTGCGATTATCAGCAATATGACCCCGACTGCCTTTCTTTTTTCTTTGCGATAGGTAAATGTTAATTACACAATTCTTTTGGATCTTAATTAAATATCGCATTGAACCTGCATTCTTAACCCCGTATAATATAAAAATGGGAATTAATTCTACAATAAGCCGGCATGCTTCTCCAGCATGTTCGGTTGATCCGCATGCCGCTTCAAGAATGAAGGCGAGCTGCATCCAGATATATAGAACATCCAATACACAGCAAGGGAGGGAAAAAGGTGGAAAGGAACTATTCCGCGAACATCCTGGTCGTCTCCGAAAACCCGGCGCATACGCTTGCGATCGAAGCCGCTCTCCATGGAGAACCATACCGCTTCGTCCCCGCACGCTCAGGGACCGAAGCGGTACGCTTTTTGCTGCGCGAGGAGATTGCCGTCATCCTGATCGACGTTCCCGTGACGAATCAATGCGAGACGGCGGACAATATCAAGTCCGATAGCAGCTTTGCACATATTCCGGTCGTCTTCATCTCCGGTTCCGAGGCGGATGCCGGGGATTTGGCGACAGACTGCGCCTTGGGCGCCTTCGATTATATAACGAAGCCGATCGTTCCGAATGTGCTCAAAGCAAGGATTCAGTGCCTTGTAAGTCTGCGGGATGCCCGGAAGAAAATGAGTCTGCAGGCGCGGGAGCTGGAGGGCTTGAGCCGGCAGCTCGCGCGCTCCGGCGAGCAGCTCGCGAGAGCAGAAGCGCAGGCGCGCGCGGTGATGGACGCCTCGATCGATGCCATGCTGGTTCTCGATGCGTCGGGCGTCATTCTGGAGACGAATCTTGCTGCCGTGCGCATGACGGGGTACGACAAGGGAGAACTGAACGGCCTGCATGTATCGCTGCTCTTCCCGTCCGCCGTCGGCGCGGGCGAACCTTTGAACCCGCCGTTCGGCAAACTGCTCGAGATGGAGACGCGCCGCAAGAACGGAACATCTTTTCCCTCCGAGGTGCATTGGGGCATGGCCGCCGACCATTCGGGACTGTTGACTTGCACCGTGCGCGATATTGCGAGCCGCAAAAAAGCGGAGCGAGCGTTGATTGAAGCGAAGGAAGCGGCGGAACGCACCTCCCAGGCGAGAATGGAATTTTTAACGTTTATGAGCCACGAGGTCCGCACCCCGTTGAACGGCTTCATCGGCGTGCTGGACCTGCTGCGGGAATCGGGACTGACGTCCGAGCAAGCCGAGCTGGCCGAGCTCATGGCTAAAAACGGCAATACGCTCATGCAAATCGTCAACGACGTACTGGATTTGTCCCGGATCGAGGCCGGCCGTATGGAACTGGAGCAGGAGCTCTTTGTGCTGGGGGACTGTCTTGACCAGGTCGGGGAGCTGTTCACAGCCCAAATACGGGAAAAACGACTTGCATATACGATTGCCGTCGAGCCCGACATTCCCGAGCTTCTCCGGGGGGATCGGTCTCGGCTTCAGCAGATTCTGATCAATCTGATCGGCAATGCGGTAAAATTCACGGAAACGGGCGGCATTTATATCGAGGTGCGCCTGCTCGAGGAGACGGACGACCGGCTCGCGCTCGAATTTGTAGTGAAGGATACCGGCATCGGCATTCCCGCCGATGAGATCGATCGGCTGTTTTTGCCTTTCTCTCAAGCGAGGGGCTCGACGCCCCGCAAGTATGGCGGCAGCGGATTAGGGCTTTCGATCTGCAAAACCTTGTGCGAGCTCATGGAAGGAAGCATCCGCGTAGAACCGTCCGGCGAACCCGGCACGGTTTTCGTTTTTTCGGTGCGTGTCGGCAAACCCGAATTTGCTCCTGATTGATGGAACGACCGCCACGCTTCCGCAAGGCCTGACGCGCGCGGGTGGACCGCGTGCCCGGACGGGAGGTGGACGTCCGGGCGACGAGCGCGGCGGGAGGTTCGTTCTATCTTCGCTTGATGAACGAATCCCTTTCAAGGAAATGACCGTAATAAGGTTGAGAAAAGGCCGCGCGATAAGAAATCAAATGTGCGCAAATAAGTAATTCATTGGTTCAAATAAAAGCGGGATATCGGGGCCAGGCAGCGACGGGCACCGGTTGATTCGTAAAGGATGAGATCGATCGGCGCATGGCGCCGGCCGTAAGCCATCGGTTTCATCCCGCAATCGAAAGGTTAATTCTAAAATTAAATACACCAGATTGACCTCGTTCAAGCGCTCGCCATTCATAATGAGAGGTGGGATTCACGTGGAAGTCCAATGTCTGAAAGTGAAAATCAAGCCGGGAATGACCCAGGAATTCATAGATTTCGTCAAAGATATGCAGGTGAACAAGATGGAATTCGTCTACGAGACGATGAGAAGCGAAAATATTGTGGTCGAGTCGATTTTCCTGGAGAAGGGCGAAGACGCGGATCATATCATCTTCTATACGAGGAGCAATTCTGCCGAAGAAGCGCCGGAGGAGCGGGAGGGCGGCAGCGCGATTCCCGTCGATACGGAAGCGATTGAAATGCTTCAGAAAACGTGGGACAGCGTCCAATCGCTCGAAGTTCTGTTTGACGCAGGCCGGCTCCCCTAAAAGGCCGGCGATTCAAAAGAGGCTGTCCCGCAGTCGCGAAGCGACCGGGGGCAACCTCTTGGTGACAGGGCAGGGTACCGGGCAGTCCGGTTCACGGCCTGCCTACGGGATGATAATACATAAGCTCATACAGATCTTCCTCGCCGATCGGCTCCGTCCGTTCATCCGGACCGAGCATAAGCGCGATTCGTCCCGTCGGATGCAGCTGCAGCGTGTTCTCGATGAACCGCAGATGCGAGTCGCTGTCCGTTTGGGGCTTGTGCACGAGGAAAATCGTGGGGATGCGAATTGTGCGGTGGGGGCGGCTTTTCTTTTTATCGCCAAGCGCCTGCGCCGTTCTGGGATCCGAATAGACCAGCCCCAGATCCTGCAGCAGCCTTGACGTTCCTCTAGGCGTATAGGTTTGGTTGAACTCCCGCTCGATCAAAGTCGATACGAGCTTGAGCGTCCACTTGTCTTGCTCGGCCAGCGCGAGTTCGCTCGGCTGCTTGGACGTGATCAATTGGATCAAGCGGGTCTCCTGCTCTGCCGTCAGTTTGCGAGGCGCCCCGGGCGAGCTTCCGATGGACAGTCCGGCCAGGCCGGATTGCTCGTACGAGCGGATATACGTGTAGATCGTCTTCTCGCTAAGCTGGGAGACGCCTTGAATGTCTTTGACCGAATACCCGTTCTTGTACATAAAAACGACCTGATAGCGTTGGAACATTCGTTTGTCCTGCGTATCCTTCATCGCCTGAAGAAGAAGCACGTCTTCTTCGTTGCGCTTCACGGCCAACACCTCCTTTCTCCTGCCAGGGAAAATAAGCATAGGGTAATTACCCCCGTACGGATCGGAATAAACCCGGTCTTCTCCGTTTCCATTGCGCATCAATTTCTTTATTTTATCACAAAAAAGGTTAAGAAACGCTTAATAAACGCTTCATGGCGGGTTTATCGTTCGCGGTTACAGTTAGAGGAATCTGCGGACGAAGGGCATCGACAACGAGAAAGTTCGGCGTAATATTCATAGAATGCGTGTCCTTGATGATCGGCATGATGCCCGCTGTCGCAGGTGCGGGAGGTTCGATTTCCGTTCAATCCATTTAATACGATCATGAATCGAACGGACTGCCGATCGTCCGATTGAAGGAGGAACCGTTCATGTCGATTCGTTGGAAATTGCTCTGGTCCTACGCGGCGATGCTGATCATCCCGCTGCTGTTTCTCGTGCTGATCTCGGGTCTGCTGCTTATCGTTTTCAGGGGGGACGCCCAAAGTATCAAATCGTTTTATGAATCTAAAATCGAGGGCATCGAGGAAGGCGACTATCATCACTTGGTCAAGCAAACGTTAATGCAAGATCCGAAGTTGCTGACGGACACCTCTTATTTGCAAGATTTGTCCGCCGAACTCGCTTCGCGGCAAATATCCATTTATGTCCGCGAGGAAACTAGGGCGATCTTCGCTTCAAAAGAAATCGAAGGCATTCCCGCCTTAGTGTCAGGCTTGCCTCCCTATGAACATGCCGGTTTCCACAAAGCGTCGACGGTAAAAATAAACAATAATGATTGGTTTCAGATCGTGCAGTACGATTTAAAGGGGGCTGACGACGAGACGGTCAGTCTGTTCCTGCTTACGAAAATCGATCCGCTCGTTCATTTTGCCAAGAGGTGGTTCCCGATTTTGTTCATCGCGGCCATCGCCGTCTTGCTATTGACGAATATCGCTTTGACCTATTACATGTCCACCCGCATCATTCGGCCCCTCCTTGCGCTGCGCCAGGCCGCAGGACGTTTTTCGGAGGGGGAGCTCGACGTGCCGATCGAAGTCAAAGGCAAAGACGAGATCGGACAACTCGGGGTCACTTTTGAAACCATGCGGGTAAGGTTGAAGGAGTCGATCCTGGTGCAAATGCAGTACGAGAAAAATCGCAAAGAACTCATTACGAATATATCGCATGATCTCAAAACGCCCATTACCGCCATTAAAGGCTATGTCGACGGCATTATGGAAGGGATTGCCGATACCCGGGAAAAGCATGACAGATATATGAAAACGATCGCCTCCAAAGCGGATGAACTGGATAAACTCATTGACGAGCTGTTTTTGTATTCCAAGCTGGACATGCAAAAGGTTCCCTTCCGCATGCAGCCAATGTCTGTCCGCAGCCTGCTGAACGATTGGTCGGACGATCTTCGATTCGAGCTCGAAAAAATCGGCGTCGAACTTCTGACAGACTTCGAAGTACGGGCGTCCGTCCTCGCCCGGGTCGATCCGGATTCCTTCAAGCGCGTCCTTGGCAACGTCATCCAAAACAGTTTGAAGTACATGGACAAAGAGAGACCGTCGATTCGGCTGTCCGCCCATACGGAAAACGGTCAAGCCACGATCGTCATCGAGGACAATGGAAGCGGCATTCCGGCGGACGCGCTGCCCCACATCTTCGATCGATTCTATCGCGCCGAATGGTCGCGGAATTCGCGTACGGGCGGCAGCGGATTAGGGCTTGCCATTGCCAAGCAGATCATGCTGGCGCATGAAGGAGACATACGGGCGGAGAGCGTGGAAGGGGAAGGAACGCGGGTAATCCTGACGGTTCCGATCGAAGGAGGTGCGGCGGATGGCGCTGAGTAAGACGATACTCATCGTGGAGGACGAGCCGAGCATCGCCGAGCTGCAGAGAGATTATCTGGAAATGAGCGGCTATCGGACGGTGTTGGCCGATAACGGCGAAAAAGGGCTGCAGCTTGGAATGACGGGAAAGTTCGACTTGATCGTACTGGACGTCATGCTGCCTAAGCTCAGCGGTTTCGAGGTGTGCAAGGCGCTCAGAGCGGTGTCCGATGTCCCGATTCTGATGGTGACTGCGCGCAGGGAAGACATCGATGTCATTCGCGGATTGGGTCTCGGAGCGGACGACTACATCGGCAAACCCTTTAAGCCGGCCGAGCTGGTGGCGCGCGTCAAGTCGCATCTTGCCCGCTACGACAGGCTGACCGGACGTAATGCGAGAACCGGCGATATGGAGATCGGCGAGCTGCGAATCAATGCGAATACCAGACAGGCCTTTATCCGGGAGGAAGAGGTCGCGCTTACGACCAAGGAATTCGACCTGCTCTACTTCCTGGCGCAGCACCCGAATCAGGTTTTCAGCAAGGATCATCTGTTCGACCGTCTCTGGGGCATCGATGCGATGGGCGACACCCAGACGGTCACCGTCCACATTCGCAAGCTGCGGGAAAAAATCGAGAAGGACGCCTCGGCGCCGGCTTACATCGAAACGGTGTGGGGAGCGGGTTACCGGTTCCGTCTGTAATAGCTCGGCAGGCCGGCGCTTTTCGGAAGTTTGGCGTGTCTGGCCCATTCATGACATTCAGGTACATCGGTCCAATACGGCGTTCGGACGTCTGAATAGGATGAGGAGATCATTAATTAACACGGTGAGGGGCGAAACGATGATCCGTCGCATATCCAGCAAGTGGGCGAAAACGATCGCGCTTCAAAGAAATAAACAAGTATCGGGCTTTTTGCCAGCCACGGCAAAAATGACCGGCGGAAGTTTAATGCGCATGCTAAATCGCTACGGGATGGTATATGTGAAGCCTGTACACGGTTCTTACGGAAAAGGCGTAATGCGTGTAGAGAAGGACAGGAAAGGTTACCAATACCAAGCGGGCCGCAAGGTAGCCCATTATGGCAGCTTCGAGGCCCTTTACCGTGCGCTGTGCAAAGAAACCCGTAAAAAAGGCTACCTGGTCCAGCGGGGCATTCATCTGCTGAAGCATAAAGGAAACCGGTTCGATCTGCGCGTGATGACCCAATATTCGCCGCAGAAGCGGTGGGAAACGACAGGCATCATCGGCAGAGCGGCCGCCAAAGGCAAAATCGTGACGAACTACCATAACGGAGGAACCATCCATTCCGCAGAGGCGCTGCTAAAACCCCATATCAAAGACGTTGACGCCA
The DNA here is from genome assembly GCF_042683485.1 of Cohnella sp. GCM10020058. Classification (NCBI taxonomy): domain Bacteria; kingdom Bacillati; phylum Bacillota; class Bacilli; order Caryophanales; family Paenibacillaceae; genus Cohnella; species Cohnella sp. GCM10020058. The sequence continues at coordinate 89,265 of NZ_JBHUJV010000017.1, forward strand.
AGCTGAAGGCATTGGCCAGGCTGGGCGTGCAGACCGGACGCTCGCTAAGAAAATCATTCCCGGGCATTTCGGAGATCGGGCTGGATATCGCAATGGACAAAACGCTGAAGCCATGGATCCTCGAGGTCAATACGAGCCCGGATCCTTATATTTTCCTCAAGCATCCCAACCGGGCGGTCTTCAGGAAGATCCGCCGATATCAGAAGTTTTATGGGAGATAAGCGTTTGGCTCCGGAGCATTTATTCTCCGGAGCTTTTGCATGCGAGAAACCTTATTGACGATTTAATGCACGGCCTTCCGCAGCGTCTCCTGCGGCTCGGCTTCGTTTTTGCGCAGCGACTCTCCTTCGACGTCGATCTTGGGCAGAATCCGGTCGAGCCACTTCGGGAAGTACCAGGCGGACTTGCCGAGCAGCGTCATGGCGGCCGGGACGATCAAGAGCCGCACGATAAAGGCGTCGAAGAAGATGCCGAAGGCGAGGGCGAGTCCAGCCGATGATCGGACCGCGGCTCATCTTCAGGATCGGCGATCTCGCCGATCTCTTGGAGCGGTCACTGCTTGCCGTCATGTCCAGCGCCTCCCCCAAAGTGACTTCCGACGCAAATTGATCTAGCTATACCATATCGACAGCGCACAGGATAAAGCATAATTCTCCGCTCATCATAAGCGCAAAGGGATTGGCACAGCAACGCCCGCGCCTCGCTTGCCGGCCTCGATCAGCCCCGCGCGTCTCGATCGAGGCTTTTTGCGTCCGGTTCAGCCTTGCCGAAATCGCATCCGGAACGCCTTGGGCGTCGTGCCAACCTGTCTGCCGAAGCAGCGTACGAAGTAAGGAAACGAGCCGAAGCCGGTCTCCTCTGCAATGCGTCCGACGGATTCGTTCGTATCGATCAACAGCCGCTTGGCTTTTTCGATGCGATAGTGCGTCAAATACTGGAGCGGCGTATAACCGAAGGCGCGCTTCATGCAGAGAGAAACATAGTTGGAATGGAAATGAAGCGCTTCGGACATCGAATTGTACGTCAACGCATCCCGATAATTTCGGCGCAAATAAGCCGCGGCTTCTTCGGCGATAGTCAGATAGGAGTCGCGCTCGGGCATCGTCGTGTCTTCTTGCAGGCGAAGCAGCAGCTCCTGGAAGACGAGCTGCTGCCGCCATTGCGAAGGCGACGAGGCGTCCGCCTGCAAGGACAGCAGGCGTCGCATCCAGGCATAGGCGGTATCCGGCGACGCCAGCTTTCCGGAGCGCGGCAAATAATACGCAAACCGGTGAATTTCGTGAAGCGCGTCTTCGGGGCGCAGATCGGCGGACGCTAGTTCCAGGTCCGTTTCGTGCCAGCTGCCGAGCGTCTGGAAGTGGACCCAGAAAAAATGGGTTTCTTCCAGGCAAGGCCCCGTCGACCGATGTGCGCGGTCCGGCCGGAGAAGGGCGAACGAGCCCGCAGGGATCTCGAGCAATGCCGATTCCTCGGCCATGTAGAGACAGCCGCCCGTTACGATCAGCAGATCGAACACGCCGATGCCCGAGCGGTCGGAGTGCCGCCCGCCCGCAGGATACGTGTCTTCTCCGCAGTAGATGAAGTGCGGCAAGGGCGGAGAGATGAATTGGAACATCCGGTATCCTCCAGTGACGTTGATCGTTCTTCTATTTTGCCTTTTAAACAGTATAAAGAAAAGGGGAGGACAAGTCTGCAATCGCACAATCGAGGTTGCGATCGGACCATTTTTGTGTGCGTTAGGCTATCGGCTTGCAGGGAACAAGCGTGCTATATTCAAATCGTCGAAACTTGATGGGAGATAACCCAAAACGAGCGAGGTGCAGGACTTTTGACAGAAACCTATGCGGCATTCGAAGCGTTGCCGCTCGGCGCCATCAAACCCCGCGAATGGCTGCGCGATCAATTGCGCATTCAAGCGGACGGACTAACCGGGCATCTGGACGAACATTGGGCGGACGTCGGGCCTGACAACGGCTGGCTCGGGGGAGAGCTGGGAACGAGGTCCATACTATGTGGACGGACTGCTGCCGCTAGCTTACCTGCTTGAGGACGAGAGACTGATCGCCAAAGCGAAGCGCTGGATCGAATGGTCGCTCGCCAGTCAGCGGGAGGACGGCTCGTTCGGTCCGCAGATGAAGGAATTGGCCAGCGGCGTAGACAAGAATCATGACTGGTGGCCATACATGATCATGCTCAAGGTCATGACGCAATACGCCGAGGTGTCCAGCGACACGCGAATCGTTCCGTTCATGACGTCGTTTTTCCGTTACGTGTACAAGACGATCGAAGGTCAGCCCTTGCTGGAGTGGGCGGAAGCCCGCGGCATAGAGATGCTGCTGAGTATCCATTGGCTGCATCGGAGGACGCAGGAAGACTTTCTGCTGGAGCTCGCTGCGATCGTGGCCGGTCAGACGACGGGCTGGACCGATGTGTTCCGCAACTTTCCGTTCTGGCGGAAGGTCGAGCAGTGGGATTTGAAAACGCATGTGGTCAATGTCGCGATGGGCATCAAGGCGCCGGGCGTGCGCTACGAGCTTACGGGAGACGCGAGGGAAAAAGAAGCCGTGCACCGCGGCATCGACAGTCTGATGACTTACCACGGGCAGGCTCATGGCATGTTCTCGGGCGACGAATGGCTGTCCGGCACGCATCCGAGTCAAGGCGTCGAGTTGTGCGCCGTCGTGGAATATATGTTCTCCATGGAGCAGCTCGCTCGCGTGTTCGGTGAAGGCCGGTTCGGGGACATTCTGGAGAAAGTCGCGTTTAACGCCTTGCCCGCGGCGATCTCGGGAGACTGGACGTCGCACCAGTACGATCAGCAGGTGAACCAAATGATGTGCAACGTCGCGCCGCGCGCTTGGAGCAACGACGCAGACGCGAACGTATTCGGACTGGAGCCGCATTTCGGCTGCTGCACGGCGAATATGCACCAAGGGTGGCCGAAATTCGTCTCGCATCTGTGGATGACTGACCGCGCTGGCGGACTGGCGGCGATCTCCTATGCGCCTTGCACGGTGAAAGCGGAAGTGGGAGAACGGCGCAGCGCAGTCGCGGAAATCGAGGTTGCCGGCAGCTACCCGTTCCGCGAATCGGTCGAGATCTCGCTCAAGCTGAGCGATCCGGCTGCCTTCGGCATTTCGCTTCGCATACCCGCGTGGTGCGGGAATCCGACGCTGACGGTGAACGGCGAGCGCATCGAACTTGAGGTTAAAAGCGGCTATGCCGCAGTGACGCGCCATTGGGAGAGCGGCGACCGGTTGACGCTGAGCCTGCCGATGACGGTGAAGACGATCACGCGCAATTTATACGCGGCAAGCGTCGAAAGGGGGCCGCTCGTCTACGCGCTGCCGATCCGGGAAAACTGGCAGCTGCTTACGAGGCGGGAGAAGTTTCACGATTGGGAAATTTACCCTGGATCTCCGTGGAAATACGGATTGTTGGCGGACAACGAATTCGCGGTCGAAACGGCGGATGTCGCCGATCAACCGTTCAGCGCAGAAAAATCGCCCGTCCGTCTTAAAACGAAAGGGCAGCTGATCCGGAATTGGAAGATGGAGGGCAACAGCGCGGGCACGCCGCCGCTTCACCCGAACGCGGACGGTCAACCGATTGTGGATCTTGCGCTCGTGCCGTACGGCGGCGCCAAGCTGAGAATCGGAGAATTTCCCGTGATCGGCCACCCGCTGGAAGCGAGACGCCATAAGTAAGGCATACGAATAGGCAAGCAGGACGAAGCGGACAAAAGCCGCTTCGTCCTGTTTGCGTTTGCCGCTAATGCCATTTATGGCGATGCCAAGCATAAAAATAAAAACAGAAGAGAGGGCGGGGGGCTTCGCGCTATATGACGATGAAACCGATTGGCGTTTTGATTGTCGACGATGAATATCCGATTCGCGAGGAGCTGCGCGCGTTTCCGTGGGCGGATTGCGACGCCGTCCTGATCGGAGAGGCGGAAAATGGCAAGGAGGCGCTCGCGTTATGCGAGAAGCATTCGCCGGACATCGTCGTGACCGATATTACGATGCCGATTATGGACGGCTTGACCTTTATCCGCGAGCTGCGCAAAAACCATCCGGTCGCGCAGATCATCCTGCTGACCTGCCACAGCGATTTTGCGTATGCGAAGGAAGCGATCGCGCTCGGGGCGTCGGATTACATCCTGAAGGTATCGCTGGACGAAGAAGAGCTGAAGCGCGCGCTGCGGAAGGCAAGGGAGACGCTGCTGCGGGACCGTGGCCATCTGGGCAGAGAGATCGTGCTTCGCAGGCTGAAGGCGGCGAGAAGATTGGATATGCGGTTAACGGAGCATCGCCATGCAAACGGCAGAGAACGACTGCCGGCGCAGGCGGACATTTCCGCGGAAGACTGGGCGCATCTCGGCTTCGCGGAAGAATGGCGGCCTTTGCGATTTGCGCTCCTTCGCTTGACGGTCCCGGAGGACGAACTCCGGATCGCGCAGGAAGCCGTCCAGGAGGGGCTGCTCGATTTTGAACGGCGTACGCCGTCCTGCAAGACCTGGTTCCCGCTGAGAGGCGGCGAATACGCCTTGTGGTTCTCGGAAGCCGAGGAACCGGAGGAGGTCGAGCCGCGCCTGGAACGGCTTCTCGGCGGACTGCAGGCCGAGGCGGAGAGCAAGGAGACGCCGGTGACCGGCACAAAAGGAATCGGCCTCTCCGCGACGGTGGGCGGCTTGGCTGCAAGCCGGGCGGACGTTTGGGCGCTCCTGGGGCCTGTCTGCTGGTGGCAGGAAGCCGATTTTTACGACGCCGCCCCCGCGCCAAGCGTCAAAATCGGCTCGCCCAAGCCGCTCTCCGAGCTGGAGCACGCGCATCGGCGTCATTTGTCCGGCTTGCTCGGCCAAGCCGGGATGAATGCCGACCGTCTGTTGCGGACGATGCGGGACGAAGTCGCGCCGTGGTGCGCCGGTCGCCGTTTTCGTCCCGCCGCCCTCAAGCGGTGGCTCGCCGGCTGGACGACCGAATGGCTGGCGCGGTCGCGTCCGGGCCAGCCCGATCCGCATGGCGAGCTCATCGGCGCCACGGATTGGGGAGAGCTTGAGAGGCGGTGGGAAGCCATCGTGCGCGCATCCCCTGTATTCGGACCGCGCCGCGAGATCGTCGAAGCGCGGAGCTGGATTCAGGCGCATTTGCGGCAGCCGCTGTCGCTGCCGATCGTCGCCGCACAGATCGGTCTCGGACCCGAGTATTTCGGCAGGCTGTTCAAGGAAGAAACCGGAGAATCGGTGCATCAATTCGTGCTTCGGCTCCGGATGGAGAAGGCGCTGAGGTTGCTGCGTGAGACCGACATGAAGGTGTATGAAGTTGCGGAAGCCGTAGGCATTCCCAACTACCGCTACTTTACGTCCACGTTCCGCAACTGGGCGGGAGCGGCGCCGACCGACGTGAAGCGTCTGGGTTATCCGGCCGAACGAGAAGGAGACGGGAGGGAGAACCGAACATGAAGCTCATCGCCCGGTTTAGTCATATGGGGATCGCCACGAAGCAGTTTTTTTATTTGTTTCTGGTCACGCTGCTGCTGTTTCTGCCGCTGGCCTGGAGCAACTTGAGCGAAGCAGAGACGCTGCTCAAGGATCAGGTCACGAAGGATGCAGAGCTGCTCGTGGCGAGGACGAATCAATACATCGACGCGACGCTGGACAACGTCGAGAACATTTTGCTGCTGCTCTCCACGAGACAGGACCTGCTGGCGTCCGGCAGCGAAACGGAGGCGGTCCGTACGCTGCAGAGCTTTGCCGATTACAACAGCTCGGTCGTCCGGACGCTTTACTTCGTGCGGAGCGACGGCAAAGTTTTCTCCAATACCCAGGTCAATTATGATATTATCGGTAATCCCCACCTGGAGGCGCTGTACGCGCAGGCGCTTGACAATTATGGCTCGATCCAAGTAAGCGAACCGTACCTATCTCCGCTGTCCGGGCGCACGCTCGCCTATATGATGCCGGTCAAAGACCGGAACAATGAAGTGCAGGGCGTCATCATTGCCGAGCTGGGACTCGATCTCCTCGTATCCCGCATCTCGCCGCTGATCTATCAAGCCTTCACGCTGGTCACCGCGAACGGAAACGTCATCAACCGGATGGAAGCGGGCGAGCGGCTGCTCCCTGTCATGCCGGGGACCTATCCGCCCGAGCTGCTCCCCGAATTTACGGCCAAGCTGCCGGGCCTCAAAACCGGAGCGGACGACATGACCGTAAACGGGGAACGGCTCATCGCCGTGAAATCGGCGAAAAACCGGCTGGGGTGGTCGCTGATCGCTTTTATTCCGGAAGACAGCTTCTACAAGGATTTGCAGCCGCTCTACGGCAATTACCGCAATGCGACCATGCTCTGGGTCGTTATATTGCTCTTCAGCGCCTATATGCTGTCGCGGACGCTGACGAGGCCGATCCGGGGACTGGCGAACAAAATGGACCGTCTGCATGACTTCCAAGTTGTCTCCAGGCTGCCCGAGGACCGCCGCGACGAGATCGGCAAGCTCGCGAGAAGCCTGAACGCGATGCTGGCGCGGATCCAGCACCTGCTTCTTGAGACCAGGCGCGCGGAGGAAAAGAAGAAGGAATACGAGCTGAAGATGCTGCGCAGCCAGATCGCGCCCCATTTTTTGTACAATACGCTGGCCTGCATCAGCAGCATGGCCAAGCAGCAGAAGATCGACGATGTCCGGCAGACGATCCGTTCGCTGGTCGGCCTGCTCACCTTCAGCTTTGACAGGCAGAGCGAATTCGTCGCTCTGGAAGAGGAGCTCGAAGGCCTCCGCATGTATATGCACATCCAGCAGGTTCGTTACGGCGCCAAGTACGGCTGCCGGATCGAGATCGCGCCGCAGCTGTTGCAGCTGCGCATTTTGAAGCTGACCCTGCAGCCGCTCGTCGAAAATGCGCTGTTTCACGGTCTCGCGCCGAAGAGCGGAGGCAGCGTCGTCGTAAAAGGGGATGTTCATGACGGGCGGCTGCGACTGTACGTCCGCGACGACGGCATCGGCATGGGCCGGAGCGACATTCGGGCCGTCTACCGCAAGCAGGCGGCCGAGCCTTCCCGTCATTCTTTTACCGGCATCGGCCTCGCGAACGTCCATGAGCGGATCCGCATCCACTTCGGCGAGCCGTACGGTCTGCGCATCGGCGGACGGAAGGGCGTCGGCACAGTCGTGCGCGTCGAGCTTCCGCTGTCTATCCAAAGCTAAAAAGCGTACAGGTTGGAAAGTCGAACATTTTTACGGGTTTTGCGCATAACGGGAGAGGCGGGGTTTGTCATACACTAATTTCAGATAACGCTTACATCCAAGCCGAGCCATCTGAAAGGAGGATCGTATGGCCCTTACTGTCCTGCGTAAATATTGGCCCTTTTATGTCATGCTGCTGCCCGGCGTATTATTTTACCTCGTCTTTCGGTACCTCCCGATGTACGGCATGGTGATCGCCTTTAAGGACTTCTCGATGACGGAAGGCATTTTGCACAGCCCCTGGACGAATCCCTGGTACAAGCATTTCGAGACGTTCTACCAGTCGCCCTACTTCGGGGAATTGCTGCGGAATACGCTGCTGATCAGCCTATACAAGCTCGTCTGGGGCACGATTCCGCCGATTCTGCTCGCGCTGCTGCTGAACGAGTGCCGGATCCGCTGGCTGCGGTCTATCGTTCAGACGCTGACCTATATGCCGCATTTTCTGTCCTGGGTGATCATTTTCGGCATCCTGATCGCGCTGTTCTCGCAAAACGGCGGCATCGTGAACCGTTGGCTCGTCGAGGCCGGCGGCAGCTCCTATCCTTTCCTGACGTCGACCGAGACGTTTCGCAGCGTGCTGGTCGGATCGGAGGTTTGGCAAAATCTAGGCTGGGGAGCGATTATCTACCTGGCTGCGATGGCGGGCATCGATCCGACGCTGTACGAGGCGGCAAGGGTGGACGGCGCGGGCCGGCTCCGGATGATCTGGCATATTACGATCCCCGGCATACGCAGCGTCATCGTCCTGCTCTTTATTTTAAAGCTCGGCCATCTGCTCGACGCCGGCTTCGACCAGATTTATATTCTCTACAATATCCAGGTGTACCCGGTCGCCGACATCCTGGACACTTGGGTGTACCGCACGGGTCTGCAGCAGCTGAATTTCAGTCTTGCCTCCGCCGTCGGGCTGTTCAAATCGCTGATCGGCATGGCGCTCGTCCTGTTCGCCAACAACGTGGCCAAAAGATGGGGGGAAGGGATATGGTAAAAGGCCTGGATGACAGATTGTTCAACATCTTCGTCTACGCCGTACTCGTGATTTGCGCCCTGCTGGCCATATTCCCGATCTTGTATGTCATCTCTGTATCGATCACGCCTTTCGGCGAGGTGCTGCGCAACGGCGGATTTATTCTTATCCCCAGGGACGTAACGTTTTCCGCTTACAAAACGCTGCTGACGCAATCGAATCTGCCGCAGGCGTTTAAAATCACCGTGCTGATCACCGTAGTCGGCACCGCCATCAATCTTGCGTTGACGGGCCTGATGGCGTATCCGCTCAGCCGCAAAACCCTGCCCGGCCGCCGGCTGGTTCTGCTCATGATCGTCTTCACGCTGATTTTTAACGGAGGCCTGATTCCGACTTACCTGATCGTCAAAAACGTCGGCCTGATCGATTCGATCTGGGCGATGATTTTGCCGAATGCGATATGGAGCTTTAACGTCCTGATCATGAAAAGCTTTTTCGAGGGGCTGCCAGAGGAGCTGTTCGAATCCGCGCGCCTCGACGGGGCCAAGGAGTTTCGCATCCTGTGCCGGATCGTCGCGCCGCTGTCGATACCCGTCATTATGACCGTCGGCTTGTTCTACCTCGTCGGCCACTGGAACGAGTTTTTCCAGGCGATCTTCTACGTCACCGACCGGACGCTGTTCCCGCTTCAGGTCATCGTGCGCGAAATTTTAATGCAAAGCCAGCAGCCGCTTGAAAATGCCGAAAATATCACGCCGACGCAAACCATGCAGATGGCTTCCGTCATGATCGCCAGCCTGCCGGTGCTCGTCGTGTATCCGTTTATACAAAAGTATTTCACCAAAGGCATGCTGCTCGGCTCGATCAAAGGGTGACCCGGTCGCCGTCCGGTTACTGGCCAGACGGATGGAGGCCGCTCCAATATAGCGTATGAAAGGGGTTCGCCATGTCCTCGAATTCAATCAAACGGGCGTCCGCTCTCTTGACGTCCTTCGCGTTGCTCGGCGCCGTCGTCTCAGGGTGCGGCAACGGAGGCGGAAGCAAAGCCTCCACGTCGCCTGCAAGCCCGTCGTCCGCATCGAATCCGGCAAGCACGGATTCCGCATCGCCCACGGCCAGCGCCAATCCCGATAAAAAGATCAAGCTGGAGGTGATCGAGACCGGCAACAATCTGCCTCCGCCCGATCAGGACATCATCAAGAAGGAACTGGACAAAGCGCTTAACGTCGATTTTAACCTGACCGTTTACGCCTCCGGCGACGACTACAAAAATCAACTGAACGTCCGGATGGCCTCCGGCAATTTCCCGGATATGTTCGCGCTCGACCGGCAGCAGCTGATCGAGTTTTCCAAGCAGGGCTTGCTGCTGGACTTGACGCCCTATATGGACCGGCTGAAGCAGGTCACCGACTTCATCGGCGAGGAAAACGTCAAGAAAGGAGCAGTCGGGGGCAAAGTTTACGCGATATCCAAAAGCTCGCAAATTCCCTACAACACGTACTTCATCCGCAAGGATTGGCTCGACAACCTGGGACTGGAAGTGCCCAAGACGATCGAAGACCTGAAGGCCGTCGCGGCCAGCTTTACGAACGACGATCCGGACAAGAACGGCAAGAAGGATACGTTCGGTCTCACGGGAGCCGAGTTGAACGGGGCGTTCGCGCCGGTGTTCGGCGCCTTTGGCGTCGGCACGCCAGGCTCGGTCTATGAAAAGGACGGCAAGCTCGTAAATGCGCTGTACGATCCGGCCATGAAGGATGCGCTCGCCTTCATCAAGGACATGATCGCGACGGGCTCCGTCGATCCGGAGCTGCTTGCCAATACGGCGATGCAGCATCAGGAAAAGGCGTTCAAGGGCCAGGCCGGCATCATCTGGATCGATTGGCCGAACATGACGAAGGAAAACATGATCGAGCAGATCAAAGCCGTTAACCCGAAAGCGGAATGGATTCAGATCGAGCCGCCTGCCGGACCGGCCGGAAAGTTCGACGGATCCTGGGAAATCGGCAATACGCCGGGACGGTACGCGATCCCGAAGGCGCTCGAGAAGGATCCGGAGAAACTGCAACGCGTTTTCGATCTGCTGAACTATGTGTCCGATCCGACAGGCGGATCGATGCTCGTGCAGTTCGGCGTCGAAGGGACGCATTATACGAAGGACGGCGACAAAGTCGTCATGACGGATAAGGCGGGCGAAGTCGGCTACTCGTGGCTGTACCAGTTCACAGGCCGTCCCGAAATGGCATACTTGCAGACAAAATTCGTGCCGCAGGCGGCATCTATCAAGTTCGCGGGCGATCAGCCCCGCATTCAAACGCTGAACTGGTTCGTCGATCTGCCCGAGGGTTATGTCGCCTCCGACGCGGATCGGTATATCAAGGAAGAGCTGGCAAAGTTCGCGTACGGTCAGCGTGACCTGGGCGAATACGACAAATTCCTCAAAACCCTCGAAACGACGATGAAATATAAGCTGTTCACGGATACGGCCCAGGAGCAGCTCGCCGCGCTCGGCTACGGAAACAAATGAATCAGAATGGAGGTGCAAGCGAAGTGAATCAAGATATCGATCGCAAGAAGCCGGATATACAGGCGCTGAAGAAGCAGTTCGAAGAACAAGGCTATCTGCTGCTGCCCGGCATTTTAAACGCGGATCGGGTCCGGCGGCTGAACGAGGCGGTGGACGCCGTCTTGGCGGAGGAAGAGGAGAGTCTGTCCTACAACATTTATAACAGCGTGGAGCGCCATCCGGAATTTCTGTCGCTGATCGACGAGCCGACGATTCTGCCGCTGGTCGTCAACCTGCTCGGCTACAACATCCAGCTCCATATCTCGCATCTGACCGTAAGAAAGCCGAATCCCGAGCTGAAGAAGACGGCGACGAACAGCTTTATCGATTGGCATCAGGACGGTCCGCATCCCCAGTTCCCGAAAACAAGCGGACTGACCGCGACGTACTATATTAAGGCCTGCTATGTGCTGAGCGATATGTCGGAGCCGAACCGGGGCAATACGAAGCTGATCCCGGGAAGTCACAGAAAGCCCTTTGACCCGAACCATAAAGACGTAAACCTCGAGCTCGAGGATGAATTGCAGCTGTGCGGCAAACCCGGCGACGTGTTCCTGTTCGCACAAAACGTATGGCACGCCGGCGCCCCAAATACGTCTTCGTTTACCCGCCGCCAGCTGTTCATGGGCTACAGTCCGCTTTGGATGCGACCGATCGATTATCATCAAGCCTCAGGCAAGCTGCTCGAGGGCGCAGACCCGATCCGCCGCCAACTTCTCGGCAGCATCAGCGACGACAAGTTCAAGTATTATGTCCCGCAAGAATCCATGGTGCCGCTCAAGGCGCTATACCAGGTCTGAATAGCCCGCAGTTTTATTCGTAGAAAGCGCTGCAGACGAATCCCGTCTACCGTGCTTTCTTTTTTTATCCTTTGCTTGGGCAAGTCATTTTGGGGAGGCGAACATCATGGGAACTCGGCATACGTTTCGTTTTTGGCCGCTCCTTTTGGCTTTCGTATGGGTAGCCGCATTTCTTGTTCCGACCGCCAGCATTCATGGCGAACAGCCCGGAGCCGTGCTCCGGACGGGCAACTATTATTTCAGCCTCGCGCCGAATGCGGGGAATTCTCCGGACTACAACGCAACGGGGATCATCCCTGCCGCTACGGGCAAGCTGCTCGACGGATCGACGACGACCTATGCGGGATGGATGGGCAACGGGAGCTTGCCTGGAACGGTGCAGGTCGTCATCGATCTGCTAAAAGACTATCCGCTGGACCGCATCAACGTCGTCATGAATTCTCCGAACAGCTATTGGGGGTTTAAGGAAATCGTCGTCAAATACCGGCCGGAGGCGAATACGGATTATTATTATCTGGCGGGAAAGCATGTCAGAACCGGAACCGCGCTGAATTACGCCGTAAACTTTCCGCTTCACGACGCCGTCGCCCGGTTTATCGTCATCGACATGAAGCGGTCGCATGCATACCAGCACATTCCGCTGAGCGAGGTGCAGATCTATCGGGGCGTCGGAGACGAAGGACAAAATCCCGGTCCGGCATTGACGCTTACGGAGCTGCAGGACGAGATGAAAAAGGACGGCCTGATGGCGGACCGGTACGGGCAGTGGATCTACGACAATTGGCCGGGCAAGGTGACGACGGACGCGCAACTGCAGCAAGAATATGCGACGGAAGCCGCCGCACTTGCGGATGTCGAGCTGGATCCGGATATTTACGATTCGTACGGCGGAATTAAAGCGCTGGAAAGACAGACCGCGAGCGGTTATTTCAGGCTTCAGCAAATCGACGGTATCTGGTGGTTTATTACGCCGGACGGGTATCCGTTTATTATGAAAGGCGTCGATGCCGCCAGCATCTGGGAGTGGGGATATGGGACGCCTCTTAAAAAATCGGACGGCACGCCACGAAAAGTGTTCGAGGAACTCCCCGATCCGATCCTCTATGCGGATGCTTACTCCAATGACGCCAACGGCGAACGAGTAAGTCTTTTGACGGCGAATATCATAAAAAAATACGGCACCGATTATGAAACGAAGTGGGAGGATATCACGAAAAAGCGGCTGATCGACTGGGGATTCAACGCGTTCAGCAAGTGGTCGAAGCCGAATACGCTTACGTTTCCTTATCTGATGGTTTTGCAGGACCCGCCCACGCTGAAGAGAATCGATTGGACGTACGACGTCTTCGATCCGCAGGCCGAATCGACGATCGAGGCTTCGCTTCAGCCGCAGCTCCAGGCGGCGGCCGGCGATCCCTGGCTTATCGGCTATACGTACGATAACGAGGCGGGGTGGAACGCCGACATCGTCGCAAAGGTGCTGAGCATGGGTGCGGATTCGCCCGCAAAGGCAAAGTTCGTCGAGCTGTTCGCCGAACGGCATAATCAGGATCTCGCGGAGACCAACCAGATATTGGGGACGAATGCAGCATCGTTCGAGGATTTGAAAGCGGTTCCGATCACGCTGTCCAAGGTTCCTTCCGCCGACGTATCGGCCTATATCAAGCTTGCGTCCAGAACCTATTACGCTACGGTCAGAGCGATCATCGCCCGCTACGATACGAACCATTTATTTCTGGGCTCGTCGGTCGTTCCGACTTGGCGTACCAGCCTCGATTGGGATTCGGCATCGATGGCTTACGTAGACGCATTCTCGGTCGACAATTATACGAACGATCCGAATTGGATGGCACGCTATCAGGACTATGGCAAACCGCTGCTAAACCTGGAGCATACGTTCAGCACGACCCAGCACGGTCTGTCCGCGGTAAATGCGGCAACGAGCGTTCCGACAGTGGCGGACCGGGGACTCAGCTATAAGGCCTTAGCGGAAGGCCAACTGACGAACCCGCTCTTTGTCGGTTCCGGGTGGTTCTCCTACTACGATCAAGCTGTGACCGGACGGAAGGACGGCGAAAACTTCAACATCGGACTCGTCAATCAGCAGGATCAGCCTTATACCGATATGATCGACATGATGAAAACGACCAATGCCGGCCTGGAAGCCGTTCACCAGGGCGCTGAACAACCAACTGATCCGGAGGTCCCGCTGGACATCATCGTAGACAACCAGGACAGCGGATTCGTCGCGGATACGGGCTGGGTTTCCAGCAGCTATTCGGCATCCCGCTTCGGCGCAGACTATGTTCACAGCAACAAGCTGGCCAACAAGAAGGCGACGTGGACGCCTTACGTGACGATTCCAGGCGAATACAACGTCTATATGCTGTGGAATGCAAGCGCGGACCGCGCCTCGTCCGCCCGCCTGGAGATCGGATACGACGGCGGTACCGATACGACAAAAACCGTGAATCAGAAGACGAACGGCAATCAATGGGTATGGATCGGCACCTATCCGTTTGAGGCAGGAACAAACCAATATGTTAAAATAACGTCAACTTCCACGAACGAGTATACGATTGCCGATGCCGTGAAATTCTCGTTAGCTTCCTCGGATCCGTTCGGCGCGACGCATAATCCCGTCCCTTCGAACGGCTCCATAGATCCCGTCGTTGTTCTGGACGATACGGACGGCAGCCATGTTCAAAACGGCAGCTACCTGCTGACGGGCCAAGCGAATGAGGGTGTCAAGCTGGAGGTTAAGCTGAACGGCGCAACGCAGACGACGCCATACAGTACGCGCTATGTGAACGTATTCCAGGTTCCGCTTAATCTGACGGAAGGGACCAACACAATTGAGCTAGCGGCGACCAGCCGAAGCGGGAGGACGTCGGAGAAGACGCTAAGTCTGCTCGCTTCAGATTAAAATTTCACCGACGTCCACAACGGACAGCCGGTCAGGCGCGAGCGCTGGCCGGCTGTCCGCGCTTTCAGGCGCTCGATTATGCCCCGCGGGAGAGAGCACTGTCGGAGCTTACGCTGGGGCGTACAATCGCCTTTTGCAGCGTTTGAACGATATCCCCTTGCGTCAGGTTGGAGAGGGATTGGCGAAAAATCCAAACCAAACCAATCCAATCCAATCAATCCAATTCACTGCAAACAATCCACCGCAAACAATCCACCGCAAACAATCCACCGCAAACAATCCACCGCAAACAATCCACCGCAAACAATCCACCGCAAACAATCCACCGCAAACAATCCAATCAATCCACTCCATATCGTTTCCGCTCGCGATAGAATATCCCGTTCCACAAGGTGCGCCGAGAAGCGTGGAGATCGTACCCCGACGCTTTGCGCCTACAGGGCACGACGATGAGGTTGTGCCGGGCGTCTGTAAGCCCACTGTAACGGACGAATGCCGGATCTAGGACCAACCAAGCCCCGGTAAGTAATCCTGCCTGTCATGCCGCAGCACCCGATCAGCTCGGCTAACGCCGCAGTTCGGCATGTCAGGCGAAAAGAGAACTCGTTCAAATAAGCCTGAAGATGCTTCGGGCCGATTCCGCCGAACGTCCAGGAAAGCCAGCGCACCGCTTCCCGCCAGGCGTTATGGAGCGCCGTCCGTCCATGGTGGCCGCGCTCGAGCCTTGTTACATGTCCGGCAGGAAGCCCGGCGGAGACATGTTTTTGCACAAATCGCACCGCAGCCTCCTCGCCGTCCGCCACGCCTTCTCTAGTCGTATCGCTTCCTTCCGGCCCGTCGACGGCTTTCATTTTAAGATGAACGAGCTGCTCCGCCTCATTCAGAGAGGCGCCAATCACGACCGGCTGGGGCTTTAATGCCTCTTGAGCATTGGGGCTGCCAAGATGACGGTGGTATTCGTAGCCGTAAAATTCGCCAAGCAGCTGCACGGCCCCTTCGAGCGGACGGTCAAGATCCCACTGACCGATGGCGTGACGAAGCTTATGATTGATCAGCCACGCGGTCTTGTATGTCACCTGGATCAGCTCGGCCAGAAGCTTCGCGCTGATGCCGAGCTGCATCAGGTACATCGCATGGAACCACTTGGTGAGCGGCGTACGGGAGCCCTCCAACACCGTCCCGGCCGTTAGAGAGGTCTGATGGCGGCAAGAGCGGCATTTGAAAAGCTGTCGTCCGCGAGACGACACTTCATAATAATGAGAATGCGCGCAGCGGGGGCAGCGAAAACCATGGGGCCACTTGGCGGCGAAAAGAGCGCCCTCGCAGTCGTCCTGACGATAAACCGGCATAGAATCCAGAATCGAAATACGACTTGGCAAAGGGCTGCCTCTCCTTTTGCGGGAACATTTGTTCTTATTATACCGAAGGAAGGGCTATGATGTAAAGGTGTTTTAAAGGGGCGTGTGAAAACTCTCACGGATGGGAGGAGGCGACAGGGTCAACCGAGACGATCCAGATAACATGCGTAAGCGCTGAAACGGATCACCCGCAAGGCGAGGCGGAGGTCCTTGCGGCCTCTGCGATCCTTACCGAAGGGGATACCGTTAAAACGGCAGAAAGACAGGTGTCTTTAGCCGGAAAAAGCGCGCCCGGACCGCTCAGCCCTTCGGCACGCTGCGATAATCGGTTGGCGATACGCCCATCAGCTTTTTGAACATGCGCGAAAAGTAATAGGGGTCGCCGAATCCGACGGCCGCGGCGATTTCTTTGACGGACAGACCGGTCAGGCTCAGCAGCTGGCTGGCTTTTTGCATTTTCAGCCGCAAATAATAATCGATCGGCGGAAAGCCCGTCTCCTGCTTAAACAGGTGGATGAGATGCTGCTTGGACAGGCCGGCATGCATGGCTAGCTCAGGCAGCGTAACGGTGACATGCAGACGGTCGTTCATGAAGCGAATCGCCCGCGACAGATCCTCCTCGCGCTTGCGATGGCGGTGCGAGCCTGACGCGCTTAGACTGATCGCGCCGAGCAGCTGTCCAAGCGTCAGCGAGACATGGACTTGTGCAGGCAGCGAATATGGCTTGTCGGCCAGCAGGCCGTAGCATCGCTCGAAGCTCTCCGCAAAGCGGGTTTCAAGAGCGGCTGGTATCGGGATCGGATGTCCGGACAGCCCGTATAGCGCCAGATGAGCGCCGACCTGCCCGCCTCGCAGGTGAAACCAGTATATGCTCCATGGTGCCTCCTCGGAGGCGCCATAGCGATGAGGCGCTCCGGCGGGGATGACAGCCAGCTGACGTTCGGTCAGCATTTCCGTTTTACCGTCCTGCTCGATCCAGCCGGCCCCTTCCGCGCAATAAATGACGATATGCGAATCGCAGCCCCCCGGACGTTCGCGATAATGATGGCGCGCGCGGGGGAAGTAGCCGATATCGCTCACGTAGAAATTTCTGGTCAGCTCGAAGCTTGCGAGCTCGGCGGCAAGGTAGTCAGGTATCACGAGCAGCTTTTCTTCGGGAAAGCCCTCGGGCTTCTGAACGGCATCCATCGCATTACCCCCACTTCATGACGTTCGCAATCGCGAATCCGAATATTCTCCATCATAAACCGAATTCCGTTCATTTGCGAGAAGTGCGGTCTGTCGTAAAGTGAAGCTAACATGAGGGAGGGGGAACTATTTTGAAACAACAAGCAGCAACGATGGAGCAGCATGCCGTAAGGATCTGGGAAGAGGTTGTCTCCATTCCGACCTATGGCATCGGCGCGCCGGACCGCAATCCCATGTTCCTGGAGAAGCGCGTGTACCAGGGAAGCTCCGGCCGTGTCTATCCGCATCCGGTCGTCGACAAGATCGAGAACGACAAGAAGCCGCAGCCCTACCGGCTCGCCATCCTGGAAAACGAATTTTTGCGCATCGAGATCATGCCTGAGCTCGGCGGCCGCATTTACCGCGCGCTCGACAAAACGAACGACTACGACTTCGTCTATTACAACCGCGTCATCAAGCCCGCGCTCGTCGGACTGGCCGGTCCGTGGATCTCCGGCGGCATCGAGTTCAACTGGCCCCAGCACCATCGTCCGAACACGTACGGCCCGGTCGAATACAAGCTTGAGGCGCGCGATGACGGCGCGGCTACTGTATGGGTGAGCGAGATCGATCGCATGTACGGCACGAAGGTGACGGCCGGCTTTACGCTGTACCCGGGCAAAGCTTATCTGGAGATCTCCGCGCAGCTGTACAACCGCACGCCTGAGCCGCAAACGTTTCTATGGTGGGCCAACCCCGCCGTCGCGGTTAACGACCATACGCAATCCGTATTTCCGCCCGACGTAACGGCCGTATTCGATCACGGCAAGCGCGACGTATCCCGTTTCCCGATCGCTACCGGCACGTATTACAAAATGGACTATTCGGCCGGCGTGGATATCTCGCGCTACCGCAACATCCCCGTGCCGACGTCCTATATGGCGTATAAGTCGGATTATAATTTCGTCGGCGGCTACGACCATGACGTTCGAGCGGGCCTGCTGCACGTCGCCAACCGCCATGTATCTCCGGGCAAAAAGCAGTGGACTTGGGGCAACGGCGAGTTCGGACAAGCGTGGGATCGTAACCTGACGGATGAAGACGGGCCGTATATCGAGCTCATGACGGGCGTCTATACGGATAACCAGCCGGACTTCACCTGGCTCGCGCCCTACGAAGAGAAGTCGTTCACGCAATACTTCATGCCCTACAAGGATATCGGCATCGTCAAAAACGCCACCGTCGACGCGGCCGTTAATCTTGAAGTCGACGAGACGGCGCGCGAGGCGACGGTGGCGGCTTACGCAACATCCCTATTCGAAGGCGCAGTCGTCGAGCTTCGCGGCAGGAAGCGCGTCTATTTCAGAGAGACTGTGGCGCTTTCTCCGGTGGCGACGTTTAAGACCGTCGTGTCGTTGGATGAGGACGATCGGCAGCATGACTTGACCGTATCGGTCGTGAGCGCGGAAGGGCGCATGTTGGTATCGTACCGTCCCGCAGCGCCGTCCATCGAGGACGTGCCGGACGCCGCGAAGCCGCTGCCCGAGCCGCAGGAGCTGCGCACGAACGAGCAGCTGTACTTGGCGGGCCTACATCTCGAGCAGTATCGCCATGCGACGTTCGAGGCCGAGTCGTACTACCTTGAGGGCTTGAAGCGGGATCCGTCCGATATCCGGATCAACGTCGCTTACGGGACGCTGCTGCTGCGCCGCGGCCTGCTCGCAGAGGCGGAGCGGCACTTCGGAACGGCGGTCAAATCGCTCTCGTGGCGCAATCCGAACCCGTACGACGGCGAGGCGCTCTACCAGCTCGGCTTGGCGCTGAAGCTGCAGGGCAAGGACACGGAAGCGTTCGCGGCGTTGTACAAGTCAACCTGGTCGGCTGCCTGGCAGGATGCCGGCTACTTCACGCTTGCGCAGATTGCTGCCGCCAAGGGCGTCTATGGCGAAGCGCTGGAGCTGGCCGAGCGCTCCCTCGTGCGCAACGCCCGCAATTATAAGGCGCGCCACCTAAAGGCGGCGATGCTGCGCAGGCTAGGGCGACTGGAAGAAGCGGCCGCCTACGCGGCGGAGACGCTGGCAATCGACGTCGCCGATTTCGGAGCGGCCAACGAGCGGATTCTCGCCTTGCGCGCAGCAGGCAATCGGGACGATGCGGCTTTGGCCCGCGAGGCGCTGATGCGGCTGATGCGCGGCGACCCGCACAATAGCCTCAGCCTGGCCGGCGATTATGCGTCCGCAGGCCTGCACGAGGAAGCGATCGAGGTGCTGAACCGCATCGCACCCGATGCCGCGGCCGAGGCATATCCGATGATTCACTACACGCTCGGCTATCTGCACGAAGCGTCCGGCGATGCGGGGCTTGCCGAGGCGTATCGGAAGGCCGGACGCACGGCGAACCCCGCGTACTGCTTCCCGAACAGCCTGTTCGACTTGCTTGTGCTGGAGAGCGCGATCCGCGCGGACGCGGCCGATGACAAGGCGAACTATTACTTGGGCAACTGGCTGTATGACAAGAAGCGCCACCAAGACGCGATCGCGGCATGGGAATCGTCGCGCGCGTCGAACGACGGCTTTCCGACCGTCCATCGCAATCTGGCGCTCGCTTACTTCAATAAGCTGGGCGACGCCGACCGCGCGCTCGCCTCGCTCGAGCGGGCGCATGCGCTTGACCAGGACGATGCACGCGTGCTTTTTGAACTCGACCAGTTGTATAAGAGGTTGGGTTTCGCCCCGGAGCGGCGCCTGTCCAAGCTTCGGCCGCACAAGGACAAGGTCGACCGACGCGACGATCTGTATCTGGAGTTCGTTGCGCTGCTCAATGGGATGGGCCGCCATGACGAAGCGCTTCTGGCGCTCGAGGCGCGCCGCTTCCATCCCTGGGAGGGCGGAGAGGGCAAGGCGACGGGACAGCATGTGCTGGCGCATGTCGAGGCCGCGAAGCTCGATCTCGCGGCTGGGCGCTGCGAGGACGCGGCAGCCCATTTGCAGGCAGCGCTCGTTTATCCCGAAAATCTGGGGGAAGGCAAGCTCGAGGGTGCGCAGGAGAATAACATCAACTATTATCTGGGACTTGCCTATGAAGGCCTTGGCATGCCCGCTCAGGCAACTGCAAGCTTCCGCGGTGCTGCGCAAGGACTCGAGGAGCCGGCGAGCGCGATGTATTATAACGACCAGCCGCCGGATATGATTTTCTACCAGGGGCTGGCCTGGCGCAAGCTCGGGAACGAGAACGAGGCGAAAAGGCGCTTCAACAAGCTGATCGATTATGCCGAGCGGCATCTGAACGATGAGGTGAAGTTCGACTACTTTGCCGTGTCGCTGCCGGACTTTCTGGTGTTCGAGGACGATCTGAGCAAACGAAATCTGATTCATTGCCGGTATATGAGAGGACTCGGGATGCTCGGACTCGGACGCGAAGAAGAAGCGAAGGCGGAGCTAGAGGCGGTGGCGGCTCTCGATGTCAATCATCAGGGCGCGCGCGTTCACCTGGCGCTGGTCGGCCGTTGATTATCGCGGACCAGGTACACGTGGCGCACCAAAGGCTTGGAAGGCAAGAAGAGCGGAGCGATCCGCTCTTTTTCCTTTTCTGCAGGAAGAACGCTCATACGCTGTCCGGTCGCTCCTGCTTTCTGAATGCGCTCGGATTCGTGCCGGCCCATTTTCGAAATTGATTCATAAAGTGATTGTAGTTATGAAAACCGACATCGTAGGCGACCTCCGCGGCGCTGCGATCCGTATGCTCCAGAAGCAGGGCTGCCTGACGGATTCGCATCCGGTTGAGCGCATCGATGACGGACAGGCCCGTTTGGGCTTTGAACAAATGAGACAAGCGAGAGGAAGACAGCCCGATCGCCTTCGACAGCGTCTCGATTTGAACGGGACTCCGCATATGAACCGACAAAAAATGGATGGCATCCACAACCCGCGGATCGAGCTTGCGGCTCTGTCTTTGCGCCAGCAGCATTAGAATTTCGCGCAGTGAATTCAGGCACAGGTCATGCCAGTATTCGCTTCTTTCTCTGGCGTCGGAGAGAATCCGCCGAAAGGCCTCGTATATTCTTGTTTGCACGGAGCCCGGTTCCAGCGAATGAACGGATAAAGGCTCGGCCGGCAGCAGCTTGTCCCCGATCGACCTGGCGGCAAAATGCGCCCATACGAAGTTCCATTCCTCTCCCTTTGTCGTGCCGTACGTATGCGGAGTATCGGGACCGAGCAGGACGATGTCGCCGGGCGCGCAATTTTTCCGATTGCCGGGCACCTCGAAATAGCCGCTGCCGCCGATCGTATAAGCGATCAGACAATCTTCCATCCCATGGGGACGGCTGGTGACGTAGCTGTCGTCGACCTGAAAATGCCCCGACAAAATGATGCCGGAGGATAACCCGCTGTAATGGGACGGCTTGTCGAACTCTTCCACTTATTATCTCTCCCTGCAGCAAACTTGTTGCTCCCAGCATACCGCGCAGCGAGGCTCATATCCAGCGGATAGCAGAATCGTGTGAGTGAAAAGCAGGATTGCTACTCCCCGTCCGAGCGCGAAAAAAATATACTGAACCTGTAGGAACGGAAGAAAAGCATATCCGATTCGGAGGAGGAGAAGGCATGGCTTATGCGCTTCAGAGCTTGACCGAGGAGCAAAAAAACAAGTTCGAAAACGAAGGCTTTCTTATTGTAAGAGGGCTATATAATCCGCAGCAGCTTCAGGAAATCAAGGACACCTTCCAAGAGATTGGCCGCACGGGCGTACCAGGCTATTACGAACCGGATATGACCGCAGGCGAAGAAGAACCGCTAAAAAGGTACCCGCGAGTCATGCACCCGAACCGCTTTAACGAAACGGCTAAAAGGTATATGCTGCATCAGCCGGTGTTAGCCGTATTGGAGGATTTGTACGAAGAGCCGCCGCTGGCCGCGCAAAGCATGTTTTACTACAAGCCGCCAGGGGCCAAGGGCCAGGCGCTGCATCAGGATAACTTTTACTTGAAGGTGGAGCCGGGCAACTGTATCGCCGCATGGACCGCGATCGACGAGGCGGACGAGGAGAACGGCGGCATGCTGGTCGTGCCGAAGACGCACGATTACGAGATCGTCTGTCCCGAGCACGCCGACGCGAAGGAGTCGTTCACGACCCATTTCGTGAAGCCGCCGAAGGACCAAAAAGCGATGCCCGTCGTCATGGAGCCTGGGGACGTGCTGTTTTTTAACGGGAATCTGATTCACGGATCGTATCGCAACAAGACGAAGGATCGATTTCGCCGGGCGTTCATCTGTCATTATGCCAACGCGTCCGCTACGGCAATCGGCCAATATTACCGGCCGCTATATCATGCCGACGGGACGGAAGTGGAGCTGGATCTGAATGCCGACGGGGGACCTTGCGGCGTCGAGTTCGAGACGATGTACCCGCATTGAGGGCGGCGCGCTCTGGCGGAGTCCGCGGCAAATGCTGGACAGAATCCGATCTTCTGCTATAATGAGGAGCGTTATCAATCACGGCCAAGTACGTCGACAATCGAACAAACCCCGGGGGAGCTGGAATAGGCCGGCTGAGAGTGCATCCCGTTACAATGATGCAGACCCTTTAACCTGATCTGGTTAGTACCAGCGTAGGGAGGCGGGAAGCGCGAATCGGATTCGCGCGTTTTGTCCATGCTTATTTAGGACGCCCTCCGTATACGGGGGGCGTTTTTTGAATGTCTGCGTGCGAAGGCATGGAGAGGGAGAAGAGACAGATGCGTATGGTCAAAAAAAGCTGGCGCGGCAAGGGCGCGGCGGCAATCGCGGCACTGCTGATTATGGCGGGCTGCGGGGGAAACGGGAACGGAGAGGGAGGCAGCGGTTCGGAAGCGTCATCAACGGGCGCGAGCGCGTCATCGTCGGCATCCGCTTCCGCGTCAAGCGATCAAGCCGCCGATCTCGGCAAGGTGAAGGTCGTGCTCGACTGGACGCCGAACACGAACCACACGGGCCTGTATGCCGCGGCCGATCAAGGCTATTGGAAAAAACGCGGACTCGACGTCGAGATCGTGCTGCCGCCGGAGAGCGGCGCGGACCAGATGGTCGCGACGGGGGCGGCGGATTTTGGCGTAGGCGCGCAGGAGGGGCTCACCCTTGCAAGAGAGAACGATATGCCGATCGTCTCGCTGGCCGCCATCATTCAGCATAATACGTCGGGCTTCGCTTCTCCGGCGGATAAAAACATTAAGGAGCCCAAAGACTTCGAAGGCCATAGCTACGGCGGATGGGGCTCGCCGGCGGAACAGGCCGTCATCGGCTCGATGATGCAGAAGCAGGGCGCCGACGTGAACAAGGTCAAGTTCGTCAACGCGGGCACTGCGGACTTTTTCACCGCCGTGCAAAAGGATATCGACTTCGAATGGATCTTCTACGCCTGGACCGGCATCGAAGCCGAGCAGCGCGGCATCCAGCTGAACATGGTCTATCTCTCGGATTTTGACAAGCGCCTCGATTATTATACGCCGGTGCTGACGACGAACGAGAAGATGATCAAGAACAAACCGGACGTCGTCCGCGCCTTCGTCGAAGGGGCGTCGGAAGGCTATCAGTACGCGATCGACCATCCGGCCGAAGCCGCGGACATCTTGATCAAGGCCAATCCCGACTTGAACGCGGATCTCGTCAAGGCAAGCCAGGCCTGGCTAAGCCCGAGATACAAGGACGACGCGCCTCGCTGGGGCGAGCAAAAGCGGGAAGTGTGGTCCGGCTACGCCGAATTCCTGAAGGAGCACGAGCTGCTGACAAAGGATCTGGACTACGACGCGATGTTCACGAACGACTTTTTGCCGCAGCCTTAAATTTGCCGAAAACTTAAATGAGAATCTAAACGAGGAGGACAACAGACATGTCGCAAGCGCTGCTCAGCATTCAGATTTTGCCGAAGGCCGCAAATCCCGAGGACGATACGCATCTGTACGTCGACCGGGCGATCGAGATCATCAAGACTTCCGGCGTCGCGTACCGGGTCGGGCCGCTCGAGACGACAATGGAGGGGGACCTCGATGAGCTGCTCGATATCGTGAAGGAAATGAACCGCGCGATGTTCGAAAAAGGAAGCCCGTCCGTCCTGTCGCAAATCAAGCTGCTCGTTCACGGATCGGACGGCGCCTCCATGGCGCATCTGCTGCGCAAATATCCCGATGGACAGTAAGCTAAGCCGCTTTCTGCTGCCGGTCGGCACGTTGGTCGCCGTGCTGGCGCTCTGGCAACTAAGCGTAGCGCTATGGAACATCAAGCCCTTTACGCTGCCGTCGCCGCTGGCGATCGGTGAACGGATCTGGGAGCAGCGGGACAGGCTGCTGGCGCAGAGCGGATCGACGTTGAAGCTGGCCCTGAAGGGCATCGGGCTCGGCATCGGGCTGGGCGTGCTGTCTGCCATCGTGTTTCACCTCATCCCGTTTGTCCGGGCCGCACTATCGCCGATTATCATCATCACGCAAAACATTCCGCTGATCGCGCTAGGGCCGCTGCTTATCATCTGGTTCGGCTTCGGCCTGACGCCGAAGCTCGTGCTGCTGGCGCTCGTCTGCTACTTTCCGATCGCCTGGTCGATGCTGGCCGGCCTCGGACAAGCCGATGCGCATCTGCGCGAGTACCTCGCGATGATCGGCGCGAGCCGGTTAACGGTGCTGCGTCGGCTGGAGCTGCCGGCTTCGCTGCCGTACTTTTTCTCCGGCCTGAAAATCACGGCTACGTACAGCATCACGGCAGCCATCGTGGCGGAGTGGCTCGGCGCAAGCGAGGGGATCGGTTATTATCTGGTGCTCAAGTCCAAGGGCTACGATACGACAAGCGTATTCGCCGCGATCGTAAGCATCGTGGGCATGGCGCTCGCTTTTTACGGCATCGCGGCGCTGCTCGAGCGTCTTGTCGTTCGCTGGCGGCCGGCGGCACGGGAGGGGGGAGCGCGATGAGCGGACAAGCGAAGCTTGAACTGATCGATATTCATCATAGCTACTCGCGCGGCAAAAAGGCCCATCCCGTGCTCGGCGGCATTTCGCTGACGGTCGCGGACGGCGAGTTCGTCACGCTGCTCGGGCCGTCCGGCAGCGGCAAGTCGACGCTGTTCCGCCTGATTGGCGGCGTCGAGCGTCCGGATGCGGGGCGCATTCTGATCGACGGCGCGGAGACGACCGGCAGGCGCGGACAGATCAGCTATATGCCGCAGCAGGCGTCGCTGTTTCCTTGGCTGTCGGTCGGCGCCAATATCGCCTCCGCGCTGACGACGGCAGGCATCGAGCGGCGGCGCGCCGCGGCGATGGCGGAGGAGTGGCTTGGTCGCATCGGGCTCGGCGACGTGGCAAGCGAATACCCGCAGGTACTGTCCGGCGGGATGCAGCAGCGCGTGTCGTTTTTGCGGGCGCTGCTCATGCCGCGCGGCGTGATGTGCCTCGACGAGCCGTTCGCCGCGCTCGACGCGCTCACCAGGGCGGAGATGCAAACGTGGCTGCTGCGGCTCTGGGAGGAGGAACGGCGCTCCGTATTGTTCGTTACGCACAGCATCGAGGAGGCGCTGACGCTTTCGGACCGCATCTACGTGCTGTCCAAGGCGCCGGCGACGGTGCTGCGGGAGATTCGGGTGCCGTTCGAGCGGCCTCGCCGGGCGGATGTCTGGAAGGAGCCGGCATTCGTCGCGCTCAAGGAAGAAGTGCTCGCATTGCTGGCGCGGGGAGGTGCCGGCCATGGCGTATGACGCGCATCTGCACGTCGACCAGTATCCGCCGGAGCGCCGGGAGGCGCTGCTGACGGAGGCATTCGCAGCGGGAATGCGAGGCATCGTCGCCGTCTCGATGAACCCGGATTCATGCGAGGAGACGCGGCGGCTCGCCGCTTTGTGGCCCGGCAAAATAATGCCCGCTTACGGCCATCACCCCGAGCAGCCGCCGCTCGGAACGGAGGCGCTCGAGCGGCTGTGCAGCCGTATTCGAGGGCTCGCGGAGACCGGCGAGGCGTTCGCGATCGGCGAAGTCGGCCTGCCGTACTACACGAGGACGGAGGCCGAGGCGCGCGGCGAAGCGTTCGACGAAGCGCCGTACTTGGCGCAGCTCGACGTTTTCGCGAGCCTCGCCGCCGAGCTGGACCGCCCGGTCGCGCTGCACGCGGTCTACGAGGATGCCGACAAGGCGCTCGCCATATTGGATCGCTGCGGCGTGCGCCGGGCGCATTTCCACTGGTATAAAGGATCGCCGGAGACGACGGCGCGGATTGCGGCGCGCGGCCACTTCATCTCGCTCACGCCAGACGTGCTGTACGAGCCGGATATCAGGGAACTGGCGGCTACTTTTCCGCTCGAACAGTTGATGGCGGAAACGGACGGCCCCTGGCCGTTCGAAGGTCCGTTCGCAGGAATGGAGACGACGCCGGCCATGACGCTTGCGGTCGCGCGCGAGATCGCGGTGCTGCGCGGTTTGGCGCTTAAGGCGGTCGAGCATACTTTGGACCTGAATACGGCGGTCTTTTACGGTTTCGTTTGATCGACAACTGCACCAACAACACAAACGGGATGAGGCAGGAAATGACGCTGCTTCATCCCGATTTTCTTGTTGTGCTTCATTTGAAGGCCTGCTTCGTAACCGGCCAGCTCAGCCGTGATAACTGCCGGACGGCGCGTTCAGCACCCATTCGAGCAGCAGCAGCTGTTCCTCCAGCCGCTCGGCCTGCGCCTGCAGCTCGGGGCGGGCTTCCTCGCCCGCTTCTGCGTATAGCGCTTCGAGCGCTTGCTTACGCGAGGCTAACTCGTGATATTTTCGCTTAACCTGGTCTGCGGTTCTCAATTTCAACGTCCTTTCTGCACCCGGCGGTCTTCTTGGGCATGCGACCGGCCGATCACGCGGCCCGCTTGGGAGCGGCGCGCAGCACGTAGATGTAATAGCCTGCATAATAAGCGATCAGAATGAAGAAGATGGCAGCCGTCCAGGGATCACGGCCGTACTGCTCCAGAGAGTCGGCGCCTCCGCCGGCGTTCGCGGCCGTCTGCGCGCCCTGCATCGCGAACAGGAACCGGTAAGCAATACGGCCGATGAACAGCGCGATGACAAGCGATTCGATAATGACATGCGTCCGGTAGTAGAGCCCGTCGCTGCGCTTCTCCACGATGCTGTGCCGGATCGCGAACCAGGCGAGCAGTCCGCCCAAGGCGAGGCCCGCGGCATCCGCGGCGAAAACGATCGGATGGACGAATCCTGCCGCGATCAGGATGATGCCGATGACGGAGAAGATGCCGATCCGGATCTGAAGCCGCCGCGGCCGAAGCAGCTGAAAGCCGACCGTCCGGCGGATGCGACGGTACAAAATAAACGCAACCAAGAGGATAGGGACCGCATATTGCGCGGCTTGGCTCATGAAAAATCGTCCTTTCGGGATCAGTTGATTCGCTTAGTTTATCATACGAACCCGGGGATCCGTCTATCCTTCCCTGGACTGAATTGGCGGTTGTTTTATCGACGCTCATCGGACATGGCGCCTTGGCGTTATTTATAGAAGGAACGAAAAGGAGGGCGCTAAAAAGCCGCCGGTGCCGGCGGCTTCGGTCTGCGTGGAGGGGGCGTGATGACGAATCAGCGACGTGAACGCGGCGTGGTCTGCGGATCTTGCTTGATCGTTTCCGACACCTCGGTCACCAAGAACGCCAGGTAATTCCTAAGCGAGAGACGTTGCTGCTTCATGCGTCATCACACCTCCTTCCGTACGGTATTGTTATAATTTTCTTACACCTCAGGCTGCAGGTTGAATCTGGATCCGACACGAAAAGACGCAATTCCGGACGGGCGTCGTCGGAGTGCCGGCGGCAACGCAAAAAAGCCGGCTCCGCGTGAGAGGGCCGGCCGTACGCGCAGCGCGCGTCAAGTCATGTAGAGAAACGAATCGTCAAATATATGACCAAGACAAACAAAAATACCGCCAGGCAATAGCCCAGCACAAGCCCGACCGCTTTAGGACCGTTCACTGTCGATTCACCGCCCAGTACTTAATGTTTCTATTATACAGGACGGTGCCCGAGGAAATGAAATGACGCGTTTGTGAACGATTGGGCGAACGCTGCGGATCGGACCCTTATTGTGAATCAACCGACCTTGGCACCGTAGGAGATGGAGAAAAGCACAGCTTGCTCGTGATCCATCCGCAGGCCGGTAACGGCGAATTGCTTGAAGTCGACGCCGTCCATTTTGGCGCCTCTCGCGTCGGCGCCCTGCAGGTCCGCTTTGGCAAGGGAGGCCATCGACAGGTCGCAGTCCCTGAGATCCGCCTTGGTCAATTGCGCGCCGGCCAAGTCGGCTTCGTAAAATTTGATTCCGCGCAGATCCTGCTTGGCCAGCTTCGCATGCCTCAAATTCGTATAGGACCAATCGCCCTGCAGGATGGAGATACCGTCGAGGACGGTGTTGGAAAATGTAGAGCCCATCATTTTGCAGCGATCGAACTTCGAAACGAACAAATCCGCACCATCGAAGTTGCAATTTTCAAACGCGGATTCCGTATGAATGGAGCCGTTAAGCGAAGCGCCGCGAAAATCGCAGCCGACGAAGCGGCATTTGACGGACGCGATCTCCTCCATGGAGCCATGGGCGAACGAGCAGCGTACAAACGTACAGCCGATCAGCTCGCCGTATCGCAGATCCTGGCTGCCGAAGCTGACGCCCTCGTACGTTTGTTGACTATATTGAAACAAGAGCACGACTCCTTTCGGGGACAAAATTACTTTTTTACTATAGCATACGGCTGTCAAGTGCCCGTTCGCGCCGCCGCAAAAGTCAAGCGGAATATTTTTAACCGAGCGGCAAATGAAAAAGACCTCCTGGCGGAGGTCTCTCATGCGCTGCGAATTATGGTTTAAGATAGCGTGAACCGTTTAATAGGTACCGATCTCGTCAAGTTGTCGCCCCGCCTTAACCGAGGTTTTCTTCAGCGCTCGCATCGTCGGGGGAGTCAAACAGCGGACCGCTTGTACTCCACAACTGCTGAAGCTGGTCGTCCGTAATCGTGCCCTTCAAGAACTTGTCGTAATCGGACGTCAGAATCTCGATCACGTTCTCCTCGTCGTCGTCGGTATACACGACGCGCATGTATTCGGCGCCGAGCGGCACCAGCTTTTTGAAGATCAGATCAATGTCCGCCCAGTCGTCGTCGAAGCCGTAAAGGGCAGGGAAATAAACGACCGCGGTCACTTCCTTGGCGATGCTAGTAAGCGTAATTCCGTCGCCGCCGAGCGATATGACGTCCTCGGTCGCCTGGATCAAATTGGCACCGGCCGGCTTGAGGTCGACCGTCTGTTTCTTTGCGTCGTAAGAGTAAGAAACGCCGGCGCTTTTCAACGCTGCCAAAGGCAGCATCGTCGAGCCCTGGAAATTGATGGCCGGCGTGCCCGTCGTCAAAATAGGCTGCCCGCCTAGCGTTATTCTCATCTTCGCATAACCTTTGTACGTTCCCCATAAATTCGCTGCGCTGACAACGCCGCCTACGGTCAGCAGGCCGATCAGGGTCAGCAAAAGAATCTTCTTTTTCATCCACGCAACACTCCATCGCTATTGGTATAGATTTCCTGTCTTGTATTACCCACTTCAACGTAACATGAACATTTATTTTGATTCTGTGACCCAGGTTACATTTTCGGAGGCTTGTCGGCGCAAAAAAACGACCCCCGTCTCGCGACGAGGGCCTCATGGGAGAGGAGAAACCGGACGAAGAACTTATGGGGAAACGTAAGCCTTCTCCGCGGTTATCCCCGGCATCTCTCGACGCCGGTAGTAGCAGTATCGCCGCAAGGCGGGAAAATATACGCCATAGAGCCAAAAAATTGCGAATGAAGACCGAGCGTGCGGGACGGGCTTCCCGCCAGCTTCGGGATATGGTAACATAAGCCTCATCTAAGCCGCGGCGGACCCGCGGCTGTCTTGCTGTCAAATCGGGGCATACCATGCAAGCGGGGGTCGAACATCACAGATGAGAGTCATATCCGGAGAGGCCAGAGGGCGGCCGCTCAAGGCGGTGCCGGGCCAGACGACCCGTCCGACGACGGACAAGGTCAAGGAAGCCCTCTTCAGCATGATCGGGCCGTACTTTGACGGGGAGCGCGTGCTCGACCTGTTCGCCGGCACCGGCGGGCTCGGGATCGAGGCGCTCAGCCGTGGCGCCGGAAGCGCCGTTTTCGTAGACGCGAATATGCGCAGCATCGAGGTCGTCCGAGCCAATCTGGCAGCGACGCGCCTTGCCGACAAGGCCGAGATTTACCGGCAGGACGCCGTCAAGGCGATCAGGCTGCTGGAGCAGCGGGGCAGCGAGCCGTTTGGCCTGGTGTTCCTGGATCCGCCATATGTAATGAAAAATGGCGACGAACTGCTGCTGGAACTGACGGCGCGCGGACTCGCGGGCGAGGATACGGTGGCGGTCATCGAGCATGAATCCGGCTTCGAATACGGGGAACGTATCGGGATCTTCGAGCGGCGCAGGCTTGCCTTGTATGGCGAAACCGCGATATCCATCTATAGATACGGAGGCGAAGCGTAGATGAATGTCAAATCGAATCGGCCGGAAAGCGAGCATCGTATCGCGGTGTACCCGGGCAGCTTCGACCCGGTCACGTTCGGACATCTGGACATTATACGGCGTTCGGCGAAGCAGTACGACAGGCTGATCGTCGCGGTGCTGAACAATACGAGCAAGAGCCCGCTGTTCACTGTCGAAGAGCGGACGAGCCTGCTGCTCGAAGTAACGAAGGACCTGCCGAACGTAGAAATCGGAAGCTTCAGGGACCTGCTTGTCAGGTATATGCGGTCTCAGCAAGCCCAGGTGATCGTCCGCGGCATTCGTTCCGTTACGGATTTCGAGTACGAGCTGCAGATGGCCTCGACGAACCGTCAGCTCGACGAGGGCATCGAGACGATTTTTATGATGACCAATCCCAAGTATTCCTACCTCAGCTCGAGCATCGTCAAGGAAATTGCCAAGTTCGACGGGGCGGTGCAGGATCTTGTGCCGCCGGCGGTCGAGGCGGCGCTGCGGGGCAAGTTCGGCAAGCGGGATTAACAAAACGGGCACCTTCTGCGACGTTTCGCTGAAGGTGCCTGTTTGGCCTATAAGATTACGGAGCCCGCGGCGATTACTTCGGGCGTTTGCCGCTGCCACGGCGCCTGGGCGAGATGATGGCGGCGAGCAGGGCGAGCAATACAAAAATGCCGAGGCATGCGAGCGTGGCGAGCGTCGTGCCGGGCAGCAGCGTCCAGCCGGAGGGAAGCGGACCGGCAGCCTGCCCGGATGCCGCGATCGGACCCGCGATGCCGCGCCATGCGGGGGCGAGCGGCGCGAACCAGCCGCGCTCGGCCGCGAGGGCGAGCGGATAAGTCGCAATAAGAGCGAGCGCCGCGTGCAGCAGGCGGCCGGCGATAAAGCGCGACCAAGGGAAACGGCTGCCGCTCCAGGCGGCCCGGGCTTGGAGCAGGCCGCTGATACCGCTCCAGGCTAGCGCTGCAGCGATGAGCGCGGCGGCTTTGGCCGGCGCGGACTCGAACAGCGCCGATCGTCCGGAAGCATAGGCGCCAAGGTGCATCTCGTATAGACTGGGGACCGTCAGCCAAGCGTCGGTGCCCGGCAGCGCGGTCTGCAAAATGCGCAGCAGCACGGCGCTCATCATCATAAGACCGCCGATCGCGAACAGCGTGGCGACTGCGCTCGTGACGGCATCGGCGGTCTGCTTGCCGAAGGGGCGCGCATCGGCGATACGCGCCTCCTGCATGGCCCGGAAGGCGCGGCGCAGGGCGGAGCCCGCCGGCTGAATGATGACGCCTCCATCGTCCGACGTCGGCTCGACGGATGAATCCGCCAATGCCGGCGACATTGGGTCGCGTCCGGACAGCCGTGGCCAAAGCATACCGGCAGCGATGCCCGATATCCATAGTCCGGCGGCGATCGCCCAGCCGTATGCGGGCGCCTGCAGAAAGCCGCTGCCCACCACGACGATAACGAGAAACGGATTGGGCATATGCGAGAGCAGGAGCAACGACTCGGCTTCGCGGCCGCGAATCATGCCGCGATCCCGCAGCCGCGCCGTCTCGCGAGCGCCGGCGGGCATGCCCGCCGTCCAGCCGAACGCCGCGACCCAACCCGCAGCTGCCGGCAGCTTGAACAGACGGCGGAAGAGCGGACTGCCGAGCGCAGCGATGCCGTGAAGCAGTCCCGAGGCGGCAAGCAGTTCGGCGAGCATGAGCGGAGGGAGCAGGCCGGGGAATACGGTCCTCCACCAGATTTCAAGTCCGCCCAGCGAAGCGCGAAATGCCTCGTCCGGCGATCTCACGATGCCGACGACGAGCGCCAGGGCGCAGCCGCCTAGCAATATAGAGATGAGAAACGATTTTTTGCGCGACGCGGATTCCGGCATTAAAGCCGCCTCCTCACGCCCATTCGGGTCTAACGGATGGCTGGTGGTGCGAAGCGCCGCGATCGCGCAAGACAAGGCCATGGCCGCTCAATGGGTCATGCTTCAATGTACGCAAGCTCGTCCGTCGATAGACCAGCCTTGTCCGGGAGGGCGATGCAGGCAGGCGCCGAGAACAACAGGAGGAGGGGCCGCATGCGAATCGAATCGCTAGGACCGGGGGAAAAACCGCCAATGGCTCTGCTATTGCTCGCCGATCCGTCGGAAAAACTGGTAACGCAATATTTGAGGCGCGGAGTATGCTACGTCGCGAGAGCAGAGGAGGGAGATGCTTTAGGCACTTACGTCCTGCTGCCTACGCGACCGGACACGGCGGAGCTTGTTAACGTCGCTGTCGACGAACGTCATCAGGGGAAGGGCATCGGCAAAGCGCTCGTCCTTCATGCTATCGAAACCGCGAGCCGCGAAGGGTATCGTACGATCGAGGTCGGTACGGGCAATTCGGGCATCGGGCAGCTCGCGCTTTATCAAAAGTGCGGCTTTCGGATCGTCGGCGTAGACGTCGATTTTTTCGTGAGACATTATGAGGAGCCGATCGTCGAAAACGGCATTCCGTGCAGGGACATGATCCGGATGTCGCAGGATCTGTAGCTGCGCTGCGGATCGCTTTTCAACGATCGTTCGAGGGAAAGCTCAAACGATTGCGTGTGGGCCAGTTATCGCCTAAAACACCTTATCTCGGGCTCAAACTAGCAGGACAGTGCCGAGTTATCGCCAAAAACACCTTATCTCGGGCTCAAACCAGCAAGACAGCGCCGAGTTAGCGCCAAAAACACCTTATCCGTGCTGGAGCGCTTGGCTGCAGACTCGCTATCCGTGCGCAAGCGCGATCCGCGAACGCGCATCGCATTCGATATCGCGATATCGAGAGAAAATGCGGTGGGGGATCCTCCGCGTGCGCGAACCGCCTTCATACCCTTACAGGCGGCTCCGTATAGTCCCGCCAGGCGTCGGCGGGCCGCGAGGCGGCAAGCGCCGCGGCATATACCGCGGTGGCCCTCGCGTCCATCGCCAGATACGGCCAGTCGCCGGCCGCGGCAGATTGGACGACCGGCACGGCCGCCGTCTTTTTCATGCGCTTCAGCAGCGCCTGCCCCCGCGCCGTGAAGCCGAGCACGCGAATGTACTGCACGCCCGCCGCCAGCCGGTCGGCGTTCAGGTCCTCCGCCCGGTGGCCGAGCAGGATGCGCGCCAGCGTCCGCTGCAGCTTCGTGCGCGTATACCGCTTCGTCTTGAGCAGATCCAGCAATTCGTCCACGCGCCAGGCGCGCAGCTCCCGCAGCGCGCCTTTGATGCGGTGCTCGAGTCCTTCGGTCACCTCGGCATAGCTTGCAAGCTCCGATGCAGGCATCGAGCCGAGCAGGTGGAACAGCGGTCTCGCGAAAGCCTCCCACGTCACGGGCGCCCTGCCCGCCGACGCCTCCCTGCGCAGTACGTCCAGCGTCGAGCCGGGCACATAAGGCGCAAGGCCGTCCAGCACGCCGCCCGCTTCGCCGATAAGCTTGCGCAGCGCCGTCGCGCTCGCGATGGCCGTGTCGGTGATCGCTGTTTGATTGTAGTCCGACTTCTCGCGCCGGATAGATAGCGCCTTCATCGGACTGCCCAGTTTGCGCAGCGCGAGCAAATAATGAAGCCCGAGCGTATGGTTTGGCTGCGCCAGCCCGAACGCGGCGTCCGATTCCCCTGCGGCCTCGAGATGCTCGCGGGCGGCCGCGGCGTATGCGCTCGGATAAGGCAGGCCTTCCTTCAGCAGCGCGGCAAGCCGAAGCCGCATCGACTCGGGCTCGGCCGACAGCCGATCGGCGATGCGCGCCAGGGCGTCTGCGTCCCCGCTCTCGCTGCCGAAGCAGAGCGCGTCGCAGACGCCGGTAGCGGCAAGCGCGGCGACAGCGCCGTACGCGAACCACTGGGCCGGTTGGGCGCTGTAAGCGACGGGCAATTCGAGTACGAGATCGCAGCCCGCGCGCAGCGCCATTTCCGTACGGGACCATTTGTCTGCGATCGCCGGCTCGCCGCGCTGCAGAAAATGGCCGCTCATGACGGCGATTACGGATTCGGCTTCCGTTATTTTGCGCGATTGTTGTATATGATAGAGATGACCGTTATGCAGCGGATTGTATTCGACGACGAGGCCGACGGTGGACATGGCGAACGCTCCTTTGAAGCGCGGATTAAGGATATGATAACATGAAAGAAGGCTTGAATTCCCGATCGGGGCGCCAAGGCCGTCCGCCGCGTTAAATGTTGACAAAAGCGCCGTCCCGCGTCTATAATTACTTTTGTTTGTTTGGAGTGATAATATGTTGCTCAATGTACAGGAACTGAGGGCAGCCAAGGCTAGGCTAACGCTGCAAGAGACGATTGACGTCGCCGATCTGCTGTCACAGGTACCCGGCGTGCGTCCGGCCGGTCCGCTCAAGGCGGACGTTAAGGCCGAGCCTTCCGGCGAGTTCGTCCATGTAGACGGCCAGCTGGACTGCAATCTCGAATGGACATGCGTTCGCTGCTTGACCAAGTTCGAAGAGCCGCTTCACATTCCTTACAACGAGAGTTTTAAGCAAGTCTCGCAGGAAGTGGCGGATCTCGGAGAGCAGGACGACGAGGACTTCGTACCGTTCCACGGCGATCGGCTGGAGCTTCGGCCTTATTTGCAGGACGAACTGCTGTTGAATCTGCCGCTGTCGCCGACCTGCAGCGAAGACTGCAAGGGACTCGATCCGGAGACCGGCGAAGACCTGAACGGCAAGCCCGAGCGGCCGCAGCCGATCAAGATCGATCCGAGGCTGGAGGCGCTCAAAGGCTGGTTCGATTCCGAACGTTCATAACGACATCGAAATAGGAATGCCGATAGAGGCCGCTTTCGCTTTCGACTCTGGTAAGGAGGTGGGAACATGGCAGTACCTTTTGGCAAAACATCCAAAGCCCGCAAAAACAAGCGCCGGACGCACTTCAAATTGGTCGTTCCGGGTTTGGTCAAGTGCGAACAATGCGGAGAATTGAAAATCTCGCACCGCGTGTGCAAGGTTTGCGGCACGTACAAATCCCGCGAAATCATCAAGCAATAATGAAATAACGCGTCCCGGCGTGACTAGCGTCAAGGCGCGTTTTTCTTTATATCCGATTGGCACCAGGTATCAGTATGAACATATAAGGCGGTGTCGCCCATGGAACGCATGCCCAAAAAGCAACGCCATCAGCAGCTCGCCCGCCTCATCGAAGACAATCCGTTCCTGACCGACCGGGAGTTGACCCGCTTGCTCAAGGTCAGCATCCAGACGATCCGGCTCGACCGGCTGGAGCTGGCGATCCCCGAGCTGCGCGAGCGGCTCAAGCTGATGGCGGAGCGCTCCTACGACCCGGTCCGATCGCTGCCGCTTCACGAAGTGATCGGGGACGTCCTCGATCTGCAGCTCGACAAGAGCGGCATCTCGATGTTCGAGATTCGGGACGAGCACGTCCTCTCCCGAAGCGGCATTGCGCGGGGGCATCATGTGTTCGCGCAAGCCAACTCGCTCGCGGTAGCCGTCATCAACGACGAGATCGCGCTGACCGCATCGGCGGATATCCGCTTTATTCGTCCTGCCAGGCATGGGGAAAAGTGCATCGCAAAGGCGTATGTGAGATCCAGCGGCGTTCAGAAAGGCAAGGCGAAGGTGGAGGTATTCACTTACGTCGGCGACGAAATGGTATTTCAAGGAAACTTTGTGATCTATCGCTCCGCAGGCTCTGCGGACGAGGAAGGGGCGGGAGAGGCATGAAAATCGCCATAGACGCGATGGGCGGCGACCATGCGCCCCGCTCGACGGTTGAAGGCGCGCTGGCGGCGGCCTCGCAGTGGCCGAAGGCCGAGCTGCTGCTCGTCGGACGGCCGGAAGCGCTCAATCCGCTGCTGAGCGCGGGCAAGCCTTCGAACGTGACGGTCGTGCCGGCGGCGGATATCATCGCGCCGGACGACGAACCCGTTCGCGCTGTGCGCCGCAAGCCGGATGCTTCGATGAATGTGGCGGCCCGTATGGTAAAGGAGGGCGCCGCAGACGCGATGATCTCCGCAGGCAATACCGGCGCCTTGATGGCTGCGGGACTGCTCGTGCTCGGCAGGCTCAAAGGAATCGACCGGCCGGGCCTGACCTCTTTATTCCCGACGACGGACGGCAAGGGCGTCCTGACGCTCGATCTCGGGGCCAATATGGACGCGAAGCCGGAGCATCTGCTGCAGTATGCGCTGATGGGCAGCATGTACAGGCAGAAGGTACACGGGCTCGTAAGGCCCAAGGTGGGCTTGCTGAACGTGGGCACCGAGGCAGCCAAAGGCAACGAGCTGAGCAAGGCCGCGTTCGAGCTGCTCGAGTCGGCGCCGATTCATTTCATCGGCAACGTCGAAGCGCGCGACGTGCTGAGCCGCAGCTGCGACGTGCTCGTCTGCGACGGCTTTTCGGGCAACATTCTGCTCAAAGCGATCGAAGGCGCGGCCGAGACGGTGTTCGGCCTGCTGAAGCAAGAGATGACGAGCAGCCTGCGCTCCAAGCTGGCGGCGGCCGTTCTGCGGCCGAACTTCAGGCGCGTCGGCAAAATGATGGATTACAAGGTTTATAACGGCGCGCCGCTGCTCGGCGTGAACGGGCTGGTCGTCAAAAGCCACGGCTCCTCGGACGCCACCGCGACGATGCACGCGATCCGCCATACGGTGTCCGCGATCGACAACGGACTCATCCCTGCATTGGCCGAAGAATTCGGCGGAAAGTGAGAGAGAAGACGATGAATGGAATTCCCGTGGGCGTCCTCGGCATCGGCAAGTACGCGCCGGAGCGCAGTCTGACGAACCAAGAGCTGGAGCGAATGGTCGAAACGAACGACGAATGGATCGTGAGCCGCACCGGCATCCGCGAACGCCGCATCGCGGCCGAGCATGAGGCGACGAGCGATCTGGCGTACGAGGCGGCCGTCAAGGCGCTGGCGTCGGCGAACATCACGGCGGATCAGCTGGATCTGATCATCGTCGCGACGATTACGCCGGACATGTTTTTCCCGTCGACCGCCTGCATTTTGCAGGACCGTCTTGGCGCGAAAAAAGCGGCCGCGTTCGACCTGTCCGCCGCTTGCTCCGGCTTCATCTACGGCCTCGCCAACGCATCCGGCTTCATCGCGCTCGGCATGTACAAGTACGCGCTCGTCATCGGCGCCGATACGCTGTCCCGGATTACCGACTACACCGACCGCAACACCTGCGTGCTGTTCGGCGACGGCGCGGGCGCTGTCGTCATCGGCGAAGTGCCCGAAGGACGCGGCTTCAAGTCGTTCGAGCTCGGGGCCGACGGCTCCGGCGGTCCGCATCTGCGCATCCAGGGCGGCGGCTCCCGCCAGCCTTCGTCCGCAGAGACGGTGGCCGGCAAGCGTCACTTCATCGAGATGAACGGCCGCGAGGTGTTCAAGTTCGCGGCGCGCATCATGGGCAATGCGGCCGAGGAAGCGCTCCGCAAGGCGGGCGTGGACAAGTCCGAGATCGACTTGCTCGTGCCGCATCAGGCGAATATCCGCATCATCCAGGCTTCGCTCGAGCGGCTCGAGCTGCCGCCGGAGAAGTGCGTGATCAACGTGGATCGCTACGGCAACATGTCGGCGGCTTCGATCCCGCTAGCGCTGGCGGAAGCGGCGGAGGAAGGGCGAGTAAGCGAGGGCGACACAATCGCGCTCGTCGGCTTCGGCGGCGGCCTCACCTGGGGCGCTTCGGTACTGGTCTGGTAAAGGATAGAGGAGGCTGACGAACGATCATGGGCAAAATCGCATTCGTATTTCCCGGACAAGGGGCGCAGGCGGTCGGAATGGGCCAGGATGCCGCGGAAGCGTTCGAAGCGGCGCGGCGCGTGTACGAGGCTGCCGACCGGGCGCTCGGATTTTCCGTATCGGCGCTTTGCTTCGAGGGGCCGGAGGATTCGCTGCGCCAGACGGCGAACACGCAGCCCGCGTTGCTTGCGACAAGCGTTGCGCTGCTCGAAGCTTTTAAGGCGAGGGGCGTAAAGCCGGACTTCGTTGCCGGACATAGCCTCGGCGAATACAGCGCGCTCGTTGCGGCGAACGTCCTCGACTTTGCCGACGCGATCCGTCTCGTCCGCGCGCGCGGCACGTTCATGGAAGAGGCCGTGCCCAGCGGCCAAGGCGCAATGGCGGCGACGCTCGGCGCCGAGCGCGAAGCGCTTGAAGCGCTCTGCCGGGACATCTCGGCTGCGGGCACGCAAGTCGAGCTCGCCAACATCAACTGCCCAGGGCAGATCGTCGTATCCGGCACTGCGGCAGGCGTTGCGGCCGTCGTCGAGCGCGGCAAGGAAGCCGGCGCCAAGCGGGTGATCCCGCTGGACGTCAGCGGACCGTTCCACTCGTCGCTCATGCGTCCCGCGGCCGACCGGCTCGCGGCCAAGCTCGACGAAGTCGCCTTCCGCGATGCCGAAGTGCAGGTCATCGCCAACGTGACGGCGACTGCGGTGGGCGAGGGCGCGCGGCTGCGGGAGCTGCTCGTGGAGCAGGTTGTTTCCCCCGTGCTTTGGGAGGACAGCATCCGCTATTTGATCGGCGAAGGCGTCGATACGTTCGTGGAGATCGGTTCGGGCACCGTACTGGCGGGGCTGATCAAGAAGATCGACAAAACGGTGCGGGTCGTATCCGTGGGCAACGCCGCCGGCGTAAACGAGGCGGAACTCGGCTGACACGGGGCACGCCCCGCACGGCTGCGGACTTAGTGATTATGCCTAGCGCGAGAGGGGTAATAATATGGCGGAGTTTGATCTTAGCGGCAAAGCCGCGCTCGTGACCGGCGCTTCGCGCGGAATCGGCAGGGCGATCGCGATCGCGCTCGCCGAAGCGGGCTGCGACGTCGCCGTGAACTACGCGGGCAGCGAAGCCGCCGCCCGAGAGACGGCGGACGCAATCGAAGCGCTCGGCCGCAAGGCGATTTTGGTTCAGGCGAACGTCGGCAAAGCTGCGGAGTTCGACGCGATGGTGCAGCGCGCGATCGAAGCGTTCGGCAAGCTCGACATTCTCGTGAACAACGCCGGCATTACACGGGACAACCTGATTATGCGCATGAAGGAAGAAGAATTCGACGCCGTGATCGAGACGAACCTCAAGGGCGTGTTCAACGGCATCAAGGCGGTTACCCGACCGATGATGAAGCAGCGTTACGGCCGCATCATCAACATCTCTTCGGTCGTCGGCGTGCTCGGCAACGCGGGACAGGCGAACTACGTCGCGGCCAAAGCCGGCGTTATCGGCCTGACGAAATCCGCGGCAAGAGAGCTTGCGTCGCGCGGCATCACCGTCAACGCGGTCGCGCCGGGCTTTATCGAGACGGATATGACCGACAAGCTGCCGGCCGATCTCCGCGAAGCCATGCTGAAGGACATTCCGCTCGGCCGCATGGGCACACCGGAGGAGATCGCGTCAAGCGTGCTGTACCTTGCGTCCGACAGCGCATCTTACATGACCGGCCAGACGATCCATGTCGACGGAGGCATGTATATGTAAAACGCTGCCGTACCCCGGCGGACTTGGGTCCGCGGGCGTGCGGCGCAACGGATAAAGGGCTTTCGCGGAACCGTTTACGCGCTGGCTTTTTGTCCATCTATCTCGTATAATACCAAAAGGGAGGTGAACCGGATGTCCGATGTATATGATCGCGTTAAACGCATCGTGGTCGAACGCCTGGGCGTTGAAGAGGCCGAAGTCACCAACGAAGCGAACTTTAAGGACGACTTGGGCGCCGACTCTCTTGATGTCGTCGAACTGGTAATGGAACTCGAAGACGAATTCGACTTGGAGATCTCCGATGAGGATGCAGAGAAGATCACTACGGTGGGAGAAGTCGTAAATTACATACAATCTCATGCCTAACTGATCTGACGGGTCCCGCTTCGAAGAGCGGGACTTCTCCACATTCTGCACGATTTTAGGGTCTGCGGCCCGGCGGCCATCCGTGTACGGACGGTCCCGGGCCGTCGCTACCTGCACAGAGCCGGATATGCGCCCCGCCGCGGCGGACGCCGTATTTATTAGAACGATTCTTCCCGCCGGGACGAATCGCTGCAATAAATGACGGGATCCGTCCCATGCGGACGCCGATCCGTTCGTCAGTCTTGCTTACCATCCGTTCCGGGGATTCGGACGCTTCTCGCATCCGGATCGCCCGGATTTCTACGCGAAACGGGCTCGTCCGTCATGGGCGGCGCCAAACGTTTACGCATCGGCTGAAGAGGTGAACATAGTTTGGCAAATCGTGTAGTGGTTACCGGCATGGGAGTCGTTACCTCCCTGGGCACGGATTTGAATACGTTTTGGGACAGCCTGCTCGCCGGCAAGTCGGGCGTGAGCATGATCGAGGCGTTCGATACGGCCGACTATCCGACGAAGATCGCGGCCGAAGTGAAGAACTGGGAGCCTGAAGCGCACGGAATCGACAAAAAAGAAGCGCGCCGCATGGACCGCTTCGTGCAGTTTGGCCTGGCGGCATCGCTTAGCGCCGTAAAGGATTCGGGTCTTGAGATCGGCGTCAACGCCGAAGCCGATCGCGTCGGCGTAAGCGTCGGTTCGGGGATTGGCGGCCTCGGCACCTGGGAGGATCAGCATACGATCCTGATGGAAAAGGGACCGCGCCGCGTCAGTCCGTTCTTTATCCCGATGATGATCGCGAACATGGCGAGCGGCCAGATCTCGATCGTCACGGGCGCCAAGGGTCCCAACACGACGGCCGTCACGGCTTGCGCCACAGGCACGCATTCGATCGGCGATTCGTACAAGCTGATCCAGCGCGGCGACGCCGACGTCATGATCTGCGGCGGCGCCGAAGCGACAATCCGTCCGATTGCGGTTGCCGGATTTTCCAACATGCGCGCGATGAGCACGCGCAACGAAGAGCCGCAAAAGGCGAGCCGTCCGTTCGATACGGACCGCGACGGCTTCGTCATGGGCGAAGGCGCGGGCGTGCTCATTCTGGAATCGCTCGAGCACGCGACCGCGCGCGGCGCGCATATTTACGCCGAGGTGATCGGTTACGGGATGAGCGGCGACGCCCATCACATGACCGAGCCGGATCCTGACGGTGCGGCGCGCTGCATGGCCAGAGCGATCAAGGACGCGGGCATCGCGCCCGAGGAGATCGGCTACATCAATGCGCACGGCACTTCGACGCCTGTCGGCGACAAGTCCGAGACCGAGGCGATCAAGCGCACGTTCGG
Organism: Cohnella sp. GCM10020058; assembly: GCF_042683485.1. Lineage (NCBI taxonomy): Bacteria > Bacillati > Bacillota > Bacilli > Caryophanales > Paenibacillaceae > Cohnella > Cohnella sp. GCM10020058. The sequence goes on from NZ_JBHUJV010000017.1 coordinate 130,962, forward strand.
CGAGCATGCCAAGAAGCTGGCCGTCAGCTCGACCAAGTCGATGACCGGCCATATGCTCGGCGCGGCAGGCGGGGTCGAAGCCGTCATCGTCGGTCTGGCGCTCCAGAACGGCGTGCTGCCGCCCACGATCAATCTCGACAACCAGGACCCGGAGTGCGACCTGGATTGCGTGCCGAACGAGCCGCGCCAAGCGGACGTGAAGGTGGCGCTGTCGAATTCGTTCGGCTTCGGCGGTCACAATGCGACGGTTATTTTGCGCAAATACGAGGCTTGATTATAAGCGCTCGGCCATGACGCAGGCGGCGTGCCGCCTGCGTTTTTTCTAAAATAAGGCGTAAGCGCCCGCATGACGGCGGGGAACAAAACGTCATGAATTGCGGAGGAAAAGAGAAGGAGGATGCCGTACATGAGCGAAGTCATGAACCGGCTGCAAGAGAGAGCGGGCGTCAGGTTCCGCAACGTATCGCTGCTAAGGCAGGCCTTTACCCATACGTCATACGTGAACGAGCAGCGAGGCTCGCGCGTGGAACACAACGAGCGCCTGGAATTTCTGGGTGACGCCGTCCTTCAGTTGACCGTGTCGGAGGCATTGTACCGGATGTATCCGGACCGACCCGAGGGCGAGCTGACGCGTCTTAGAGCTGCGATCGTTTGCGAGCCGTCGCTTGTCCGTTTTGCCGAGGCGCTCGAATTCGGGCAGGTCGTGCTGCTCGGCAAAGGGGAGGAGCAGACGGGCGGCAGGAACCGCCCGTCCTTGCTGGCCGACGCCTTCGAGGCGTTTGTGGGCGCGTTGTATTTGGATCAGGGGCTGGTGGAAGTGAACCGTTTCCTCGGCGAGCACCTGTTCGCTCATCTGCCCAAGGAAGGCCAGGCGCCGATCAAGGACCACAAGACCGAGCTGCAGGAGCGCGTGCAGCATCTGGGTCTCGGTACGCTAGACTACCGGATTTTAGAGGAACGGGGTCCGGCGCACGACCGGGAGTTCGTCGTCGAGGTCCGAATCGGCGAGCGGCGGCTGGGCCAAGGGGCCGGGCGCTCCAAGAAGGAAGCGGAGCAGCAGTCGGCCGCGCAGGCGCTTCGCCAATTGCGGGCCGACGCAGAGACGGGTGGCGGACAAGCCGCGGGCAGCGAGAGACAAAAGGTGAGGGATCCCCATGTATCTGAAAGGCATTGAGCTTGCCGGCTTCAAATCGTTCGCGGACCGGACGCAGCTCGAGTTCGGCCGCGGCATTACGGCCGTCGTCGGCCCGAACGGCAGCGGCAAGAGCAATATCTCCGACGGCATCCGGTGGGTGCTCGGCGAGCAGAGCGCCAAGAGCCTTCGGGGCGGCAACATGCAGGATGTTATTTTTGCCGGCAGCGACGCCCGCAAGCCGGTCAACTTTGGCGAAGTGTCGCTCACGCTCGACAACAGCGACAAGGCGCTGCCGCTCGAATTCGCGGAAGTAACGGTCACGCGGCGCGTGCACCGGAGCGGGGACAGCGAATATTTGATCAACAAGCAGCCGTGCCGTCTGAAGGACATTACGGAGCTGTTCATGGATACCGGCATCGGCAAAGAAGCTTACTCGATCATCGGACAAGGTCGTATCGAGGAGATTTTAAGCACGCGCTCCGAGGACCGTCGCGGCATATTCGAGGAAGCGTCGGGCATCGTCAAGTACAAGTCGCGCAAAAAGGAAGCGCAGCGCAAGCTCGAGGACACCGAAGGCAATCTGCTGCGGATCAACGACCTTGTCGTGGAGCTCGAGAGCCAGGTCGAGCCGCTGCGCAAGCAGGCGGCGAAGGCCGAGTCGTTCAAGCTGCTGAAGGAAGAGCTCAAAAACAAAGAAATCGCCCTGTACGTCCATCAGATCGACACCGTGCACAAAACCTGGGCGGAGACGAACGGCAAGCTCGAGAAGCTCCGCAAGGAACAGCTCGAGCTATCCACGGTCGTGTCGGCGCACGACGCTCAGCTCGAAGAAGAGCGCCAGGCGCTGCAGCGGCTCGAGGAAGCGCTCGAGCGGTTGCAGGACGAGCTTCTTCGGACGACGGAGGAGACCGAAAAAAGCGAAGGCTACGGCGAGCTGCTGACCGAGCGGATGGCGAATCTGGCGCGCGGCCGCGCACAGCTTGAAGAGAGTCTGGCGCTGGTGACCGAGCGGCTCGCCGTGTCCAAGGCCGAAGGCGAGAAAATCGAGACTCGCCGCGTCCAGGTCGAAGGCGAGCTCGAGGCGCTTCAGACGAAGCTGATCGAGGAAGAGTTGAAGCTCGCGATCGCGGACGGCAGCGAGGACGCCGAAGAGCGGCTGAAGACGGACCTGTTCGAGACGATGAATGCGATGGCCCAGGCGCGCAACGATATCCGCTACTGCGAGCAGCAGCGGGAGGAGCTCGCGCGCAAGTCGGCCCGTACGGCCGGAGAGAGGGCCAAGCTCGAGGAGCAGCGCGAGGCGCTCAAGCTTCGCGGAGCGGAGCTTGAGCTGCGGGTTGTTGCCTGCGCACAGGCGGTCGCGCAGACGCGAGACCGCTATATCTCGGAAGGCACTCGCGTCGCCGATCTGCAGCGGCGTCTCGAGGAGACGCAGGGCGAGGGACGCCGCTGGGATCAGAAGCGCGAAGCGCTCGTGTCGCGGCGCGATACGATTGCGGAGCTCGCGAACGATTACGACGGCTTCCAGCACGGCGTCCGGGAAGTGCTGAAGGCCGCCAAGCGAGGGCATCTGCACGGCGTCCACGGCGCGGTCGCAGAGCTCGTGACCGTGCCCGCGCATCTGGAGGTGGCCGTGGAGACCGCGCTCGGCGCGGCGCTGCAAAATATCGTCATGGAAAACGAAGCGACCTCGCGTGCCGCGATCGGCTACTTGAAGCAGCGTCAATCGGGACGCGCGACGTTTCTGCCGATGGACGTCATCAAGCCCCGCAACGTCGGGGACGGCGACCGCAGAAGCGTATCGGAACTGGACGGCTTTGTCGGCGTGGCGTCCGAGCTCGTAAGCTTCGAGTCTCGGTATGCGGGCATCGTCGGCAGCATGCTCGGCAACGTGATGATCGCGGAGAAGCTCGAGCATGCCAACCGGATTGCATCGCGTCTCCAGTACCGCTATCGGGTCGTAACGCTCGACGGCGACGTCGTCAATGCAGGCGGCTCGATGACGGGCGGCAGCATGGCGCGCAAATCGTCCAACCTGCTCGGCCGCCAGCGTCAGCTTGAAGAGCTGGCCAAGGAGATCAAAGCGGCGGAGGAGGCCCGGATCAAGCTGCGCGCCGAATTCGACGACCTGAAAAAGGAGCTCGCGTTGGCGCAGCAAAATATCGAGCAGCTCCGGGAATCCGGCGAACGCGCCCGAATGGAAGAGCAGCAGGCGTCGGCCCAGCGGCAGCGGCATGCCGAGGAGCGGGAGCTGCTCGAGGCGCAGCTCGCCGCGATCGGCGGCGACGAAGGCGGGCTAGGCCGCGAGAAGAAGGAGTTGGCGGCCGCCCGTGCCGAAGCCGAAGCCAGGCTCGTCAAGCATACCGCCGAAGAAGAACGCCTGTCCCGCGCGATCCGCGAGGCGGAGGAGTTCAAGCGGCGAAGCGCGAGCGCGAAGGAAGAGCTGCAGGCGCAGCTGACCGAGATGAAAGTGAAGATCGCGCGCATGGAGCAGGAGCGTGCGTCGATCGTCGAGCAGTCGAGCCGCCATCGCAGCGACGAATTGCGGATGTCCGCCGAATCGCGTCAGTTGAAGGAGACGCTTGCGCAAAATACGGCGGATACCGAGCGTACCGCCGCCGAGCAGAACCAGCAGCGCGAACGGCTTAACCAGCTGCGTCTCGCCAAGAAGGAATACACCGAAGGGATCGAATTCCGGCGCGCGGACCGGTCGCAGCGCCAGCGCGAGCTCGAGCGCAAGGAAAACGAGACGCGCGAGCAGCGCAGCCAGCTGCGTCAAGTCGAGGACCAGCTTCGGCAGGCGGAGATCTCCTCGAACAGGATGGACGTCGAACTCGACAATCTCCTACGCAAGCTTAGCGAGGAATACGAGATCGGCTACGAATGGGCCAAGGAAAAATATGCGGTTCCCGAGGACGTGCCCGCCGCCCAGAACGACGTGCGCGAGCTGAAGCGCAAGATTACGATGCTTGGTGAGGTCAATCTGGGTGCCATCGAGGAATTCAAACGCGTGAGCGAGCGCTATGAATTTCTGGATGCGCAGAAGAACGACCTCATGGAAGCCAAAAGCAAGCTTCACGCGATCATTCACGAGATGGACGAGGAAATGTCGAGACGTTTCCGTACGACGTTCGACCAGATTCGCGGCCACTTCGTCGTGGTCTTCTCCAAGCTGTTCGGCGGCGGCCGAGCGGATCTCATCTTGAGCGAGCCCGACCGCCCGCTCGACACTGGCATCGAGATCGTCGCCCAGCCTCCGGGCAAAAAGCTGCAAAACCTGCAGCTGCTGTCCGGCGGCGAACGAGCTTTGACGGCAATTGCGCTGCTGTTTGCCATACTGAACGTGAAGCCGGTGCCGTTCTGCGTGCTCGACGAGGTCGAAGCCGCGCTGGACGAGGCGAACGTCGCCCGGTATGCGCGTTATATGCGCGATTTCTCGGAGCTGACGCAGTTTATCGTCGTCACGCACCGCAAGGGCACGATGGAGGAGGCGGACATGCTTTACGGCGTCACGATGGAAGAAGGCGGCGTGTCCAAGCTCGTATCCGTCAAGCTCGAAGAAAGCGAAGAATTTACTGCAGAAGCGACGGCGTGAAGACCTGGTGAGCTGACGACATGCAAGGCTCGCGGCGATGATTCATATTGAAGGACGGGACGGACGCCGAGCGTGAGGAGCGGCGGGCCGCCCGGCAGGAGGAACGGTAGATGAGTTTTTTTAAACGACTGAAGGAAAGCATCGCCTCGAAAACCGAGGCCGTAACGAATAAGTTCAAGGATGGCCTCGCGAAAACGCGCGACGCCTTTGTCGGACAAGTGACCGACCTGTTCAGCCGACGCAAAAAAATCGACGAAGCGTTTTTTGAGGAACTCGAGGAAATTCTGATCGGCGCCGACGTCGGCGTCAACACGGTCATGGAGCTGATCGAGGACCTTCGAGACGAGGTGAAAAAGCGCCGCATCGAGCAGCCGGCGGAGCTTCAGCCGATTTTATCCGAAAAGCTGGTAGGCCTTTTGACGGAAAGCGGCGAATCGTCCCAGCTTAAGATGAATCCGGGCGGCATCACGGTCATTCTGTTCGTCGGCGTGAACGGCGTCGGCAAAACGACGACGATTGGCAAGCTCGCGTACCGCTTCAAGCAAGAGGGCAAAAAGGTGCTGCTCGCCGCAGGCGATACGTTCCGCGCAGGCGCCATCGAGCAGCTGCAAGTTTGGGGCGAGCGGGTCGGCGTAGAGGTCATTAGCCAGCAAGCCGGCTCCGACCCTGCGGCGGTCATGTACGATGCCGTACAAGCTGCCAAGCAGCGCGGCGTCGACGTCTTGCTGTGCGATACGGCCGGGCGCCTGCAGAACAAAGCGAACCTGATGGAGGAACTGTCCAAAATTTACCGCGTCATTCAGCGGGAGATTCCGAGCGCGCCGCACGAGACATTGCTCGTGCTGGACGCGGCTACGGGACAAAATGCGCTCCAGCAAGCCAAGCTTTTCGGTGAGAAGAGCGGCGTCTCCGGCCTCGTGCTGACCAAGCTCGACGGCACGGCCAAGGGCGGCATCGTTATCGCCATTCGCCGAGAGATGTCGCTGCCGGTCAAGTTTGTCGGTCTCGGCGAGAAGATGGACGATCTAGAGCAGTTTGACGCCGAGCAGTTTGTACATGCGCTTTTTGCAGGTCTGGCGGAAGATAAGCAGAATACCGAAGAGCAATAAAGCGTTAATGCGGAATACCGTGATTATCCGGCCGCAGCAGCCGCCCTCAGGGCGGCTTGCTGCGGATTTTCTTCGTTTTTGGGCAAAAATAAGGTTTGACCCGGAAAGCCGAAAGTACTAATATACTTCGTATGCGAATTATTTGTTGAACAATCATTTGCAAGGAAATGGTTCTAAGGGCAAGCCCGATTCTAATATTTCGGATAAGGGGGAGGGAGATGCAGGATCAAACGCTGATATCTGAACTTTTTGCATCTTTTAGAGAAGTCAATCAGTCGTTCTACCATTCGATGCAGCGTGCGGGCCAGCATCTAGGCGTCACGCCGATTCAACTGCTCGTCATGAAGTCGCTCAGAGGCAAGCCGCAGATGAGCTTGTCGGAACTGGCCGATTGCCTGTTCGTCGGTCCGAGCACAGCAAGCGGTATCGTCGAGCGTATGGTCAAGGCGAAGCTTGTCTCGCGGGAACGTCCGGAGAACGACCGTCGGTCGATTTCGCTGCGGTTGACGCCGGAAGGCGAAGATTTGTGGGTAAAGATCGACGAGCGGAGAAAAATAATGCTGGGGCCGCTTAACGAGCTCGACGAGCAGGATCTGAACGAACTGCTTCGCATTCACGGCCGTATCGTGCAAATATTACACAAAGCGAGAGAGGAACATAAAGATGAGTAATGCCATAGCATCCACACTGAGAAGAGGTCCGATCGTCGCGTCGCTCCTCATCGGCGCCTTCGTCGCGCTGCTGAGTCAAACGCTGCTGAATGTCGCGCTGCCGAAGATGATGGCGGATCTCAATATCGGGTCCAATACGATTCAGTGGCTCGTGACGGGTTATATGCTCGTTAACGGCGTCGTTATTCCGGTTACCGCCTATCTAATTTCAAAATTTTCAACGCGTCAATTATATATAGTCGCCATGGGATTGTTCACGGTAGGCACCGTCGTGGCTGCGGTCGCACCGAACTTCGGTACGCTTTTGACAGGGCGCCTGATTCAGGCAGTTGGCGCCGGCATCATGATGCCGCTTATGTCCGTTGTCTTCCTGACGATCTTCCCGATCGAGCAGCGCGGCAAAGCGATGGGTATGATGGGGCTCGCGATGATCTTCGCGCCGGCCGTCGGTCCGACGCTCTCCGGCTGGGTGGTCGAGCACTATTCCTGGCGCGTGCTGTTCTATATCGTGCTGCCGCTTGCGATTTTCTCGCTGATCTACGGCTCCATATCGATGAAAAACGTCACTCAGACCTCCAAGCCTAAGCTGGACATACTAGGCGTCGTGTTCTCGACGCTCGGCTTCGGCGGTATTCTGTACGGCTTCAGCGACGCCGGCAACGACGGCTGGGACAGCACCCGCGTCATCGTCAGCTTGGCCGTCGGCGCCGTGGCGCTCGTGCTGTTCGTCTGGCGGGAGCTGACAGCGAAGAAGCCGTTGCTCGAGTTCCGCGTGTTCAAGTTCGATATGTACTCCCTGACGACGGTCATCAATGTCATCATCACGATGGCTATGTTCTCCGCGATGGTGCTTATGCCGATATATCTGCAGAACATTCGCGGCTTCACGCCGCTCGAATCCGGCTTGCTGCTGCTGCCGGGCGCGATTCTGATGGGGATCATGTCGCCGATCACGGGCATGATCTTCGACAAGATCGGCGCGCGCTGGTTGGCCGTCATCGGTCTTATCATCACGTCGTTCACGACGTGGGAGCTGAGCCGGATCGCACTGGATTCGACTTATATGCATATCATTCTGATTTACTCCGCACGGATGTTCGGCATGTCGCTGCTCATGATGCCGATTCAGACGGCGGGCATGAACCAACTGCCGCAGACGCTCAACTCGCACGGCTCGGCCATGTCGCAGACGCTGCGTAACGTTGCCGGCGCGCTCGGTACCGCTTTGCTCGTAACGATCATGACGAATAAAGCGGCAGACGAAGGTGCAGCGCTCACCAAAGCTGCCGGGATCGATCCGACGGACAAGGCAAACGCGGCGCAGCTGGTGGATATCGGCAAGGAAGCAACGCTATACGGCATCCAGCACGCATTTGTCGTGGCTACCTGGATTACGGCCGCGGCGCTGGTGCTGGCCTTCTTTATTCGCAAAGTCAAGCCGCACCATGAAGTGCTCAAGTCCGAGGGCAACGTCAAGGCCGAAGCGGCCAAGTCAAGAGCCCAATCGTCGCGCTAAGCGCATACGACTACCGTCTCGCGCGGGATTCATTCCCGCCCGCGAGGCGTTTTTTATTTAATACCGTATAGATACAATCGATGGGAAGCAAGAAAATGCCGAAAATGGCTTGATCCGGCGTTGATGCCAAACATACGCCTTTCGAATAATCGCTTGTTACAGTTGAAGCGAGCCGGACCGACAGGGACGCGCAGGCATTTGCTGCTGCTGGCAGGGACGGTATTCGAAGGAGGGATTGTTAGTGAGAAGAAGTTCGCTGCTGTTGGCTTGCGCCGTGCTTGGCGCAAGCACGCTCTTATCGGGATGGTCCGGCGGACAGACGGTTCATGCCGCAGGCGTCGCGACGCCGAACTACGAGGTCAAATGGTATCTGGATCCGGGCGTCGTGCTGGGCTCGGACCATAAGCTGAAAAACGCCGTTTTGAACGCATTCGACATGCCGTCCACGGTCGAAAAAATGAACGTCGAGTACTTGGACAGCGACGATCTCGATCTGCACGCCGAGGGCTGGGACGTTCGGATCCGGAAAATGGAGTCGTACAGCGACGAGGAGTTCGAAGTTACGTATAAAATGCGTTACCCGATCGCCGGCGGCAACATTCAAGCTGCGCTGAATGCAGCAGCTGCGGACGGCTTCGATGCGGACGAGGACGACTACGAGGCGCAAATCGATTGGGGTTACGCGTCGCAAACGCTGAGCTTCAGCAACAAAAAGGACGCGGAGCTTGACGGTTATGCCGGTATGGAGCTTCCAAGCAAGGGAGATTCGAGGAATCTCGCCGAGGATCTCATTCCCGGCAAGCTGGAGAACTGGCAATCGGGTGATTGGGCGGAAGACATTCTCCATGACGCCCATGTCTACGGACCGGTCAGCGCCAAGCGTTCGATCGGCAAATGGGACGACGAAAAGCTCTATATCGAAGTATGGGAAATCAAGAAGGCATCGGGCAGCGGTTACGAATATCTCGTCGAAGCTTCCTTTAAGGAAGACGACTATGCGACCGCATCCGCCAAAAGAGATTCGCTTAAAAACAAGCTGATCGCAGAAGGCTGGTTTTTGCCGCAGGACGGCCTTAAAACGACGAAGATTTTGGAGCGCTATTAAACATAACGCGGTCGCCGGGGGCGTCCATGACCTGAAACGGTCATGGGCGCTTTTTGCATGCAAATGCGAACGGATAGCTTCCAAACAGTCATTATGCGGAGCCTTGCGAAAAGACAGCACAATTGGCGATTCACAACCGGGAGCAAAGCCTTTATACTATCATAAGAATGATAATCAATATCAATTGCATAGGGGTCCTCGAACATGATCAGATTCATCCGTTTTGCGCAATTCGTTTCACTCGTTGTTCTTATTTCCGTGCTTGCCGCTTGCGGCAGTACGAACGCCGGGTCTTCCGCTTCCCAATCCCAGTCGGCATCCGGTACGTCAGCGGCGACGGCCGAAGCACCTGCAACTGCATCCGCAGCGGCATCTTCCGCACAATCGAGCGATGCGGCGGATTATCGCCTGCTCACCGACGCCGCCGGACACCAAGTAAAGGTGCCGGCTCACCCGCAGCGCATCATTGCTCCGTTTCTGGAGGATCCGCTCAGCGCCCTCGGCATCAAGCCGGTCGCCCAGTGGAGCGCAGGCGGCGTTCCCCAGCAATATTTGCAGGACAGGCTTGGCGACGTTCCCTCGCTTAAGATGGACGATGGATTAAAACCTGAAGAGACGCTTTCCTATAACCCTGACCTTATCATCTTCCTGTCGCCGGTATATGTGCCGGAAGGCAGCTACGAGCAGTTCGCGCAGATAGCGCCTACGTACGTACTGTCGGACAACGATTCGGACTGGCGGGGCAATCTGGAGAAGCTCGGTAAGCTGCTGAACGACGAAGATGCCGCCGCTGCGGCGCTCAAGCAGTACGACGACAAACTGGCGGATACCAAGGCGCGTCTCGGCGATCTGCCCAAGGAAAAGACCGCCGTCCTGCTGCAGGGCGTCGACGAGAAGGGCTTCAAGCTGTTCGGACCGAACTTTTACGGCGGCGTCACGCTGTATCAGGCGCTTGGCTTCAAGCAGCCGGCCGTGGTGAGCGGCAATTATGAGACGTATTCGATCGAGAAGCTGGCGGAGCTCGAGGACGTCGATTACATCTTTGTCCTCTCCGGTCCCGGACGGGCCGCGCCGCCGGTGGATAACCCGCTCTGGAAATCGCTGAAAGCCGTGAAGGCCGGACAAGTATTTGAAGCGGACTCGGGTTACTGGTTTAATCTGAACACGGTTGCGAGCGGTTTAATTATGGATGACGTGCTTAACAATCTCCATGCGTAACGAGATTTCCGACCTGCAGCCCGAGGCTGCAGGTCTGCTCTGTTATCGGCTGTTGGACGTCGTCGCGATCTGCGAGAAGCCGCAAAGCGAGCCGGCGGAAAGGCGATTCATCGAGACGAAGTCGCCTTCGCTGCTGTTGTCCAACGCGCACGGGGGACGCTTGGTCATCGACGGGCGGTCGCATTCGCTGCGACCCGGGACGCTGTTCGTCTGCTTGCTCGGATGCCTGGTCGAGCTGACGAACTATTCGGGATTTTCGACCGAGCTGCTCATGTTGGAGTTTTTTGCCTTCATGCCTCCCGACATTGATGCCATGCCGCGGGACGAGAAGACGTTGCAATCGCGTTTGTCGTTTCCGACATACGTGCAGCTGTCCTCGGCCGCGGATGCCGGCAGGCTGTTCGGATTAATAAGCGCGGGCTGGAAAACAGGACTGCCGTCGGACCGCTTACGCTGCGAAGCCGCGCTGCTGGAATTGCTCAGTCTGGCGCTGAGCTGCCGCGAGCAGCAGACGGATAGAGCCTTGGAGGCGGCTCGATCGGAGCTTGAGCATCGTTACACCGGCGACATAACGATTGATGCGCTGGCAGCCGTCGCGGGTCTCAGCCGGTTCCACTTCATGAGGTTGTTCAAGGAAAGGTACGGGAAAGGCGTCGTGGAATACCGTACGGAGCTTCGGCTGCGCGACGCCAAGCGGCTGTTGAACGAAAGAGACGGTCCGTCGCTCGGCGAGATTGCCGAGCGGATCGGATATACGAGCGAGAGCTACTTCAGCAGCTTGTTCAAAAAACAGACCGGCATTGCGCCGGCCGTCTACCAGCGCAATCAGAAGCTGCGAGTCGCCGCATACAGCTGGGTCAACATCGGACAGCTGCTGGCGCTCAGAACGATCCCTTACTCCGCGCCGACAGACCAATATTGGACGGATTATTATCGGAACCGGTATGCCTTTGAGGTGAAGGCGCGGCTTAGTCATCAATACGAATTTAATCGGAACGTGCTTGAACAGTCGCGGCCGGACAAGATCGTCGGCATCGGTTCGTTTATTCCGCGAGACGAGCAGGACAAGCTGAAGGAAATCGCGCCGACGCTGTTGCTTGATTGGGAAGAAAATTGGCGCACCCATCTTCGGCGCGTGGCGGCATTTTTGGATCGCGCTGCGGAGGGCGAGCAATGGCTTGCCCGCTACGATCGCAACGTCGCCGCGACGCGCGACCGATTGACGAAGAGCGTCGGCCTGGATGACTTGCTCGTGCTTGTTGTCGGCGGACGAGGCGTGGAAATATGCGGGCGGCGGGCGGCTTCGCTGCTGTACGACGATATAGGCTTCGGCGAGCCTGAAGGGTTAAGCGAGCAGGAGATCTTCTGGTCAAAATCGGTCGATCCCGATCTGCTTGCGCGCCTCGGCGCAGACCGGATACTCGTGCACAAAAGCCGGGATCCCGGTGCGGACGAAGCATGGGAACGCTTGTCCAGGTCCGAGGCCTGGCTGGGCTTGCCGGCCGTCATGGCGGGCAGGATTAACTGGACGTCGAACAGCGATTATTTTGAGGCGCCGTTGAACGAGTATGCCGCCGAGCCTCTTGGCCGCATGCTCGCCGAGCTGCCGGGGTGGTTCGGCAACGTTTAAGCGGCGAATGATCAATGGTCTTTCCTATAGAGCATCGTTAACGGCCAAAAGGTATAATTAAACAAAACGGGATGAAGCAGCTTGTTTACTGCTTCATCCCGTTTTTGTTTCTGTGGCAGGTTAAAAGGCGCAAGACCTTGCCTTCAATAAAGCGAGCGTGGATGATGCGTTGATGGTAGCGCCAACGACTCTGAAATTTCAATGCCATCTGATAATGATGTAGCATTACCTGACGTTATTGCGGGAATTAATCATGCGGATCAACAAAAACGAGCATTTGCGTTATAAAATATGACAAACGTTCGCTTTTGCAATTGTCCGAATCCCGATTCCGCCCCTAAAATGAATTCATCGAGGCGGAGAGGACAGTGACGGGACATGCGAACGCTCCTCATCAAAAACGCGAGAAATATCATTACGATGGACAAGGACGGCAGCGCCTACCCCGGCGGAAGCCTTTACGCGGTAGATCAGCAGATCGTGGCGATCGGAAATCAGATTCCCTACGAAACCGCGGATACGGTCATCGACGCGACGGGAAAAATCGTGTATCCGGGCCTCATCAACACGCATCACCATCTTTATCAAAACCTTACGCGCAACATTCCGTTCGTTCAAAAGACCGAGCTGTTCGACTGGCTGATCACGCTATACGATATCTGGCGCTGTCTGCGCCCGGAAGACATCTATTTGAGCGCGAAGGTCGGTCTCGGCGAACTGCTAAAGAGCGGCTGTACGACGGCTGCGGATCACTTCTATTGCTTTCCAAGCGGTATCTCCGGAGAACTGATCGACGAAGAAATTCGGGCGGCCGCCGAGCTGGGGATCCGATTTTTTCCGACGCGCGGCTCGATGTCGCTCGGACGCTCCAAAGGAGGCTTGCCGCCGGACGAAGTATGCCAGAGCGAGGACATCATTTTGAGAGATTCGCGCCGCTTGATCGAGACGTATCACGATCCGGGCCGATTCGCGATGCTGCGTGTCGGCGTCGCGCCGTGCTCGCCCTTTTCGATCACGTCGGACCTGCTTCGCGAATCGGCGCGCCTCGCCCGCAGCTACGGCGTGCGGATGCATACGCATCTGGCGGAGACGAAGGACGAAGACGATTTTTGCCGGGAGAAGCTCGGCATGCGGCCGCTCGAATTCATGGAAACGAACGGCTGGGTCGGTCCGGACGTCTGGTACGCGCACGGCATTTACTTCAATGACGAAGAGATCGGCCGGCTCGCGCATCACGGCTGCGGCGTCGCGCACTGTCCATGCAGCAATATGAAAATGGGCTCCGGCGTCATGCCGATCGTCAAGATGCTGCAGGCCGGCGTCAAGGTCGGTCTCGGCGTGGACGGTTCTGCGTCGAACGACGGCTCGAACATGCTCGGCGAAGTGCGCGCCGCGCACTTGCTTCACAATCTGATGCACGGCACGACGGACGTCGGCGCGGAAGATTGCCTGCGTGTCGCGACGATCGGATCGGCGCGGGTGCTCGGATGGGCGGACGATATCGGCTCGCTCGAAGTCGGCAAGGCTGCTGATTTGTTTATGATCGATTCGCGGCAGCTCGCTTATGCCGGCGCGCTTCATAACGACGCGACGCTGCCCGTGTTGGCGGGCTTGTCGCAGACCGTCGATACGACGATCGTCGGCGGCAAGGTCGTCGTCAGGGAAGGCCGACTCGTCGGCGTCGAGGAAGAGGAGCTGGCACGGAAGGCGCAGACGGCTTCCGGCCGACTCCTTAATGAGGCATCGCTGAGGACGAAGATCGATTACCGTCGCATGCGTGCCAATCGGAGCTATCCGAACTTCTGAAGGCGGTAGCGAGCAAAGGAGGATAGTGCATGTGCACGATCGGAGCGATCGTATGCAGAAGCGCGGATGGCGGCGCGGTGGTCTTGGGATTTAAAAATTCGGATTCCCCGCCGGTGGGTTACTGGCATGGCATCGCCGGCGCGGAGGGCGGATATGCCTCGCTCGCCTACGGCATCCAGCCCCAGAAAGGCATCAATGCGGGCATGAACGAACGGGGCGTCATGCTCATCAGCAGCTATTTCGGCTGCGAGACGCCCGCGCCGGACGGCCGTCCGGCAGAGAGCTTCTGGATGAACGACCTGCGGGGGACCGCGCAGGCGGAAGCTTTGGCGCGCTGCGGCACGGCGGCGGAGGCGCTTGCGCTCATGCGGGAGCGGTACCGCGACGCGGCCGAGCCGACTGTCGGCGGTAGCCACGTTATCGCGGACCGTCACGGCACACTGTTTGTATTCGAACACGACGGCATGGAGACGGCCTGGCACGACGATACGGCGCAGGGCTGGACTGCGCGAAGCAATCAGGCGCTTGGAATCAAGTTAGCCGAACAGGAGGCGCTCCCGGAAGCGATCCGGTCCGATCGCGAGCTGCGCCTCGTTCGGGCGCGGAATACGCTCGAAACGCTCGCGCGGTCCGGCAGTGGACAAAAGGAGACTCTGTCGGCGCTGGCGTCCATGCTCGCAAGCAGGAGGGAAGGCGGAGCGCGTGCTCCGGCATCCGGCGATATTTGCGCCGACGGCGTCATTTATGGGCGCTCCAATGCGGCGCTGCCTCATGTTACGCTCAGCGGCCTGATCTGGAACGCGCAATCGCTGGAGATGCAATATACGGCGGGACGCCCGGGCATGGCACCTTGGCAAGTCATGAGATTGACGGCGAGGAGGGCAAAGAGATGATGGATCTGGCGGGCAAGAAGGTGCTGATCGCCGGCGGCGCGAGCGGCATCGGCAAGGCTGCTGCTGAAGCCTTCAGAAATGCCGGTGCAGAGACGGCCGTTTTCGATATCGCTTTTCACAAGGCAAGGGTGGCGGACGGCGATATAGAGCTGCCGGTCGATCTGTCCGATTCCGATGCGGTAGCGGCGGCGTTCGATCGACTGGGGCGGCACTGGGGCGGTCTTGACGTCCTGATTAACAATGCCGGCATCGAGCTGGTGGCCGGCTTGGAAGACACGACGGAAGCGGCGTGGGACCGGCTCATGGGCGTCAATCTCAAGAGCGTGTTCCTGTGCTGCAAGGCGGCGCTGCCCATGCTTAGAGCTTCGCACGGCTGCATCGTCAATACCGCGTCCCAGCTCGCCTTTGTCGGCGCCGGCAGCTTCACGGCCTACACGGCCTCAAAGGCGGCGGTCGTCAACTTCACGCGCAGTCTGGCGCTCGAGACGGCGGCGGACGGCGTTCGCGTCAACTGCATCTGCCCTGGCGCGGTCGATACGCCGCTGCTGCGCAGGCAATTCGAAGGAAAACGCGGTCCGCAGGGCACGATCGACGATCTGATCGCGATGCATCCGCTCGGCAGACTGGGGCGCCCCGAGGAGATTGCGAGCTGCATCCTATTTCTGAGCAGCCCGCTCGCGTCCTTCGTGACAGGCAGCGCGATGCTGGCGGACGGCGGATATACGATTCATTAACGACAGCGGGGGAGGGATACGATGAGCGACGGCTTGCTGATTACAAATGCCACGATTCTTACGGTGAATCCGGAAGATGAGGTGATCCACGACGGAGCGCTGCTGATCGAGAAAGGGCGGATCTCGGATATCGGTCCGTCGGTCGCGTTGGAGGGCAAATACGCCGGCGTGGAACGGATGGATGCGACGGGACACGTCCTGCTGCCGGGACTCGTTAACTTGCATCTGCACTCGGGATTGATACGGGGGACCGCAGAGGACCTGCCGGTGTTCGAATGGCTGACCAAATACGTCGATCCGAAGCATCGCGCCTTGACGGCGGATATCGCGTTCGCCGCGGCGCGCCTCAGCTATACCGAGGCGCTCCTGTCCGGCACGACCTGCGTGATGGACATGTACCGATACATGCACAAATGCGCGGATGCGGCAGAATCGCTCGGGCTGCGCGCCACGCTTGCGCCCTACGTCGTCGACAAGCCCGGCATGGATTACTTCGAGTCCCTCGACAAAAACGTGCAGCTCGTGCTGGACCGCAACAAGACGGCTAACGGCAGAATCCAGGTGTGGTTCGCGTTGGAGCATTTGACCTACTGCACGGAGGACGCTTACCGTAAAGCAGCCGCCTATGCCGAGAAGTACGATACCGGCATCCACACCCACGGCGAAGAATCGATCGAGATGGCCAGGCGGCTGCATGCCGAGACGGGGCGTTGGCCTGTCGAGCTATTCTACGATCGCGGCATTCTCGGGCCGCGGACGGTGCTTGCGCACTGCGTCTGGCTGCAGGACACGGAGCGGGAGCTGCTCGCCCGTACGGGAACGGCGGTGGCGCACTGTCCGGTCAGCAATCTGAAGCTCGCATCCGGCATCGCGCCGATCAAGGAGCTGCTCGATCTCGGCGTCACGGTCGGCATCGGCACCGACGGCGTGAAGGAGAACAACAATCTCGACATGCTCGAGGAGTTAAAGTTCGTGCCGCTGCTGCAGAAGGCTCGCCTTTTGGACGCGACGGTCATCAAGGCCGAGACTGCGCTTCGGATGGCTACGATCGACGGCGCGCGGGCGCTCGGACTGGACGGCGAGATCGGCTCGCTCGAGATCGGCAAGAAGGCGGACCTGATCGCCGTCGATTTTCGCAAGCATCACTTGACGCCCGTTATCCGGGGCAAATACGACAACGCGGTCAGCAATCTGGTGTATTCGGCGTCCGGCGCAGACGTGAGCCACGTGTTCGTCGACGGCAAGCCTCTCGTGCGCGGCCGCAAGCTTCTGACGGCGGATGCCGAAGAGATTCGCGTGTCCGCGCAGGTCGCGGCTGAGCGATTGTTCGCGCTTCGCGAACCGTTCGTTCCGGTATAATGGGCGGTTTGTCACGTCCACCTTTCAACTTTTTTAATCGGGAGGAAGCGAATATGGCTTATAGAGTTACGAACGACGTCCTTGAAGTGCTGTCCGAGCTCGGACCCTCGCTGCTCGAGACCAAGGAGGCACGGTCCATGCCTGCCGAATGCTATACGAGCGCTTCCTTCTTCGCGTTCGAAAAGGAAGCGGTGTTCGGTCGCAGCTGGCTGTGCGTGGGACGGCAGGAGCAGGTGCCGAATCCGGGCGATTATTATACGCTGCAACTGAACGACGACCCGATCATCGTGACGCGCGCCAAGGACATGAGCATCCATGTCATCTCCGCGGTCTGCCAGCATCGCGGCCATCTCGTCGCGGAAGGCGCCGGCAACTGCAAAAACTTTCGCTGTCCCCTGCACTGGTGGACGTACGGGATGGACGGCGAACTGATCTCGGCGCCGGAAATGATTCGCATCGAGCCGTTCGACATACTCCGTCATGACCACAGCCTTCCGCCGCTCAAAGTCGAAATATGGAACGGGTTCATTTTCGCCCACTACGACCCGGATGCGCCCCCGCTCGCGCCAACCCTCGCCAAGCTCGACGAGGAGATGACAAACTATCGCCTGAATGAGCTGTCGGCGATGCCGTTCGTCGATATCGAAGGCGAATGGAATTGGAAGATCATGATCGAGTCGTCGATCGAGCCTTACCACACCAATTACCTGCATAAAGGTCCTCACGATTTCGCGCCGAGTCAGCTCGCCGGCTTCGTCGACTACGAGGACGGAGACGGACAGATCATGCACCCGACGGGCTTTACGCATATGGATGCCGGATTTTCGCCGGACATGACCGCGAACTTCCCGCCGATCGAAGGGCTCACCGCCGAGCAGCGCCAGCGCATGACGATCGCGACGGTGCCGCCGATGCTGACGCTCGGCCTGATGCCGGATCAAGTGTTCTGGAATATCATTTTGCCGGACGGTCCCGGTAAGATTTTGTTCCGGTCCGGACTGCTGTATCCGCCGGAAACGGTGGCGCTGCCCGATTTCGCGGAGCGCTACGAACGTGCCAACGAGAGCATCCAGGAGATCAACGCCCAGGACCTGGCGGCCAACGCCTCGCTGCAGAAGGGGCTGTACTCCAAGCTGTCGAGGCGCGGCCGTTATGCTGCGCTCGAGCGCACGCTGCCGCAGCTTAACAAGTGGCTCGCGAAGCGGTACCTCGACTACCTGGAGGCGCAGGGATTGTCCGTCGAGCTGGAAAGGGCCTAAGGAGGAGGGCGCCTATGACGCTGCCGATTCTGAGTAACGGGACGGACGACGTGAAAACCGCGATCTTGCGGGGGCGCGGGGACGTCCGGCTGCGCCTGCTGCAATGCGGCAATTCGCAGGGGCGGCCCGTGCTGTTCCTGCACGGCATTACCGAGAATGCATCGGCCTTCGAACCGATCATGCGTCAGCTGCCGGACCATCTCAGGCCGATGGCGCTCGACTTGCGGGGCAGGGGCCAATCGTTCAAACCCGACTTGGGCTATCGGATGTCGGACTATATGGAGGATTTGCTGATTGTCTGCAATGCCTTGAGCGGCTACGCGGAGCGCCCCGTGCTTGTCGGACACTCGATGGGCGCACGGATTGCCGCGGCATTCGCGGCGACGTACCCTGCCGTGACGGACGGCGTCGTGCTTGTCGATCCGCCGCTCTCGGGTCCGGGGCGTCAGGCGTTTCCGCTGCCGCTGTCCCGGTTCCTCGAGCCGAAAAGGGCGATCGACGAAGGACGGTACGACGATTTTAAGGCTTACTACACGACGCCGGGCTTCGACTACGAACGCAAGGCGCTGGAGCTGCAGTCGTGCGCGACGGCGGCAATCGAGCAGTCCTATGCGGCGATGAACGAGGAGCCTTTCCATGCGTATTACCGCATGCTGCGTCAGCCGGCCTTGCTCCTGTCCGCAGGCCTCGCGCCGTTCATATCGGAGGAGGCGGAAGAGGAGCTGCGGGCGATGAATCCGGGTATCCGCACGGAGCGGCTTGCGTATGTCGGCCACGAGGTGCACAAGCTTGCCCCCGAGCGCCTGCTGGCATCGCTCACGGCGTTTTTGGCTTCGTTGTCTTGAAGGCGCATGGGCCGAGTCGGTGTTCGCGCCGATATCCGTACAAAACGAGAGGGACAAAAAACAATTCGAGGAGGCGGATCTGGCGTGCCGCATCAAATTCAGGAAGTATGGCCGGCGGGGATGCCCCGCCTGAGCGTCCCCTACAGTCCGGCGATTCGGGCGGGTGACTGGTTATTCGTTTCGGGGCAATCCGCTTCCGATCTGGTGACAGGGCTCGCGCCGGAGGCGATCGTGCCCGAAGCTTTTCCGTATTATCAAAATGCGATGGGCAAACAGGCGGCCGTGTTGTACGGCCGCGTCGGCGCAATTGTGGAAGCGGCGGGCGCCAGGCCCGAACAGGTCGTGCGTGTCAATCAATGGTACGTCGCCGACATGGTGTCGCCCGGGTACCGTACGCAAGATCTTACGGTGAACAACAAGCGTTATGTGCAGGAGAAAAATCGATATTTCACGAAGCTTAGCCCGCCGAGCACGGGCATCGGCGTTCGCGGCACGCTCGTAGCGGGCGCCAAGGTGGAGGCGGACTTTACGGCGAGGCTTGACGGCGACATGCCGGAAAAAGTATCCGCGCCGGGCTTGCCCAAGCCTGCGGCCGGGTTCGCGGAGGGTGTGCGGATGGGAAAGTGGGTATTCCTGTCGGGCGACCTCGCATCGGACTGGAAAGGGAATTGGGGCGCGGGAGCGTACGACGGCGGCGAGCTTGTCGGACTGGCGCCTGAGGCGCGAACGGGCGGGCTGTTCTGGGGCGACGAGCCGTGCGCCCGTCAGACGGATTATATTCTCGACCGGCTGAGCCGTGTGGCGGAGGAGGCGGGCACGAGTCTGTCGCTTGCAGTCAAGGCGTATGTCTATCTGGCCGACCCGACCGATTACGCGGCATTCGAAGACACTTGGGCCAAGTGGTTCCCCGATCCGGCCCAAGCGCCCGCGCGCATCCTGGTGCCGAACGTCGAGATCGGCGCTAGAGGCTGCCGCGTCGAGATCGGCCTCGACCTGCTTATGCCGGAGGCTGCGCATCTGAAGCGGCCGGTCGTCGGCGGCTGGGCGCCGAAGAGCAAGGAGCCGGCGGCGGTACGCGCGGACGATCTTGTTTTTTTCAGCGGCCTGATGGCGACCGATCCGGGCGTCGGGCTAGCGGCCGAAGCTTCGCCGCCGCCGGGACTGCCGCACTTCGGCATCCCCGGCAAGCTGCAGATGCGGTACATTCTGCTTAAGGCAAGACGGATCGCGGATGCGGCGGGCGTCGATCTGAAGCAGGTCGTCAAAGCCACGCTTTATTTTACGGACTTGAGTCTTTACGCCGGCGCGATGGAAGCCTGGGCAGAGACGTTTGCGGACGGTCACAAACCGGCGGTGACGGCAGTTGAGATTAATCGGGAGCTGTGGGTGCCCGGCTGCGGCATTATGGCGGATCTGACCCTGTACGATCCGCAGGAAGCATGAGGCCGCAAGCGCCGCGGCCCTTCGTCCGGCTGGCTCCGCGGGGTAAGCGGATCGGCATGCTGACGCCGTCCTCCAACACGGTGCTCGAGCCGGTTACGTCGGCGTTGATGGCCGGCGTGTCCGGCGCGAGCGTCCACTTTGCCAGGCTGCCCGTCACGCGAATCGCACTGGAAGAAGATGCGGATGCGCAGTTCGCGCCGGAGCCGATGTTAGCTGCCGCCCGGCTGCTCGCGGACGCGCTCGTGGACGTAATCGTCTGGAACGGCACGTCGGGCAGTTGGCTTGGCCTCGAGCGGGACCGCGATATTTGCGCATCGATCAGGCAAGCGACGGGTATTCCTGCGACGACGTCCTCGCTTGCGCTGATGGAAGCTTATGAAGCGCTCGGCATTCGGCGCGTCGGTCTCGTCACGCCTTACACGGATGACGTTAATGAAGCGATCGCCGCGCAATACGCCGGCTTCGGGCTTGCTTGTCCGGTTCGGCAGGGCTGCGGCCTGCATGTCAACGAGCAATTCGCGTGCGTCGCTGCCGACACGGTCGAGGCGCTCATACGCCAAGCGGCGCATGAGCCCGAGGTCGACGCGGTCGCCGTCGTCTGCACGAATATGGACGGGGCTGCGCTTGGGGCCGCGATCGAAGCGGAATTGGGGAAGCCGGTGCTGGATTCGGTCGCGGTCACCGCCTGGCAGGCGCTTCGCATGGCCGGCGTACCGCGGCCGGAGCTGGCTGAACGATGGGGCGGCATTTTTAAAGTCGGATAGATGCGGCAAGAGGAGGCGGACGTGCGGTGACTGCGCGAACTTACGATTGGATCGCCGGGGCCTTGGATCCGTCGAGCGGCAATAAAATCGACATCGAGATACGCGATGGAGCGATCTTCCGGATTGTACCTGCCGGGCCGGCTGGCGGTGAGACGGGGAAAAACGCATTGGATGCATCGGGATTTATGGTTACGCCCGGCTTAGTGGAGACGCACGTTCATCTCGACAAAGCCTTTTTATCCGAACGGCTCGAGCGGCCGGCAGCGAATCTGGGCGAAGCGATCGCGATGACGGCGGCGCTCAAGCCGGAATATACGCTGCAGGACGTGACCGCGCGGTCGCGCCGCTTACTCGGCCGTGCACTGTCTTACGGCGTGTCGCTGCTGCGCGCGCAGGTCGAGATCGATCCCGTGCTCGGCCTGCTCAGCTTGGAATCGGCGCTGGCGCTCAAGGAGGAGATGGCCGGACGGATGGGGCTGCAGCTCGTCGCGTTCCCGCAAGAAGGGATCTTCGACCGTGCGGGCACGGAGGGGCTGCTGCGCGAGGCCGTGCGCCGCGGCGCGGATGCCGTAGGCGGTATACCGTACAACGATCGCGATTCGGCCGAGCACCTGGCTTTCGTGTTCCGGCTTGCGGCCGAAGCCGGTTTGCCCGTCGATCTTCATTTGGATTTCTCCGACGATCCCGCGCAGCTCGCCATTTTGGACGTCATTCGCTGCACGCGCGAATACGGGTTGGAGGGCCGCGTCTGCGTCGGTCATCTAACCTCGCTTGGATCGGTGCCGCCGGATCGGGCGCGCAGAATCGCAGACGGAATGGCCGAGGCGGGCATTCACGTTTTCGCGCTGCCGGCGACCGATTTGTACTTGAACGGACGCGGAGATACGCATGCCGTTCGCAGAGGGATCGCGCCGGTCCGTATTCTCCTCGATGCCGGCGTCAACGTCTGCTACGGAACCAACAATGTCCGCAATGCCTTTACGCCCTTCGGTACGGGCGACCCGCTGGATATCGCGCTTCTGCTCGCGCAGACTGCTTATATGGGGACTGCGGCGGATGCGCGCAGCCTACTTGGCATGTGCACGGACCGTGCGGCGAAGGCGCTGGGCATCGAAGGCTGGAAGCTCCGTCCCGGCGCGCCCGCGGACTTTGCGCTTATTCGGGCAGACAGCGTTGAGGACCTCGTGTACGACAGGCCGAGGGAGCGCGTATCGATACGGAGAGGCGTACGGCTGACTTGACGCGGGCGGCATCGATGTGCCGCCTGCTTTGCCGGAACGACATGGGCCGGCATGGACTTGTTGGGAGCGTCTCGCTGCGCTATATCTGCCGATAAATGATTGCGTAAAGTCCTCCACGTCCTTAACGGCGAGAGGGCTTTTTCTTTTGTGACTGCAGCAAGCATTTCCATAATTAAATGTTAATAAACATTACATATTTGATTGTCAAAATAAGAATTCGGAACTAAAATGTAATATATATTAACATATAAGTGCCGCGCAGCTTCGATCATGATTCAAGGAGTGAGAAATATGCATCTGACGGTTGAACAGGCGTTGGCGGTATACCCGCTCTCCGAAGGGAAGCTGATCGCCGGCGGGGACGGTCGGTTCAGGGTGGTGAAGTCGGTTAACGTGATGGACGCCCCGGATATCGCGGACTGGATCAAGGAAGGCGAGATGTTGTTCACGACGGCGTATTTGATCAAGGACGACCCGGAGGAGGCGGCGGCGTTCCTGCACAAGCTGCATCAGCGTGGCGCTTCGGGGCTTGGCATCAAGCTTGGCCGCTTCTGGACGTCCATTCCGGAAGCGCTCGTGAGCAAGGCCGACGAACTCGGATTCCCGCTGATCGAGCTGCCGTACGCATTCACTTTTTCCGATCAGATGAACGGGCTGTTCAACGCCGAGATGCGCAAGAACACCGTCATGCTGCAGGAGGTGCTCGATAAGCAGGTGCGGCTCATGCGTTTCGCGCTTCGTTCGGATCATGTCCGGGAGCTGTTCGAGACCGTAGCGGAGGTGATCGGCGAGCCGATCGCCGTGATCGGTTCGCGTGGGCAGATGGTATACAACGGGTCGGACAATGCGGATGCGGCGTTGTTGGCCGACTGGCCCTGGAGCTCGCATGGCAAGTGGCTCAAAACCGAGGGCTGGCAGGCGTTCGGCGTACCGCTGATGAAGTCGTCGCGAAGCACGGGGCATGTGCTGTTTTTTACGCCTCGCATCTATTTGTCGGCGATCGAGGAAAGTCTGTACAGCCAGGCTGCCGAGCTGCTCTCGTTTCACTTGAATTTCAATTACGAGGATTATCTCGAGCTGTCGATCCAGCGGGATTTCGGCCAGATGGTCAAGCGCCATCTCCGTAACGGCATGTCTTGCGAATCGCTGGAGTCCTATGCGGCCAAGTGGGAGTTGACCTTGTTCGAAGGGGCGTATCGCTGCGTGCTGACCGTTTGTTCGTCCTTGAACCCGGGCGTGCGGCAGGAGGAGCGGCTGGATGCGCTGAAAAACGAATTTTTAAGCCATGCGCTTATTCAGGGGTTGTCGGGCACGCATGTCGTACTGGAGGAGGGGGTGCTTTCGCTATTTCCGGAACGGGATGCGGTCGGCGAAGAAGACCGGCTGTCCGAAGCGCTGTCAAGCTGTCTGGCGGGGATGAAGGGGGAGCTTCGGGGAAACGCGAAGGCCGCGATCAGCAGCCGCAAAAAGAAAGCGGCCCACCTGGCCGAAGCGTATCGGGAATGCGGAGAAGCGCACAGGCTCTCCTTGCAGTGGGGGCTCGGAGGCGAGGTGATGCGGTATGAAACGATGGATTTCGCCTACATTTTCGAGCAAGTGCCCCGCCAGCGAATGGTGACATATTGCGAACGCCTGCTGGCCGGTCTCGAGGGCAAGGATCCGGATTATGTCCAGGAGATGATGCGAACGCTCGAGACGTATCTGGACAACGACGGCCAGCTTAATGAGACGGCAAAAAAACTGTTCATACACCGCAATACGGCGACCTACCGGATCGAAAAGCTGGGCGAGCTGCTTGACGTCGATTTCAAGCGGGTCAACGACCTGCTGCGGCTCAAGCTCGTATTTCAGTTTCGGAAGATGCTCTCCGGCGAAGCGTCCAGGACGGCTGCCAAAGCGCGTTAAAGGCGATTGCTGTTGAAATGCTTCTATTAAATAAGGTCTTTTTCCTAAATAAGGTCTTCGTCCGATGGGTATTGGCAGGAAGAGGAGGGCTGACTGCGATGAGAACGGAAGCGGGGTCTAAAATATGGATCAAGGACGCCCTTATCTTGACCATGAACGGCGACAACGATGTGATCTCCGGCGACGTGCTCGTCGAGGGCGGCAGGATCGTAGGGATCGGCTCGGGCATCGACGCGCCTGATGCGGAGGTAATCGAGGCGGACGGCAAGGTGCTTCTGCCGGGTTTCGTACAGACGCACATCCATCTATGCCAAACGCTGTTCCGCGGCAGGGCCGACGATCTGGCTTTGATCGATTGGCTGCGCGAGCGCATCTGGCCGCTCGAAGCCGCGCACAGCGAAGATTCGGTCTATTATTCCGCGCTGCTTGGGATCGGCGAGTTGATCCGGAGCGGGACGACGACGATTCTCGACATGGAGACGGTTCATCATACGGACGCGGCATTTCGGGCGATCGAGGAAAGCGGGATTCGCGCCTTTTCCGGCAAGGTCATGATGGATCATGGCACAGAGGTGCCGCTCGCTCTGCAGGAGAAGACGGAGCGATCCCTTCAGGAGAGCGTCGACCTGCTGGAAAAGTGGCATGGTGCGGCAAACGGGCGAATCCAATACGCGTTTTGCCCCCGTTTCGTCGTCTCGTGCACCGAAGAATTGTTGATCGGCGTGCGGGATTTGGCTGCCGAATACGGCGTGCGCGTGCACACCCATGCCTCGGAAAATCGGGACGAGATCGCACTGGTCGAATCCGAACGCGGCATGCGCAATGTCGTCTATCTGGATCATATCGGTCTCGCCCGTCCGAATCTGATCCTTGCGCACAGCGTTTGGCTCGACGAAACGGAAAAGGCGATCATTCAAAAGCGCGGCGTGAAGGTGACGCATTGCCCCGGATCGAACATGAAGCTGGCTTCCGGCATCGCCGAGGTGCCTGCGCTGCTCGAGATGAATATACCGGTCGGTCTGGGTGCGGACGGCGCGCCTTGCAATAACAACCTCGACATGTTTCAGGAGATGCGCCTTGCGGCGTTTGTTCAAAAGGTGCAGCACGGACCGACGGTCATGGACGCGCGGAAGGTGCTGCGCATGGCGACGATGGGCGGCGCCGAGGTGTTGGGGCTCGAGCGCGAGATCGGCAGCGTCGAGATCGGTAAAAAGGCGGATTTGCAGCTGCTCGACCTGGAGGATTTTCATGTTTACCCATCCTTCGATGCCGACATCTTCTCCCGCGTCGTGTACGCGGCGACGCGCGGCGACGTTCACACGGTGCTCATCGACGGCCAAGTCGTGATGTCGGGCAAGAAGGTGTTGACGGTCGATCGCCATCGCGTTTTAAAGGAGTCGGACCGATCGCTCAAAGCGCTGCTGACGCGGATCGGCGTTTGAACCAAAAGGGGGCGGCGGCATGGAAGCCTGTGAAATCGTGGGATCTTGGATGACGGATGCCGCTCCCGCCGTGCTTGCGACAGTTGTTGGCGTAGAAGGACACGCCTACCGCAAGCCGGGCGCGATGATGCTGTTGTATGCAGACGGCAGAACGTGCGGGACGATCAGCCCCGGCTGCCTGGAGCGCGATCTGCTCGAACGGGCGCAGCAATTGCTTGCGGAAAGGCGCTGCGAGATCGTGAAGTACAATATGAAGCCCGAGGAGGACGCCGTATGGGGCGAAGCCGTTGGCTGCGGCGGAATCGTTGAAGTGCTGCTCGAGCCGCTGACCGGGGAGGCTGCCGATGCGTTTCGCAAAGTAGGGGCCTGGCTTGGGGCCGGGGAGAAAACTTTGATCCTTCGCTATCGGCGCGGAACCGGGATCGCCTACGAGGTTCGTGCTGCGCGGACGGACGATGATCCGGCGGTGCCGGCAACCGGGCGGGCCGAGCTGCTGCTGTTCGCGCAGACGATGGCTCCGAGGCCGAGGCTGCTGCTGTTCGGCGCAGGCTTCGACGCGGAGCCTGTCGCTAGAATCGCTGGCGCGCTCGGGTTTGGCGTGGTCGTGGTCGATTGGCGGCCCGGACTGCTCTCGGAAGCGCGATTTCCCGGCGCGGCGCTCATATGCGGTTCGCCTGCCCAGGTTGCGATCGAGCTGGGAGCGGGTCCGGCCGATTATGCGCTCGTGATGGGTCACCAGCTGCAAAAGGACAGGGCGCTGATCGAGGCGCTGCTGCCCGCGAGGCCTGCGTATCTCGGCGTGATCGGCTCCGCCCGGCGAATCGCTCATCTGTTCGACGGGCTGCCGACGCCGTCGTTTGTCAGGGCGCCCGTCGGCCTGCGGATCGGCGCAGAAGGGGCGGAGGAGATCGCGGTCAGCATCGCCGCGGAATTGGTCGCGATCAGACGAAAAAACGGAAGCGGTGATGTGGATGAACGGGTCGAAAATCGTTGTTATTTACCTGGCGGCCGGGCAGAGCGTCAGAATGGGCAGGCACAAGCTGTCCCTGGCGTTTGCGGATGGTGAGCGTCTTGGCGAAAAGGGGTGGCGGGCGCTGCGCGCATGCAGCGCGGTGTCGCGATTGATCGCCGTCGTCCGGCCGATGGATCCGCTGGATTGGCTGAATGATGCGTCCGGCGCAGTGATCGTGCGCAGTTCAGCGTCGAAGCTCGGCATCTCTCATTCGATTCGGGCGGGTCTACGGGCCGCGCGAAGACATTCGCCGGACGCGGTGATCGTCGCCTTGGCGGATCAGCCGTTTTTGACGACGCTGCTGTTCGAGCGTCTGATACGCGTTTTTGAAGATTCCCCCTCGCTTGACTATGTTGCCTGCGATTATGGCCGTTTTTCTGCCCCTCCTGCGATCTTTTCTCCCCGCATGTACGATGCTTTAGAAGCGCTTGAGGGAGACGAGGGGGCGAGAAAGCTGATGAACGGCGGCACTTACCGCGGTATACGTATGCCTGTAAAAGAAGACAGGTTTGCCGTTGATGTGGATACGCCGGCGGATTGGCAAGCTGCGCAGCTTGAATATTCTCAATCGTTCGGATATTCGTATTAAAACGCCTTTAATCCCCCGAATCCCGCATCGATCATTCGGAAGTGCGCCGTGCACAATTCGCATCGGCATGAATTAGACGATTCTCCAACGACATGTCATCTATGTTGACGTTAAAATGACGCGGTTCTATAGTGGGATTACGTCATTGGCGCATGCCAAATCGACCAACAAACAGGGAGTTGGGGAGGAACGGTATGAAAAAAATTAAAGGCACTTGGAGCGCAAGTCTTGCATTCGTCGTCATGATGGTGCTCGTCCTGTCGGGCTGCGGCAATTCGAACAACAATGGCAACGCGAGCCCGTCGGCGTCCGGATCCGAATCCGCAAGCTCGCCGGCTTCGTCCGTCGCATCTTCGGCCGCATCGGCTTCTCCGTCGGCGGCTTCGTCCGGCACGGTCATCCCGAATCCCCGCGTCGCATTCGTCTATATCGGTCCTCCGGGAGACGGCGGCTGGACGTACCAGCACGATCAAGGCGTCAAATACATGGAGAAAGAGCTTGGCATCAAGGCGGACAC
The DNA here is from genome assembly GCF_042683485.1 of Cohnella sp. GCM10020058. NCBI lineage: Bacteria > Bacillati > Bacillota > Bacilli > Caryophanales > Paenibacillaceae > Cohnella > Cohnella sp. GCM10020058. Next base: position 158,750 of record NZ_JBHUJV010000017.1, read on the forward strand.
GGTCGAAAACGTACCGGAGAGCGCCGATGCGGAGCGGATTATCACCGAGCTCGCGCAAAACCACGATATCATTTTCACCACCAGCTTCGGCTACATGGACTACACGCTGAACGTCGCCAAGAAGTTCCCGAACGTCAAGTTCGAGCACGCGGGCGGCTATAAAACGAACGATAATATGGCAACTTACTTCGGCAAAAACTGGGAAGCCAGCTATTTGAGCGGCATCGCAGCGGGCAAGATGACGAAGAAAAATCACCTCGGTTACGTCGCGGCGTTCCCGATCCCCGAACTCATTTATAACATCAACGCCTTTACGCTCGGCGCGCAAACCGTCAACAAGGACGTCAAGGTCGACGTCGTCTGGACGAACACCTGGTTCGATCCGACGACCGAGCGCAATGCGGCGATGAGCCTGCTCGACAAGGGCGCCGACGTGCTGATGGCTTATCAGGATTCGCCGGCATCGCTCCAGGCGGCTGCGGAGAAGGGTGCGATGGCGGGCGGCAACGACTCCGACATGACGCGTTACGCGCCGAAGGCCTACCTGACGAATCCGATCTGGAACTGGGGCCCGTACTACGTGAAGAAAGTCAAAGCGCTGATGGACGGCACTTGGACCAACGAGCAATACCTGGGTTCCTTTACGGACGGCATGGTCGATATCGCGCCGCTCGGCGAGAGCATTCCGGACGACGTGAAAAAGCTGGTCGAAGATCAGAAGGCAAAGTTCCTCGCAGGCGAAGACAATATTTATAGCGGCCCGATCCTCGATCAGAGCGGCGCGGAGAAAGTCCCGAGCGGCAAGTCGCTCACGGACGCGGAAATTCTCGAGATGAACTGGTTTGTCAAAGGCGTTGAAGGCACGATACCGCAGTAAAAGTCCGCATGCAGAGCCCGGGCAAATCCCTTGAGCAAAGGGATTTGCCGATTTAAAGCGGCATGCGCACACATGCCGGCAAACCAATCGGCTGACGGGAGGGGCGGTCCTTCCCCGCAACGAAGGAGGAACAACAATGATGCACGCTATCGAGATGCGCCGGATCGTCAAGCAGTTCGGTGCGGTCGTCGCCAACGACCGCGTAGACTTCGCGGCCGGAGCGGGAGAGATCCATGCGCTGCTCGGGGAAAACGGCGCCGGAAAGAGCACGATGATGTGCATGCTGTCCGGCGTCTACCGCCCGACGAGCGGCGAGATCCTGCTCCGGGGCGAACAAGTCCGAATACGCTCGCCCAAGGATGCAGCGAGGCTTGGCGTCGGCATGGTGTTCCAGAATTTCAGACTCGTCGCGACGCTTACGGCCGCGGAAAATATCGTGCTTGGCGAGCGTTCTTCCTTCTGGCGCGGTTCGAACTGGATGAAAAACAAACAGCGGGAAATCGGGGCGCTGGCCGAGAAATTCGGACTCGCTTTTCCGGTCGACCGGCCGATCTGGCAGCTGTCGGTGGGCGAGCAGCAGCGCGTGGAGATCGTCAAGACGCTGTATCGGGGCGCGCAGTTCATCATTCTGGACGAACCGACATCCGTGCTGACGCCAGGCGAAGCGGATCAGCTGTTCGAGACGCTGCGGGCGATGAAGGCGGAGGGCAAGACCGTCATCGTGACGACGCACAAGCTGAAGGAAGTCATGGCCGTCGCAGACCGCATCTCGGTGATGCGCAAAGGGAAAATGATTCATACGATCGACAAAAAGGATACGAACGAGAGAGAGCTGGCGAGGCTCATGGTCGGCAAGGAAGTCGCCGCGCAGCGGGAGCTGCCTGCCCGAACGCCGGGCAGGACGCTGCTCGAGGTGAGCCGGCTGGAAGTCGTGGCGGAGCACGGACGCAAAGCGCTGGACGGCTTGTCGCTCAGCATTCGCGCCGGTGAGATCGTAGGCGTCGCCGGCGTCGCGGGCAACGGCCAGAAGGAGCTCGCCGAGGTGCTGACCGGCCTGATTCCCTGGCGGCGCGGGCAGATCGCGTTCGACGGCAGGGCGCTTCGCAACGCATCCGTGCGCGGCGCGATCGAAGCTGGCATCTCCCATGTGCCGGAAAATCGCATGAAAAGCGGCCTGGCCGGCAGCCTCGGACTTGTCGACAATCTGCTTTTCAAATCCTACCGGTCCGCCGATCGGGCCAGGCTCGGCTTCCTGCGCATCGGCCGCAACAAAGCTTGGGGTCAGCGGCTGGTCGAGGAGTTCGACGTGCGGACGCCCGGCATCGACACGCCGGTGCAGCAGCTGTCGGGCGGCAATCAACAGAAGCTGCTGCTGGCGCGCGAGATTCATCACGATCCGAAGCTGATGGTCGCAGTGCACCCGACGCAAGGGCTCGACGTCGGCGCCACCGAGGGCGTGCACCGGCTGCTTGCCAAGCTGCGGGCCGAGGATAAGAGCGTACTTCTCATCTCGGAGGATCTCGACGAAGTCATGCAATTGTCCGACCGCATCCTCGTCATTTTCGGCGGACGAATCGTCGCCGAGCTGCGCCGCGGCGAGGCGGACAGGGAAGCGATCGGCATGTTCATGGCCGGTCTGCACGGAGCGGAGGAGGAAGCGATATGAGCAAGACCCAAGCCGCGTCCGCGCTGCCGCTCGAACCGGCCGACGCGCCGCGCCGCAGGCGCTTTCCGTATCGGATCGAGATCGATCCGTCGGGCATCGGCAATCCGTGGTGGGTCGCGCCGCTCTCCATCTTGCTCGCGCTCGTGCTGTGCGGCGTATTTATCGCCGCCAACGGCATGAATCCGATCACCGTTTACGCCAAGATGATCAAAGGCGCCTTCGGCTCCTCGTTCGGCATTACCGAGACGCTCGTCAAGGCGATCCCGCTCCTCTTGTGCGGCATCGGCGTCGCGATCGCCTACCGTATCTCCGTTTGGAACATCGGCGCCGAAGGTCAGTTCCTCGTCGGAGCCGTCGCCGCGACGGCCGTCACGATCTGGTTCCCGAATCTGCCGATCTACGGCACGATTCCGCTTATGGTCGTCTTCGCGATCGCCGCCGGCGGCGTATGGGGACTGCTCACGGCGATTCCCCGCACCTATTTTCAGGTCAACGAGCTCGTCACTTCGCTGATGCTGAATTATGTCGCGATTTTGCTGCTCGACTACTTCGTATTCGGACCCTGGAAGGATCCGAAGGGCTTCAATTTTCCCGGCACCCCGATGTTTAACGAAGCGCAGACGCTGCCTGCGCTAGGCGATACGCGGCTTCACCTTGGCCTCGTATTCGCGCTTGTCGCCGTCGTTTTGTACGGACTGCTCGTCAAATACACGAAGTGGGGCTATGAGCTGCGGCTCATCGGCGCCAATCCCGAAGCGGCCAAAAATGCGGGCATTCCGATCAAAAGACACCTTTTGCTCGTGATGCTGATCAGCGGAGGCCTGGCGGGTCTCGCCGGCATGGCTGAGGTATCCGGCGTGTCCCACCGGCTGATGTACGGCATCTCGCCTGGCTACGGGTATACGGCGATCATCGTCGCATGGCTCGCCAAGCTGAACCCGGCCTTGCTCGTCGTCTCCGCCGTCCTGTTCGGCGGCTTGATCGTCGGCGGCTACAGCGTACAGACGATCGGCCTGCCGTCATCCATCTCCAACATGATTCAAGGCGCGATTTTGTTCTTCCTGATCGCCGGCGGCATGGTCGGCAAGTTCAGGCTACGGCGCAACGCTTAGTAGAGGAGAGATCGACCATGGACACATTCACGCAAATCGTCATCGCCGCGATCTCTTCCGGCACGCCGCTGCTGTTCGCAGCGCTGGGCGGTATCCTGATCGAACGCTCCGGCATCATTCAACTCGGCGCGGAAGGCATCATGCTGCTCGGCGCCGTCATCTCCTGCATGACGTTCATCCGCACGGGCAGCTTGCCTCTGGCGCTGCTCGCGGTCGCAGGTATCAGTATCGCGCTTGGCCTGGTCCATGCCTTCATGACGGTAACGCTCAGGGCGAACCAGACGGTGAGCGGTCTTGCGATGACGCTGTTCGGCACGGGCCTAAGCGCCTATATCGGCAAATCGGTCGCCGGTACGCCGATACCGGGCTCGGTGCCGAAGCTCGATCTGAACTTTTTAGACGGCGTACCGTTTCTGGGCGACGTATTCGGCCACTTGAACGTGCTCACCTGGTTCAGCTTCGTACTGGTCGTCGTCCTTCACTTGTTTATTCACCGCACCTCCTGGGGCTTGCACCTGCGCGCCATCGGCGACAATCCGGCGACAGCGGACGTCATGGGCATCCGCGTACAGACGTTCCGCTACGGTTATGTCATCGCCGGCACCATCCTGATCGGCCTGGCCGGCGCCGACATGCTGCTCGCCTACTCGCCGACTTGGACCGAAGGGATGACCGCCGGCCGCGGCTGGATCGCCGTCGCGCTCATTATCTTCGCCCGCTGGAACCCGGTGCGCGCGCTGCTGTGCGCCTACTTCTTCGGCGCGATGGACACGATCGGCTTCAAGATTCAATTGATCGGCAGCGAGATCCCGTCTTACTTCCTCAAGATGATTCCTTATATCGTCACGATTCTCGTGCTCATGTACCTCGGCTGGCGCAGCCGCAACAAGCTGTCCGGCACACCGCAATCGCTGGGGCTGCCATATATCCGCGAACAGCGATTCTAGCAGCGTCAAAAGGGGGAGCGCGCGATGGCAAATCCGCATGAAGAGCTGATAAAGTCTCCCTGCGTATGGCATCCTTCGACCGCCGGCGAGGCTTGGCGGCTGAAGCGGGACATCGGAGCGGGAGCGGTATTCGTCGCGGGAGGCACGCTGCTGCGAACGCAATGGGAAGCGGGGCTCGCCGCGTATCCCGCTCATTTGATCGATCTGTCGGGCGTGGCGGAGATGACCGGCGTCAGACCGTCGGACGAGGGGTGCGGAGGCTGGCGGATCGGCGCGCTGGCGACGCTCGCGGAATGCCGCAGTCATCCAGGCCTTGCAGCGGCGTATCCGCTTGTGAAGGAAGCCGCGCGCGTCATCGCTGCGCCGTCCGTCCGCCATCTGGCGACGATCGGCGGCAATGTGCTTTCCCGCACGGGGGACATGGCGACCGCGCTGCTTGCGCTGGATGCGGCGCTCGTCTGGCTGGATGGCGCGGGCACGCATGCCGAACCGCTGTCGGCTTGGCTAGACCGGGAGCGAGCAGGCTCGGGCGGCGCGTCCGGTTTGCTGACGGCGATTCTGCTGCCGGCCGTCTATCGTATGTCCACGAGTTCGAAGACAAGGCGTATTTGCGCTTTTCATAAAGTCGGCCGTCGCGAAGCCTTTATCCCGCCTGTCGTGAACGTCGCGCTCAACGTCTCGTTCGGCAAAGGCGGTTCGATAGCGGACATCGCGATCTCGGCCGGCGGCGGTACGATGATTCCCGCCAGGTTGGCAGCCTCTGAAGCGCTGATAGCGGGCCAAGTGCCCGACGCCGCACTGCTCGAGTCGCTGCACGCGGCGGTCAAGGACGAATATGCGCCCAGGCCCGATCCGTTCGTCGGCGAGGCATATCGGCGGATGACGGCGGCCAATCTCGCCGCGGCCGCGATCTGGAAGGCGAGCCTCGATGATCGCGCCGATCGCGCACCGGGTGAGGAGGGGACGCCATGCTGTTAAATCGCGCCGCGAGCGGCCGCCGTTGGCGCATCCGTCCAGACGGCGAAGGCAAAGTAACGGGCAGGCTGGCATATCTGACGGATCTGTCGCTTCCCGATATGCTGATCGGCCGCGTGCTCCGCAGCCCGCATCCGCACGCATACGTCCGCAGCGTTGACGTATCCAAGGCGCTGGCCATTCCCGGCGTACACGCGGCGCTTACGGCAAAGGACGTGCCGGGGCTCAACCGCTTCGGCATCGCCCGCCCCGACTATCCGGTCTTCTGCGAGGATCGCGTCCGCTTCATCGGCGATGCCGTCGCGGCCGTTGCCGCAGCGTCCGCCGAGCTTGCGGAGCTCGCGCTTGCGGCGATCAAGGTCGACTATGAGCCGCTGCCGGTCGTCGACGATCCGGAGCGCGCCATCGAGGACGGCTCGCCGCTGCTGTACCCCGAGGGCAACGTGTTCCACCGCAACGGATACAAGTTCGGCGATATCGAGGCCGGCTTCGCCGAAGCCGCGCATGTCGTCGAGGAGACTTATTCTACGCCCAGGCAGATGCATACGTATATGGAAACCGAAGGCGGCCTGTTCGTGCCCGGCGAGGACGGCAGGCTGACGGCTTACTCTCCGACGCAGCACGGCTTTATGGACCGGATGCAGCTGGCCCGCATCCTGGCGAAGCCCGAGACGGACATTCGCATCGTGTCCAGCCCGATCGGCGGCTCGTTCGGCGGCAAGGACGAGCTGAACGTGCAGCCGTACGGCGCATTGCTGGCGCTGGCGACCGGGCGTCCGGTGAAGCTTCACAACTCCAGATGGGAGTCGGTTCGCGCCGGGCTCAAGCGACATCCGATGAAAATTACGATGAAAACGGGCGTTGACGCCGACGGACGGCTCGTTGCGCATCGGGCCTATGTCATCGCCGACAAAGGGCCGTATTCGACGCTTGGCGCGGAGGTATTGAACTTCGCGACGGAGCATGTCGTAGGTCCCTATCGGTTCGAGGCGGTCGATGTGGACACTGTATCGGCATTCACGAACAACGGGATGTCCGGCGAGTTCAGAGGTTTCGGCGGCAACCAGGCGATCTTCGCGCTGGAGGGACAGATGGATCGGCTTGCCGCGTTGCTCGGCATGGATCCGTGGGCGTTCCGGCGCCTCAATCTGCGGCGGGCGGAGGACCCGGGACCGCTCGGACAGCCGATCTCGGTGACGGACGGAGCCGCCCAGGTGTGGGAATCGCTTGCGGCAAGCGCGCTCTGGCGAAGAAAAAGCGAGACGTCTTCGCAGCCGCCGTCCGCGCCGTGGCTCAGGCGCGGCATCGGCGCTGCGTACGTTATGCACGCCGCAGGTCTTGGCGTCGGCATTCCCGATCCTGCGGGCGGGCGGCTGCAGCTGCGGGGCGACGGGAGGATCGAGGCGATCTTCGGCTACGAGGAATTCGGCCAGGGTCTTATCGCATCTCTTATGCAAATGCTGATCGAGATGTTCGGCTTCGCCGAGCGCGACATTGTCATCACGATCGGGGACACCGACGTCGTCCCTGACAGCGGCTCCACGACCGCCTCGCGCGCGACAAGCATGATGTGGCAATCGCTTCGCCGGCTGCGCGGTCCCTTTTCCGGCAAGCTGCTCGAAGCCGCTGCGCGCGCGCTCGAGTTGCCCGCGGATCGGCTTGCCCTTGGAGAAGACGGCATACGCGGCGCGGAGGACGACCGGCTGCTCATCACGTACGCCGAGCTGGCCGCGCTGGCCGAAGCTGCGGGGCAGCCGATCGCGGCGCAGACGCAATTCAACTATCCGACGTCACCCGTCGAACGGGTCGGCGCGCATTACATGTACTCTTACGCAGCCGTCGCGGCGGAGGTCGAAGTGAACACGCTGACCGGACGCGTGCATGTCGTCGAGCAATATCATGCGGTCGCCGCCGGTCCCGTCGTCAATCCGCAGGGCTACCTCGGTCAGATCGAAGGTGGCAGCAGCATGGCGCTCGGCTTCGCACTGACGGAGGAGGCGGCTATGCGCAGCGGTCATTATTTGACGAAAAACCTGGACACCTACCTCGTGCCGACGATCGTCGAGCAGAGCGGAACCGTGGCGGTGGACGCGATCGAGGAGCTGCCGGAAGGCGACGAGCACGGTCCGAGGGGGCTTGGCGAGCTGGGTTCTGTAGGCTTGGCGCCGGCGATCGCGGAGGCAGTCTTTCAGGCCACGGGCAAGCGGGTGAGCAGGCTGCCGATCGATCCCGCGCTGCTGCAGGAGCCGATCCGCTTCAAATGATCCATGTCAAAAGGGGGCGAGCCGAATGAGCGAGAGTGCGCCGGTATCGGCGGCGTCAGTCCTCCGTTTGAACATCAACGTGAACGGCAATGATGCGGCGCTGGAAATACCGCAGGCGAAGCGGCTGCTGCATGTGCTGCGGGACGATCTCGGACTCACCGGTACAAAGCGGTCCTGCGAGATGGGTCGCTGCGGCGCTTGCATGGTGCTCGTCGACGGCAAGCCGGTCAATTCGTGTCTGGCGATGGCCTATCAATGCGCCGGCAAAAAGATCACGACGATCGAGGGCTTGTCCGAAGATGGCTTGACGCCGGTGCAGCAGTGCTTCCTCGAGGAGGGCGGCTATCAATGCGGCTACTGCACGCCGGGCATGGTCGTATCCGTTACGGCGCTGCTTGCGGAACATCCGTCGCCGAGCGACGCGGATATCGAGGAGGCTTTGTCCGGCAATCTGTGCAGGTGTACCGGCTACGGCGGCATCCGGCGGGCCGTTCAAAAAGCGATCGCGCTGAAAAAGGAGCAAACGGGATGAACGGTAAGGAGAAGGAGCTTCATCTGTTTTATATCCGCAAATGCGTCGAGGTGTCGCGGCAGGCGCGGTCGGCGGGCAATACGCCGTTCGGCTGCGTGCTCGTCGGGCCGGAGGGCGAAGTGCTCATGGAGCAGGGCAATATCGAGATTACCGGGCGCGTCTGCACCGGTCATGCGGAGACATCGCTCATGCAGCGCGCATCGCACGCGTATCCGAAACCCTTTTTGTGGCGCTGCACGCTGTATTCGACGGCCGAGCCCTGCGCCATGTGCGCGGGAGCCATTTATTGGGGCAACGTCGGAAGGGTCGTATATGGCATCTCCGAGCAGCGGCTGGCCGAGCTGACGGGCGACGACGAGCAGAATCCGACGCTCGACATGCCCTGCAGGGACATTTTGGCAAGCGGGCGCAAGCCGATCGAGGTCGTCGGTCCTTTTTCCGAGATTGAACAAGAAGTCGTAGCGGTTCACGAGGGATATTGGAAATGAGCGGCGCAGCGAACGGCAAGTTGTCGCTGTCGGACGTAAACGGACTTGACCGGGCTGCGTTCGTCGAAGCGCTTGGTAGCGTGTTCGAGCATTCGCCATGGGTGGCGGAGGCGGCTTGGGCGGGTCGTCCGCATGGTTCGGTCGCTGCGCTTCACGAAGCGATGATGGATGCCGTCCGCGGTTCGCCGAGGGATCGGCTAATCTCTTTTTTACGGGCTCACCCGGATCTCGGTACGCGGCTTGCCGTCACGCCTTATTCGGCATCGGAGCAATCCGGAGCGGGACTCGACCGCCTGACGCCGGAGGAATACGACGCCTTTTCTAGACTGAACAAAACTTACGTGGACCGCTTCGGATTCCCGTTTATTCTCGCGGTGAAAGGCAAGGACAAGGGAGAGATCCTGGAAACGATGCGGTCGCGCGTGAACCGTGACGCGGAGGAAGAGGTGACGGAGGCGGTTGCGCAAATCACGCGTATTACGGGCTTCCGGCTCGCGGACCTGGTGGCAGACGAATAGATGGGAGGCGGCTTGCGTGAGCGGCAAACTGACGACGCACGTACTCGATACGTCGATCGGACGACCGGCAGCCGGCATGCGGGTGCAATTGTACGGCATCGGGGACGGCGATTCGGCGCGGACGCTTATTAAGGAAGCCTTCACGAATGAGGATGGCAGGCTCGATGCTCCGCTTCTGGAGGGCGACCTGCTTGCAGAGGGAACTTACGAGCTGCTTTTTGGCGTCGGGGATTATTTTCGGGGGAACGCGCATGCGTTTTTCTTAAGTCAGGTGCCGATTCGTTTCGAGGTGTCGGAGCCGTCGAGCCATTATCATGTCCCGCTGCTCGTCTCGCCCGGCGGCTACAGCACGTACCGGGGGAGTTGAAGGACGGGGCTGCCGGAGGGGGAAGGGGGAGATGAACGGTGGGGATTAGCTACGATCTGATCGTAAAAGGCGGATATGTCGCGCTGCCGGATCAAGCGGTTTTTCTCGATATCGGCATCAGAGACGGAAAAATTGCCGCGATCGGCGCAGAGTTGTGCGCAAGCCCGGATACCGAGATCGTCGACGCGTGCGGGAAATGGGTGCTGCCGGGCATGGTGGACGCGCATGTGCATCTGAACGAGCCGGGCATGGGGCACTGGGAGGGATTCGCGTCAGGTTCCGCTGCGCTGGCGGCCGGCGGCTGCACGACGTTCGTCGACATGCCGCTCAACGGCCTGCCCCCGACCGTGAACACGGAGGCGCTGGCGATGAAGGCCGATCGCGCCGCAGGCGTATCGAGCATTGACTACGCTTTTTGGGGCGGGCTCGTGCCGGGCAATGCGAACGACCTTCAGGCGCTTCACGCGTCCGGGGTCAAAGCCTTTAAAGCGTTTATGTCCGATCCGGGCGGGGAAACGGAGGACCGCTTCCGCGAAGTGGACGATCTGACGCTGCTGGAGGGCATGCGAACGATCGCTTCGTTCGGCGGTCTGCTCGGCCTTCACGCGGAGAGCGATGCGATCACCTCCCGACTCGCGGCTAAGGCGGCCGCCGAAGGCAGGACGGACGCGGCGGCTTTTATCGCCTCGCGTCCGGTCGTCGCGGAGCTGGAGGCAGTGAGCCGCGCGCTGCTGTTCGCGCGCGAGACGGGCTGCCGTCTTCACTTCGTGCACATGAGCAGCCCGGAGGCGGTGGAGCTGATCGCGCAGGCGAAGATCGAAGGGCTCGACGTCACGGCCGAGACTTGTCCGCATTATCTCGCGCTGAGCGATCTGGACATGGGGCGGATCGGTCCTGCCGCCAAATGCGCGCCTCCGATGCGCGACGATACGCGGCGCGAGCGGCTGTGGCAGCAGGTTGCCTCGGGCCTGATCGACGTGATCGCCTCGGACCATTCGCCTTCGCCGGAGGCCTGGAAGTCGATGGAGGGACGCACCTTCATGAGCGCCTGGGGCGGCATCGCCGGCGCGCAGAGCAGTCTGGAGCTGATGCTGGACGAAGGGGCGGTGAAGCGCGGGCTTCCGCTGACGGTCATTGCGAGGCTGACGGCCGACGGACCTGCGAGGCGGTTCGGATTGGACGGCCGCAAGGGACGGATTGCGGTCGGCTTTGATGCCGATCTGGCGATCGTCGATCCTGCTGCCGCTTATACGTTGAAGCGCGACGACCTTTACCAACGCCATCGCCATAGCCCTTATATCGGAAGGACATTTTCCTGCAGGGTCGTAAATACGTTCGTGCGCGGTCAACTGGTTTATTCGCTGAAAAACGGCGGAATCGTTCGAGCGGGCTGCGGCGAGCTGCTGAGTCCGCTCAAGGAAAGGGTGAGCTGAAGATGAGTCTGTCCGACATTCCGGTCCATGCGTTAAATGAAGAGATCGTAACGCTGCTCGCCGAGATGGCCGTCCATACCGACGAGCCTGAAAAGCCTGGCGTCACCAGGATGCTGTATGGCGTGTCTTGGCTAAGCGCGCAGTCGGCGCTCGCCGCCCGCATGGAGGAAGCGGGACTTGCGGTCCGGTACGACAATGTGGGCAATCTTTACGGACGGCTCTCCGGGAAACGCGACGGCGAAGCGGCCGTCCTGACCGGATCGCACATCGATTCGGTGCGGCATGGAGGCACATTCGACGGCGTTTACGGCATTGCCGCCGGCATCGCGGCGCTTGGATATTTGCGCCGGACGTACGGGAAGCCCCTGCGTCCGCTTGAAGTCGTTTCTTTTTGCGAAGAAGAGGGGAGCCGGTTTCCGATCGCCTATTGGGGCTCCGGCAACGCGACGGGCCTCTATGACTGGCAGCAGGCCGGTGGCTACAAGGACGAGGACGGCATATCCCTCGAGGAGGCGATGCAAGCTTCCGGCTTCGGCCGTTCAGACGGCCCGGAGTGCCGGCTTGCGCCGCTCGCGGGTTTTGTGGAGCTGCATATCGAGCAGGGGCTCGTGCTCGAGCATCGCAACCGCCGGATCGGCATCGTCGAGACGATCGTCGGGCAGCGCAGGTATGCGCTGTCGATCGAGGGAGCGGCCAATCATGCGGGCACGACGCCGATGACGCTTCGTCAGGACGCGCTCGCGGGCGCGGCGGAGATCGCGCTCAAGCTGGAATCGCTCGCCTCGTCGTGGGGAGAGCCGCTCGTCGCTACGGTCGGCAAGATCGAAGCGCGGCCCAATACGCCGAACGTCATCCCCGGTTTCGTGGAGATGACGCTCGATATCCGCCATTCGGACGAATGGAGCTTGTCGGCTTTTTCCGACCTCGTGCTCAGCGAAGTTCAACGGATCGCGGACCGGCGCCGGCTGCGGCTTGCCGTGACGCCTTGGCTCGCGACCAAGCCGGTGCCGATGAGCGAACGGCTGACTGCTCGCGTCGAGGCGGCATGCGCCGGACTGTCGCTCACCTACCAGCGTATGGTGAGCGGCGCCGGCCATGATGCGCAGCTGATGGCGCCGCTGTGTCCGACGACGATGATTTTTGTGCCGAGCCGCGCGGGAATCAGCCATTCGCCGGATGAATACACGTCGCCCGAGCAGCTCGCCGAAGGGGCGGCCGTGCTTGTTTCCGTCTTGTACGATCTGGCCTATAAGGAGTAGATTTTCATGAAAAACTATGCTGAATTGTCCCCTTCGCCCCGCACGATCATGACGCCCGGCCCGGTCGAGGTCGACCCCCGCGTGCTGCGGGCGCTGTCCTATCCGATTCTCGGCCAGTTCGATCCCGAGTTCACCGCGCTCATGAACGATACGATGGAAATGCTGCGGCACGTATTCCGGACCGGCAATCGATGGGCGTATCCGGTGGACGGCACGTCGCGTTCCGGCATCGAGGCGGTACTTACGAGCTTGATCGAACCCGGCGACAAGGTGCTGGTGCCGATCTACGGACGGTTCGGCCATCTGCTGCACGAGATTGCGGAGCGCTGCGGCGCCGAAGTCGTGACGCTTGCGCAGGAATGGGGCCGGGTGTTCGATCCGTCCGATATCGCGGACGCGATCCGGCGCGAGCGGCCGCAGCTCGTCGCAATCGTGCACGGCGAGACGTCGACGGGCCGCGTGCAGCCGCTGGACGGCATGGGCGCCGCTTGCCGCGAGACGGACGCGCTGCTCGTGGTCGACGCGGTCGCGACGCTCGGCGGCGTGCCCGTGGAAACGGACGCCTGGCTGCTCGACGCCGTCGTCGGCGGCACGCAGAAGTGTCTGTCCGTGCCGTCGGGCATGGCGCCGATCACCTACAACGCGCGCGCCGAAGCGAAGGTGCTCGCCCGCAAGCGGGTGGAGCGCGGCCTTCGCGTCCCCGGCATGTCGGGCGCCGAGCCGGAGGAAGGGCGTCGTTTCATCCAGAGCAATTATCTGGATCTGGCCCAACTGCAGGATTACTGGAGCGCCGCGCGGCTGAACCATCATACGGAGATGACCAGCATGCTGTACGGGCTGCGCGAAGGGCTGCGCCTCGTGCTGCAGGAAGGACTGGAGGCGCGGTGGGCGAGACACCGCCATCACGAGGCCGCGCTCGTCGCGGGGCTGGAGGCGATGGGCATGCGCCAGTACGGCGACCCGTCCTGCAAAATGGCGGTGGTGACCTGCGTGGAGATACCCGAAGGAGTTGACGGCGAGTCGGTGCGCGCGATGCTGCTGTCGATGTTCGGCATCGAGATCGCCAGCTCCTTCGGCCCGCTTAAGGGCAGGATCTGGCGCATCGGGACTATGGGCTACAGCTGCCGTCGGGACAACGTGCTCCATCTGCTTGGCGCTTTCGAGGCGGCGCTCTTGCGGCACGGCGCGCAGGTCAAGGCCGGTGCGGCTTTGCAGGCGGCGCTGGACGTGTATGAGGCGGGCGAGGCAATGTGAGAGATTCGCAGAAGCGCATCGCAAGGATGCCGCTCCTAAGCTTCTTGTGCGGAGTTAGCTCGCGTGCTCCGGAGAAAAACGGCAGCACCGGTCGTTTTTGGAACGAACGAGACTTTACAACAGGCGTTAGCGCCCATTTTCGCTGATCGGCACAGTCCGAGGTGTCGCGGAGATGGCGTTAACGCCTTTTGGGCTTATTGCCAGCTTCCCGATCGATCCGGGAGCGCGATCATGTCTTTTTGCGCGTTCGGCACAGCCTCCGGCGGCGCGATACGGCGCTAGCGCCGTATCGCGCTCATCGTACACGTTACCGGTTTTTACCGTACAACCGGCGCCTGGGGCTTGCGATTTGCCCGGAGTTACGCGGTTCTACCGCACTCGTGGCTTGTGCAGCCGATGTTTTGCCGGAGTTATACGGTATTGCCGTACAACCGGTGCCCGCAGCGAGGTTTGGGGGAGAAAGTCTGAACGCCAATCTATCGCGTTTTGAACCGCACCTGAAGCGAAGGGGGGAGTTTAAAAGGCGAAGGCAATTTGCTATAATAAATCTTATAAACGCGCGTTCACATCTATTCAAGCTAACATGCTTTTGCGACAATGGAGGTGCAGTGGGCAATGAAGACGGTCAAAGCCTTTGGGCCGCAGGATCTGCGCGTCGTCGACGGCGTCGAGCCAGAGCCCGGACCCGGCGAAGTGCTGGTGGAGACCCGGGCCTGCGGCATTTGCGGGTCTGATAAATGGTTTTGGCATGTCGAGGCGCCCAGCGATTATGTAGCCGGACATGAAGCGGCCGGCGTGATCGTCAAGGCCGGTGCCGGCGTGACCGACCTCAAGCCTGGCGACCGGGTGGCGGTAAACAATGTAAAAGGCTGCGGCGAATGCGAAGAATGCCGGGCTGGACGGTTCGTCCGCTGCGGCGGCGCGCCGCTCGTCCATATGGGATTCGGCTTCGCCGAACGAATGGCGGTGCCCGCGCGCAACTGCCTGCCGCTCGATCCGGCGATCAGCTTCGAGCAAGGCGCGCTGCTGTTCGACAACTGGGGCACGCCCTACGCCGCGCTAAAACGAACGCGTCTCGGCGCGGGCGACAGCGTGCTCGTAACCGGCTGCGGCCCGATCGGACTGGCCGCGGTTGCGCTTTGCAAGGCAAAGGGCGCCGCCGTGGCGGCGGTCGATCCGATCGCGACGCGCAGGGAGGCTGCGCTGCGTCTCGGCGCGTCGATCGCCGTGTCTCCGGACGAAGCCGCAGCTTGGCGGCTGCGTGCATTTTCGGGCGAATCCGGCTTCGGTTACGGCGTCGACTGCTCGGGCAAGACGGCTTCCTACGAGCTTATCTTCGAGCTTATCGCGATCGGAGGCACGGTCGTCACGATCGGCGAAGGCGCGAAGTTCGCGCTGGATTCGAGCCGCCTTATCCATAAGCATCTCACGCTGCTAGGATCGCTGTATTCCTCGATGGAGGACGGGGCCGAGCTGCAGCGGATGGCGGTTGCGGGCGAACTGGACCCGCTCGCTTTCGTAACGCATCGGTTCCGTCTTGCGGATTTGCCGTCCGAATTCGGGAAGGTCATGGGCGGCGACGGCGCATTGTTAAAGGCAGTCGTTCTTAACGACGAACCATTCGAAAACGAACCGGGGAGGATGTAAAACATGCGACTGGGCAGCCAGCTTTTCGGAGATACGAGCACCCCTGAATCATGGGTGAGAGAGGTGCTTAAGGGCGGATACCGGTCCGCCGTATGCCCGGATTTGACCGATACGTCCGACGACGTCGTGCGCGCTTATGTGCGAGCTGCGGAGGAAAGCGATATCACCATCTCGGAGGTGGGCGCCTGGAGCAATCCGATCAGTGCGGACGAGACGGTCCGGCAGGAGGCGATAGCCCATTGCAAGCGGCGGCTTGCGCTCTCGGATACGGTCGGCGCGCGCTGCTGCGTCAACATCGCCGGGTCTCGTGGCGAACAATGGGACGGACCGCACCCGGACAATTTTTCTGACGACACCTTCGCGCTTATCGTAGACACGGTACGCGAGATTATCGACGCCGTGCGTCCGACGCGCACGTATTTCTCGCTGGAGACGATGCCGTGGATTTTCCCGGATTCCGCGGACACTTATCTGGCGCTGCTGAAGGCGATCGACCGGAAGGCGTTCGCAGTCCATTTCGACCCGGTCAACATGATCGCAAGCCCGAGAATCTACTATAAGAACGGCGATATGATTCGCGATTTTTTCGCCAAGCTCGGTCCGTATATACGCAACTGCCATGCCAAGGATATCAAGCTGGCAGGCAAGCTGACGGTGCATCTGGACGAGGTCGTGCCCGGTCGCGGCGCGCTGGACTATCGGACCTTTCTTAGCGAGCTGAGCAAGCTGGACCCCGATACTTCGCTGATCGTCGAACATTTGCATGCGCCCGAAGAAGCCGAGGAAGCGGCTCGCTATATCCGGTCGGTAGCCCGAGAGCTGAATATTCCTTTATAATAATAAATGGACGAAATCGCTCAAGGGGTGTAACTTTTGGACGCGCCGGCGCGTCAGTGACCATGCAAGCGCTTGATCACTGCGCTATTCTCGGGTTCAGAAGGGAGTCTCACTTATGAAAAAACAAAAATGGATCATCCTCGTGACCGCGGCCGGTCTGCTCGCGACGACGGGCGCCAGCGCGGCTGGACTTATCGAAAAAGTAAGCGGCCAGCTCCGCGGCGATATCGCCGTTACGGTCAACGGTGAAAAAACGGAGCTCCATCCGGTTTATATCGACGGCAAGGCTTATATTCCGGTCCGCGACGCGGCTGAAGCGTTCGGCTACGGGATCTCTTGGAATCAAAAGCAGCTGGCCTTGACGAGCAAGAACGCGCCGGCGGAAGAGGCCGAGTACGCGATGACTTCCGGCGTCGTAGCGAGCGCGACCGCGACCGCGGACGGCGGCGTCAGACTCGAGGTGCTCGGTACCGGACCGAACGCATGGATCATCCTGACGGCCGACGCCAAGTCGGTCGTCACCGGCGCGGACGGCAAGAAGATCGCGGCCGGCGGCCTCAAGGCGGGCATGCATATTATCGCCGAATACGGCCCGGCCATCGCGATGAGTTATCCGGGGCAATCCCATGCCGCGTCCGTAACCGTGACGGCAGAGCGGCTGGTCAAGGAGCAGGCGGTCTATTCCGTGGAAAAAGCGGACGGCGGCTGGCGGATTCAATTCTCCGAACTGAAGAACGGCGTCGATACGCCCGTGCTAACCCTCCAATCCGGCAAGGAAACGCGCCTCGTCGACAAGGAAGGCCGCTCTGCCGATTGGACGCAGATCAAGCCGGGCACGCCGGTTCGCGCTTATTACGGCCCGACGATTACGGGCGGAGAGGTCGCGGCGCTCGATACGGTCGTCGTGCTGGAGCAGCAGCCTACCGCCGAGCAGATCGCGGCTTATCGCGAGATCGCCTGGAAGCTGGTGCCTGCCGAGCAACTGCCGCATCTGCTGACTAAAAAGGAAGAAGCCCAGGTGGCCGTGATCGAACCTGACAGCGCAGGTCTTATGGCTGCCGACGAAGCTGCCAAGAAGCGCGTCGATGCGATCAAGGCGGCCGGCGGCAAGCTGATCGCAGTCAATTACAGCACGGATCAAGACGCATTGATCGGACCGCTGACGATCGTATTCGATCCCGAGACGAAGCAGCTGGTCGGATATTTCATTAGGCGGTAAACAATAGGCGTTAATCGTCTTGACCGCCGGAACCCATGGCCTCCTTATCGGAGGCGTGGGTTCTATTTACTGTGTTAAGGTATTTGCCTTGACAACGTCGGGGCGAAAGCTTATGATTGTTTTCGGACGCGGCGTGTCAAGTCGTTTCCCTTGACAGCATAGGAGTGATCGTGATGCAAGGAGAGCGCGCACTCGCGAAGACGACCCGGATGAACATGCTGTTCGATTTTTACGGGCCGCTGCTGACTGACAAGCAGCAGACGTTTCTGAAGTTTTATTACCACGACGATTACTCGCTTGGCGAGATCGCTTCGGACTTCGACATCAGCCGACAGGCGGTCTACGAACATCTGAAGCGGGCGGAGCAGGCACTCGAGGGGTACGAGGACAAGCTCGGACTCATGGCGCGGCATGTGCGGCTGCACGGCTGGCTCGAGACGCTCGACCGGCAGATCGACGGGCTCCCGGAGCCGCATCGCGAGGCGCTGGCCAGGACGGCCGCAGGTTTGCGCGGAACGGAAGACGGCGAGCTTTGAACGCGAACCCGACAAATGATATGATTGAACGAATAGATGCGAGATTTTCGAAGAAGGGAGGGACCGGCTTATGGCATTCGAGGGATTGACGACAAGGCTTCAAAATGTGTTCGGCAAGCTGCGCGGCAAGGGCAAGCTGTCCGAGGACGACGTCAACGAAGCGATGCGCGAGGTGCGGCTGGCGCTGCTGGAGGCCGACGTCAACTTCAAGGTCGTCAAGGACTTCATCGCGAAGGTGAAGGAGAAGGCCGTCGGCCTGGAAGTGACGAAGAGCTTCACGCCCGGCATGGTCGTGGTCGACATCGTCCACAAAGAACTGATCGAACTGATGGGCGGTACGCAGTCCAAGCTGGCCAAGTCCAACCGGCCTCCTACGGTCGTTCTGATGGCAGGCTTGCAAGGCGCGGGCAAGACGACGCTCGTCGGCAAGCTTGCCAAGCAGCTGCAGTCGCAGAACCACAAGCCGCTGCTCGTAGCCGGCGACATCTATCGTCCCGCCGCGATCAAGCAGCTTCAGGTGCTCGGCGGACAGATCGACGTGCCGGTGTTCTCCCTGGGCGACCAGGTCAGCCCGGTCGAGATCGCCCGGCAGGGCGTGGCGCGCGCCAAGGAAGAGGGCCGCGACTACGTGCTTATCGATACCGCGGGCCGTCTGCAGATCGACGAAGCGCTTATGGAAGAGATCAAGCAGATTCACGCGGCGGTCAATCCGGACGAGGTGCTGCTGGTCGTCGACGCCATGACCGGACAAGAGGCCGTCAACGTGGCCAAGAGCTTCCACGATCAGCTTGCGCTGACCGGCGTCGTGCTGACCAAGCTTGACGGCGACACCCGCGGCGGCGCGGCGTTGTCGGTCAAGGCGGTAACGGGCTGTCCGATCAAGTTCGCCTCCACGGGCGAGAAGATCGACCAGCTCGAGGCGTTCCATCCCGACCGGATGGCGTCGCGGATTCTCGGCATGGGCGACATGCTGTCGCTTATCGAGAAGGCCCAGACGAACATCGACGAGGAGAAGGCGAAAGAGCTCGAGCGCAAGATGCGTACGGCCGAGTTCACCTTCGACGATTTTCTCGAGCAGATGGAGCAGGTTCGCAAGATGGGACCGCTCGACCAGCTGCTCGACATGATGCCCGGCATGAACAAGCTGAAGGCCAATCCCAACTTCAAGATCGACGAGAAGCAGATCTCCCGCACCGAGGCGATCGCCAAGTCGATGACGAAGGCGGAGAAGCAGAAGCCCGACATCATCAACTACAGCAGGCGCAAGCGGATCGCGGCCGGCAGCGGCACGAACGTGGCCGACGTGAACCGGCTGCTCAAGCAGTTCGAGGACATGAAGAAGATGATGAAGCAATTTTCCGGCATGATGGGACCGAAGGGACCCAAGGGCGGGATGAAGGGCCTCAAAAATCTGCTCGGCGGCAAAGGCGGCAAGGGCATGAAGTTTCCTTTCTGATCCGCAAGGATCGAGATCTCGTTAAGGAGGTGAAAGTTTAAAATGGCAACTCGCATTCGTCTTAAGCGTATGGGCGCTCACAAAGCCCCTTTCTATCGCGTGGTCGTAGCTGATTCCCGCTCCCCGCGCGACGGCCGCTTCATCGAGGAGATCGGTATCTACAACCCGGTCGCTCAACCGGCCGAAGTGAAGATCGACGAGGAGAAGGCACTGAAGTGGCTGCAATCCGGCGCGCAAGCGTCCGATACGGTCCGCAATCTCCTGAGCAAAGCCGGCGTTCTGAAGAAGTACCACGAATCCAAGCTCTCGAAGTAAGACGTCGGATTTCCCGGAGGCTAACGGCCATGGAACAACTCATACGGGTTATTGCACAGGCATTGGTGGATCATCCGGAAGACGTACGAATTCAGGTCAAGGAAGACGCGCGAGGCCTGGTGTACGAGCTTACCGTTCATCCCGGCGATGTCGGCAAGGTCATCGGCAAGCAGGGGCGGATCGCGAAGGCGCTGCGCACGGTCGTCTCGTCCGCTGCGGTCAAGACCCACAAACGCGTCATCGTGGACATCGTATCCGAATAGCAGGCAGCTGAAGTCCGGGCGCGCGAACAGCGTACCGGGCTTTTTCGTCCTTATGGGCCAACTGTTGCCGTATGGGCAGGCAGCGTGTCGGGATATTCTATTGTAAAAGGGGGCGTTCCCTTGTCAGAGCAACAACTGTTGAACGTCGGCAAAATCGTCAATACGCACGGCGTGCGGGGCGAGATCAAGGTGTGGCCGCAGACGGACTTTCCGGACGTCAGGTTCCGCGCGGGCAGCAAGCTGCTCCTCGTGAATCCGGAAGCCGGCGGGCAGCCTTCGGAGGTCGAGGTCGTCAGCGCCCGCGAGCAAAAAAACATGTTCGTAGTCCGGCTGAAAGGCTGGGACGACATTAACAAGGTCGAGAAATACAAGGGCTGGGAGCTGAAAGTCGAAGCCGAGCACCGCGTGGAGCTGGAGGAAGACGAGTACTATCTGAGCGATATCGTCGGCTGCGCGGTCGTCACCGAGGAAGGCGAGGAGCTTGGCTTCGTCAAGGAGATTCTGTCCCCCGGCGCGAACGATGTGTGGGTCGTCAAACGTCCGAAGGGCGGAGATTTGCTGCTGCCGTATATCGACGATGTCGTCAAGGAAGTCGACGTCGCCGCCCGCAAGGTCAAAGTTCATCTGATGGAAGGATTGCTCTGACGATGCGCGTAGACGTTTTGACGCTTTTTCCAGAGATGTTCGAAGGCGTGTTCGGCAGCAGCATCCTGGGCAAAGCGCGCGATCGCGGACTCGTCTCCCTGAATACGGTGAACTTCCGCGACTACGCGAACAACAAGCACAACACTGTCGACGACACGCCCTACGGCGGCGGGGGCGGAATGGTGCTGAAGCCGGACCCGATCTTCGCGGCCGTAGAGGCGGTTACTGGACGGACGGTGCTGACAGAACCCGGCAACGACGAAGCCGAGAGCGTCATGCCTGCTTCGGAGGCGGAGAGCTCGCGTCCGCCGCGCGTCATTCTCATGTGTCCGCAGGGAGAGACCTTCACGCAGGCGAAGGCGCAGGAGCTGTCCCGGGAGGCGCATCTCATTTTCATCTGCGGCCATTACGAGGGCTATGACGAGCGCATACGCAGTCACTTGGTGACGGACGAGCTGTCCATCGGAGACTATGTGCTCACGGGCGGAGAACTGCCCGCCATGACCGTCGTGGACGCCGTCGTCAGGCTGCTGCCGGGCGTGCTGGGCAACGAGAGCTCCGCCGTTACCGATTCGTTCAGCGACGGCCTGCTCGAATACCCCCACTATACCCGTCCCGTCAATTTCCGCGGCCTCCAGGTGCCGGACGTGCTGCTATCGGGCCATCACGCCGAGATCGACAAGTGGCGTCGGCAGCAATCTCTGCTGCGGACGCATGCGCGCCGGCCCGAGCTGCTGGACCTTGCCGAGCTGACCGACAAGGAGAAAAAGTGGCTTGAGACTGCGGTACAGGAGCGGAGCGATGGCGACGCTCTTTGAGCTTTGGCATTTTTGCCTGGCGATTCGCCGGCGATCGTCTGCTAGAATAATTAGAACTTGAATGCGGCGGTCGTTTATGATAGAATTTCAAATGTTGTGTATGTCGGAGCCTATGTTCGGCCTTGTGCCTCAGCGCTGCGGCATGATTAATCGGGCGGTCCTCTGCAAGCTAAGATCCGGATTCGAATATTCGGGGAGCGGCACGAACGTCTATGGCGGAAGGAGGGGACACCCCCATGAGTCTGATTCAAACGATTACGCAAGAGCAACTGCGCAAGGACATCCCGGCTTTCCGTCCTGGCGATACGCTGAAGGTTCACGTTAAAGTCGTCGAGGGTTCCCGCGAGCGGGTACAACTGTTCGAAGGCGTCGTGATCAAGCGTCGCGGCGGCGGGATCAGCGAGACCTTTACGGTTCGCAAGATTTCCTACGGCGTCGGCGTCGAGCGTACTTTCCCGGTTCACTCGCCCCGCATCGAGAAAATCGAAGTGGCGCGTCGCGGTAAAGTTCGCCGTGCGAAGCTCTACTACCTGCGCAACCTGCGCGGCAAGGCAGCTCGCATCAAGGAAATTCGATAATGAAAAAGCAAGGGGGCTTGGCATTCGTTCAAGCCCTCTTTTGCGTTCTTCGCGTTCTTCGCACAAGTGAAATACATACCCTGGGACGGGTATATTTAGCTGAGGCAGAAAAGAGGCGAGCTTATGGATCAATCTGACAAACGGAATGAATGGGAGCAAACGGAGACCGCGTTCGGCGATTCGTCCGTACCCGGCTCGCCTTCCGGGCAGACCGTTCCGGAAGCTTCCCCCGGCGAGCCCGGCTCGAACGGTGCGTCTCCGCCCGCGCCCGGCGCCGGAAAGTCCAAGGCCGGCAAAGAAGCCGTCGAATGGGTCAAGGCGCTGGCGATCGCCGGCGTGCTCGTCGTTCTGATCCGCTGGCTGCTGTTCAACCCTTTTATCGTCGACGGCGAGTCGATGCAGCCGAACTTCTGGAACGGCGAACGTATCATCGTGAACAAAGCCCTGTACGACATGCGCAAGCCGAAGGCCGGTGAAGTCATCGTCTTTCACGTGCCGGACGAGCATAGGGACTATATCAAGCGGATCATCGCCGTCGGCGGCGATACTGTCAAGGTTCAAGGCGACGACATTTACGTCAACGGAACGAAGATAAAGGAGCCGTATTTGCAGGATACGTACGAGGAAATGCACGCCTCGGGGCAGCTGTACAACGAAGAAAAGTGGAGCAGCGATTTCCCGAACGAAACGTTCCCGGACGGCAAGGTGCCTGACGGCATGCTGTACGTCATGGGCGACAACCGTCCGAACAGCAAGGACAGCCGCATGATCGGCTATGTGCCGATCGACCGCGTCGTCGGGCGGGCCGAACTCGTTTTCTGGCCGCTCGACAAGATCAAATATATCGGCAAAGGGTATTAAGCCGAATCTGACGCGATGCGTCTTGGCCCAAGGCTGCGGCAGCCGGGTGGACCGGCGCTACCCCGAGGCGCATACGAGAGGAGGCTGTTTCGTTTGACCATCCAATGGTTCCCCGGTCATATGACCCGGGCCAAAAGGCAAATCGAAGAAAAGCTTAAGCTGATTGACGTCGTATTCGAGCTGCTGGACGCGCGCATACCCGAAGCTAGCCGCAATCCGATGATCGACGAGATCGTCGGCGGCAAGCCGAGGCTTATTTTGCTGAACAAGGCGGACCTGGCCGACCCGGCCGCGAATACGGCTTGGCTCGCGCATTACCAGGCGCTCGGACACAGCGCGCTCCTGATCGACTCGAGCACCGGCACGGGCGTCAAGGATATCGCTGTCCGCGTCCAGGCGCTGCTTAAGGAAAAGACCGACCGGCAGATTGCCAAGGGCCTTAAGCCGAGGCCTGCCCGGGCTTTGATCGTAGGCATACCGAACGTAGGGAAGTCTACGCTGATCAACAAGCTGGCGGGAAGAAGCGCCGCCGTGACCGGCGACAAGCCCGGCGTCACGAAGGGGCAGCAGTGGATCCGTACCGGCGGCGGTCTCGAGCTGCTGGACACGCCCGGCATTTTGTGGCCCAGGTTCGAGGATGCGGACGTCGGCTTCAGGCTGGCCGCAACGGGCGCAATCAAGGAAGAGGTTCTGCACGTCGACGAGGTCGGCTGTACGCTGATCCGTTATCTGGCGGAGCATTACCGGGACACGCTGACCGATCGTTACCATTTGGACGCGCTACCCGCGGAGCTTCCTGACACGGCGGCGGCGGCTGACGTGCTCGCCGATATCGGCAAACGTCGGGGTTGTCTCGGCAGCGGCGGCCACGTGGACTACGACAAGGCTGCGGGCGTCCTGCTGCGCGATCTGCGCTCCGGCAAGCTGGGGCGGATATCGCTCGAGACGCCGGTCATTTAAAGAGAGGCTTGCCGACTTCGGTCGGCGGGCTTTTTTTATTTCCGAGAAGACTGCAGCAAATGCGTTTGCATGGGGGCTTCGGTAGAACCATTGTCAGTAATTGCAGGTTGGGGGTGCTGCAGGCGATGGGGAGCGTTGAAAAACAGTTGCCGGATTGTCGCAGTTGTCGGACAATAGAGGACAGAACGCATACGAACAAAAGCGCATTAAAGGCGGAGATGAATTTGAAAACCGAGCTACCTCTTGAAATCGACAGATTATTGTACGAACGGGACTTGTGGGCGGACGGTATGTCCGCCATCGCCGGCGTGGACGAAGTAGGCAGGGGGTGCTTGTTCGGCGATGTCGTCGCCGCGGCCATCGTGTTGCCGGTCGGCCTGGTGCTTGAAGGAATCGACGACTCCAAGCGGCTGAGCGAAAAAAAGCGGGACGAGCTATACGATATCATCCTCGCGAATGCGGTTGCGTGGTCGGTCGGCCGCGTTGACGCCGCGACGATCGACAGAATCAATATCCGGCAGGCGTCGCGTCTGGCGATGAAGCTGGCGGTAGAGGGGCTTGCGGTCAAGCCGGACCACCTGCTGATCGACGCGGAGACCGTCGAATTGCCGCTACCTCAAACGAAGATTATCAAGGGCGACATGCTCAGCCAATCGATCGGCGCTGCTTCGATCGTCGCCAAGGTAACGCGGGACCGGTTGTGCGATCAAATATGGGATTTGAATTATGCCGGCTACGGAATCAAAGACCACAAGGGCTATGCGACGAAGGTGCATCGGGAGGCGCTGCTCGCGCTCGGTCCCACGCCCCTCCATCGCAGATCGTTTTTAACGAAGTACGTCGCCGAGCAGCAGACGCTGTTTTAACGAATTGACGAGCGGCAGCCGATAAACGGATACATAACCTTCAGTTCTGCCGAGCGCAGACTCGAAGAAGGGAGTTGCGCCAAAATGGACATGAACATCGGTTCTTTGATGCGGGCGTTCATGAAGGACAGCCAGCCGACCGACGTCAAAGCGCTGGAGCTGCGGGTCGGACAGATCGTGCGGGGCGTTCTGATCGAGATGCTGGACGGGCAGGATGCGCTTATGAACATTAACGGCGTCCCTGTCCGGGCCAAGCTCGAGGCTGAAATGTCGGTCGGCCAGAGCACGCTGCTGCAGGTACGTCCGGATTCGTCTTCGGGCTTGGTCTCCTTGCGGCCGCTTGCGGACGTGACGCAGGCCGATGCCGCGGACTTGACGCTGGCCCGCGAAGGCGTCAAGGCTTTCGGCCTGCCCGAGCAGCCGTGGAGCCGGGAGCTGCTCCGCGGGCTTGCGCGGGACGGTTATCCCGTTACGCGCGAGACGGCCGATTGGTTCGCGCAGGCTGCTTCGGCCAAGCCGCCGGGCGCCGATGCGCAGGAGTGGATGAATGCGGCGGGGGTCGCCTTCCGGCGAGGGTTGCAGCCGACGGAGACGACGATCGGCTCTTTAAGACAGGCTTTATACGGCCAGCCGCTGCATGAGCAGCTGTCCGCCCTGGCGGAGCTCGCAGGGCAAGCCGCGGCCGATCCGTCGATCAAGCCGGAGACGGCGGATGCCTCGCGGCGCGTTTTGACGCTGCTGAGGCAGGTGACCGCGCTGGTGGAGGGCCAAGCTGCGGGGGATACGGCGCCGCAGGCTTCCGGCGACAGCGAAACGGCCGGGGGCGGTCGTGCGGCGACCGCGGATGCAACCGCGGGCGTCAGGCCGCAGCCGGACGGCCGCGGCGAATTCGCGGAGCCTGCAAGAACGGCTCGGCAGCCCGAGGGGCGTCAGGACGCGATGGGCCGCGGGAATGTCATGCCGCAAGCGGATCCGGCTGGCGTTCCGGGAGACGCGCCGCGAGTTGCGGAAGCGCCGGGCCGCCGTGCGTCGGATTCGGCGACGGCAGGTTTGCGAGCTACAGGGGCTGCGCCTGATGGAGCGGACGAGGATTCCGGCGCCGTCGGCGGCCGAGCGGAGCCCGGAGCTTCTTCGGGGTCTCCGCGCCCGGCGAACGGCGCCGCCGTCCCGGGCGATCGAACGGCCGGGATGAGCGCGGACAAGGAGCCGTCCTGGATCGGCAAGCTGCTAAACGCGCTGGGCGCAAACCATGAGCATGCGGCGCTCAAAAGTGGCATCTGGAGCGAACTTCAGGCCGGCACGGCAAACGCGGCGGATCAAGCTGCGAACGGGGCGGCTCAGCCGGCGGACTCGTTAAAAAGCGTGTTGCTCGGATTGACCGCGAGCGACGATGTCCCGCCGGCGCTGCGCGAAGCGGCGCAAAATCTCGTCCAGCAAATCACCGGGCAACAGCTGCTGTTGTCCGCAGAACGCCAGAATACGGCGATGATGAGCCATATGACGCTATTCGTTCCGATGAAGGGGCAGGACGGCGAGACGACGGCCAAGGTTCATATCGAAGCGCGGCGCGGGCGGCGCGGCCAGCTGGATGCCGACAATTGCAGACTGCTGTTCGATCTGGACATGCGTCACATGGGACGCACCGTCGTCGACGTACAGGTCGTCGACCGGATGGTCTCGCTTCGCCTGTTGAACGATCAGCCCGGCATGGCGGAGCTGGTCGAGGAAGCCAAGGGAGAGGCCGCGGATGGCCTCAGTTCGGCCGGTTACCGGCTTATGTCCTTGACGGCAGCTCCCTATCCCGAGCGGGTGGCCTCGGAGACGGGCGCGCCAGAATCAAATCAGGCGGCCCCTGGAGGCGCTTATGCCGCCAAGCTTTACAAAGGTATCGATTATCGGGCTTGACGGCCTGCACACGGATACAACAAGGTGGGAAGCGCATGGAGCAGCCGAAGGGTGACGGACGAAAGGCGGGAGGCGCCGATCGTTCCGGCGGAGCTGGAGAGACGGGCGGAGGCGAGCGGTACGTCCCTCGTAAAGCTGTCGCGCTCAAATACAATCCGGAGACAAGGTCCGCGCCTGTCGTTGTAGCCAAAGGCAAAGGCGTCGTTGCGGAAGAGATCATGAAGCGCGCAGTGGAGAACGGCGTGCCCGTCCAAGAAGACGCGTCGCTCGTCGAAGTGCTCTCGAAGCTGGACCTCGAACAGGAGATTCCGCAGGAGCTGTACCAGCTGGTCGCAGAGGTGCTTAGCTTTGTTTACCGCTCGGACAAGCGGGCCTCCCAGAGGAATAGGGGGCAGTCAAATTGAAGCGGGAACCGGGGGCGGGCATTCGGAAGACGGACCTTCGCAAAATGCGCGGCGATCGTGCCGAGGCGGAAGCGGCTGCTTTTTTGGAACGTTTGGGTTATCGTATACGCGAGCGAAACTGGCGCTGCCGGACCGGCGAGCTGGATATCGTCGCGTCGGACGGGGACGTTACCGTGATCGTAGAAGTCCGTTCGCGCAGGGAAAACGGCCGGTTCGGCACGGCGATCGAGGCGGTCACGCCGCGCAAATGCATGCAGGTTCGCGCGACGGCCCAGGTGTATTTGCGCTTCGCAGGACTTGAGGGGGGCCGGATGAGATTCGACGTCGTGGCGGTAACGTACGACGGGACGGATCAGATTACGGAAGTGCGGCATTTGACCGGCGCATTTTGAAGGCTGCGATTGACAAGCGGCGCGCATGTCATTAGACTATGCGGTAAGGAAATAAAATGGATACGGATTGCAGGGAAGCACCTTGCTCCGGCGACGAATTTACGTTGCGGAGGGAAGGTGTATTTTTTATGTACTGCAAGCTATTGAGCGCGATCGTACTGGGCGTTGAAGGCAGGCTGATCGAAGTGGAGGTGGACATCGCCGCCGGTTTGCCTCAAGTCAACGTGGTCGGCTTGCCCGATCCGGCCGTCCGCGAATCGATCGACCGTGCGCGGGCAGCCATTCAGAACGCCGGAATGAAGTTTCCGCTGGATCGCATTACGGTCAATCTGGCGCCGGCGGACATGCGCAAGCAAGGGAGTGCGTTCGATCTGGCGATCGCGGCAGGCATTCTTTGCGCGAGCGGTCAGATGCGGCAGGACGAGCTTGACGGCGCTTTGATCATCGGCGAATTGTCGCTGAACGGAGAAGTGAAGGCGGTTCCGGGCGTGCTTGCAATGGCGGAGAGGGCCCGGTCGGCGGGATTGCGGCGCGTATTCGTGCCGCCGGCGAGTGCGCGCGAGGCCGGATTGATCGAAGGCATCGAGGTCCAGTCCGTCTCGTCGCTGGCGGATTGGATTCGCGGCCGGGGCGGGACGGATGCGATCGCACATGCCGCGATCGATTCGGAGCCGATAAGCGGACCCGCCTCGGGCGTTCCGCTCGATTTGGAGGACGTCGCCGGTCAGCTGCATGGCAAGCGGGCGCTACTTATCGCGGCAGCCGGCATGCACAATCTGCTTTTTCTCGGACCGCCGGGCACGGGCAAGACGATGCTTTGCAGGAGGCTGCCATCGCTGCTGCCGCCGCTTGTGGACGAAGAGGCGCTTGAGGTTACCAAAATATATAGCGTAAGCGGGAAGTTTCCGGCGGCGCGCGCCGGCTTGATTCGGGAACGCCCTTTCCGAGCGCCGCATCATACGATATCGACCTCCGGCTTGATCGGAGGGGGACCTGTGCCCAAGCCCGGCGAGGTCACGCTCGCGCACCGGGGCGTGCTGTTTTTGGACGAATTGCCCGAATTCGGAAGAGGCGCGCTCGAGTCGCTCCGCCAGCCGCTCGAGGATCGTCATGTGACGATCGGACGGGCGCGCGGCGTGACGCGCTTTCCCGCAAGCTTCATGCTGGCCGCGGCGATGAATCCATGCGCGTGCGGTTACTTTGGCGGCGATCAGAGCGAGCATCCATGCACCTGTTCGGTCGGCTCGCTAGCCCGATATCGCGCAAGGATGTCGGGGCCGCTGGCAGACCGGATCGATCTCCAGGTCGAGATCCCGAGGCAGCCTGTCAGCTTCGGCGGGGGCGGGATGTCATCCGCAGACGCGAGAGATAGAATAAGCGTCGCCTATGAAAGGCAGCAAAGCCGCTATGCCGAAGCCGGCATCCGCTGGAACAGTGAGCTCTCAGGACGGCTGCTGGCCGCACATGTTCGGCTTGCGGGCGACGCGGAGGCGCTGCTGACCAGTATTTACAGCAGGCTTGGGCTTAGCTACCGGGCTCATGACCGTATCTTAAAGCTGTCACGAACGATCGCGGATCTGGAAGACAGCGACGCGGTGGGACTCGAGCATGTCGCAGAGGCGGTTCAGTATCGCGCGCTGGACAGGCAAGTGCCCGGCTATGAATTTGGCGCAACGCGCGAATCGCCGGGCACATAAGGAGGCAGCCGGAGAAAATCGCCTTCTCAAGACGAAGAGCGATGGCTTGCTCGTTAGGACGCAGAGTGCTGACAAGGATGCACGAATCTAAGCGGAAAACGTCTTCTTCTGCTATGGCGGGCAATAGGCAAAAGCGATGAATACAGTGCCTGCGTATTGGGCTATGTTAAGGAAAGTGTGGGCCGTTCATTCTCCTTTTTAGATGAAATCGTTGCCAAAGTCATCTAAAAATTTGATGAAAAACAGAGGAACGCCAAGTCGAAAAGTGATACAATGGGTAAGGTTTGGTGCTTGTACGAAGCGCCTACAAGGTTGTTATGATGCGTTTTAAACGGGAGGATGCAGGGCCATGAATATTCATGAGTATCAAGGCAAGGAAGTCTTGAGACAGTACGGCGTCGCCGTACCTCGCGGGAAGGTCGCGTTTACGGTCGACGAAGCGGTCAAGGCTGCCGAAGAGCTCGGCACGGCCGTCTCGGTCGTCAAAGCGCAAATTCATGCCGGCGGACGCGGCAAGGCCGGCGGTGTAAAGGTAGCCAAAAACCTGGACGAAGTTCGCCAATATGCCTCCGACATTCTCGGCAAGGTTCTGGTCACGCACCAGACCGGTCCGGAAGGCAAGGAAGTCAAACGCCTGCTGATCGAGGAAGGCTGCGACATTAAGAAGGAATATTACGTGGGCCTCGTTGTCGACCGCGGCACGGGACGCGTCGTTCTGATGGCTTCCGAAGAAGGCGGCACGGAGATCGAAGAAGTCGCCGCGCACTCCCCTGAGAAAATTATCAAGGAAATCGTCGATCCGGCGATCGGCCTTCAGACGTTCCAGGCCCGCCGCATCGCCTACGCTATCAATATTCCGAACGAGCTCGTGAACAAGGCGGCGAAGTTCATGTTGTCGCTGTACCAGGCGTTCGTGGACAAGGATTGCTCCATTGCCGAGATCAATCCGCTCGTCGTTACCGGCGGCGGCGACGTCATGGCGCTCGACGCCAAGCTGAATTTCGATTCCAACGCGCTGTTCCGCCACAAGGATATCCTGGAGCTTCGCGACCTGGACGAAGAAGACGAAAAGGAAATCCAAGCTTCCAAATTCGATCTGTCCTATATCGCGCTTGACGGCAACATCGGTTGCATGGTCAACGGCGCGGGCCTTGCTATGGCCACGATGGACATTATCAAATATTTCGGAGGCGAGCCGGCCAACTTCCTCGACGTCGGCGGCGGCGCGACGAAAGAAAAAGTAACCGAAGCGTTCAAGATCATTTTGTCCGACGCGAACGTTAAGGGAATCTTCGTCAACATCTTCGGCGGCATCATGAAGTGCGACATCATTGCCGAGGGCGTCGTTGCCGCTGCGCGCGAGCTGGGACTCGACAAGCCGCTCGTCGTTCGCCTCGAAGGCACGAACGTCAAGCTCGGCAAGGAAATTTTGAACAACTCCGGCCTCAATATCGTGGCCGCGGATTCGATGTCGGACGGCGCTCAGAAGATCGTCGCGCTGGTGAAATAATCAGGGAGAACCGGGGAGTGTGAAGTCATGAGCATCTTGATCGATAAAAATACGAAGGTCATTACCCAAGGCATCACGGGGGCGACTGGCGCGTTCCACGCCAAGGGCGCACTCGAATACGGCACGCAAATGGTCGGCGGCGTTACGCCGGGCAAGGGCGGCCAAACGATCGATTTCGATCTGGAGAACGGCACGAAGGTAACGCTGCCCATTTTTAACACGGTTCGCGAAGCCGTTGCCAAGACGGGCGCAACCGCATCCGTCATTTACGTCGCGCCTCCGTTCGCCGCCGATTCGATCATCGAAGCGGTCGACGCGGAGCTCGACCTTGTCATCTGTATCACCGAAGGCATCCCGGTGCTCGACATGGTTAAGGTCAAGCGCTACATGGAAGGCAAGAAGACTCGCCTGATCGGTCCTAACTGCCCCGGCGTCATTACGCCGGACGAGATCAAGATCGGCATTATGCCTGGCTATATTCACAAAAAGGGCCACGTCGGCGTCGTATCCCGTTCGGGCACGCTGACGTACGAAGCCGTTCATCAATTGACGACGCGCGGCATCGGCCAGTCTTCCGCAGTCGGCATCGGCGGCGACCCGGTCAAAGGCTCCGAGTTCATCGATATTTTGAACCTGTTCAATGAAGACCCGGACACTTATGCGGTCATCATGATCGGCGAGATCGGCGGCACGGCAGAAGAAGAAGCGGCAGAATGGGTCAAGGCCAACATGACCAAGCCTGTCGTGGGCTTCATCGGCGGCGCGACGGCGCCTGCAGGCAAGCGCATGGGCCACGCCGGCGCGATCATTTCCGGCGGCAAGGGTACCGCTGCCGAGAAGATCAAAGTGCTTGAAGAGTGCGGCATTCGCGTTGCGCCGACGCCTTCCGACATGGGCGCGACTTTGGTCGCGGTTCTTGAAGAGCGCGGCATGCTGGAAAAGTGCAAGAACTAACATTTAGACAAAATACGTGATTTTTCGGATGGCAGGCAGCCTTCCGCGCTCCCGACGGAGCGTGGAGGGCTGTTTGTTTTTTTGAAAAACGGAAAGGTTGTGTCCGGATGCTCGAGCAGCTGCGAGATACGCTGGCGGCGCTTCACGAGACGGAAGGCGTCGGCTGGGAAACGATCAACACGATTATGGCAAAGGACGGCTTGAAGGGCGCAGCGCTGCGAAGGCCCGCCGAATGGAGGGAAATGGGGCTTTCCGCAAGAAGAGCCGAGGCGATTGTCGCAAGCTTGGATAGCCGTCGAATGGAACGTCGCCGCGCCAGATGGGATAAAACCGGGCTTTCCGTCGTGACGGAAATGGATCCGGACTATCCCGATTTGCTTCGGCATATTTACAGACCGCCTTGGGTGCTCTATTATATTGGACGATTGGAATTGCTTGCTAGACCGCAGATCGCCGTCGTCGGGACCCGGCAAGCGACGATTTACGGCAAGCGCGCTGCAGAGGATTTGTCCGCCGCATTCAGCCACGCCGGACTCGCAGTCACAAGCGGAATGGCCAAGGGCATCGACGCCGCCGCCCATGCCGGCGCGCTTCGCGGCAGCGGCGGGACGGTAGCCGTGCTCGGCTCGCCCGCCGATGTGGTATACCCGCCGGAAAATCGCCTGCTCTACAGGCGCATCGCGGAAGAAGGCTTAATCGTTTCGATGACGCCGCCGGACGTACCGATTCATCCCGGCATGTTTCCGATGCGCAATCGGGTTATCGCGGGTTTGTCGCTCGGCGTCGTCGTAGTGGAAGCGGCGTCGCGCAGCGGAGCATTGCTCACGGCGAACGAAGCGATCAAGGAAAATCGCGACGTCTTTGCGGTGCCGGGTCCGATCAGCTCGCCGAGAAGCCGCGGCGCGCTTGAGCTGCTTCGCGACGGAGCGGCCGCCCAAGTGCTTGAAGCGGAGGATGTGATCAAGCATTACCGCCGCTATCTTGGCGGCGTCCGGATCCCGGAAATGCCTTCGTACAGCATGCCCGAGCTCACGGAACAAGAAGCGCGAATATTCCGTCTGCTGGCCGACGGGCCGGCTTCCGCGGAGGAACTATGCCATCGCAGCGGCCTCACGTTTGGACTTTTACACGCGGTTCTGATATCTTTACAAATAAAGCAACGAATACACCAGCAACCCGGTTCCGTATATATCGCCCTGTGAGCGCCCCGTCGATCCCGGATTTCAAACGGACGACGGACCGGCCAAGGGCCCGTTGACCGTAGGAGAGGAGGTTTTGACGTGGCGGATTCACTTGTCATCGTAGAATCCCCGGCCAAGGCCAAGACGATCGGCAAATATTTAGGCAGCAAGTATATCGTCAAGGCATCCATGGGGCACATCCGCGATTTACCGAAAAGCCAAATCGGCGTGGAAGTGGAAAACGATTTTCAACCGAAATATATAACGATCAGAGGCAAAGGAAGCATCCTCAAAGAGCTCAAGGACGCCAGCAAGCGGGTCAAGCGCGTCTATCTCGCGGCCGACCCCGATCGCGAAGGCGAAGCGATCGCGTGGCATCTTGCCCACTATTTGGAGTTGAACGAAAAGGACGCTTGCCGCGTCGTATTTAATGAAATAACGAAGCAGGCCGTCAAGGACGCATTCAAGACGCCTCGCCCGATTAACATGGATCTTGTCAACGCTCAACAAGCCCGGCGCGTGCTCGATCGCCTGGTCGGTTACAAGATCAGCCCGCTTCTATGGAAAAAAGTGAAGAAGGGCTTGAGCGCGGGCCGCGTACAATCCGTTGCGGTCAAGCTGATCATGGACCGTGAAAACGAAATCAAAGTGTTCGAGCCCGTCGAATATTGGAGCATCACCGCTCACTTGAAGCAGGGGGCGTCCGCATTCGAAGCGAAGTTCCATTCGCTGGCCGGCGACAAAAGCGAACTTCACACGGAAGCCGACGTGAACAAGGTTCTTGAAAAAGTCGGCAACAACCCCTTTATCGTTGGCGAGATCAAGGAAAAGGAAAGGCAGCGCAACCCTTCGCCGCCTTTTATTACGAGCTCCTTGCAGCAGGAGGCGGCGCGCAAGCTGAACTTCCGCGCTTCCAAAACGATGCAGGTGGCGCAGCAGCTATACGAAGGCGTCGACCTGGGCGCTGAAGGCACGGTAGGTCTTATTACGTACATGCGTACGGATTCGACGCGTATCTCGCCGATCGCCCAAGAGGAAGCCAAAGGCTTTATCGAAGAAAAATACGGCGCGAGCTTTTATCCGGAAACGCCTCGCGTTTATTTGAAAAAGAATGCCAACGCACAAGATGCGCATGAGGCGATCAGGCCGACATCTGTACTGCGAACGCCGGAAGAGGTCAAGCAGTATCTGTCCCGTGATCAGCTTCGGCTTTACAAGCTCGTATGGGAGCGCTTCGTCGCGAGCCAGATGTCTTCCGCCGTGCTCGACACGATGACGGTCGATCTGATCAGCGGCGAGGCGACATTCCGCGCGGCGGGCTCCAAGCTCAAATTCGCCGGCTTTATGAAGGTATATGTCGAAGGCAGCGATGACGACACGCCTGACGAAGAGCGACTGTTGCCTGCCCTTACGACCGGCGACAAGGTAAAGACGGAGTCTGTCGATCCCAAGCAGCACTTTACGCAGCCGCCTCCGCGATACACCGAAGCGCGTCTGGTAAGATCGCTCGAGGAACTCGGCATCGGACGGCCAAGCACATACGCGCCGACGCTGGAGACGATCCAAAAGCGCAACTATGTGGCCATCGAAGAGAAGAAGTTTTTCCCGACCGAGCTCGGCGAGTTAGTCATTCAGCTTATGGAAGAATTTTTCCCGGAGATTCTGGATGCCGAGTTCACGGCGCATATGGAAGGCGACCTCGACCATGTCGAGGACGGCAAGGAAGATTGGGTCGACGTCATCGGCGAGTTTTACAAGTCGTTCGAGAAGCGGCTTGAAGTGGCCGAAGAGGAAATGAAGGAAATCGAGATTAAGGATGAGCCCTCGGACGAAATCTGCGAAAAATGCGGCAGTCAGATGGTTTACAAGATGGGCAGATTCGGCAAGTTTCTCGCTTGCTCCGGATTTCCCGAATGCCGCAATACCAAGCCGATCGTCAAGGCGACGGGCGTCACTTGTCCGAAGTGCAAGAGCGGCCAGGTCGTAGAGCGGCGAAGCAAAAAGGGACGGATGTTCTACGGCTGCGACAAATATCCGGAATGCGACTTTGTTTCTTGGGACAAACCGGTGCCGAAGCCTTGTCCGGATTGCGGCGGCATGATGGTGGAGAAGCGCGTGCGCGGCCAGACCGAATGGCACTGCACCGCATGCACCCATCAGGAGGAAGCCGCGGAACTCGAAGAAGCGTTCGACTAAAATGGCGGCTCCCGGGATCGCAAGCGCGCCTTGCCGGTTGCGGGAGCCGAATTGTATTTGCAGCGCAGGAGGTCTATGATCGTGAATTCATATCCAGCCGTAACCGTCGTCGGGGCGGGACTCGCCGGCAGCGAAGCGGCCTGGCAGATCGCTTCTCAAGGCGTGCCGGTCAAGCTTTACGAGATGAGGCCCGTACGCAAGACGCCGGCGCACCATACCGACCGGTTTGCCGAACTCGTATGCAGCAATAGCTTAAGAGCCAATGGCCTGACCAATGCGGTCGGCGTACTTAAAGAAGAAATGCGACTTTTGCAATCTTTAATTTTATCCGCGGCGGATCGTCATGCAGTGCCGGCAGGCGGCGCGCTTGCCGTAGACCGCGAAGGCTTTTCGGGCGAAGTGACGAGTCGTTTGCGCGAGCACCCGCTTGTCACGGTCGTCAACGAAGAACTGTCCGCCATTCCGCAGGACGAGATCGTCGTTATCGCAACCGGACCTTTGACTTCTCCGGAGCTGTCCGCGCAGATCAAGGACTTGTTCGGCGAGGAGTATTTTTATTTTTACGATGCTGCAGCGCCGATCGTGGAGAAAGACTCGATAGATATGGACAAGGTGTTCCTGGCTTCGCGATACGACAAAGGCGAAGCGGCGTATTTGAACTGTCCGATGTCGGAGGAGCAGTTTGACGCATTTTACGAGGCGCTCACGACCGCCGAGACGGCCGAAATTAAAGACTTCGAGAAGGAAATGTACTTCGAAGGCTGCATGCCGATCGAAGTGATGGCGGGCCGAGGCAAACAGACGGTACTGTTCGGACCGATGAAACCGGTAGGTCTGGTCGATCCGCGTACCGGCAAACTGCCGCATGCGGTCATTCAACTGAGGCAGGATAATGCCGCCGGTACGCTGTTCAATCTTGTCGGCTTCCAGACCCATCTCAAATGGGGCGAACAGAAACGCGTATTCTCGCTCATCCCCGGCCTGGAAAAAGCCGAGTTCGTGCGTTTTGGCGTCATGCACCGCAACACGTTTATCAACTCGCCGAAGCTATTGCGTCCCACCTATCAATATCGGGAACGGGAGACGCTCTTCTTCGCGGGTCAGATGACCGGCGTAGAAGGTTACGTCGAATCGGCCGCTTCTGGCCTGATCGCCGGGTTGAACGCAGGCCGGCTCGCACGCGGTCTGGACCCGGTAACGCTGCCCGAGCACACGACGCTTGGCAGCATGGCGCAATATATTACGACGGCCGATTTCCGCCATTTCCAGCCGATGAACGCGAACTTCGGGTTGTTTCCGCCGCTGGGCAGGAAGGTCAAGAGCAAAAAAGAGAAAAATGAAGCGATCGCGGAACGCGCGCTCGAGGCGGTTCGTGCTTTTGCCGAGGAATCGCGGTTCGTCGGCACTTAGGCAATAGGCAGTCGAAGCAGCGGCAGCGCATTCATAGCTAGCCGCTTCTTTGGCGCAAAACATATCGATTCCAGCAGGCAGTCAACGTCGGACCATAGGCAAGGCAAGTGTTCAACCGATGAAAGAGGGAGGAATAAGCATGGACGCAACTTTTCACGCCACAACGATCTGCGCCGTCCGTCATAACGGAAAAGGCGCGATCGCAGGAGATGGCCAGGTCACGTTCGGCAACAGCATGGTAATGAAGGCTTCCGCGAAAAAGGTACGTCGGCTGTACCGTGGACAGGTGCTTGCGGGCTTCGCGGGCTCGGTCGCGGACGCCATCACACTGTTTGAAAAGTTCGAAGGCAAGCTGGAGGAGCACCACGGCAATTTGCAGCGCGCTGCAGTAGAGCTTGCCAAGGACTGGCGTTCGGATCGCGTACTACGGCGTCTGGAGGCGATGCTCCTCGTTGTCGACGCCACGGGCATGCTGCTCCTGTCCGGGAACGGAGAGGTTATCGAGCCGGACGACGGGATCCTCGCGATCGGATCCGGCGGCAGCTTCGCCTTATCCGCAGCTCGGGCATTAAAGCGTCATGCGCCGCAAATGACGGCTGCCGAGATTGCGAGAAACTCGCTGCAGATCGCTTCCGAGATTTGCGTATTTACGAACGACAACCTCATCGTCGAAGAAATTTGAATCGGATAAGTGGAGGGATAGCGATGAACGATCAACTCACCCCGCGGCAGATCGTAGCCGAGCTGGATAAATACATTGTCGGTCAGAAGCCCGCGAAGCGTTCGGTAGCCGTCGCGCTGCGCAACCGGTACCGCCGCAGCAGACTCCCTGACGAGCTGCGAGACGAGGTCGTGCCCAAAAATATTTTGATGATCGGACCTACCGGCGTCGGGAAGACGGAAATCGCCCGCAGGCTTGCGAAGCTCGTGCATGCGCCTTTCATTAAGCTTGAAGCGACGAAGTTTACCGAGGTCGGCTATGTGGGACGGGACGTCGAGTCGATGATTCGGGACCTCGTCGAAACGTCGATCCGCATGGTAAAGGAAGAGCGGACGGAAAAAGTCAAGGACAAGGCGGTTCGCGCCGCTAACGAGCGGCTGGCCGCCTTGCTCGCGCCATCCCCGTCCAAGGCGAAAACGCAGCGCAATCCGCTGGAGATGTTGTTCGGCGGCAATGCGAACGCGCAGGCGGAGGAGCCGGACCCGGTCGATCCCGATCTTGCATCCAAACGTTCCGATATCCTGTCCAAGATTGAAGACGGGAAGCTGGAAAACGAGCTCGTCGAAGTCGAAGTGGAAGACCAAACGCCTTCGATGATGGATCTCTTTTCGGGGCCCGGACAAGAGCAAATGGGTCAGAACATGCAGGAAATGCTGAGCCAGTTTATGCCTAAGAAGCGTAAAAAGCGCAAGCTGTCCGTTCGAGACGCACGCAAGCTGCTCGTGCAGGAAGAGGCGGGCAAGCTGATCGATATGGACGAGGTCGTTTCTGAATCGGTTCGCCGCGCGGAGCAGTCGGGCATTATTTTCCTGGACGAAATCGATAAAATTGCAAGCAACGGTCGGGGCCAGGGGCCCGATGTGTCGCGAGAAGGCGTGCAGCGCGATATTTTGCCTATCGTAGAGGGCTCGACCGTCGTGACCAAATACGGTCCCGTTAAAACGGATTATATTTTATTTATCGCAGCGGGCGCGTTTCATGTCGCGAAGCCGTCCGATCTTATCCCGGAGCTGCAAGGGCGTTTTCCGATCCGTGTCGAGCTCAGCAGCCTGACTGACGAAGATTTTGTGCGGATCTTGACGGAGCCGGAAAACGCCTTGACGAAACAGTATGCGGCGCTGCTGCGTACCGAAGGCATCGAAGTCGAGTTCACCGCCGAGGCGATCTCGGAGCTGGCGAACATGGCGCAAGACGTAAACCGCAATACAGAGAATATCGGCGCACGCCGCCTCCATACGCTGCTGGAGAAGCTGCTGGAGGATTTGTCGTTCGAAGCGCCGGAGCTTCAGCTGGAGCGGCTGGAAATTACGCCCGAGTACGTGCGGGAGAAGCTCGGCACGATTGCCAGCAACCGAGATTTAAGCCAATATATTTTGTAAAAGCCGTTGCTTAAGTCAGGCAGGAGGAAGCAGTCATGACGCTGTTGGAAAAGACCCGTACGCTTAACGCGCTGCTGCAGAAGGCTGCGGGCAAATCGCTAAGCTTTCGCGAAATGGCGGAAGGCTTGCGGGAGACGCTTACGGGCGGCGTATTCGTCGTCAGCAGGCGCGGAAAAATATTGGGCGCCGCTCTGCCTTCCTATTTCCAGGATTGGATGTTGAAGCAGGAAGGACAGGATGAGTACCGTTTTCCGAATGAAACGAACGCAAGGCTGCTGCGAATTGACGCGACAGCCGTCGACGTCGATAGCCAATCTCTCCTGGCTCCCGTCGATGCCGCATTCGCGGGGACGAATGTAACAATTGTGCCAATTATTGGAGGGGGAGACCGATTAGGGACTATAGTCCTTGCCCGCGAAAGCGGGCCATTCGGAGACGATAATCTCATTCTCGCGGAGTACGGTTCTACGATTATCGGCATGGAAATCTTGCGTGAAAGAGCCGAAGAGGCCGAGCTGGAATCACGGAGCAAGACGGTCGTCGCGATTGCGGTAAGCTCGCTATCGTTCAGCGAACTGGAGGCCGTCGATCAGATTTTTGAGGAATTAGAAGGAAAAGAAGGCCTCCTCGTCGCTTCGAAAATTGCGGATCGTGCGGGGATCACGCGCTCGGTCATCGTTAACGCGCTGCGCAAGCTGGAGAGCGCCGGCGTCATCGAGACGCGTTCGCTCGGCATGAAAGGGACATATATTCGCATTATGAACCCAAAACTGCTTCCGGAATTGGCGTCCAGGAAATCCTGAAATATCCATATTTGGCGTATTTAAGCCCTAATCTTCTTCGTGAAGATTAGGGCTTTTTTCTTATTGTCAGAATAGGGCTACTCGTAGATGATAATTTTAGAAATTTTTAATCTCCTATATATCGACTTTTTTCCACGCCATGTGAAGACTTTGTCGAAAAAAAAGAGGATTTTGGAATTGCAGGACGAAGTTATTATTAGAGAAGTGATAGATTTTTAATAAAGGGGGTAGAGACATGGATTTGCTGAGCGGCGTCAGCTACCAGCGGCTCGAAGGCGCATTGCACGCGGCTTCGTTAAGACAAAGCGTTCTGCAAAACAATGTGGCCAATGTCGATACGCCTAATTTTAAACGGTCGGACGTTCAATTCGAGCAGTTGCTCAGTCAGGCGATGAACGGCGGCAATTCGACATTAATCGGGAAACGAACAGACGCGAGGCATATCGCGATCGGCGCTTCGGGCTCGATTCCGGACGCGCAGGTGCTGTCAGATAAGACAACAGTGTTTAACAACAGCGGCAACAACGTGGATATCGACAGCGAGATGACGAAGCTAGCCGAAAACCAATTGCGCTATAACTTATATATTCAACAACTGAACCATGATGTTAAGATGATGCGCACAGGAATGGGTAAATAAACGGTAGCATCAAATTTTAAGAAACACCCATCGAGGAGGGGCATTAATGATCCTGGGAAGCTTCGATATCAGCGCTTCCGCCTTGACTGCGCAAAGACTGCGCATGGACGTCATCTCGTCGAACATTGCCAACGCGGAAACGACGCGCGCTTCGTATGTCGACGGCAAATTCGTACCGTACCGACGGAAAATGGTAGAAGTCGCTCCTGTCGACACGACTTTTCAGAACATGCTGAACGACAAATTGGACGCTACGGGCGCCCAGGGCGTAAAGGTCACGGCTATTACCGACGATCAGACGCCATTCAAGCAAGTCTACAATCCTACGCATCCGGACGCTGACGCGAACGGCATGGTGAGCATGCCCAATGTCGACGTATTGAAGGAAATGGTCGACATGATCTCGGCCACGCGTTCCTACGAAGCAAGCGTCACGGCCCTCAATGCCAGCAAATCTATGTTCTCCAAAACGTTGGAGATCGGCAGATCCTCTTAATTATGTAATTGATCTTAGTTCTCTTGAACGTCATTACCCACGCGAGGATGGATTGAAACATGATTATCAATAATCTTTTGGGCGCCTCCGGCATTTCCGCCGCTTCGATGTCCCAGCTTCAAAACACGCAGGCTGGAACGACGCCTTCCGAGGCGACTGCGAGCTTCGCGGACTTCCTGAAAAAAGCCGTAGAAAGCGTCGCTTCCCAAGAGCAAAATTCTCATGATGTGACGGATCGATTTTTAGTGGGACAAGCGGACGTGAGTGATGTAATGATTGCCTCTACAAAAGCCGAACTCAGTCTCGAGATGACCGCTCAGGTTCGCAATAAAGTGGTCGAGGCCTACCAAGAAGTCATGCGGATGCAGATGTAACTTGGGTTAGACGAGCATCCAAAGTCCGCAGATGAGGTGAAATTGTGAACGAAAGATGGGCCCGCTTGAGAGACAGACTGATCGGCTTTTGGAATCAATACAGCAAAAAGCAAAAATGGATTTTAGCTTCATCCGCAGCATTCATTCTGATCTTTATTATTTTTATTTCCTATATGCTTACGCGTACCGAATACGAGTTGGCCTTTCAAGATCTCGACAGCGGCGACGCGTCGGCCATTATGGAATATTTGAACGGAAGCGGCATTCCCTACAAGCTCGGCAACGGCGGTACAAGCATTTCCGTGCCGAGCGCTTCCGCGGACAAGGTCAAAGTCGATGTCGGCTCCCAGGGGCTCGTGCAGAACGGCAGCATCGGCTTTGCGGAACTCAGCCAATCCTCCTCGACGATCGGTAC
Source organism: Cohnella sp. GCM10020058 (assembly GCF_042683485.1). Lineage (NCBI taxonomy): Bacteria > Bacillati > Bacillota > Bacilli > Caryophanales > Paenibacillaceae > Cohnella > Cohnella sp. GCM10020058. Next base: position 199,920 of record NZ_JBHUJV010000017.1, read on the forward strand.
GACCGATCAGGAGTTCAAGGTCAAATACCGCAACGCGCTTAACGGCGAAGTGCAGCAGCTGCTCCAAGGCATGCAGGGCGTCAAGAAGGCGAAAGTGCTGATCAACCTTCCCGAGGAGTCCGTGTTTCTGAACGATTCCGACAAGGAGCTGGCCACGGCCTCCGTTCAGATCACATTCAAGCCCGGCTACCGGCCCAAGCAAGAAGAGATCGACAGCTACTACAAGCTGGTAAAAACATCGGTTCCTAACCTCAACTATGACGGCATCACCATCACGAGCACGACGGGAGACCTTGCACCGTCCGCCAAGCTGGGCGGGACGGGGGCAGTCGGCGGCAGTGCGCTCGACGAGCAGTTCGCCATCCAGAAGCAATACGAGAGCGGCGTGAAGACCAATATCCAGCAAATACTGGCCAAGACGGTCGGCATGGATAACTTCGTCGTCAGCGTCGTGTCGACGCTCAACTTCGACCAACGCTCCACGCAGCTCAATCTGGTCAAGCCGCTCGATAACAACGACAACAAGGGCATTATCATCAGCGAACAGACGCAAAGCGAGTCCACGACTGGCGGTACGGGTACGGCAGGCGGCGTCGCAGGCACGGGCTCGACGGACGTGCCTAACTATCCGTCCGGCGGCACAAGCGGGACGGCCAGCTCGGAGAGCACGAGCGGTACGACGAACTACGAGCCGAGCCGGGAAACGACGAGTATCTCTTATGCGCCTTACCAGGTTAAGGACCTAGCAATCAGCGTAGCGGTCGATTCGACCGTCATGACGCCCGAAAAGCAGACGCAGCTGGAGCAGATGCTTCGCAACAATGTGCGGATCCTGCTCGCGGATTCCGGGCAGTCGCTGACAGACACGGATCTTGCGAACCGCGTGTCGGTCGTATCTCAACAATTTTCGAACGATTCCGCCGGGAGCGGCGGCGTATCGGCTTCGTCGCTTTGGCTGGCAGGCATCGGCGTTGCTGCGCTTGCTGTGCTGGGCGGTGCCGGATATCTGGTATACAGAAGACGAAAGAATGCAAGGGAAGCGGAGTTGGCGGCGGCGGCGCAAGAGCAGCTCGACGCGCCTCGCTCAGAATTGCCGACGATCGATATCGAGAGCGTCACGAACGAGAGCCAGGTGCGCAAGCAGCTTGAAGGGCTCGCCAAGCGCAAACCGGACGAATTCGTCAATCTATTGCGTACATGGCTGGTGGATGAATAGAGGTGGCATACATGGCTAAAGGAACGCAAATGCAGCTCAGCGGCCGTCAAAAAGCGGCGATCCTGCTTATCACGCTCGGGCCGGAAGTTTCCGCTCAAGTGTTCAAGCATCTGCGAGAGGATGAGATCGAGCAGCTCACGCTGGAGATCGCGAACGTACGCAAAGTCGATCATAACGAAAAAGAGTCCATCCTCAGCGAGTTTCACCAAATTTGCGTAGCGCAAGAATATCTGACGCAGGGCGGTATTACGTACGCCAAGGAAATTCTCGAGAAGGCGCTCGGCTCGCAAAAGGCAAACGACATTTTGAACCGGCTGACTGCAACGCTGCAAGTAAGGCCGTTCGACTTTGCCCGCAAGGCTGAGCCGACGCAGATTCTAAACTTTATACAAAACGAAAATTCGCAAACGATCGCGCTCGTGCTTTCCTATTTGCAGCCGGAACAATCCTCGGCGGTGCTGTCTTCGCTGCCGACGGAGAAACAAGCGGACGTCGCCAGAAGAATCGCGCTCATGGACAGCACGTCGCCTGACGTGATCGCTCAGGTGGAGCGGGTTCTCGAGCAAAAGCTTTCTTCCACCGTTACGCAGGACTATACGAACGCAGGCGGCATCGAATCGATCGTACAGATTCTGAACGGCGTAGACCGCGGCACGGAACGGACCATTCTCGATTCCCTGGAGATTCAGGATCCGGAGCTCGCGGAAGAAATCAAAAAGCGGATGTTCGTTTTCGAAGATATCGTCAACCTGGACAATCGTTCGATCCAGCGTATTATACGCGACGTGGAGAGCGCAGATTTGCAGCTCGCACTCAAGGTGGCGAGCGAGGAAGTCCGGGACGCGATCTTCCGCAACATGTCCAAGCGGATGGCCGAAACGTTCAGAGAGGAAATGGAGTACATGGGGCCTGTACGGCTGCGCGACGTCGAAGAGGCGCAGACGCGCATCGTAGCGACGATCCGCAGGCTCGAGGAATCCGGCGAGATCATCATCGCTCGCGGCGGAGGAGACGATATTATTGTCTAATCTGATCAAATCCTCGCACGTTATATCGTTGGACGAGCTTAAGCGGCTGGAGCAGATACGCTTCGTCGCGCAGCAGTCCAAGACGAACGGCGGGGAAGCGGCAGTTGACGACGCGCCCGACGAACAAACGCTGGCATTGAAGGACCGGATCCTCGAGGATGCCGAGGAGACGGCGCGGCAGATTCTTCAAACTGCGGCGGAACAATCGAATCAGTTCCAGACGGATGCCGAGGCGCAAATCGCGGCATGGTGGGAAGCCCGCAGATCGGAAGATGCCGAATACGTCGAAGAGGCTAAACGGAGCGGCTATGAGGAAGGCTTTGCAAGCGGCAGCGAGCAGGCGGAGCATCAGACAATGGCAAGGTTGGATCAGATGCTGCAAGAGGCGCAGCGTGTCGTAACGCAAGCCTATGAAGCCAAGGCGAGAATTATCGCTGAAGCGGAGCAATTCGTCGTTGAGCTTAGCTGCGATATCGCGGGGAAAATCGTGCGCGGCACGCTGGAAAGCGCGCCAGAGACGGCGCTGGACCTGATGAAGCAGGCACTGGCACGGCGCAAGGAGCAGGGAACGATTACGCTGTGCGTCGCGCCGGAGCAGTTCGAATTCGTAGAGGCGGCCAAGGATGAGCTCGCGCTCTCCGTCGATTCCCAAGCGGAGCTTCAGATCGTTCCGGATCCAACGGTGCGGGGCGGCGGCTGCGTGATCCGTTCTGCCTACGGCAGCATCGATGCGCGGGTCGATACGCAGCTGGAGGCGATTCGCGAAGAACTGCTGCAGATCGCGGCGCACTCCTCCGAAGAAGGGGCGACAGTTGATGGCGCTTGATCTCGGCAAGTACACCGAGGCGTTGAAGCATATCGACCCGGTTCGCGTCAACGGAAAAGTGGCGCAGATTATCGGCCTCACCGTCGAATCCGAAGGACCGGATGCGGCGATCGGCGAAGTTTGTCTCATTTATCCGGTTCGGGGCGGGGCTCCGATCGAGGCGGAGGTCGTCGGTTTTCGCGACAACCGGGTACTGTTAATGCCGCTGGGCGAGCTCCAGGCGATCGGACCGGGCTGCGATGTCGTCGCGACCGGCAGACCGTTGACCGTGCAGGTCGGCTCCGAGCTGCTGGGACAAGTGCTCGACGGGCTCGGCCGACCGCTCGACGGCGCCAGGCTGCCCGCGCGGATGCCTCGATATTCGACGCAGAGCGTGCCGAGCAATCCGCTCAAGCGTCCGCGCGTTACGGATCCGCTGGGCACAGGCGTGCGCTGCATCGACGGTTTGCTAACCGTCGGACAAGGACAACGGATGGGGATATTCGCCGGCTCCGGCGTCGGCAAGAGCACGCTGCTTGGCATGATTGCGCGCAACACATCGGCCGACGTCAATGTCATTGCCCTGATCGGGGAGCGCGGACGGGAAGTGCTCGAGTTCATCGAGCGGGATCTCGGGCCGGAAGGCCTTGAACGGTCGGTCGTTATCGTAGCGACATCCGACCAGCCGGCATTGATCCGCATCAAGGGAGCGCTGATCGCAACATCGATCGCGGAGTATTTCAGAGACCGCGGCATGAATGTCATGCTGATGATGGATTCGGTTACGCGATACGCGATGGCGCTGCGCGAGGTGGGACTCGCCATCGGGGAGCCGCCGGCCACGCGCGGGTATACGCCTTCGGTATTCGCGGCGCTGCCCAAGCTGCTCGAGCGAGCGGGCACGGGCGTTGCGGGATCGATTACCGCGTTTTATACCGTCCTTGTGGACGGCGACGATATGAACGAGCCGATCGCGGATGCCGTGCGTGGCATCTTGGACGGTCACATCGTCTTGAGCAGGCATTTGGCCCACAAAGGACATTTTCCGGCGATCGACGTGCTGGCGAGCATCAGCCGCGTAATGAAAGATATCGTAGCGAGCGAGCAGCAGGAAGCGGCAGAGCAATTGAAGCGACTGTTATCCGTTTACCGCGATTCGGAGGATCTGATCAATATCGGTGCTTATCAGCGGGGTACGAATCCCCAGATCGATAAAGCGATTCAATTTATCGACGTCATCAACGATTACTGCAGGCAGCGCACGTCGGAAAAGCTGACGCTGGAGCAGGCGCAGGAACGGCTGGTCATTGACTTCTACAAGAGATGAGGCTGAATGGTCTTGCGATTCCGATATCCATTGCAAAAGATCGTAGATCTTAAGGGAAGCGAAAAGTCGATGGCGGAATGGGAGTATGCCGCGTCGCTCGGACGCCTAAGAAGCGAAGAAGAGCAGCTCGATCAGCTCCGCCAAGAGCGCGGCGCTTACGAACAGGAGCTGTCCGAACGCTCGTCACAACCGACGGCGCTTGCCGAGCTTCACCTGCTGCAGGATTACATCTCTTTTTTGGACGACAGGATCAGGCAACAAAGACAAGGCGTGCGAGCGGCCGAAGAGCATGTCCAGCAGCGTCAGGTTTTCCTCACCGACAAGATGGTGGACGAGAAGGTATGGCAGAACGCACGCTCCAAATCGCTGCAAAAGTACCGTCAAGAAGCGCTCATCCGCGAGCAGAACGAGCTGGACGAAATCGCGCTGCGGAGAGCTTCTGCCAGAAGGTAACTTAGTCAGCTCGATGAATGGAGGGGAAGGCCGTGGCGGATGCCAGCGCGGAAAAAAACGGCTATTCCGGCTTTGAACGTTTTCTGTTTTTTATTACGCCTATCATTTTTACGGCGATATTGCTCTTCGTTCTCCTGATCATCTTCAATCCGGCATTGCGAGAGAAGGCGCAGAAGATCGGCAATCAAATACCGGTCATCAATTCGCTCGTTCCCGACGTGAAGAGCACGGAGGATCCGGCGCAGCAGTCGCAGGTCGAGTCGGTGAGCGAGGCCAGGCAAAAGCTGGCTGAACTGCAGGCGCTGCTGACTCAGCGCGACGCCGCGCTCAAAGCTTCGGATGCCAAAAGCGTCACGCAGCAAAAGACGATCGCGGAGCTCCAGGAGAAGATCGCTGCGCTGGACAAGCAGTCGAGCGATCATCAGATCAACCAAGACGCCTATCAGGCCAAGATTCGTTCGCTAGCTGATATGTATGGCAAAATGACGCCGGGCAAGGCTGCTCCGATTATGGAAAGCTTAACGGCGGAAGAGGCGGCGCTCGTTATGGGGGCGATGAACGATACTTCCAGAGGCCGTATCCTCGAGAAGATGACGCCTGCCGTGGCGGCCGATATTACGATGAGACTCAAAGATTCCGACGGCGTGACCAACCAGCAGATCGCAGCGCTGCAGGCAAGGGTCAAGGAGCTCGAGAACAAGACGAAGACGGCTTCGAGCTCGCTCGACAGCTCGGCGCTGGCAAGTACCTTCTCTTCCATGGACGCGGCTAGCGCTGCGGAGCTGCTTCTCAAAATGTCTGCGTCCGAGCAGACGAAAACGCTGCGCATCCTGAGCGCGATGACGAACAACGCCAGATCCAGCGTGCTCGCCGCGATGTCGCAAAAGGACGCAGAGAAGACCGCGTCGCTGGTAAGCAAGCTCGTACCGGCGAACTCTTAAACAAAAAGATTGACCAGCACATTGGAAGGGAGGTGAAAAAGATGAATATTCAATCGACAAACGCAGCTTCCTCCACGAATGCGGGGGGCGCCGGCGCTTCTAAGGCGACAGCGGCAGGCGGGATTTTCCAAGGCGTACTGGTGCAAAAAATCGATGCGGCAGGTCCGGCAGACGGCAAGAACGCTGCGGCGCCCAATCAGACGGCTGGATTGCTCGGCATGCTGTCCGCTGCACTTATGGCTCCGTCTGGAGAGTCGGCCGATGCAGCGTCTAGCGAAGGGGAGACACAGCTTGCCCAAATGCTGGATGGGTTGGAGGAGAAGCTTGCCCAGGTCGGACAAGACGATCAAACGTCTGATTCGATGTTCGAGAAAATGGCTGAACTGCTAGCCAACCTTCAAGCGATGCTGCAGCAAAATGCCAGTCAATCGCAACAGGTGGGGAACTTAACGGGAGCCGGCGATTTTCATTACGGGACGACGATCGTGGATTCGCCTGCTGAACAGATTCAAGCTGCAATTTTATTGCCCGCGTTGAGCGATGCGATCAAGAATCTTCGTTCAATAATGAAGAATGGTCAAATGTCAACCACAGAGATGGCTGACGCCAGCACAGCAATTCAACGTGCACTGCAAACGGGCCAAACGGACGTCATGAAAGTTTTACCGGCGTTCAAGGAGCCTGTGGTGTACTGGAATTTGCATTCCGTATATACGCAAGGCGAAAGCTCATCTTCTGAGCAGGAGAAGACTGCAGACGCTGGCGTCAGTACGGAAGATCAGAGCTTGAATCTTAATTGGCAATCGATCTCTAAGGATGCAGAAGTAAAGACTGACCTTGCATCGAGCGTCAAGCAACAAGGACCTGCTACAGTCCCGGCACACCAGTTTGCTGAAGAAATGAATAAATTTCTCGTGAAACAGTTCAAGCTAACCGGCGGGAACGGGATATCAGAAGCAAACATTAACTTGCATCCGGAACACCTTGGGGAAGTACAGATTCGCCTCACGATGCAAAATGGTATCTTGAACGCACAATTCGTTACGCATAATGAAGCCGCCAAGGAAATGCTTGAAAATCAGATGGCACAGCTGCGAGGGTCGCTCCAGAACCAAGGTATACAGATCGAACGGGTTGAAGTCGTTCAGCAGCAACAGCAAACTGCGGATAGTCCGTCGTTTATGAATCAGGAGCAGCGCAGACAGCAAACTGGCGGCGGTGAAGCCAAACGGTCGACGGACGGCGTAGAGACGCTGGAGGAATTCGAAGAAGAGCTTGAGCGTTCCGCTACGTTAAGAGAAGCAGGCTTTGGGGGAGCTCTAAACGTAACGGCTTAAAGCGAATCAGGGAGGTGACAGAAAAATGGCGACAATCTCGAAAACGGTTTGGTCAAATTATTCAACCTTCAACAAGACAGAAGCCACGGGAGCTAGCTCGGAGCTCGGCAAGGATCAATTTATGAAGATTCTGCTGACTCAGCTTCAAAATCAAGATCCGATGGAGCCCATGCAGGACAAAGACTTTATCGCTCAGATGGCAACTTTCTCGTCACTAGAACAGACGATGAACATGGCGACAGAATTGCACAGCTTAAGTCAGTCCGCCGCGCTGGCCTCCAGCCTGATCGGTAAGCAGGTTGAATGGCTTGGTTCGACAACGAACGGAGCAACGGTAACAAAGTCTGGTATCGTCGATTCGATCAAAATGAAAAACGGAGACCAGTTTGCCGTAATCGGTCAGGACGAAGTGGCGATCTCGGACTTGACGTCCGTGACCATTGCCGCGCAGGAGGGCGAGGCGGAGACGGGTGATTGATCCGATATCCGGTCTGAACATCGGACTCCCAGCCAGGGCTGTCGTCCCGTTGACGTCGGTAACGCGTCAGAGCCCGCGCAGTACGGAAGAATCCAAGTCTCCTGAAAGCAGTGTCTTCAAGACAATGCTGACCGCCGAATCATTGAAATTTAGTCATCACGCCGAACAGCGACTTTCCCAGCGAGGCATCAAGCTCGGCCCCGAGCAATTGAGCGCGATTGCATCTGCAGTGGATCAAGCTTCGGCCAAGGGCGCCAAAGACTCGCTAGTACTTTACAGAAATGTGGCTTTAATCGTAAATGTACCGAGCCGCACCGTCGTAACGGCAATGGACGATAAATCGATCCTACAGCATGTATTTACAAACATAGACAGCGCCGTTTTCGTAAAATAGTCAAGCAGAAATGGGCTGGACCTTCCGAGGGGGCCTGGACCGTGGATTGACAGAAGCGGTTCGTCTGCGCAGAAAACTTAAATGGAGAGTGGATTATAATGTTGCGTTCCATGTATTCGGGCGTGTCGGGCATGCGGGGATTCCAAACCAAACTCGACGTTATCGGCAACAACATCGCGAATGTCAATACGGTCGGTTTTAAAGCGGGTCGCGTCATGTTCAAGGACATTCTAAGCCAATCGATGTCTGGAGTTACTTCCCCAGTCGAAGGTACGTCAGGCGGGGTTAACGCCAAGCAGATCGGTCTGGGCGTATCGGTCGCATCCATTGACAACGTGCATACAGCGGGCAGCGCCATGACTACGAACGTGCCTACCGATCTTCGGATCGACGGAGATGGGTTTTTCGCTGTCAAGCCGAGCAGCGATTCCGAAGCCACTTATCTGACGCGCGCCGGAAACTTTACCCTCGACGCTAACCGACAGTTGGTCAACGGCGACGGCATGTTCGTCGTATCCGCCGACGGAGGGGCTCCAATTACATTGGATGAAGGCGTAACTTCGTTCTCGATCTCTCAAAACGGTAGCATTGTCTCGATCGATCAAGACGGCAATCAGACGGATACCGGCATTCAGATCGGCGTAGCCAAAGTCGTCAATCCGAGTGGCCTGGAAAAAATCGGAGGAAATTTGTACCGTGTGACATCGAACGCGAATCCGGAAGGTGAGCTAAACCTGGGAACTGCGCAAGACGCGGAGCGCGGAACAGGGACTATCGTTGCAGGTCAGCTGGAAATGTCGAACGTAGATCTGACAAGCGAATTTACCGAAATGATCGTAGCGCAACGTGGATTCCAAGCAAACTCTCGCATTATTACGACCTCCGACTCCATTCTGGAGGAAGTTGTAAACCTCAAGCGTTAAACGCTAGCATGATATTGGTTTTAACAACTAGAATCACAGCGGGAGGGGGAATCCCTCCCCATTTACGGAGGGATTCCCATGATTGCCGTCACTCGGCTTAACGGCACACAATTTTTTATTAATGCCTTACTGATTGAATCAGTAGAGCAGACGCCGGATACGCTCGTCACGCTGACGACGGGCAAAAAATACATCGTCGTCGAAAATAGTTCGGATGTGATCCGCTCCATTCGCCATTACTTGCGAAGCATTGGCATGATGGCTGCGCTCACGAGTTCGTCCGATACGCAGACGGAGGGAGCTTCTTCATGAAAAAAATGTTGCCTTGGCTTGTATCTCTGCTTCTGGCGATTACGCTTATCGTAATTGCCGGGCTCTATTCCTGGTCCACCTTCTTCGGCAAGAAAGACGCCGTTGATACGGAAACGGCAGTACAGGAGAGCGTGAAGCATGTAGAGGCCGAAGCGCTCTCCGCGGAAGAACGGAGCAAGGTCACATCCGATTTAAACGATATAAAAACGAACTTGTCAGACACGAACTTCATTGTAATTTTCGGCTTTACATTTCAACTAGACAACGCAAAAGCGAAGGCTGAGTTCGATGAGATTAAGGAAAGTGTCATTAAGCCTATCATAAATCGCGCGCTTTGGAGTACGACGCCTGAAGAAATGCAAGGCACGAAGGGAAAAGACGAACTGGTAGCCGAGCTGCTGAATGAAATCAATCCGGTTCTCACTAAGGGAAAGGTCGCTAAAATTGGGATTACGAATTTCTTAATGCAAGAACTGTGAGTCTCGCCGAATACGGGAGAGGGGTGAAAAAAATTGGTTGACGTTCTTTCGCAAAACGAGATTGACGCCTTGCTGGCCGCGCTGTCCTCTGGCGAAATGGACGCGGAAGAGCTTCGTAAGGAGGATACACAGAAAAAAATAAGAGCTTATGATTTTAAGCGGGCGACGCGATTCTCCAAAGATCACATTCGAAGCCTGACCCGAATACATGAGAACTTCGCGCGTTTTCTGACGACTTATTTTTCGGCTCAACTGCGGACGTTCGTGCAGATCAATGTCGTACAGGTCGAACAGCTGCCTTACGACGAATTCATCCGCTCCATTCCGAAAATGACGATTCTGAATATTTTTGAAGCGGAACCGCTCGAGGGACGCATGGTACTAGAAGTGCACCCCAATGTAGCATTCGCCATGCTTGACAGATTACTGGGGGGAGTCGGTTCGGCTCCGACCAAAATCGGCAGTTTGACCGAGATCGAGAATATCATCATGGAAAAAATATTCAGTCGGGCGCTCGAGACGCTGCAGGAGGCTTGGCGGACCGTCATTGATATTGAGCCGCGGCTCGAAGCCCTTGAGACGAATCCGCAATTCATGCAGATCGTTTCTCCGAATGAGACGATTGCCTTGATTTCGCTTAGCACAAAGATTGGCGATACGACCGGTATGATTAATCTGTGCATACCGCACGTTGTAATTGAGCCGATCATGTCAAAGTTATCCGTGCATCATTGGTTCGTTTCCCAAAAAAAATCGCGGGCGCCTGAAGAGTTCAAGCAGCTTGAGCAACGGGTCACGAAGGCTAAGCTGCCGATCGCGGCGGAACTTGGATCCTCTCAAATCTCGATTCACGAATTTTTAAATCTAGGTGTCGGTGATGTCATTACGCTCGGAAAGAGTGTCGATAGCGGCCTGGATATTAAAGTCGGGGATAAGCTAAAGTATATCGGCAGCCCCGGTACGGTTCGAGATAAAATCGCGATCCAAATCCTCGAGATCATTGACGAAGGAGTGGAAGAAGCCCATGACGAGTAAGGATTACTTGTCTCAGGAGGAGATCGACGCCCTGTTGAGACAATCTGCCGGCGACCAGGAAGAAGCGCCCGCTGCTAAGGCGGAGATGCATATAGACGACTTTCTTACGCCGCTGGAACAAGATGCTCTCGGTGAGATCGGAAATATTACGTTTGGCAGCGCGGCTACCGCGCTATCGACTCTGCTCAGCAGAAAGGTAGACATTACGACGCCTAAAGTCTCCATGATCTCGCGAGACAAATTCGTTAGTGAGTTTCCAAGGCCGCACGTCGCAGTGCATGTTGATTATGTAGACGGTTTTGAGGGTATCAACTCGCTCGTTATCAAAACGCATGACGCTCAGGTTATCGCAGATCTAATGCTCGGCGGTGAGGGCAATGTACAGACCGAAGAGTTGAACGAAATTCATATCAGTGCGGTTCAGGAAGCGATGAATCAAATGATGGGTTCGTCGGCGACATCGATGTCGACGATATTTAATCGATTCGTGAATATTTCTCCGCCGGCCGTTGATGTGATGGACGTTCAAAAAAATACCGGTATTGAAAAGATTCCGCCGGACGAAGTGTTCGTTAAAATCTCATTTCGCCTGAAAATCGGTGAGTTGATAGATTCGACGATTATGCAGCTTTTGACTGTGGATTTCGCTAAAGAACTTGTTCACTCGCTCATTGGAGGTATGGACGAGATTCCGGCTCCCGCATCCACGTCAGCAGGATCTGCACCTGCACCGCAGCCTAGCGCTCCGCCTGCCCAAGCGCAGCAGTTTTCACCGCCGCCGCAGGCTGCCGCTCCGCAAGTTCCGGCGCAACCTGCATACGAGTATCCGCCTCCTGGCGCATACCCGCCGCCCGGATACCCGCCGCTCGGATACCCGCCGCAGCAGCCGATGTACGCTCAGCCACCATATGCACAACCTCAGTACGCACAGCAACAGTTTTCCATGCCGCCACAACAGCCTCAGACACTTGGCGGACCTGTCAGCCGCAACGTAAATGTGCAGCCGGTCCAGTTTGCTGGATTCCCAACAGGAGGCGGTACGCACGCGGACGAGGGAAATTTAAATCTTTTGCTTGACATACCGTTACGAGTCACAGTAGAGTTGGGCCGGACGCATAAACAGATTAAGGATATTCTCGAGTTGTCTCAAGGCTCGATTATCGAGTTGGACAAGCTTGCCGGTGAGCCGGTGGATATTCTGGTCAACAACAAGCTGATCGCCAAAGGTGAGGTCGTCGTCATTGACGAAAACTTCGGCGTTCGGGTTACCGACATCGTCAGTCAGTGGGACCGCGTTCAAAAAATCCAATAATCAGCATCCTAGGAGGAAATCGTTATGGCAAATCGTATTTTGGTCGTGGACGACGCAGCATTCATGCGCATGATGATTCGAGACATCTTGACGAAAAATGGTTATGAGGTCGTAGGCGAGGCGCAGGACGGCTCGCAGGCGATCGAGAAATTCAAGGAACTGTCCCCGGATCTCATAACGATGGACATTACGATGCCCGAAATGGACGGAATAGCAGCGCTGAAAGAAATCCGCAAAATGGATTCCAACGCAAAAGTCATCATGTGCTCCGCAATGGGCCAGCAAGCGATGGTCATAGACGCGATCCAGGCGGGAGCCAAAGACTTTATCGTGAAGCCATTCCAAGCGGACCGCGTAATCGAAGCGATCAAAAAAACGCTGGGTTGATCGGCGACTGAACGGCATGACATCATCTTGGGATATGTTGTGGGTGCTGCTCGTGCTCCTGCTGATGATCGGCGGTATCGTGATGCTGCTTCGATTCGTCGGCAAGCGCAACCGCGGGTGGTGGATCAACCGATCTCTGCGGTCTCTCGGCGGATTGACGCTCGGCACGAACAAATCGATGCAGGTCGTTGAATGGAACAATCGCATCTACGTGCTCGGCGTCGGGGAAAACGTACAGCTCCTGGAGTCAATCACCGACCCTGAAGTCGTGGCGGCGCTTATCGCCCAATATGATAATGCCGATGCGTCCGCCAAGTCTCCGGTTCCTCCTTGGCTCAAGCAATGGCTGAACCGCAGAGGCGGCAATTCAGGAATTTCCAAAGCCGTCGACAACGGACCGGATACAAGCAGCTTTGAACAAACGTTGGAAAAACGCCTGCGCCAGCTGTCCGAGCGCAAGCAGCAGGTTGATCACCTGCTGTCGGACAGCCGGCCAGCGGATCGGACGGAAGAACCATGACACGCAAATTGATGTACAGTATCCTATTGAGCTCCGGCACGCTTTTCGCCGCAGCCTCGTCCGTTTATGCCGAACCGATCATCAGCATCACCGCCGGTGACGGCAGTCAGCCTGTTGGCGCTTCGTCGTTGTCGCTGCTGCTGATGCTGACCGTGCTCAGTTTGGCGCCTTCTATCCTGGTGCTTATGACGAGTTTTACGCGAATTGTTATCGTACTCGGATTTGTTCGTACATCTCTAGGCACTCAGACGACACCGCCAAATCAAGTGTTAATCGGTCTTGCGCTGTTTTTGACCTTTTTTATCATGGCTCCAACGATCTCGCAAGTGAACGAACAGGCGGTTCAGCCGTACCTTAAAGGCGAGATCACTCAGACGGTCGCTTTGGAGAAAGCTTCGGTACCCATTAAGGCTTTTATGTACAAACATACGCGCGAGAAAGACTTGCTGTTATTTTTAAATTACACCAAGACGGCGAAGCCGGCATCGTATCAGGATATTCCGATCACGGTGCTTGTGCCCGCATACGCGATTAGCGAACTCAAGACCGCATTTCAAATGGGATTCATGATTTTTATCCCCTTTCTCGTAATCGATATGGTCGTCGCCAGTACATTGATGGCCATGGGGATGATGATGTTGCCCCCCGTCATGATCTCGCTTCCGTTCAAGATCCTGTTATTCGTGCTCGTGGACGGTTGGTATCTGATCGTCAAATCGCTCCTGACAAGTTTTCAAACTTGATGGAGCAAGAGGGGAAGATCGCTAGTGAGTGCGGAATTCGTAATCGGATTGGCCGGACAAGCGTTGTTCACCGTTCTTAAAGTGAGTGCGCCCATGTTGGTCATCGGTCTTGTCGTGGGCCTGCTCGTCAGCATATTTCAAGCAACGACGCAGATCCAGGAGCAGACGCTTGCTTTTATTCCTAAAATTGTAGCCGTTTTTGTGGCCATTCTAGTTTTCGGACCTTGGATGTTAAATACGATGGTTGATTTCACAAGTCATTTGCTCGGCAATCTGTCGAGTTATATCGGATGACATGACAACCGATCAAGTCATGCAGTTGTTCCCTGCCTATATGCTCGTTCTTTGTCGAATATCTGCCTTTGTTGTCGTTGCGCCGATTTTCTCGTCTCGTTCATTGCCGGGTCCGTTTAAGGCTGCGATAAGCGTTTTTATTGCATTGCTCGTATTTTTAACCGTAGGTTTCGATAATCCCGTGCCGACGGATGCCACTTATATTTTAGCGGTGCTGAAGGAGATTATTGCAGGCCTTTTCATCGGTTATACGGCTTCACTTTTCTTCAGTTTGATTCAAACGGCGGGTACTTTTATCGATATGCAAATCGGACTGGGGATGGCCAATATTTTGGATCCCATATCAGGTGTGTCGGCTCCGCTTTTCGGCAATTTAAAATACATGCTGATGATGCTGGTATTTTTATCGATGAACGGTCACCATTACCTGCTAGGCGCGATTATGAACAGCTACAAATGGCTGCCGCTTGAAAACGCTATGTTTCAAACGGTATACGAGGGACGTTTAACGGAATTTCTCGTTCGGACGTTCGCGGATACATTTATGCTCTCACTGCAGATTGCTGCTCCCTTGGTCGTCGCGATGTTTATTACGGATATTGGACTCGGTCTTTTGGCGCGTACGGCTCCTCAATACAATGTCTTTGTTATCGGCGTTCCAATCAAGCTTTTGATAGGGTTGGCCCTCTTGATTTTATTAATGCCCGGTTTCAGCACGCTTTTCCAGATCATATTCGATCGTATGTTCAGCACGCTCGAGAAGATGTTCGTCATCATGAAGGCCACTTCATCCGGTTGAATCGGTAGGTACCGCCGCGAAGGGAAGATGAATCGTTGACAGCCAATCGTTTGCGGATGGATCTGCAGCTATTCGCCGGGGAAAAGACGGAAAAAGGGACAGCGAAAAAATATAATGACGCCAGGAAAAAAGGTCAGGTTGCCAAGAGTTCCGAAATTGCCAGCTCCATTATTTTAGTCGGAACGGTTTGTATCCTGATGGCGTTAGGGCCTTTTTTTCACGAGCGGGTATTCGCATTGTTCGGAGATGTTTTCAGACGGCAGTTGTCAATGGAAGTGACTGACGCCAATGTCATGGGCCTGTTCGCCAACTACGTCCTTCAATTGCTACTGATCCTTGCTCCAATTTTGATCGTCACGATCATCATCGCGCTCGGCGCGAACTACGCGCAGATCGGATGGCTTTTCACTCTTCAGCCGCTGCAGCCTAAGTTCGGCAAGCTTAATCCGCTGAACGGTCTCAAAAATTTATTCGGCCTTCGTTCGATTATGGAACTGTTAAAAAGCTCTTTGAAACTGTTGGCCGTCGGCATGATCGTCTATACGACGATATGGGCGGAGCGCGATAAGATCATGGCGCTTGCCTATGTGCCCGTGGAAGATATATTTTCCTTTGCGGCGAGTCTGACCGTCAGGCTCGGGTTGCTGGTAGGCGTTACGCTGTTTGCTCTGGCCATCGGAGATTTTTACTATCACAAATACGAGCATGACAAAAGTCTTAAGATGAGCAAGCAGGACATTAAGGACGAAGCTAAAAACGCCGACGGCGATCCGCTCATCAAAGGCAAAATTAAAGAAAAGCAGCGCCGCCTAGCGCTTATGCGCATGATGCAGGAAGTGCCGAAGGCCGACGTCATCATCACCAACCCGACTCACTTCGCTGTCGCGCTGCAATACGACGCATCCAAAATGGATGCGCCGAGGGTGATCGCAAAAGGCCAGGATTATCTGGCGCTCCGGATTCGCCAGATCGCAAAAGAAAATGGAGTTATGACAATGGAAAATAAGCCGCTGGCACGAGCGCTCTATCAGCGGACAGATATCGGGGACGCCGTCCCTGCCGATTTGTTCCAAGCTGTCGCGGAAGTGTTGGCCTACGTATACAGTCTTAAAGGGCGCCGTCATGTATAGGGACATCGCCGAATTGATTTTTAACTTGAAGCGGGGAGAGAAGACCTGTGAAAATTCGGGACGTTAGCATTCTGGTCGGCATCATCGGCATCGTCCTGATGATGGTCGTCCCGATCCCGACGCATCTGCTCGACCTGCTGCTGATCGTAAACATTTCTGCAGCACTCATGATTTTGTTGATTGCCATGAACACGACGGACGCGCTTCAATTCTCAATTTTTCCGACGTTGCTCCTCATTACGACCTTGTTCAGACTTGCGCTCAACGTGTCAACGACTCGTCTTATCCTGTCTAAGCACGATGCGGGCAAGGTTGTCTCCACATTTGGCAGCTTTGTTGCCGGCGGACAGCTCGCGATCGGCTTTATCGTCTTCCTCATACTGGTCATCGTTCAGTTCATCGTCATAACGAAAGGGTCGGAACGCGTCGCCGAAGTCGCGGCGCGCTTCACCTTGGATGCGATGCCCGGTAAGCAAATGAGCATCGACGCCGATCTCAACGCCGGCATGATCAGCGAGACGCAAGCCAAAGAACGGCGTGAAAAAATCCAAAATGAAGCCGACTTTTACGGCGCGATGGACGGTGCGAGCAAGTTCGTCAAGGGTGATGCAGTCGCCAGTATCATTATCGTAACGATCAATTTGATCGGCGGTTTTATCATCGGGATGGCCGTCCACGGCATGAACATTACCGAGGCATTAGGCACTTACTCGATTCTAAGCATCGGCGACGGTCTGGTCAGCCAGATTCCTGCGCTCCTGATCAGTACGGCGACCGGCATTATCGTCACGCGCGCCGCTTCTGAAGGCAACTTGGCTGAAGATTTGACGAGTCAGTTGTTTCGGTATCCGAAGCTGCTGTATATCGTCGCCGGCACGATATTGCTGCTCGGCATCGCAACTCCGATCGGCCCGCTGGCTACGATTCCTTATGCGGTAATCTTGGCGATAGCCGGCTACCGTATGCAGTTAAGCGCCGCCAAGCGCCAAAAAGCCGAAGAGCAACTCGTCGAGGAAAAGGAAATTGAGGAGGTCCGCAGTCCCGAGAGCGTCATCAGCCTGCTGCAGGTCGACCCGATCGAATTCGAGTTCGGCTACGGCCTCATCCCGCTGGCCGATACGTCGCAGGGGGGAGACCTGCTCGACCGGATTATCCTGATTCGCAGGCAATGCGCGCTCGAGCTTGGGCTGATCGTGCCGGTCATCCGCATACGCGACAACATCCAGCTTAAGCCCAACGAGTATGTTATCAAGATGAAAGGCAACACGGTCGCGCGCGGCGAACTGCTGCTGCACCACTACCTTGCCATGAGCCCGGGCTTCGAGGACGATTCGATTACGGGGATCGCGACCAAGGAACCTGCGTTCGGACTGCCGGCGCTTTGGATCGACGAAGCGACCAAGGAACGCGCGGAGCTGTCCGGGTACACCGTCGTCGATCCGCCTTCGGTCGTCGCTACCCATCTGACCGAAGTCATCAAGCGTTATGCACACGAGCTGCTCGGCCGCCAGGAGACCAAATCGCTCGTCGACAGCGTGCGCGAGAGCTATGCGACGCTCGTTGAAGAGCTGGTGCCGAACATCCTCACGGTCGGGGACATCCAGAAGGTGCTCGCCAAGCTGCTTAAGGAGAAAATCTCGATCCGGGATCTCGTTACGATCTTCGAGACGCTGGCCGATTACGGCAAGTATACGAAGGATCCGGACGTGCTGACCGAATACGTCAGACAAGCGCTATCCAGGCAGATCACGCAGCAATACGCCAATCCAAGCGAGCCGCTGCGTGTGATCACGATCAGTCCCGGCGTCGAAAAGCGAATTGCCGAATCCGTTCAGCAATCGGACCAGGGCAGCTACCTGGCGATGGAGCCTTCGTCGACGCAAGCGATCTACAACCGCTTGAGCGAGCAGATCAACAAGACGCTCCAAGCCGGTCAACAGCCGATTATCCTGACGTCTCCGAACATTCGGATGTATATGCGTCAATTGATTGAGCGCAGCCTGCAAGACATTCCCGTGCTCTCCTATAGCGAGCTTGAGCCCAATATCGAAGTACAAAGCGTCGGGGTGGTGAATGCATGAAGGTCAAACGCTACTTAGTGGATGATTTGCCGCAGGCCGTTCAACAAATCAGAAGCGAGCTCGGGTCCGATGCCGTCATCCTCAACACCAAAGAAATCCGCACTGGCGGGTTTCTTGGCATGTTTCGCAAAAAAAGGATGGAAGTGATCGCTGCGGTGGACGAGTCCGCCAAGCCGCAGGCGCGTCCGTCGGCCAAGCCGATCTTGCGTTCTCAGGCGGAAGCCGTCAAAAAAGAGCCCAATTTGGC
Source organism: Cohnella sp. GCM10020058 (assembly GCF_042683485.1). Taxonomy (NCBI): domain Bacteria; kingdom Bacillati; phylum Bacillota; class Bacilli; order Caryophanales; family Paenibacillaceae; genus Cohnella; species Cohnella sp. GCM10020058. The sequence goes on from NZ_JBHUJV010000017.1 coordinate 218,161, forward strand.
GATGAGAGGGACGGAACCGGCTTCGAACGCGAATACGGCGCGGGGCGCCGGCGAACAGGCGCCGCAGCCGCTTCCCGCCAGCGCGATTCGGCAGCGTTATGGAGGTGGCTCGTCCGCCTTGTCCGCGCCATCTTCGGAGCAGCAGGAGACCTCCGCCGCTGCGGAGGCTGCCGTATCGCTGCTCCGCGAAGCTGGCAATGTCCAGGGGCGTTCCAATCCGCCATCCGTACTGAAGGACGAACGCTCGGCCTCGCAGGCGAGCTTCGACGAAGCGATGAGCCGCGCGCTCGCATCTGCGCGCGCCCTAGGTGCGTCGGATCGTACCGCGCCTGACGCGCCGCAGGCTGCCGCGACTCAAACGACGCAAGCTTTGCGAGTCGCCGAACCGATCCCTGCAAGCACGCAAGCGATCCCGGTTCCGCAACCGCAAGCAACGTCGCCAGGCGAGACGGCCGAGCTGCTGGCCGAACTGAGAGCGATGAAGGATCTGCTGCGTCAGCAAGCCGGCCGCGAGCTGGCCCCGCAGCGCATGCCGGAGCCGGTGCTGCGCCTCAGCCGCATGCTCGCGCAGCAAGGCGTGGAGCCGATATATGTCGAAGAATTCGCTGCCGCCGTTTCAACGAAGCTGAAGGAGCGGGAAGAGAACAAAGAGGGCGACGATACGGATATCGACCTCGAGCTGCTGGCTCTAAACGAGGCGCACGCGCTGCTCCTGTCGTGGCTGGCGCCTGCTTATGACGCTGGCATCGCGCAGGACACGCATATCGTACATTTCGTCGGACCTACAGGCGTGGGCAAGACGACGACGATCGCCAAGCTCGGTGCCGAACAAGCGCTGTCCAGACGCCGCACCGTCGGTTTTATTACGGCGGATACGTACAGAATCGCCGCTGTCGACCAACTGCGTACGTACGCGGACATTCTGAACGTGCCGCTCGAGGTCGTCTTTTCTCCTTCGGAACTGGCCAGGGCGTACAAGAAGCTTGAAGACCGCGACCTGCTGCTGATGGATACGGCGGGCAGAAATTACCGCAACGAGCTGTACGTTTCCGAAGTCAACAGCTTGCTCTCGCCTGGTCAAGAGGCCGATAAGATTCTCGTTCTCAGCCTGACCCACAAATACCAGGACATGAGACAGGTGTCCGCTCAATTCGCCAAGTATGGCGTATCCCGGCTGCTGCTTACCAAGATGGACGAGACCGACTCTTACGGAGCGATCCTGAATCTCGTGCGCGAGTTCGGATTCAGCATTCCTTACGTGACTTTCGGTCAGACGGTTCCTGACGACATCCGATCGTTCGATCCGGCGTGGCTCGCGGCCAAGCTGTTGGAAGGAGCGCCGGCCCATGCGTGACCAAGCGGAAGCGCTGCGGCACATGGTATCGGCGCGCGACCTTGACTATGCCAAGCAAACGCGGATTTTGACGGTGACGAGCGGCAAGGGAGGCGTCGGAAAATCCAACTTCAGCTTGAACTTCGCGCTGGCGCTGCAAAAGAGGGGCCACAGCGTCCTGTTGTTCGATGCCGACATCGGAATGGGGAACATCGACGTGCTGCTTGGCACGCCTGCGGCCTATAATCTCTTTCATTTGCTCAAGCGGGACAAATCGATCTGGGAGATTATTCAGGAAGGTCCCGGCGGCCTGCGATTCATCGCGGGCGGCTCCGGCTTCAAGGATCTGATCCGTCTTAGCGACGAGGAGCTGGAGTACTTCGCTTCGGAGATCGCCAAGCTTTACGGCGAAGTCGATTATGTGCTGTTCGACACGGGTGCCGGATTGTCCAAGGAAACGCTTCGCTTCATCCAAGCGGCGGATGAGACTATCGTCGTGACGACGCCGGAGCCGACATCCATCACCGATGCTTATGCGCTCATGAAGATGGTCAAGACAATGGGACAAGAGGCCGAATTTCGGCTCGTGATCAATCGGGTCGGCGACAACCGCGAGGGACTTCAGACCTCCGATAATATTCGGCAGGTCGCCAGAACCTACTTGTCGCTGGAAATCCCGCTGCTGGGCTTCGTTCCGGACGATGCGCATGTGTCGAAAGCCGTCAAAAAACAGACGGCATTGTCATATTTATACCCCGATTGTCCTGCATCCAAAGGAATTGACGATATCGCCGCCGAATATTTAAACGAAAGCCGGAAAACTTCCGTTCAAACGAACATCAAAGGTTTTCTCCAGCGCGTTCGCAAGCTGTGGAGCTGACGGACCGAACGACAAGACCGAAAGGGGACGAGAAAGCATGATGGCATTTAAGGTGCTGGTCGTTGACGATTCCCCTTTCATGAGGAAATTAGTCGGAGACCTGGTTGCCGGCGACGCCGCCTTTGAGGTCGTAGGGACCGCTGCAGACGGAGCCGAGGCCGTACGGCAGATCCGGGAGCTGCGCCCGGATATCGCGGTCATGGATCTGGAAATGCCGGAGATTAACGGGCTTGAAGCGCTCAAGCGAATTATGGCCGAACGTCCGACGCCGGTCATCATGATGTCGGCCGTAACGGACAGGGGAACGCGCGATACGATCCGCGCGCTGCAGTATGGGGCGTTCGATTTTGTCCGCAAGCCCGACGGCGCTTTGAAGCTCGATGTTTCGCAGATGGGCGAGATGTTGCTCGAAAAGTTGCATATCGCAAAAGAACTGCTGGCCTCGGGCGAATTGAGGCTGCGGCGGATGACGGAGGAAGGCGCCGAGGCGATGGTGCTTCAAGCTGAAGCGGATGCCGAGGCTAAGGTTGCGCCGGCCCCGGCGGTTAGCGATGCGGGAATGCAACGCAATCCGGCGGAAGCTGCAGTTGCTGCTGTATCCGAGGCGGAAACTGAATCTGAGGCGCAAGCGGAAGACGTAGAAGCATCTCAAATTGAAAGCGAAAATCGAACGTCGCAACCTGCGCCTCCGAGCAGCCTTGGTCGCGATCCGCTTAAGCTGCCGGCAAACCTTGCCGGCTTGGCGCCGAAGCCTCGCCTTTCGAGCTTAGCCGCTTCGAAAATAGAAGCTGCGGCAGCCATAGAGCGGCCAAGGGCGCCCGGCAAGGCCGCTCAGGAGCCTCCGCCCGCTCGGCGAACGATTCCGAAGCCGCCGTCGTCCGGCGAGCAGTCCGATCGAAAAAGCCGGCAGGTTGAGAAAACGGATTTAACCGGAAAAGCGTCCGCAGATCAAGGCTTGGCTGCATCGAAGCCGTCGAAATCGACGAAGCCGGCTACGTCCGATCCGCCGCCTCAAACTTCGCTGCCGGATAAGGCGAAGGCGAAGCCGATGCCTTTGCAGCCGGCCCCCCGCCAGTCGGATTCTTTTACCGACATCGTCGCGATCGGCACGTCGACCGGCGGTCCGCGCGCGCTGCATGAAGTGCTGTCGGCGATTCCGGCCTCGTTTCCCGCGCCGATCCTGATCGTGCAGCACATGCCGCCTAAGTTTACGCATTCGCTAGCGCAGCGGCTCGATTCCTGCTCGGAGATCGAAGTACGCGAGGCTGCGGACGGCGATCGGGTGCTGCCCGGACAAGCTTACCTCGCACCGGGGGGCAAGCATTTGAAGCTCATCAGAGACGCCGGCGGCGTCTATAAGATCGGACTTACCGAAGAAGACCCTGTCAGCGGCCATCGCCCCTCGGTCGACGTGATGTTCGGTTCGCTGGTCGGACGACGGGAGCTAAGACGCCACGCGGTCCTCATGACGGGCATGGGAAGCGACGGGGCCAGAGCCATGAAGACACTGCGCGAGGACGGTGCGGCGACGCTGATCGCCGAAGCGGAAGAAACTTGCGTCGTCTACGGCATGCCGCGTTCGGCGATGGAAAACGGCGCGGCGCAAACGGCTCTGCCGCTGCAGCGTATCGCCCCCGAGTTGGTCAAAGCGGTTGAAAAGCCAAAAGCGAAACAGCTTTAAAGCAGTTGTGCCATTCAGGAGGTGACGCCCAGTGGAAATGAATCAGTACTTGTCCATTTTTATCGACGAAGCGAACGAGCATCTGCAGTCGCTTAACGAAAACATGCTGCGTCTCGAGCAGCAGCCCGAGGATATCAGCATCGTTCAGATTATCTTCCGATCTGCCCATACGCTTAAGGGCATGTCGGCTTCGATGGGCTTCGAGGATCTCGCCTCGCTGACGCACGAGATGGAGAACGTGCTCGACTTGGTGCGCAACGACAAGCTGAAAATGAACGGCCACATTTTCGATACGCTTTTTAAATGTCTGGATTCGCTTGAAGGCATGGTGCAGGACGTCGTCGGCGGCGGCAACGGCAGCGCGGACGTCAAGGAACTCGTGGCGCAGCTCAAGCAGATCGTAAAAGGCGAGCCGGCCGCGCCAGCGGCAGCTGCCGGACAAGCGGCTGCAGCAGGCGGCGCTTCCGAGCTTGCAATGGTGGCTACGCATCTGCTGCTTGACCAATTCCAGCTATCGGTGCTCAGGCAGTCGATTGAAAACGGCAGTCCCGCTTTCCATATCGAGGTTACCATTCGCGAGGATTGCCTGCTTAAGGGCGTACGGGCCTACATGGTATTCGATGCGCTCGAGCGCAACGGGGAGCTCGTCAAGTCCCATCCGTCGGTACAGGATATCGAGCAGGAGCAATTCGGCCATCAGTTTTCCGTCTATTACATTTCCCGTATTCCGCAAAAGGATCTGCAGGACGCGCTCGACAAAATTTCCGAGCTCGAATCAGTGCGCATCGTACCGCTCGATCTCGAGAGCTTGAGCGAGCTTGACGAGTCGCGAAGTGCGGAGCAGCAGATTCAGGAGGCCGTGCAACAAGCGGCCGCGACGGCGACCGCGCCACCTCCGGCGGCGACGGCGAGCGCCGCCAAGCCGGCCGCCTCGGATGCGCCGGCAAGAGCGCCCGCAGCGGCGCCTGTGGCGAACAAGACGATCCGCGTCGATATCGAGCGTCTCGACTCGCTTATGAATCTGTTCAGCGAGCTGCTGATCGACCGCGTCAGGCTCGAGCAGCTTGCCAGCGAGGTGAAACGCAACGATCTGACCGAGACGGTCGAGCATATGGCGCGCGTCAGCAGCGACCTGCAAAATATCGTCCTGAAGCTGCGGATGGTTCCGGTGGACAGCGTGTTCAACCGTTTCCCGCGGATGGTGCGGGATTTGGCCAAGTCGCTCGGCAAAAAGCTGGATCTGGTCATTACGGGCGCCGAGACGGAACTGGACCGGACGGTCATCGACGAGATCGGAGACCCGCTCGTGCATCTGATCCGCAACTCGGTCGACCACGGCGTCGAGACGATCGAAGGCCGGATCGAGGCAGGCAAATCCGAGACGGGTGTTGTCAATCTGAGGGCGTTCCACAGCGGCAACCATGTCTTCATCGAGATTGAGGACGACGGGCGCGGCATCAATCAGCCGAAGGTCCTCGACATCGCCGTCAAAAAGGGCATCGTCTCTCCGGAAGAAGCCAAAAAGCTGAGCGACGACGAGATCAACATGCTGCTGTTCGCACCGGGCTTCAGCACGGCGGACAAGATCTCGGATATATCCGGACGCGGCGTCGGCCTGGATGTCGTCCGGTCGAAGATCGAATCGCTCGGCGGCGTCGTATCGGTCACCTCCAAGGCGGGCCAAGGATCGAAGTGGTCGATTCAGCTGCCGCTCACGCTGTCGATCATCACGGCCATGCTGGTCAAGCTTGGATCGGAGAAGTTCGCCGTTCCGCTTACCTCCATCGTCGAGACGGGCATCGTGCAGCGCAGCGCGATCCGCGATTTGCACGGTGCGAAGGTCATCGAATACCGCAAGTCGATTATACCGGTGTTATCGCTGGCGGCCGTGCTGGATTCGCCGGATTATTCCGAGGAGAACGAGCAGGAGACGGAGATGCTCGTCATCCGCAAGGGAGAGAAGCTTGCCGCCGTGCTGGTGGACGAGCTGATCGGACAAAGCGAGATCGTGCTGAAGACGCTCGGCAAGTATCTGACGAACCTGGACGTCATCTCCGGAGCGACGATTTTGGGCGACGGACAAGTCGCGCTGATCGTAGATCCGAACGCGCTCATCAAATAATCGTTCCTATCCGAGGAGGATGCTGTCATGGCAGAAGATTTCAAGGTTATCGTTTTTACGCTCGCTCACGAAGAATACGGCATCGAGGTTGACAAAGTGCGGACGATCGAACGCATGACGCCGGTTACGCGCGTGCCGAAGACGCCGGTATTCGTAAAAGGCGTCATCAATCTGCGCGGCGTCGTCGTGCCGGTCATCGACCTGCGCAGCCGATTCGGACTTCCCGAATCCGAACCGACGGAAAACTCGCGGATCATCATCGTTGCGGCGAACGAGCTTGAAGTCGGATTTATCGTCGATTCGGCGAACGACGTCATCGACCTGAACACGGACATGGTCGAGAATCCGCCTGAAGTCGTCGGCGGCATCAAGGCCAAATACTTGAGCGGCGTGGCGAAGTTCGGCGAAAACCGACTGCTTATTCTGCTTAATCTGTCCGAAGTCCTCAACCGGTCGGAGATCATCCAGCTCGAACAATTCGGAGCTTGACGATATGGAACTGTTCAGCCACAACGCCGAATTTAAAATGGACGTGCTGCGCGAAGTCGGCAATATCGGAGCGGGACACGCGGCGACCGCGCTCTCCCGCTTGCTCGATAAGCCGATCGACATGGCCGTCCCAAAAGTTAGCTTCATTCCCTTCGAAGACATCGCCGACCGCGTCGGCGGCGCCGAAGAGGTCGTGGTCGCCATCTTCCTTCGCGTAGAAGGAGAGGCGCCGGGCAATATGTTTTTTCTGATGAGCCAGAATCAGGCGCGCGTGCTGCTGCAGGGCCTTCTGCACTTCGAGTTATCGGAAGGCCCCGAGTATACCGAGATGGAGCTGTCCGCCCTTAGCGAGATCGGCAATATCCTTGCCGGATCTTATCTGTCGTCTCTCGCGGATCTGACGGGCTTGCCGCTGTCGCCGACCGTCCCTGCGATCGCGGTCGATATGGCGGGTGCGATATTGAGCTATGGCCTGGTTCAATTCGGCACGATGGGCGACGAGGCATTGCTCATCGATACGACATTTTTGGAAGACGACCGGCGAGCGGAGGGGCATTTTTTCTTTATTCCCGATCCCGAGTCGTTCGAGCGCTTGTTCCGCGCGCTAGGAGTGCCTATCTAATGAAAGAAGTCATCATCGTGAAAATCGGAATGGCGGACTTGAACGTCGCCTCGGGCGGAGACTCGCTCAAGACGACGGGCCTTGGCTCCTGCGTCGGACTGACGCTTCACGACGCGAATCTGGGTATTGCCGGCATGGCGCACATTATGCTTCCGAGCTCGGATATCGCGCGGGAGGGACAGATCAATATCGCGAAGTACGCGGATACGGCCGTTCCGGAACTGCTGTCCAGGCTGAAGGCCGGCGGCGCCAACATGAGGCGCCTTGTCGCGAAGCTCGCGGGCGGCGCTCAGATGTTCGCATTCGCGAGCGGCAACGACAGCATGCGCATCGGACCCCGCAACGTGGAGTCCACGAAGCTGGCGCTCGCCTCGTTCGATATTCCCGTAATCGCCGAGGATACGGGAGGTAATTTCGGGCGGACGATCGAATTCAGCAGCGCGAGCGGAATTTTAACGATCCGCAGCGTGCAGAACGGGGTAAAGGAGATTTAAAATGAGCGTGCCATGGCGATGGAATTTAGGGTTCGCGTTTTTCGGGGCCGTTTTGATTTTCTTGATCTCCTCGTCCAGCAATCCGCCGCTCACTTCGCTTGTGCGAGGCTTGTACGGATTTCTAGCTTTCGGCTTGCTCGGACTGTTCGTTCGCCTCGTCCTGCAGCAACTGCTGCAGCCCGCCAAAACGCTTGGCGGAGACAAGGAGCGGGAAGAAGAGGAGCGAGGAATCGTTCTGGACATGACGACGCCGGCCGAGGACGACGAATCGCTTTCCCGCCTGATGCGGGAACAATGGACGGGCAACGAAGAGCCGCAATCCGCCAGCTTCGAGCCGCTGAAGCCCCCAAGGCTCGTCTCGATCGACGAGTCGAATCCGGAACAAGTCGCACAGGCGATCCGGCGTCTGAACGACGATTAAGGAAGGTGATGCAGCGATGGCAGAACCCAAGAGTTCCAAGCTGTCCCATTACGACCTGTGGTGCCGCTGGAAGGAAGAAGGCGACACCGAAGCTAAAAAAGGCCTGATCGAAAAGTACATTCCGCTCGTCGATTATGTATCCAGCCGCATGGCTGCGGGATTGCCCAAAAACGTATCCAAGGACGATCTGGTCAGCAACGGGTCCATGGGTCTGATCGACGCTATCGAAAAATTCGATCATCTGCGGGGTTTGCAGTTCGAAACCTATGCCTCCTGGCGTATTCGCGGATCGATCATCGACGGGCTGCGCCAGGGCGACTGGGTGCCGCGGTCCGTTCGGGACAAAGCGAAAAAAATGGAAGATGCATACGCCATCCTCGAGCAGCGCAATTTACGCTCCGCCACCGATGAGGAAATATGCAGCTACTTAAATATAACGGACAAGGAATTCCAGCAGATGCTTCAGGAGGTTGCGGTCGCAACGGTCGGTTCGCTCGAAGAGCCGATCCGCGAGGAGGATGCCGAGACGCGGATGTCGCTGCTCGTGGACGACAAGGCCCAGAGCCCGGAATCGAAGGTGCACGAGACATATCTGAGAGACTCTCTTGCGTCAGGCATCGACAAGCTCACGCCGAAGGAGCGCACGGTCGTATCTCTTTTCTACTACGAGGATCTGTCGCTCAGCGAGATTGCCGAAGTGATGTCGTTGTCTCCGTCCCGCATTTCCCAGCTGCATTCCAAAGCGATTCTGAGGTTGCGCGGCGCGCTCGGCAAGCATAGGGACCAACTGCTTCAAAAATAAAACAGGAAAGGGGGATTTATAATGAAAGGGGAAGAGGCGTTTGCGATCGACCAGGTCTATCAGGTTAAAATATCGGATGACCGCATGGCGGCTCAGCTGCTGATCAAGCCGACAGAGAGTGCGGAAAGCGTGAACGTCTGGCAGCTCGAGGCGCTGCTCGCATCCGCAGGCGTTCGTTACGGCATACGGCAAGATCTGTTGATTCAGATCGCCGACAATCCGAAAGCGTTTTTTTACAACGACAACTTCGTGGCAACCGGATTGCAGCCGGTCCAGGGCGTCAACGGCTATGTCAAAGTATTGTTCGAGGACCAGGGCCAGGCGAAAAGGCCAGCCGAGCGCGAAGACGGCAGCGTCGATTACAGAGAAATGAAGCAGCTGCCCAACGTCAAAACGGGTCAATTGATCGCAACCCGGGTGCCTCCGCTTCCCGGGACGGCGGGCATTGCGGTAACGGGCGATGCCGTCGTACCCAAGGAGGGTAAAGAAGCGAGCTTTAAGGTCGGCAAAAACGTCGTCGTCAATCCGGACAAGACGGCCATGTATGCCGCGATGGACGGTCTCGTCACATGGACGGACAAAGACAAGCTGAACGTTTTTCCGGTTTACGAGGTTAACGGAGATATCGACTACCACACGGGCAACATCGACTTTGTGGGCACCGTCGTCATTCGCGGCAACGTGCTGACGGGCTTCCGCGTACGCGCCTCCGGTGATATCCGGGTTACAGGCGGCGTTGAGGGAGCGGAGCTGGAATCGGACGGCTCGATCGAGATCTCGGGAGGCATCATCGGATCGGGCAAAGGTCACGTCAAGGCGGGCGTCGACGTGAAGTGCTCGTTCGTACAGGAAAGCAACGTGACGGCGGGCCAAGACGTCCTGGTGTCGCAGAGCATCATGCATTCGAACATCCGGGCGGCCAGGAGCATCCGCTGCGAAGGCGCCAAGGGCTTGATGGTCGGCGGCTTGATGCAAGCCGGCGATCTAGTCGTGGCTCGCACGATCGGCAATTCGATGTCCACGGTCACCTCCATCGAGGTCGGCTTGAAGCCCGAGCTGCGGCAAGAGCTCGGGGACCTTCGCCAGCAAGTGCGCCAATTGTCCGAAAGTTTGGACAAGACGGAAAAAGCGCTTGTGCTGCTCGATCAGCTGGCGGCTGCCGGGCAGTTGTCTGCGGATCGGCTGGCGATGCGGATCAAGCTCAATTCGACGCGCAGGCAGGTGACCGAGGAGCTCAAGACGGCCAAGGCGAACATTCTCGAGATCGAACGCTCGCTTGAGGATACGGATCAGGCGAGGGTCAACGTACTACATACGGTTTACGGCGGCACGAAAATCGTCATCGGCCGATACACGCGTTTTGTCAAGGACAGCGCCAAGCGGGTGACCTTCCGTTACGCCGAAGGCGAGATTGCGATGGCGACGCTTTTATAACGCGACAGGAGGCGAACGGCCGTGAGCTACAAGCCGATCGACGTGCAAACCTCGATTCCCCGCTCCATCGAACTGACGCCGCTGCAGGCTGCCCAGCAGCTTCGCCAGTCTACCGACCAGGCCGCGCTTGGCGTTCAGGCCCAGAAGCTGGCCGAGCGCGACGCCAAGCGGAATGCGAAGTCGGAAGGCACCGGGCACAAATCGATCTCTGAAGACGACGATCCCAAGGAAAGCCGTCATAAGAGACTTTTCTCGAAAAAAAAACACGCGGACGAGAACGAGCAAACGGAGACGCATGCGGCCGAACATCCCTATAAAGGACATCATATCGACCTGTCACTATAGCAACGGGAAAGTGAGAGTGCATTAGACATGGATCCGTGGGTTACGCTCGTAATTGCCGGGGCTGCAATTGCGGGATACGGCTGGCTGAAGCCCGAACAGAAGGCGCAGTCGACCGCAATCGTAAATGAAGAAGCATATGACAGACTGCTTGAGGACCTGGAGACGGAAAATAAAGAGCTTGTGGACGCTGTCGCGGCTTTCAAGCGAGAGCAGGACGATACAGTGAGCCGTCTCGGCCGGCGCATTCGGGAACTGGAGCTTCAGATGGAGGAATCTGCCGCTTACCGGAAAGCGGAAGCTCACGGACGCGAGGAGCCCGCCGCAGCGAGCGATTACGGCCGATTGCCAGCGCAGCCGGCACCCGGGGGCTTACGGCAGGCTGCGCCTGATGGCCGGCGGGATGAAGGCTCGTTCGCGGGCGGTTCTTTGGAGACGGCGACACCGATGGCGAAGCCGCCGATCGCTGCAGAAGCCCAACTTGAAAAGTTTTCGGCAGCACCGATCAAGGAAGCCGGGAGCAGTCCGCGTCAAGACAAGGCGATCGATCCTGCCGCAACAGCGGCAGCGGATATTGGCGGTGGACCTGCGGACAGGCCGCCCGCGATCCGCGAGCGCTATGCGGAATTGCTGGAGCTTTACGAGCGGGGACGCTCGGTAGAGCAGGTAGCCAAGGCGATGAACATGAATAAAGGCGAAGTGCAGCTTGTTTTGCAGCTCGCCAAGCGGGAGGTGAGTCGGCCATGAACAAGCGCCGCGCGCTACTGGTCGGCTTAGGCGTCGGGTTGATGGCCGGCGCCGCCCTGCTCCAGCTCATGACGTACGGTCAGGGGCTTAGTTCAGGCACTGCGCTGCCTGAGCCGCTCACGGTCGCCCAGCTTCAGGAACAAGCCGAGGGAAATGGCTACGGCATGTACAAGCTGAACGAGCCGACGTACACGCAGGCACAGCTGGACGCGGCCGTTGCCAAGGCTAAGGAAGATGCGCTTGCGGCGGGGGGGGATAAGCCGGGACAAGCAGACGGCGGGACTGCGGCGCCTGCGAGCTCGCCCGCGCCCACAACTACGCCTGTGCCCACGACTTCGCCTGCACCAAGCGCATCGGCAACCAAGACAGGGGAGTCCGGCCCCGAGACGCGGCTTGGTCTGTATGTTGCGGCCGGAGACTCGCTCGACAAAGTCGCGACCGGCTTGAAGGCGCTCGGCGTCATTCGGGACAAGGCGGCCTTCGTCAAGGCTGCCAAGCCGTATAGCGGCAAAATGCGAGTCGGCCTCAGCGTATTCGAAGGCGAAATCACGTACGACGGGATTATCGCCGAGCTGCTTCGCGACAAAAATAAATAATATGGCCGCCATCGTCCTCAAGGAGGCCGCCGAATGGATGCCCGGCTTGTGTTGCAAGCCGGGCATCCGTATGTTATATTGTTAAACGGTGTGAAAAAACGCACGCCGTTCAATTCCGTCAGCGGTGCTTCGCAGAAGCGAAGTTCTGACGGGAAGCGCGAACCGGCGGAGGAGATTCACGATCCAAAACCATACGGAGGTGCAAGTTAAAATGGCAGTTATTTCGATGAAACAGCTTCTCGAAGCTGGCGTACACTTCGGTCACCAAACGCGTCGCTGGAACCCGAAGATGGACAAGTACATCTTTACCGAACGGAACGGCATCTACATCATCGACCTGCAAAAAACGGTCAAGAAAGTCGACGAAGCGTACAACTTCGTTCGCCAGCTCGGCGAGCAAGGCGGCACGATGCTGTTCGTCGGCACGAAGAAGCAAGCGCAAGATTCCGTGAAGGAAGAAGCGGAGCGCAGCGGCCAATTCTATATCAACCAACGTTGGCTCGGCGGCACGCTGACCAACTTCTCCACGATTCAAAAGCGTACGGATCGTCTGCACCAGTTGGACAAGTGGGAGCAGGACGGCACGTTCGAAGTGTTGCCCAAGAAGGAAGTTATCATCCTTCGCAAGGAAAAAGAGCGTCTCGAGAAGTTCCTCGGCGGCATCAAGCATATGCGCAGACTGCCTGACGCGCTGTTCATCATCGATCCGCGCAAAGAACGCATCGCCGTCGCCGAAGCCCGCAAGCTGGGTATCCCGATCGTCGGCATCGTCGACACGAACTGCGATCCGGACGAGATCGACTACGTCATTCCGGGCAATGACGACGCGATCCGCGCCGTTAAGCTGCTGACGAGCAAGATGGCCGATGCCATCGTCGAATCCCGTCAAGGCGAAGAAACGACCGCCTAAGCCAGCCGGTTCTTACAGCATTGCGAGGTCAAGGGTGGTCAGAAGAGAACCTTCTCACCGCCCTTTTTTTGAAAACATAAACCAATCGATAGCCGTCCGCGCGAGTTGCGTCCGGCGGCCACATACCAGGAGGGAATCCCATGGCAGTTAACGCAGCAGACGTAAAAGCGCTCCGCGAAAGAACGGGAGCAGGCATGTTGGATTGCAAAAAGGCGCTTGAGGAAGCCGGCGGCGACATCACGAAAGCAGCCGACCTGCTTCGCGAGAAGGGACTTGCAGCAGCAGCCAAGAAGGGCGACCGCATCGCTACCGAAGGCCGCGTAGAATCTTACATCCACGGCGCAGGCCGCATCGGCGTGCTTGTCGAAGTCAACTGCGAGACCGACTTCGTCGCCATGACGGATCAATTCAAGGAACTGGTACGCGACATCGCGATGCACATCGCAGCAGCCAACCCGCTGGTCGTTCGCCGCGAAGAAGTGCAACAAGCCGACCTGGACAAGGAAGCCGAGATTCTTCGCAACCAGGCGCTTAACGAGGGCAAGCCGGAGAAAATCGTCGAAAAGATCGTCGAAGGCCGCCTGAACAAGTACTACGAAGAAAACGTACTGCTCGAGCAATCGTTCGTCAAGGACCCTGACAAGACGATCCAAACGCTGCTCAACGAGAAGATCTCCACAATCGGAGAGCAAATCTCCATCCGTCGCTTCGTTCGTTTCGAACTCGGCGAAGGTCTCGAAAAGAAGCAAGATAACTTCGTCGAAGAAGTTATGGCGCAAGTCAAAGTTTAATCGGAAATGCCAGGGGGACACGCGGTGTTCCCTTTTTTAAAGAGCGCTTATCCATTCAGTAATGCCGGGAAGCGCATTTCCCGGCACAGAAATCGACCAGGTGGAGGTACTAACGTTGAATCGACCCGTCTACAAACGCGTGGTGTTGAAGGTAAGCGGAGAGTCGTTGTCCGGATCGACCGGTTACGGGATCGACGCAACGACGATCATCTCGATCGCCGAACAAATCAAGGAAGTCGTAGCGCTCGGCGTTGAAGTCGCCATCGTATGCGGAGGCGGCAACATCTGGCGCGGCATCTCCGGCAGCCAGAAGGGCATTGATCGTGCGACGGCCGACTACATGGGGATGCTGGCGACGGTGATGAATTCGCTTGCCTTGCAGGACGCGCTGGAACAGATCGATGTGCCGACTCGCGTACAATCCTCCATTGCCATGCAGCAAATCGCAGAGCCTTACATTCGCCGCCGGGCGATTCGCCACCTCGAAAAGGGACGCGTCGTCATTTTCGCCTCGGGTACGGGCAATCCGTTTTTCTCTACCGATACGACGGCCGCGCTGCGGGCTGCCGAGATCGAAGCCGAAGTTATCCTGATGGCCAAGAACAAGGTCGACGGCGTATACAGCGCCGATCCGTTCAAGGATCCGACGGCGGAAAAGTACGAGCAGTTGACGTATCTCGACGTGCTTAACAAAAATCTGGGCGTCATGGATTCGACGGCGTCCTCTCTGTGCATGGACAATAATATCCCGCTTCTCGTCTTCGCCATTACCGAGCCGGGCAACATCAAGCGCGCGGTGCTGGGCGAGAAAATCGGTACAATCGTAAAGGGGAGCGTGAATTAAGTGCCTCAAACGATCAAGAAAAACGCAGAAGAACGAATGGACAAAGCACTGGCCGCACTGCGCCGCGACTTGTCAACCCTGCGTGCCGGACGCGCATCCGGCGCAATGCTCGACCGCGTCCAAGCCGAATATTACGGCGCGCTGACGCCGGTCAATCAGCTCGGCACGATCAACACGCCTGATTCCCGCACGCTGATCATTCAGCCTTGGGATAAATCGGCTTTGGCTGCGATCGAAAAAGCGATCTTGAAGTCCGACATCGGCCTGACCCCTGCGAACGACGGCACGATCATCCGGCTGAATATCCCGCCGCTGACCGAAGAGCGCCGCGCAGACCTCGTCAAGTCGACCAAGAAATTCGGCGAAGAAGCGAAGGTCGCCATCCGCAACATTCGCCGAGACGCCAACGACGACATTAAGAAAAAAGAAAAGGGCGAGATTTCCGAAGACGAGTCCCGCCGCCATCAGGACGATATCCAGAAGTCGACGGATCGCTTCGTCGCAGAGGTGGACAAGATCTTGGCCGCCAAAGAAAAAGAAATCATGGAAGTTTAAGCATTCGACCGGCCCCTCCGAAAGGTGGGGTTCGTTTGAATTTTCGGGGATCCCCGCATCGGAACGGATTCAGGCTCCGCAATGCCCCACTCGGTGGGGTTATTTAATGGTCGCTAAACCAGGGGGAACAGCCATGAGCAATCGATTCTTAGGCAGTCTTTTCGGCAAAAAGGAGGACGGCGGGCAAGGGCGGTCAGGAGGCTCGCAGTCCCAGACGTCCGAAGATTTGCTGAAGGAAGGCCGAATTCCCCGGCACGTGGCCATCATCATGGACGGCAACGGACGCTGGGCCAAAGCCCGCGGACTTCCGCGGGTGGCGGGACACCATAGCGGCATGAAGGCCGTCAAGCGCATTACCCAAGCCGCAGATCGTCTAGGCGTAGAGTTTTTGACGATGTACGCGTTTTCTACCGAAAACTGGAAGCGGCCCAAGGCTGAAGTCGATTTTTTGATGAAGCTGCCGCAGGAGTTTCTGTCGATCGAGCTCGAAGACTTGATCCGCAACAACGTGCAGGTGAAAATGATGGGCGTAAGAGACCTGCTGCCCGACTTTACGCTTGATGCGATCGAGGAAGCGGTTCGCCGCACGGCGAACAATACGGGACTTGTCCTGAACTTCGCGCTTAACTACGGGAGCCGGATGGAAATCGTAGAGGCGGCTAGAACGATCGCAAAGCGCGCTGCCGCGGGCGAGCTGTCGCCCGATGAGATCGACGAGCAAACGTTCCAGCAGTCGCTCTTGAGCGGAGACCTTCCGGATCCGGATCTGCTCATCCGAACCAGCGGAGAGCTGCGCCTTAGCAATTTTATGCTGTGGCAGCTTGCCTACAGCGAATTTTGGTTTACGGACGTCTATTGGCCGGAATTTTCGGAAGCGCATTTCCATGAGGCGATTCGCGAATACCAACGGCGTGCGCGCCGCTACGGAGGGATCTAAGGCGATGGGGCAACGGATCGTGACGGGCGTCGTCGCCGGCGCCGCTTTTTTAGCGCTGCTAGGACTGGGCGGATGGTATTATTCGATCATGCTCGCGGCGCTCGCACTTATCGGGTACCATGAATTCGTCAAGCTCAACAAGCTGCCGACGAGCCGTCTTGACGTGCTCTGCGGCTTTGCGGCTACGCTCGTGCTTGCCCTGCCGCACCTGCCGTTCGGTTGGGCGACGCCAAGCGCGCAGGCGGTTTCCTGGGTGCTGATGTTCGTGCTGCTGTCGGCGACCGTTTTTAGCAAAAACAGAATTACGCTCGATCAATCGGCGCTGCTCTTCGTCGGCGCTTTTTATATCGGTCTCGGATTCCGCTACATGGCGCTCACCCGCGAGATGCCGCACGGCGTGTTCTGGCCGCTGCTCGTCTTTTTTTGCATCTGGGCTTCGGACGCCGGCGCTTATTTTGTCGGCAAGGCAATCGGCCGGACGAAGCTGTGGCCGTCGATCAGTCCGAACAAGACGGTCGAGGGGGCGCTTGGCGGTTTGGTCATCGCTTTGCTTGTATCTGTCGTGTTCGCCGTCGTATGGCCGGACTGGATAGACTTCGGAACGGCACTCGCTGTCGGGCTTGCCGCCGCGGTCGCCGGTCAGCTCGGCGATTTGATTCAATCCGCTTACAAAAGGCTGCGCGGCGTGAAGGACTCGGGCAACCTGCTTCCCGGACACGGCGGCGTGCTCGACCGCACGGACAGCTGGCTGATCGTATTCCCGCTCGTCCATCTGCTTGGACTGTTCTGAATGTTAAGCGGGCTTGCATGCTCCGCCAACACGCTGGTCCGGCAATTGTTGCATCATAGCTATACATAACGGAGGGAACGGCTTGAAAAAGAAGGTGGCGGTGCTCGGCAGCACCGGTTCGATCGGCACCCAGACGCTGGACGTTATCTCGCGGGACCCGGACGCGTATGAGGTCGTCAGCCTGGCGGCCGGTACAAGGCACGAGCAACTGCTCGAACAAGTCCATCGCTTCAGGCCCGGACTCGTATCGATCGGCTCTAAGGTTTTGGCTGACAAGATCAAGGGGGACCTGCCGGCCGGTACGAAGCTCGTTTGGGGCGAAGAGGGTTTGATCGAAGCCGCAGCAGGCGCCGATGCGGACTATGTCGTATGCGCGCTCCTGGGCAGCCTCGGATTGAAATCGACGCTGGCCGCCATCGATGCCGGCGCGACGATCGGTTTGGCGAATAAGGAGACGCTGGTTACGGCCGGGCATATCGTGATGCGCAGAGCTGCGGAGCGCGGCGTGCCGCTGCTCCCCATCGACAGCGAGCACTCCGCGATTTTCCAGTGCCTGAACGGCGAGGATCGCGCTGCGATACGACGTCTTGTCATTACCGCTTCCGGCGGCAGCTTCCGTGACCGCGCCCGCAGCGAGCTCGTAGGCGTGACGGTCGAGGACGCGCTGAAGCATCCCAATTGGTCGATGGGCGCGAAGATAACGATCGATTCGGCGACGATGGCGAACAAAGGGCTCGAAGTGATTGAGGCGCACTGGCTATTCGATCTTCCGTACGACCGGATCGACGTCATGCTTCATCCCGAGAGCATCGTGCACTCAATGGTCGAATTCGTCGACACGAGCGTCATGGCGCAGCTCGGCAACCCGGACATGCGGGTGCCGATCCAGTACGCGCTCACCTACCCGGAGCGCCGTCCGTCGCCCGCATCTCCACTCGATCTGCTGCGCGCAGGCACGCTGCATTTTAAGGATATGGACTTTGAACGGTATCCGTGCCTTAGAATGGCTTACGAGGCGGGAAGAGCGGGCGGGACCGCCCCGACCGTATTCAACGCGGCGAACGAGGTCGCGGTGGCCCGCTTCCTCAAGCGCGAGATTCCGTTTCTCGCGATCGAAGAGATTATCGAATCGGCGCTCGCCGCGCATGAGACGAACGCGGCGCCGGACCTCGAGGAGATCGCCTTCGCGGACGGCCGGGCGCGCGACGCGGCAGCCGGATGGCGCAAATAGCAACCGACCTTTCGCAAGACCCGTATTCTCTTGTATCGCCTCGGCGAATAATGTTAATCTAAGGACAGCCGTTAGGGCGGACGGAGGGTAACTTGCATGGAAATGGTACAGGTTGTTTTTCTAACGGTTCTCGTCTTTTTTGTGCTCGTCTCGATTCATGAGTTCGGACACTTTTATTTTGCCAAGCGGGCCGGCGTGCTCGTGCGGGAATTTGCGATCGGGTTCGGCCCGAAGCTGTTCTCGATCAAGCGCGGAGAGAGCCGGTTCACGCTGCGGCTGCTGCCGATCGGCGGCTTCGTACGAATGGCGGGAGAAGATCCCGAGGTCGTCGAAGTGCAGGCGGGACATACGGTAGGCGTCCGGATCAAGGACGATAAGGTTACGCGAATTTATTTGGACCGGCTTGACGAGCGGACGCAAATCTTGCGCGGCGAAGTCACGGCGATCGATCTGGAGCGTCATCTGTATCTCACGCTGGACGTGGACGGCGATGTACAGCGTTATGACGTGCACCCGCAGGCGCTCATCGTCGCGAAGGGCAGAGACACGCAGATCGCGCCGCTGGACCGTCAGTTCGGCAACGCCTCGGCAGGCAAGAAGGCGATGACGATTTTCGCCGGCCCGCTGATGAACTTTATTTTAGCGTTCGTATTGTTCGCCGTCTTCTTTCAATCGTACGGCGTAGCGGTCGAGCCGAATACGAAAATTTTCATCAACGAAGTGACGGCCGACGGGGCGGCGAAGGCTGCCGGTCTGCAGAAGGGCGACCTGGTCGTCTCGGTTAACGGCGTCGCCGTCGAAGGCGACAGCCAAAAGCTGTCCCAGGCGATCACGGGCAGTGCCGGCAAGCCGATGGACTGGATCGTGAACCGGGACGGTCAGCAAGTGAAAATAACGGTGACGCCGAACGCGGATACGGGTAAGGTCGGCATCGTCATGGCGCCGGAGATGCGTCATCCGGCCTTCGGAGAGACCTTCTCGCTGGCCGGCCATGCGATGGTGGACAGCACGAAGAAAATTTTCGAGGGCTTCCGCAAAATTATTTTCGGCGAGGTTAAGCTTGAAGAGCTCAACGGACCGGTCGGAACGGCGCAGGTAACCGTGGAGATCGCCAAGCAGGGCGTGACGCAGCTGACCTGGTGGGGCGCGATTTTGAGCTTGTATCTCGGTATTTTTAACCTGTTGCCGATTCCGGCGCTCGACGGCAGCCGCCTGCTGTTCATCGGCATCGAGGCGATCCGGGGCCGCCCGGTCGATCCGAACCGCGAGAGTCTCGTGCACTTTATCGGCTTCGCTGCGCTGATGCTGCTGATGGTCGTCGTCACTTACAACGATATTATCAGGTTGGTCAAAGGCTGAATTTCAGACGTTTTCAAGGGTAGGGGAGCTTATGTCGAAGGATAAAGGGTTCGTAACGGAAATAACGCCGCAGGCCGAGGATTTCAGCCGCTGGTATATCGACGTCATCAAAAAAGCCGAGCTAATGGACTATTCGCCGGTACGCGGCTGTATTGTCTTCCGGCCGGAAGGCTACGAGCTGTGGGAAAATATCCAGCGCGACCTGGACCGCCGCTTCAAGGAGACGGGCCACCGCAATGCCTATTTCCCGCTGCTTATTCCGGAGAGCTTTTTCCAGAAGGAAAAAGAGCATGTCGAGGGCTTTAACCCCGAGCTGCCGATGGTGACGGAGGCCGGCGGAGAGATTCTGGAAGAGAGATTGGCCGTGCGTCCGACGTCGGAGACGATGTTCGGGCACATGTATGCCAAGTGGATCAATTCCTACCGCGATCTGCCGCTGCTCATCAACCAATGGGCAAACGTATTCCGCTGGGAAAAGCGCACGATGCCGTTTTTGCGGACGAGCGAGTTTCTGTGGCAGGAAGGACATACGGCGCACGAGGACGAGGCGGACGCCCGCCGCGAGACGATGCAGATGCTGGACGTGTATACGGACTTCGTACAAAGCGTGCTCGCCATCCCGGTCATCAAGGGACAGAAGACGCCGTCCGAGCGCTTCGCAGGCGCCGTCGACACGTATTCCATCGAGGCGATGATGAAGGACGGCCGCGCCGTTCAGGCCGGCACCTCGCATTACCTCGGCACCAAGTTCGCCGTCGCGTTCGACATCAAGTATTTGAGCCGGGAGAATACCCAGGAGTATTGCCACACGACCTCCTGGGGCGTAAGCACGCGCTTGATCGGCGCGCTGATCATGGTGCACGGCGACGACCGCGGCCTCGTATTGCCGCCTAAGGTCGCGCCGACGCAGGTGATCATGATCCCGATCGGCCCGCCCAAGACGCGCGAGACGGTCATCGCCAAAACGGACGAATTGTTCGCGCAGCTGAAGGCCGCCGGCATCCGCGTGCGCGTCGACGATCGCTCCGACGTATCGCCGGGCTGGAAGTTCAACGAATACGAAATGCGCGGCATTCCGATTCGTCTTGAGCTTGGCCCGCGCGATCTGGAGAACGGCGTCTGCGTGCTTGTGTCCCGTGTGACGGGCGAGAAGAAACAGGTGCCGCTCGACAACCTGGCGGCATCCGTAGCGGAGATGCTCGAGGAAGTGCACGTTCAGATGTACGATCGCGCGCTCGAATTCCGCGAGTCGCATCTGTTCGATGTCGAGACGCTTGACCAACTGAAAGCCGCTTTCGAAGAGAAGCGCGGCTTCGCTTACGCCGGCTGGTGCGGCGACGACGCCTGCGAGAGCAAAGTAAAGGAAGAGACCGGCGCGACGAGCCGCAACATTCCGTTCGATCCGCAGACGACCAAGAGCGTTTGCCTGTGCTGCGGCAAACCCGCTGCGCATACGGTCGTATTTGCCAGAGCGTATTAAATCAACCGCGTAAAACGAAAGACTCCCGACAGCGCCGGCTTCGGGGGTCTTTTTCACAGGAGGAAACCGTATGCAAATCAAGATCGGTGTCGTAGGGACGGAGACAATCGTTTCTCGCGTATTAAGAGTTTTGAATACGTTCCCATCGTTCGAGCCCGTCGTTCGTATTACCGAAGAGGAACAGGAAGCGACCGACATCGCAGCCGCGCTTGAGAACGAAGTGGAGGCATTGCTGCTGTCAGGCCCTGCGTCTTCGCGCCTGCTCAAGGAAAAAAGACCAGGAAGCGTGCCGGTGCATCATGTGCCGTTGACAGGCGCCGGCTTGTACAAAGCGTTGTTCGAAGCGCAGCGATCCGGGCGGCTCGGTCCGGAAGCGGTCTTGTCCGTGGATTCGCTTACCAAGACGATGGTCATGCGAACGCTTCGGGACTTGGCGCTTGAAGAGCTGACGGTCGCCGTTTATGACGGTCCGTCCTATGCTTCGCCGGACAAGCTTGCCGCGCACCACCGCAAAGTCGCCGCATCGCATGCCGGCGTATTTGCCTTCACCGGCGTGGAGCGGGTCGCGGATGATCTGACGCGGCTGAACATTCCGCATGCGCGGCTGCTGCCGTCTGACGACGATATTATCGTTACGCTGGAACGCGCGCTGCTGTCGACGGAGTCGCGCAAAGGCAAAGAGTCGCAGATCGTCGTCGGCATGGTGACGGTCGACGAATTCGGCAAGCTCGTACAGCGGAGCGCGAGCGAGCACGAGATCCAGAAGCTCAAGCTGGACATTCATCGGATGGTGCTCGACTATGTCGAGTCGCTGGACGGTTATTTGACGCCGGTCGGCGGCGACGAGTATTTGTTTTTTACGACGCGAGGCATTTTCGAGCGGGAGACGGGCGGCTACAAGACGATCCCGCTCGCCAAGGATGCCAATCTGTCCTACGGCCTCTCGCTCAGCATCGGCATCGGCTTTGGCGCGACGGCCAGCGAGGCCGGATCGAACGCGCGCAGCGCGCTTCGCAAATCGGTCGCCGCAGGAGGCAACGCCTGTTTTATCGTGCGCGAGGATCGTACCCTGATCGGACCGCTGGAGATGGCTGACCCGGTATCGTCGATTACGGCGCCGCTAGATCCAACGCTTCTGCGACGTGCGGAGGATGCCGGGATGACTGGCGCTTACTTGAGCAAGCTGCTCGCCTATATGTCCCGGCACGGCAAATACGATTATCAGGTGCACGAACTTGCGGCCATGCTTAATGTGACGGTGCGCAGCGCGCATCGGCTGCTGCTGCAGTGGGCGGATGCGGGACTGGTCGGCATTGCAGGCATGGAAAAGATGCCGAAGGGCAGGCCGCGCCAGGTGTATCGTTTCTCCTTTTTGGCGGATCACTATTTATGAGGGGCGCTGGTCTGCTTCAATACGCAGATCTTCTATGCAAATTTAAAGACGATAAATGGACCTGTCTTTATATAGCACTCACACGTATGATGGGATCAGGTACAAGTCGAGAGGAGACTGGTCTCATGCATACGATAGAGCAATTGGAAGCAAAGCTAGCAGAACCGTCGGAGGCGTTGATCAAGCAGCTGTCGGCGATCGACGGGGACATCGTCGTGCTCGGCGTCGGCGGCAAAATGGGGCCCAGCCTGGCAAGGCTGGCGGCCAATGCCGTACGCGCCGGGGGACTTAACAAGCGCGTCATCGGCGTATCGCGCTTCAGCAGCAGCGAGACGCGCGAAGAGCTGGAATCCGCCGGCGTCGAGACGATTTCTTGCGAGCTGCTGGACGACGAGGCGCTGAAGGCGCTGCCGAACGCCGCGAACGTCATCTACATGGCTGGCAACAAGTTCGGCACGACGGGCCGCGAGCATTTCACGTGGGCGATGAACGCGTATTTGCCGGGGCGGGTAGCCGATAAATACAAGGATTCGCGAATCGTTGTCTTTTCCTCGGGCAACATTTATCCGTTCATGCCGGTCGGCGGCGGCGGCGCGGACGAATCCGTCGCGCCCGAACCGCTGGGCGAGTACGCCCAATCGACGCTGGGAAGAGAACGGATTTTCGAATATCACTCGCACAAAAACGGCACGCCGATGACGATGTTCAGACTGAATTACGCGATCGATCTCCGTTACGGCGTATTGCTGGAGCTGGCGCGCGCAATCCGCGAGGAGCGTCCGATCGATCTGACGACCGGTTACGCCAACGTCATCTGGCAGGGCGACGCCAACGCGATGGCGCTGCGGAGTCTGGCGATCGCTTCGAGTCCGCCGGCGATCCTGAACGTAACGGGACCGGAGACGATGTCCGTGCGGTGGGCGGCAGGCCAGCTGTCTAAACGGCTTGGCAAGGAAGCGACCTTCGAGGGCAAGGAATCCGAGACCGCGCTGCTGAACAATGCGTCGAAGTCCCATCAGCTGTTCGGCTACCCGAGCGTATCGCTGCTGCAAATGATCGACTGGACGGCGGAATGGGTGCTGCAAGGCGGCGCGACATGGAACAAACCGACCCACTTCCAGGAACGAAAGGGGAAATTCTGATGGCGACCGTCTATTTGCCGGATGCGCTGAACGCGGCGCTGCAGGACGGCCTTGTTATCCCGGCTCACCCGCTTGCGCTGAACGCCGACCGCAAGCTTGACGAGCGGCGACAGCGGGCGCTCACCCGTTATTACGTCGCTTCGGGCGCGGGCGGCGTCGCCGTCGGCGTTCACTCCACCCAGTTCGAGATTCGCGATCCCGAGCACAACCTGTACGAGACCGTGCTGCGCATGGCCGCCGAGGAGGTCGACAAGGCGGCGCCTTCCCGTCCGTTCATCAAGGTCGCGGGCGTGTGCGGGCCGGCCGAGCAGGCGCTCGGCGAGACGGCGATCGCGCTTAAGCTGGGCTACGACGCGGTGCTGCTCAGCATGGGCGGACTCGGACAGCTGACCGAGGAAGCGCTGCTCGAGCGGACTAGGCAGGTTGCCGCGGTCATGCCGGTCATCGGATTTTACCTGCAGCCTTCGGTCGGGGGAAGAATATTCACGTACGAATTCTGGCGTGCCTTCGCCGACATTCCGAACGTAGTCGCGATCAAGATGGCGCCGTTCAACCGTTACCAGACGCTTGACGTAGCCCGCGCCGTCTGTCATTCGGAACGCAAGGACGAGATCGCGCTCTACACCGGCAACGACGACAATATCGTCGCTGACCTGTTCACGACCTTTCGCTTTACCATCGACGGCCGGACCGTCGAGAAGCAAGTCGTCGGCGGTCTGCTGGGCCACTGGGCGGTATGGACGCAAAAGGCGGTCGCGCTTCTCGAAGAGATCAAGACGGCAAGAAGGGAGCCGGCGATCTCGAAGGAATGGCTGGTCCGCAACATTCAGGTGACCGATTCCAATGCCGCTTTCTTCGATCCTTCGCACCAGTTCGCAGGCTGCATCCCGGGCATCCACGAGGTGCTGCGCCGCCAAGGCTTGCTGGAGGGAACCTGGTGCCTTAATCCGCACGAAGAGCTGTCGCCGGGTCAATCCGGGGAGATCGACCGCGTGTACGCGCAGTATCCGGATCTGAACGACGACGCGTTCGTCGCGACGCATCTTGAAGAATGGCTGCAGGAGCGTTAACCGGTCGATCGATAAAGCGAAGGGAGAGGGGCGGACATGCGATTTAAAGACGTATTTTCCATCATGGGACCGAGCATGATCGGCCCCTCCAGCTCGCATACGGCGGGCGCCGCCAGACTCGGGCTGACGGCGCGCCAGGCGCTCGGCGGGCAGCCGGACGAAGCGGACATCATCTTCTCGGGTTCGTTCGCGGAAACGTACATGGGTCACGGCACCGACCTTGCCGTGACGGCCGGACTGCTCGGCTGCGCGCCGGACGACGAACGAATCCGGGATTCGATCGCGCTGGCCGAAGCGGCCGGCATGCAATTGCGATTCGGCACGGAGCTTAGGCCAGGCGGGCATCCGAATACGGTTCGGTTCGCGCTGCGCAAGGGCGAACGAGACTTGGCGATGATCGGTTGCTCGATCGGGGGGGGAAATGTCGAGATCGTCAGCGTAGACGGATTCGACGTCAAATTCGGAGCGGATTGTCCGACGCTGCTCGTCAATCATCAGGACATGGCGGGGACCGTCGCCGCGATGGCGATCATCGTCGGGCGAGCCAACCTGAATATTCGGGCGATGGATGTCGACCGTCAGAGCAGGAGCGGCCGCGCCCTCACCGTGATGGAGATGGACCAGGCGGTGCCGGACGAGGTGAGGCGCGAGCTTCAGGCGCTCCCGCAAGTCGAGCGGGTTCGCCTCGTCGACCTGAACCAGGAGGAGGGGCAACAATGAGATTCGCCACGCTTGCGGAGCTGTCGGCGCAATGCCGGGCAGCGGACATGACGATCGGCCGCTATATGATTGAGGAACAGGTGCGAGAGTCGGATCAAACGGAGGAAACGGTCGTCGGTCAGATGGCCAGCTACTATCAAATTATGAAGGAAGCGGTGCGCAAGGGCACGACGGAGGAGACCAAGTCGCGCAGCGGGCTTACGGGCGGAGACGCGAAGCGGGTGATGGAATACCGGGCGCTCGGCGGGACCGCGCTCGGCGGCGAAGCCAGCGCCGCGCTGGCCTATGCCCTCGGCGTGTCCGAGGTCAACGCCTCGATGGGCCGCATCATCGCCACGCCGACTGCGGGCTCGTGCGGGATCATTCCGGGCGTATTCGTGAGCACGCAGGAGCGTTTCGGCTGGACCGACGACAAGATGGTCGAAGCGTTGTTCGCGGCAGGCGCCATCGGCTATGTCATCGCCAACCAGTCGTTCATTTCCGGCGCGGAGGGCGGCTGTCAGGCGGAGGTTGGATCGGCCGTCGGCATGGCGGCCGGCGCGTTGACGGAGCTGCGCGGCGGCACGCCGGAGCAGGCCGTCCATGCAGTCGGGCTCGCGCTCAAAAATTCACTCGGCCTGATCTGCGATCCCGTCGGCGGACTCGTCGAGATCCCCTGCATCGTACGCAACGGCTTCGGCGCGGTGACCGCGCTCGCGGCGGCCGATATGGCGCTGGCCGGCGTCCGCAGCGTCATTCCGTCGGACGAAGTCATCGGCGTCATGAAGGATATCGGGGCGGCCATGCCCGAAGCGCACCGGGAGACGGCGAAGGGCGGTCTCGCCCAGACGCCTACAGGCAAAGCGATTCTGAGCGACCTGCGCAAGAAAGGCGGGCGTTCATGAGCGCGGCCGTCGCATGGAAAGACAAGGCGGCGCTGCTGTCGGGCGAGCTGACCGCCGTCCGCCGGCAACTGCACCGTTTTCCGGAGCTTAGCTTCGAGGAGCGCGAGACGGCGGATCTCGTCGCGCAGCGGCTGACCCGGCTCGGATTGTCATGCCGCACGGGAATCGGCGGTCACGGCGTCGTGGCCGACATCGTCGGCGATGCCGCGGGTCCGGTCGTCGCGCTCCGCGCCGACATGGACGCGCTTCCGATCGCCGAGGAGACGGGCCTGTCGTTCGCCTCCGAGCGTCCCGGCGCGATGCATGCCTGCGGACACGACGCCCACACGGCGATGCTGCTCGGCGCGGCCGAGCTGCTGGTCCAGGAGCGCGCGAGTCTTAAAGGCACAGTTAGACTCATCTTCCAATCGGCGGAAGAAATCAACGAAGGCGCCAAGGCGATGATCGGCGAAGGCGTGCTGGACGGCGTCGACGAGATTTACGGCCTGCACAACCTGCCGACGCTGTCCGCGGGCTTGGCGTCGGTCCGTCCCGGACCGCTGATGGGCTCGGTCGACCGCATCGAGATTCTGGTCGAAGGCAAAGGCGCGCACGGCGCCATCCCCGATCAGGGCATCGATCCGATTCTCTGCGCCAGCGCGATCGTCATGTCGCTGCAAAGCCTGGTCTCGCGGGAGACGTCGCCGTTCGATCCGATCGTCGTGACGATCGGCAGCATTCACGCGGGAGACGCGAACAATGTGATTCCGTCCGACTGCCGGATGACGGGGACTGTCCGCGCTTTCGATCCGGACGTTCGGGAACGCTTGCCCGGCGGCATCGAACGGATCGTGACGCGGATTGCGGACGGCTACCGCTGCCGCGCGCGCCTGACCTATATCCGACAGACGCAGGTGCTTGTGAACCATCCGGAAGCGGCCCGCCGGGTCGGCGAGGCGATCGACGCAGTAGCGGGACCGGGGAAAAGGCTTGAAGCGGCTCCGACGCTCGCGGGCGAGGACTTTTCGGAGTATTTGAAGCATGTGCCCGGCTGCTTCTTCTGGCTTGGCTCGGGTCCGGCCGAGGGGGCCGAGCGCGCGTTCGGCCTGCACCATCCGCGCTTCGAGCTGAACGAAGCCTGCCTGCCGCTCGGCGCGGCGCTGCTTGCGGGCATCGCGGCACGAAGGCTGGAGGAAGGCGTGCTTACATCCGGTGCGTCTGCCGAGGGAGGCGAGCGCGCGTGAATATCCGCTCGATCGGGCTGATCGGCACCGATTCCTCTCATGCGACTACGTTTACCGAGCTGTTGAACAATCCTCGCGATCCCCTGCATGTGCCCGGCTGGCGCGTCACGACGGCATGGCCGGGCGGTTCGCCGGACTTTCCGCTCAGCGCGTCGCGCGTCGGGACAATCATGGACCGGCTCGAGACCGAGCACGGCATCCGGCGGGCGGACACGCCGGAGGAAGTTGCGGCTTCCTGCGACGCGCTCATGCTGCTGTCGATCGACGGCCGGCAGCGCACGCAGCTGTTCGGACGCATCGCGCCTTATGGCAAGCCGGTGTTTATCGACAAGCCGCTGGCCATATCCGGACGTGAAGCCGCCGAGATCGAGGCGATTTCGCGCGCTTACGAAATCCCGATTTTCAGCGTTTCCGCGCTTCGCTACGCCGTGTTAAGCGCCATGAAGCAAGCCTTGCCGGGGGAGGCGCCGATACTTGGAGCGACCGTCGGCGGCCCGCTGCAGGTTGAGCCGACGCAGTCGGTCTATTATTGGTACGGCATTCACCTGGCCGAGATGCTGTTCGCGCTGCTGGGGCCGGATTGCCGGTCCGTTCGGGCCGAACGCTGCGACGAATTTGACCGGATCGTCGGCCAGTGGCGGGACGGCCGGACAGGCACGGCGCTCTGCAAGCGTCCGGAAGCGGGCTACGCTTACGAGGCCGAATTACGGATCGGGGGCAATGAAGCGAGGACGCTGGCGCTCGATCCGGACTTTAAAATTCATTATGCCCGGCTGATCGCGGACGCGGTATCCTTTTTCGAAACGGGTATCGCACCGGTCCCCTTGGGCGAGACGCTGGCGATCATTCGTTTCCTGAACGCCGCGGAGATCAGCCTTGGCGCGGGCGGCGCCCCGGTGACGCCTGATGCTTGCGCGAGCCGTTCCTGATCGTCCCCGGAATGTCGTTCTTTGACTATTGCTGCCGCAAAGTCTATCAGGTAGAATAATAGAACAAGTACGAGAACAGAAAGCTTCCCGACTTTAACCTGCCGCAGGCGTTCGTCTTGCGGGAGGGCCGGTCGGGGGCTTTTGTTGTTGAAAGGGATGAAGTCTCCGATTATGTTGCCGAAGCCCGATCAGAGGAAAAGATTCGAACTGCTGCTGGCGCAAGCGGAGATTCCGGGCGATTGGATCGACGCCCACTTCCGCGACGGTTACATAGATAGAGTCGAGGTGAGCAAGGCGAACCGCAGCTGGCGGTTTCATTTCGTCAAGGCGTCGCTGTTGCCGCCGCCCGTCTATGCCGGATTCCACAGCCGCGTGCGGGACAAGCTCGGCCATCTTGCGCAGATCGAGATGTGCCTGCGTCACGAAGAGACGATCGCCACGAGCGAGCTGTTGCTGCATTATTGGCCGCTGTTCGTCGAATGGATGCAGAGCGAGTTCGCTTCTGTCAACGGCTGGCTGGGCAAGGCAAGGCCCGAGGCGGAAGGCGAGCTGCTGACCTTGTTCATGCTGAACGAGGCGAGCCTGGAGATGGCGCGCAAGAAGACGGTCGATACGTATGCGGCCAAGTTTTTCGAGGAGCGGTTCGGCCGCGCCTGCCGGATCAAGCTGGCCGTGGGGGAGAAGCAGCAGGAGGCCGTAGAGGCGTTCATGCAGCGGCAGCTTGAGGAGGAGCGGCTGCACGTCCGCAAGCTGATGGAGAGCATGCCCGAGGAGGAGCCGCCGGAAGACACGGGCGGAGCGGCGCCGCAGTCGCTGCAGCACGGCTATGAGATCAAGGATGACGCCGTGCCGATCGCCAACATCCAAGAGGAAGAAAAGAAAGCGACGATTCAGGGCATCGTGTTCGGATTGGAAGTCAAGGAACTTCGCAACGGCAATACGCTTTACCTGTTTCATGTGACCGATTATACCGATTCGCTCACCGTCAAGATGTTCGGCAAAACGAAGGAAGACGTCAAGATGCTGAACCTCCTTTCGAACGGCAAATGGGTGAAGCTGCGCGGGCGCGTCGAGTACGATCGGTTCCTCAATCCGCCCGAGCTCGTTATGATGCCGAGCGACCTCAAGGAGATCAACGGACCGAAGGCCCGCAGGGACGAGGCAAGCGACAAGCGCGTCGAGTTCCACCTGCATACGTCCATGAGCACGATGGACGCGATCGCGCCGGTCGACGCCTATATCAAGACGGCGGCCAAGTGGGGACACAAGGCGATTGCCGTCACCGATCACGCGAACGTGCAATGCTTCCCCGAAGCCGCCAAGGCCGCGAAGAAAAACGGCATCAAGATGATCTACGGCGTCGAGGCCAACGTTGTCAACGACGCGGTAGACATCGTCCAGAACGCCCGCGACACCGTGCTTGCCGAAGAGACGTTTGTCGTGTTCGACATCGAGACGACGGGTCTGTCCGTCACGGCGAACAAGATCATCGAGCTCGCGGGCGTCAAGGTGTCCGGGGGAAGGGAGATCGGACGCTTTTCGACGTTCATCGACCCGCATGAGCCGATTCCGTACAACATTCAGCAGCTGACCAGCATCACGGACGAGATGGTGGCGGGCGCGCCGGAGCTTGAGCCCAAGCTGACCGAATTCCTCGAATTCGCGGGCGATGCCGTACTCGTGGCGCACAACGCCCGGTTCGATATCGGCTTTATCCAGCACAACTGCAAGCAGCTCGGACTGCCGCAGCCAAGCAACCCCGTGCTCGATACGCTGGAGCTGGCGCGTTACCTGCATCCGACGATGAAAAACCATCGGCTGAATACGCTGTCGAATTTATATAAAGTCAGCCTCGAAAACCATCACCGCGCCATCGACGATACGATCGCCCTGGCCGGCGTGCTGGAAGGGCTGCTCAAGGATGCGCAGACCCGCGGCATTACCCGGATGGCACGGCTCAACGAAGTGAACGAGAACAGCTGGAAAACGACGCGCCCGTTCCACTGCTGCATTTACATGCTGAACGCGGCCGGCAAGAAGAATTTGTACAAGCTGATCTCGCTGTCGCATACCGACTATTTTCACCGCGTTGCCTGCATTCCCCGCAGTAAGCTGATCGAGCACCGGGAAGGACTGCTCATCATTTCCGGCTGCGAGAAGGGCGAGTTTTTCGAGGCTGTGCTCAACAAGTCGGAGGAAGAAGCCGCTGAGATCGCGGAATTTTATGATATTCTCGAGATCCAGCCGCTCGATTTTTACATGCACCTGCTCGACAAGGGGCTCGTCGGCAGCAGAGCGGAGCTCGAACAGGCACTGCGCAGGATCTTCGCCATCGGCGAGCGGCTCGGCAAACCCGTCATCGCGACCGGCAATACGCATTATCTGGAGCCGAGGGACAAGCTCTATCGCGACATCACGATCCACGGCATTACGGGCTTCAGTCCGCTCAAGGACCAGCGCAAGCCGGACGCGCATTTCCGGACGACGCCGGAGATGCTTGACGCTTTCTCCTTCCTCGGGAAGGACAAGGCGACAGAGGTTGTCGTGACCAACACGAACGCGCTTGCGGACCGCTTCGAGGACATCAAGCTGTTTCCCGACGAACTGTTCACGCCGAATATCGAGGGAGCCGACGAAGAGATTCGCAACACTTGCTATGCCACTGCGCGCAGCTTGTACGGCGACGATCTGCCCCAGGTTGTTATCGACCGGCTGGAGAAGGAACTCGTGCCGATCATCAAGTACGGCTTCTCGGCGAACTACCTGATCTCCGAGCGGCTCGTCAAAAAATCCAATCGCGACGGTTACCTCGTCGGCTCGCGGGGATCGGTCGGCTCGAGCGTCGTCGCGACGTTCCTCGGCATCTCCGAGGTTAACCCGCTGCCCGCGCATTACCTTTGCCGCAACGCCGACTGCAAGCATCAGGAATGGTTTCTCGACGGCAGCGTGCCGAGCGGATTCGACTTGCCGGACAAGGCCTGCCCGGACTGCGGCACGATGATGCGCGGCGAAGGCCAGGACATTCCGTTCGAGACGTTCCTCGGCTTCAAGGGGGACAAGGTGCCCGATATCGATCTCAACTTTTCCGGCGAATATCAGCCGCATGCGCACAACTTCACCAAGGAGATGTTCGGGGAAAAGGGGGTATTCCGGGCGGGTACGATCGGCACAGTCGCCGAGAAGACCGGCTTCGGCTTCGCCAGGAAGTACCAGGAGGAGCACGGCAAAAACTGGCGTGGTGCCGAGCTCAACCGTCTGGCCCAGGGCGTGACGGGCGTGAAGCGGAGCACGGGGCAGCATCCGGGCGGCATCGTCGTCGTTCCTGATTATATGGAGGTCGAAGATATTACGCCGGTTCAGTATCCGGCCGACGATACGAGCGCGGAGTGGAAAACGACCCACTTCGACTATCACGCCTTCGACGCCAACCTGCTCAAGCTCGATATTTTGGGGCACGACGATCCGACGATGATGCGGATGCTCCAGGACTTGACCGGCGTCGATCCGACGACGATTCCGATGAACGATCCGAAGGTCATGAGCCTGTTCAACTCGGTCGAGGCGCTCGGCATCCAGCCGAGCCAGATCAAGTCCCAGGTCGCCACCTTCGGCGTGCCGGAGATGGGCACCCGGTTCGTGCGCCAGATGCTCGAGGAGACGAAGCCGTCGTCGTTCGCCGACTTGCTGCAAATTTCGGGCTTGTCGCACGGCACCGGCGTGTGGCTGGGCAACGCCCAGGAGCTCATCAAGAACAACACGTGTACGATCAAGACCGTTATCGGTTGCCGCGACGACATCATGCTATTCCTGATTTACAAGGCCGGCATGGATGCGTCGCTTGCCTTCAAGATTACGGAGAGCGTGCGGAAGGGAAAGGGGCTCACCCCCGAATGGATCGAGGAGATGAAGCGCTGCGGCGTCCCGCAGTGGTATATCGACTCCTGCCTGAGGATCGAGTATATGTTCCCGAAGGCCCACGCCGCCGCCTACGTCATCTCGGCCGTACGGACCGCTTTCTTCAAGCTCTATTATCCCATTCATTATTATGCGACGTACTTCTCCGTCCGTGCGGCCGACTTCGACGTCGAGCTGTTCTGCCAGGGGTACGACGCGATCCTGAAGGGGATGACGGAGATCGAGGCCAAGGGCTTCCAGGCGCTGCCGAAGGAAAAGAACATGATTCCGATCCTCGAAATGGGACTGGAGATGACCGCGAGAGGCTTCAAGGTCAAGCCGCTTGACCTGTACCGGTCCGACGCCACCCGCTTCATCGTGGACGGCGACGCGCTGATTCCGCCGTTTTCGGCGGTCGCCGGCATCGGCGAGAATGCGGCTCGGAACATCGCCGCCTCTCGCGGCGACGGCGACTTCCTGTCGATCGAGGACTTCCAGCAGCGCTCCAAGGCGACGAAGACGATCATCGAGCTGCTGACGACGATGGGCTGCTTCCGCGGCATGCCCGAATCCAACCAACTGGCGCTGTTCTAGGCGCCCGCTCGCCCGGTGGCGGCGGGGGCTGGCGTCCTCGCCGGCCGCCGCTGCCTGAATAATGCATTGCAAGGGGCCTGGCGGTTATGGTATATTATTTCTGGTAATCATGTGGATATCACTGTCTGCAGAAGAGTGGGGAAACCCACTCTTTACGTTTTGCATAGGCACTTTTGTATGTGCGATGCTGCAGATATCCATTTGAAGCAATCGGGAGGTCTGGTCATTTGAGCGTTTCAAAGATCAAATCCACGGTCGAACAGCTGGTCGCCCCCTTCGTGGAGGAGAACGGCTTTGAGCTGGTGGATGTAGAATACGTCAAGGAAGGCAGCAACTACTTTCTGCGCGTATTCGTGGACAAAGCGGGCGGCATCGATATCGACGACTGCGGCCGCGTGTCCGAATATTTAAGCGGGAAGCTTGACGAAGCCGACCCGATTCCCGAAGCTTACTTCCTCGAGGTGAGCTCACCGGGCGCCGAACGTCCCCTGAAGAAAGCGGAGGACGTCGCTTCTGCTGTCGGCAGACATGTATTCGTTACAACCTATGAGCCGGTGGACGGCGCCAAGGAATTCGAAGGCAGCCTGGACGGGTTCGACGGCAGCGTGCTGACCGTCACCGTGGGGCGCAAGCGCCATGAGATTCCTTACGATAAAGTGGCTTCCGCGAGGCTGGCCATCGTCTTTTAATTTGCGAAAGGAGGAGAGCAGCAGCTATGAGCATGGAGTTTATTGAAGCCTTAGGCGAGATCGAGCGCGACAAAGGCATCGCCAAGGATGTCCTCATCGAGGCCATCGAAGCGGCACTTATCTCCAGCTATAAACGGAATTTCAATACGGCGCAGAACGTTCGCGTCGATATTAACCGCAATACCGGCCTGATCAAAGTGTACGCGCGCAAGACGGTCGTCGACGAGGTGCTGGATCCGCGCCTCGAGATCGCGATCGACGCGGCCCGCTCCATCAACCCGCACTATCAGATCGAGGATATCGCCGAGATCGAGGTGACGCCGCGCGATTTCGGACGGATCGCGGCACAGACGGCCAAGCAGGTCGTGACCCAGCGCATCAGGGAAGCCGAGCGCGGACTTATCTACCATGCGTACGTGGACAAAGAACAGGACATCGTGACCGGCATCATCCAGCGGATCGACATGCGCAACCTGTACGTCGACCTGGGCAAGGTCGAGGCGGCGCTGCCGCTCACCGAGCTCATGCCGACCGACAAGTTCAAGCAGGGCGACCGGGTAAAGTCTTATATCACGAAGGTCGAGAACACGAGCAAGGGACCGCAGATTATTCTCTCGCGTACGCATCCCGGACTGCTCAAGCGTCTGTTCGAGCTCGAGGTGCCCGAGATTTTCGACGGCACGGTCGAGATCCGTTCGGTCGCGCGCGAAGCGGGCTTCCGCTCCAAGATCGCGGTTCATTCGCGCGCGGACGAGGTCGATCCGATCGGCTCCTGCGTCGGACAGAAGGGCGTGCGGGTACAGACGATCGTGAACGAGCTTAAGGGCGAGAAGATCGACATCGTCCGCTGGTCCGATTCAGTCGAGGAATACGTCGCCAATGCGCTCAGCCCGTCCAAGGTGCTGGAAGTCATCGTGTTCGAGGCCGAGAAGATGGCTCGCGTTATCGTGCCGGACTACCAGCTGTCGCTGGCGATCGGCATCAAGGGACAGAACGCGCGGCTCGCCGCGAAGCTGACCGGGTGGAAGATCGATATCAAGAGCGAGACGCAGGCGGAGCAGGAATACGGCCGGCCACGGACCGAAGGCGATGCGATGCACCAGGACAGCGTGACGATCGATTAATTTTCAAGCGGCAATCATATAGACGGTCCGCATGGGAGGCGAGGAACCTTGAGACCGAGGAAGATACCGCAGCGCAAATGCATCGCGAGCCAGGAAATGATGCCTAAAAAAGAACTCATCCGCATCGTCCGGTCACCGACGGGGGAGATCTCCCTCGATCTGACGGGTAAAAAGCCCGGAAGGGGCGCCTATCTGTGCGGCAAGCTGTCCTACTTCAAGCTGGCCAAGAAGACGAAGGCGCTGGAGCGCGCGCTTAAGGCGCCCGTGCCGCCCGAGGTTTACGACAGGCTGGAGGAAGAGTTTTTGAAGCTGGAAGGCGAATTCATTGCCGCAAAGGAGCTGGATGACGGCGATGACGAAAAGCGATAAGACGCTGTCGCGCCTGGGGCTCGCCATGCGGGCGGGCAAGCTCGTCTCGGGAGACGAAACGGTGCTTAAGAGCATTCGCGCGGGCGAAGCGAAGCTGGTGGTGATTGCCCGGGACGCTTCCGACAATACGCGCAAGAAAGTGGCGGACAAATGCGCAAGCTATGGCGTAGAGCTGTTGATGGGCTACTCCCGGTATGACCTCGGAGGCGCCGTCGGCAAGCCCGAGCGCGTGTTGTTCGCCGTCACGGACCAAGGCTTTGCGAATCTCGTTCGCGAGGGCTTCGTTCAACATTCGGAGGTGGAGAATATTGAGTAATAAACAATCGGATAACAAAGATAAGCTGCGGGTGTACGAATACGCCAAGCAGTTGAACATGAGCAGCAAAGAAGTGCAGAAAATTCTCGAGCGGGTAGGCAAGCCCGTCAACAACCATATGAGCGTCATGGAAGACGGCATGGTCGGCGCCGTGGAAAAGTTTTTCCGCGACGTAAAGGCGAACGCGGCGGCCAAGATGGCGCAGAACAAGCCGGCCGGCAACCGTCCGGCAGGCGAGCAAGGCGGCCAGAACCGTCAGGGCGGCGGCCAGCAGCCGGCGCGCCGTTCGGAGGAGACCGCTTCCGTAGCATCCCGTCCGGCGCAACCTGCGCCGACGGCGCCATCGCCATCTCCTGCGCCTGCGTCCGCTGCGGCACCGCAAGCATCGGAGCCGGCCCCGCAAGCGGCTGCTCCTTCGCAGCCTAGCGCGCCGACCGGCACGGCATCTTCCGCGCCTGCTTCGGATCGTCCGCAGGGCGGCGAGGGCTACCAGGGCAATCGTCAAGGCGGCGGCCAGGGCGGCGGCTACCAAGGCAACCGTCAAGGCGGCGGCGGTTACCAAGGCAACCGTCCGTCGGGCGGCCAAGGCGGCGGCGGCTACCAAGGCAACCGTCCATCGGGCGGCCAAGGCGGCGGCGGCTACCAAGGCAACCGTCCGTCGAGCGGCCAAGGCGGCGGCTACCAAGGCAACCGTCCTGCAGGCGGCCAAGGCGGCGGCTACCAAGGCAACCGTCCTGCAGGCGGCCAAGGCGGCGGCTACCAAGGCAACCGTCCTGCGGGCAGCCAAGGCGGCGGCTACCAAGGCAACCGTCCTGCGGGCAGCCAAGGCGGCGGCTACCAAGGCAACCGTCCTGCAGGCGGCCAAGGCGGCGGCGGCTACCAAGGCAACCGTCCTGCGGGCGGCCAAGGCGGCGGAGGCTACCAAGGCAACCGTCCATCGGGCGGCCAAGGCGGCGGAGGCTACCAAGGCAATCGTCCTGCGGGCGGCCAAGGCGGCGGCGGTTACCAAGGCAATCGTCCTGCGGGCGGCGGCGGTTTCGGCGGCGGCGCGGGCAGAGGCCCGGCACCGGCTCCGGCGACAGCGGCAGGACGCGGCGGCCAAGGCGGCGGCTTCGGCAGCCGGCCGGGCGGCCAACGCAGCGACAACCGCGGCGGTGACAATCGCGGCGGGGACTTTAATCGTGGCGGCGCTGCCGGTGCCAAGCGCAAGGACAATGATTTCAACCGGCGCTTCGAGGAATCCGGGCGCGGCGGCCCCCGCAAGGGCAAAGGCGGCAAAAACGCCAGAGGCCGCAGCAACATGCCTCCGCGCGAGAAGATCGACAATACGCCGAAAAAAATCATTATTCGCGGCGAGATGACTGTCGGCGATATGGCTAAGCTGCTCCATAAGGACGCTTCCGAGGTCATCAAGAAGCTGTTCATGATGGGCGTCATGGCGACAATCAACCAGGATCTCGACATGGATACGATCCTGCTCATCGCTGGCGAATTCGGCGTCGAAACAGAGGTCAAGATCGCAGTCGAAGACACCAACTTCGAGACGATCGAGGAAACCGACGAAGAGGCCGATCTGATCACCCGTCCTGCGGTCGTCACGATCATGGGTCACGTCGACCACGGCAAGACGACGCTGCTCGACGCGATCCGCGAGACGCAGGTCGCAAGCGGCGAAGCCGGCGGCATCACCCAGCACATCGGCGCTTACCAGGTCGAAGTGCACGGCAAAAAAATTACGTTCCTGGATACCCCGGGTCACGAAGCGTTTACGACGATGCGTGCGCGCGGCGCCCAGGTTACCGATATTACGATTCTGGTCGTTGCTGCCGACGACGGCGTCATGCCGCAGACGGTCGAAGCGATCAACCACGCGAAGGCGGCGAACGTGCCGATTATCGTGGCGGTCAACAAGATCGACAAGCCGGGCGCGAATCCCGACAAGGTCAAGCAAGAGCTGACCGAGTACGGTCTCGTTCAAGAAGCTTGGGGCGGCGACACGATCTTCGTCGAACTGTCCGCCAAGCAGCGTCTGAACCTTGACGGCTTGCTCGAGATGATCCTGCTCGTGTCCGAAGTGAACGACTACAAGGCCAATCCCGACAAGCGGGCGCGCGGCACGGTCATCGAAGCCGAGCTCGACAAGGGCAAGGGACCTATCGCTCGCATTCTCGTGCAAAACGGTACGCTGAAGGTCGGCGACGCGTTTGTCGCGGGCGATTGCTTCGGACGGATCCGCGCGATGACCAACGATCGCGGACGCCGGGTTAAGGAAGCCGGACCTTCGACGCCTGTCGAGATCACCGGTTTGACGGAAGTGCCGCAAGCAGGCGATCCGTTCATGGTATTCGAGGACGAGCGCAAGGCGCGCGAGATCGCCGACAAGCGCTCGATCAAGACGCGTCAGGAATCGATGCGCTCCAACCAAAAGGTTACGCTCGAGGACCTGTTCAGCAAGATCAAGGAAGGCGAGATCAAGGATCTGAACGTCATCCTGAAGGCGGACGTTCAAGGCTCGCTCGAAGCGCTCAAGGGCTCCCTCGAGAAAATCGAAGTCGAAGGCGTCCGCGTCAAGACGATCCACAGCGGCGTCGGCGCGATTACCGAGTCGGACGTATCGCTTGCGCTCGCGTCGGCCGCGATCGTCATCGGCTTCAACGTCCGTCCGGAGCCGCGCGCCGCGCAGGCCGCCGAACAGGAAAAGGTCGACCTGCGCCTCCACCGCATCATCTACAAGGTGATCGAGGAAATCGAGCAGGCGATGAAGGGCATGCTCGATCCGGTATTTAAGGAGAAGGTCATCGGCCACGCCGAAGTCCGCGAGACGTTCAAGGTCAGCAAGGTCGGCACGATCGCCGGCTGCATGGTCACGGACGGCAAGGTCGCCCGCAACGCCGAGGTTCGTCTCGTGCGCGGAGGCGTCGTCGCCTTCGAAGGCAAGATCGATTCCCTCAAGCGGTTCAAGGATGACGCGAAGGAAGTTTCGGAAGGCTATGAATGCGGCATTACGCTCGACAAGTTCAACGATCTTCAGATCGGCGACGTTCTCGAGGCGTTCATCATGGAGTCCGTCGAGCGTTAATCCGCGCATGAAGCAGGGAAGAGGGGATGGACAGTGGCTAAATTCCGCGTCGGCCGTGTCGGCGAACAGATCAAGAAAGAGATCAGCTCGCTGATCCAGACCGAGCTGAAGGATCCGCGCATCGGCTTTATCACGGTGACGGGCGTCGACGTGACGGGAGATCTGTCCCAGGCTCGCGTGTATCTAAGCATATTGGGCAGCGATGAACAGAAAGAAGCGACGCTGCATGCGCTGGCCAGGGCCAAAGGGTTCCTGCGCTCGGAGCTCGGCAACCGCATGCGACTGCGGCATACGCCGGAGATCGAATTCCGGTTCGACAGTTCGATCGCGTACGGCAGCAGGATCGAAGCGCTGCTGGCGGATATCAACAAAGGAAACCAGCCTTCATGAACGCCTGGACAGCGCAGCTCGACGCCGCAGTCGACTTTATCCAAGAGCGGGACGACTTTCTCGTCGTCTCCCACGTTCAGCCCGACGGCGACGCCATTAGCTCTACAGTGGCCGTCGCCTGGCTGCTGGGCAAGTTGGGCAAAAGCTACGCCATGTACAATGAAGGCCCCGTTCCCGAGCGCCTCCATTATCTGATAGGGAGCGACCGGATTGAGACGAACGCGTCCGGCACGGCCGGGCGCGCCTATCGTCATGTCATTGCGGTCGATTGTGCGGATTTCAGCCGCGTGGGCAATGCGCAAGAGCGGTTCGAGGATCAGTTCGAGATGCTGAACATCGATCATCATCCGACCAACAATGGCTTCGGCCTCGTTAATTTGCTTCGTTCGGACGCTGCTGCGACGGCTGAGATCCTCTATGAATTGATCGAGCGCGCGGGCATTGCCCTGGATAAGGACGCCGCAACGGCGATTTATACGGGCATGCTCACGGACACGGGCGGATTCCGTTATAGCAACACGACGCCAAACGTGCTTGCGATCGCTTCACGTCTGATCGATCTGGGCGTGGACGGTCCGATGCTGGCCGAGCTGCTGCTTGAGCGGATGACGCTTCAGCAGATGCTCGTTCTTCAGCGGGCGTTGTCCCGTCTGACGTTCAGCGCGGACAAGCGCATCGCCTGGCTTTGGGTGACGCCCGAGGATATGGCGGACACCGGCGCCAAAAACGAGGACCTGGAAGGCATCGTGAACTTCCCGCGGAACGTCGAGGGCGTCGAGGTCGGCATCCTGTTCAAGCAAAACGCGGAGGCTTCCGTCAAGGTCAGCCTGCGATCTGCAGGCAAGGTCGACGTCGCTGCCGTATCCCAGCAGTTCGGGGGCGGCGGCCACGTGCGCGCGGCCGGCTGCCGGGTGGCGGCTGCGCTGGATGACGCGATCGGCCAAATGACGACTGCGGTAGGAAAGGCGCTGGAATGGCATGACGCAAGCCAAAACGCATAGCTACGAAGGCGTGCTGGCGGTATGGAAGCCGGCGGGGTGGACGTCTCACGACGTTGTGGCCAAAGCGAGGCGAATCCTTGGCGTCAAGCGGATCGGACACACCGGGACGCTGGACCCGGCCGTGACAGGCGTGCTGCCGATTTGCATCGGCAGAGCGACGCGGATGGTCGAGTATTTGCAGGAGCTCCCCAAGACATACGAAGCGACGATTCGCTTCGGCATTGCGACCAATACCGAGGATCTTACGGGCGAGGTGCTGGAAACCTGCGATGCCTGCGAATTGACGGAAGCCGGGATCCGGGAGACGATTCTCTCTTTTGTCGGCGACATCATGCAGGTGCCGCCGATGGTATCCGCGTTGAAGGTCGACGGCAAACGGCTTTACGAGCTCGCCAGAGAGGGCGTTACGATCGAACGCTCGGCGCGTCCGGTGACGATCCACGAGATTCGGATCGGAGAGATCAAGACGGGCGTACCGCAGCCCGAGGCTTCTTTTTCGGTCCGCTGCTCCAAGGGTACCTACATCCGCACGCTCTGCGTCGATATCGGCAGCAAGCTCGGCGTGCCTGCAGCGATGGCGGTTCTCAAGCGGACGGAAAGCGCGGGACTCTCCCCCGGCGACAGCTTGACGCTGGAGGAGATGGCGCTTTTGCGGGAAAACGGCGGGCTCGGGGACCGGCTGGTTCCGGCCGACGAGCTCGTTCCTTTTCCGCGCGCGACCGGCGGATCGCTGGCGGCGTTGAATGCAAAGCAGGGCAAGGCCATTCCGTTCGAGCTGCTCTCGCCTTTTCCGGAGCAAGCCGGCTTGTGGCGTCTATATCGCGAGGACGGGGCTTTTCTGGGCCTGTTCGAGTCGGACATGCCGGGCCGCCGGCTCAAGGCTGTCAAAGTATTTCATCCGGAAGAGTGAATGATAGGACCGCCCCGCGGCGGTCCTTGCTCTTTCGAAGATGCAGGGGGACAGCAGGGTGGAACGTTACGATTTGACTCATACGATGTTGACGATGGACGACGGGCTGCCGTCCGGCGCCTGTCGGGACCGCATTGCCATGGCGATCGGCTTTTTCGACGGCGTGCACAGAGGGCATGCCGAAGTGATCCGCCAGGCGGTAGCGTCTGCGAGAGAGCAGGGATTCACGCCGGCGGTGCTGACGTTCAGCCCGCATCCGCGTACCGTGCTCGGCAAGGACGGTTACCATACCGTTTTGACGCCGCTTGAGGACAAGCTGGCGCTGTTCGCCGAGCTGGGGATTGAATTGGCTTATGTCGTGGCTTTCGATCACGGCTTCGCCGAAGTATCCGCGGAGAGCTTCGTCCGGCGCCTGCTGCTGCCGCTCGGGGTCCGGACCGCCGTCGTCGGCTTCGACTTCCGGTTCGGCCATCGCGGGCAAGGCGATGCCGAGGCGCTCCGGCGGCTGAGCGACGACGCGATCTCGGTTCGCGTCGTCGAGCCGGTGTTCGAGGGCGATGCCAAGATCAGCAGCACGCGGATTCGCGCGTGTCTGGCGGACGGCGATTGCGAAGCTGCGGCATTGCTGCTCGGACGTCCTTATGCGATCTCGGGCGAGATCGTCCATGGCGACGCGCGCGGCCGCTTGCTCGGCTTTCCGACGGCGAACATGCTGCCCGCCGTGCCTTACGTCATTCCGCGGCACGGCGTCTATGCGGTGACGGTGGGCGGTGCCGACGACGGGGAGCGCGAGCTGTCCGGCGTCATCAACGTCGGCGTCCGTCCGACGTTCGACGCGCCCGGCGGCGCGCCGAGGCTCGAGACCAATCTGTTCGACTTCCAGGGCGACCTGTACGGCCGCACGCTGACCGTGCGGTTCCACCGCTTTTTGCGTCCGGAGACGAAGTTCGCTTCGTTCGAGGAGCTCAAGTCGCAGATCGGCAGGGATGCCGAGCAGGCGCGCGAGGAACTGCGGTCGCTCGGATTGCATTGAGCCCGTCAACTCTCGCGTATCAGGCGATTGTTGCTATGATCCTAGGCATTGTGCTATACTGTTGTACGTTGTCGGCTATGCTGGCTTCATAAGAACCTTGGCTTGGCCGGACGCTCTCACCGGCGACAGCTCGGCCACAGGCGATTAGACAAATCGAACACGGAGGTGATTGGGATGGCATTGACGCAAGAGCGCAAACAAGAACTGATCGAGCTGCACAAGACGCACGCTTCGGACACCGGATCCCCGGAAGTTCAAATCGCGATCCTGACGGAAAACATCAACAACCTGACGACCCACTTCAGGTCCCACAAGAAAGACCACCACTCGCGCCGCGGCCTGCTTAAGATGGTCGGCCAACGTCGCAAGCTGCTGGCTTACCTGAAGAACAAGGACGTCAAGCGTTACAGCGCGCTGATCGAGAAGCTCGGCCTGCGCCGTTAATTTGCTTCGCGACACAAGCAACCTGCTTAGCCAGACGGGCATCGACCCGGGGCGGCGGGTTGCTTTTTTCAAGCTTAAGGCCTGTTCCAAGCGCCTAAGATTCGTCCGGCAGGAAATAATAGAGAGTATGTCGAATTTACATATGTCTAATTTGAGGAGGGATTGCACTGGCACACCAAGTAGAGATGTCGCTCGGCGGCCGTCCGTTATCGCTCGAGACGGGTCGCCTGGCGAAGCAGGCGAACGGCGCCGTTGTCGTCCGCTACGGAGATACGGTCGTTCTGTCCACGGTTACGGCTTCTTCCGGACCGAAGGACCTGGATTTTTTTCCGCTGACCGTCAATTATGAAGAAAAATTGTATGCCGTCGGCAAAATTCCCGGAGGCTTCATCAAGCGGGAAGGGCGTCCGAGCGAAAAAGCCATTTTGGCTTCCCGTCTGACCGACCGTCCGATCCGTCCGCTGTTCCCCGAGGGCTTCCGCAACGACGTGCAGATCGTCAGCCTCGTCATGAGCGTAGACCAGGATTGCCCGCCGGAGATTGCGGCGATGATCGGCACTTCCGCGGCGCTCGCCATTTCCAACGTTCCGTTCGACGGACCGATCGGCGGCGTCATCGTCGGCCGCGTCGGCGGCAAGTTTATCATTAACCCGACCGTTGCCGAGGAAGAGAAGAGCGACATGCACGTCGTCGTAGCAGGCACGAAGGACGCGATCATGATGGTCGAAGCCGAAGCCGACGAGGTGCCGGAAACCGATGTGCTCGAAGCGATTATGTTCGGCCACGACGAGATCAAGAAGATCGTTGACACGATCAACCAGCTCGTCGCGGTCGCCGGCCAACCGAAGATGGAAGTCAAGCTGCATGCCGTCGATGCTGCCGTCGAGAGCGACGTCAACGCGTTTGCGCAAGCACGACTCGTTGAAGCCGTCCGCATCGAGGAAAAGCATGCCCGTCAGGAAGCGATCGATACGATCAACGCCGAGACGGTCGAGCATTTTTCTGCCGTTTACGCGGACGAGCCGGGCAAGCTCGGCGATGTCAAGGAAGTGCTATACGATATCGTCAAAAACGAAGTTCGCCGCTTGATCACGCACGATAAGGTACGCCCCGACGGCCGCAAGCCGGAAGAGATTCGTCCGATCTCCGGCGACGTATCGCTGCTGCCGCGCACGCACGGCTCCGGCCTGTTCACCCGCGGACAGACCCAAGCGCTCAGCATTTGCACGCTCGGTCCGCTCGGCGAAGTGCAAATTCTCGACGGCATCGGCCTTGAAGAATCCAAGCGTTTTATGCATCACTACAATTTCCCGCCGTTTTCGGTTGGCGAAGCCCGTCCGCTCCGCGCACCGGGACGCCGCGAGATCGGTCACGGCGCACTCGGCGAGCGCGCGCTACTGAAGGTCATCCCGTCTGAAGCAGAGTTCCCGTATACGATTCGTCTTGTCTCCGAAGTGCTCGAATCCAACGGTTCGACGTCCCAGGCGAGCATCTGCGCCAGCACGCTGGCGATGATGGACGCAGGCGTGCCGATCAAAGCGCCTGTCGCAGGCGTGGCCATGGGCCTCATCAAGGACGGAGACCACTTCACGATCCTGACGGACATCCAAGGGATGGAAGACCATCTCGGCGACATGGACTTCAAGGTGGCAGGTACGGCGAAGGGCGTTACCGCGATTCAGATGGATATCAAGATCGACGGCATCGACCGTTCCATCCTGACGCAGTCGCTCGAGCAAGCGAAGGAAGGTCGCATGTTCATCCTCGGCAAGATGATGGAAGTGATGACAGAGCCGCGCAAGGAACTGAGCAAGTACGCGCCGAAGATTATTACGATGCACATCAATCCGGATAAGATCCGCGACGTTATCGGCTCCGGCGGCAAGATTATCAACAAGATCATTGAGGAGACCGGCGTCAAGATCGATATCGAGCAGGACGGCACCGTCTACATCGCGTCCTCCGATGCGGCCGCCAACGACAAGGCCCGCTCGATTATCGAAGGTATCGTCCGCGAAGTCATCGTCGGCGAGACGTATCTCGGCACGGTCAAGCGCATCGAGAAGTTCGGCGCGTTCGTCGAGATCCTGCCGGGCAAAGATGGCCTGGTTCACATCTCCCAGCTGTCGACCGAGCGCGTAGCCAAGGTCGAGGACGCCGTCGCTATCGGCGACAAGATCATGGTCAAGGTCACCGAGATCGACAACATGGGCCGCGTGAATCTGTCCCGCAAGGCGCTCCTCACGGCCGAGCAGGTCCAGAGCGGCCAGTAATCGCCGCCCGCTTTTTCAATCGCATACGATAAGCAAAAGAGACCGGTTTTTTCAGTCTCTTTTTTTATTTGCCCATGAAGAGCTGCCCCTCACAATGAAGGGATCTGCACCTTGCCCCGGTTCATAATATCCGCCCGGATTGCATAGGATGTAGACAAGCGAGGGGCGCGTCCGCGCCCGGATAGGAGCTGGGAATCTGCCATGAGCAAAACGCGTTGGCCGTCCGCGGTCATGCTGGCGCTGCTCGTCCTGCTGCTCGGGGCGGGGCGATACGGTCCGCTGCACGCATACGTGGAATCCGCCAAGTCTGCGAGCGGTAAGGCGACATATGCGGAGACGGGATTTCTCGGCGGCAAGGACAGGCCGGCGGCGGAAGAGCAAACGTATGGGGAAGAACCGCTGAGGGCGTGGCTTAAGAAAGAAGCGCAAAAGCGTACGGTCCCGGCAAAGGATGCCGTCGTCGACCGGGTATGGAAGGCGATACCGGGGTATAACGGCCGGGCGGTGGACTTGGAAGCGACGTACGCCAAGGCAAAAGCGG
Source organism: Cohnella sp. GCM10020058 (assembly GCF_042683485.1). Classification (NCBI taxonomy): domain Bacteria; kingdom Bacillati; phylum Bacillota; class Bacilli; order Caryophanales; family Paenibacillaceae; genus Cohnella; species Cohnella sp. GCM10020058. Next base: position 263,039 of record NZ_JBHUJV010000017.1, read on the forward strand.
CGGGTTGGACGGCAGAGTCGGCCGCGGACGCCGCGGACAAGGTACCCTGGGTGTACAAGGAGATTGAACCAAAAGTATCGCTGCGGGATCTGCCGCCTTCGCCAGTCTATCGCGGCAACCCAGCGAAGCCTGCCGTTGGACTGATGATCAATGTCGCATGGGGCAACGAATATTTAGCTTCTATATTAAAGACGCTGGACGACGAGCACGTCAAAGCGACGTTTTTCCTCGACGGGAGCTGGCTCAGCAAAAACAAGGAAGCGGCGGAAGAAATCATCCGGCGCGGTCACGAGGTATCGAACCATGCGTACACGCATAAAAACATGAGTACGATTACGGACGCCAAGCAGCTCGAGGAGATCGCCAAGACGCAATCGCTGCTGAAAAAGTCACTAAACGTCAACAACCGCCTGTTTGCGCCGCCCTCCGGCGATTTCGACGCAAGAACGGTTAGAATCGCGGCCGGACTCGGACTGACTACAGTCCTGTGGACGCTGGATACCGTCGACTGGAAGCGTCCGCCGGCTGCGGGCGTCATCGCGAAGATCGGGGCGGGCGTGGGGCCGGGAATGCTCATTCTGATGCATCCGACATCGACGACGGAGCAAGCGCTCAAGGGAATCATCCGTCAGACCAGGTCGAAGGGACTCGTACCGGGAACGGTATCCGAGGTGCTGTCGGAGCGGCGGTTGGATGCGTCGGCGCTGGGTAATTAAATCTTCAAGGAGGCGCTTTGCTGCGCATCATCGGTTGTGAGGGATGTCGATTTTTGATATCATGTTATCATTCATGGCAAGGGGGAGAACGGTTGAACAAGTACACGCTAAAGAACGGCTTGCGCGTGATGATTGAGAATATCCCGACCAGCAGGTCGGTTGCGTTCGGCATTTGGGTGAAGACGGGGTCCCGATACGAGACGACGGCGGACAACGGAATTTCGCATTTCGTCGAGCATATGCTGTTCAAGGGTACGCGCCGCCACTCGGCGAAGGATATCGCCGACCGCTTCGACGGCATCGGCGGCAACGTCAACGCCTTCACCGCCAAGGAGTACACGTGCTATTACGCCAAGGTTCTCGATCAGCATCTGCCGATCGCCGTGGACATCTTATCTGACATGTTCTTCGAATCCCAACTCGCCGAGGAAGAGCTGGCTAAGGAAAAGAACGTGATTCTCGAAGAGATCGCCATGTACGACGATACGCCGGACGACACGGTTCACGACCTGGCCTCTACGGCTGCGTACGGCGATCATCCGCTGGCCTACTCGATCCTGGGGACGGCCGAACGCTTGCATGCGATGGGACCGGACGATCTGCGAGGTTATATGACCCGCAGGTACACGATCGACAATACGGTCGTCAGCCTGGCGGGCAACGTGGACGAGAGCGTGCTGAATTTGCTTGAAAAGCACTTCGGCGACTTTGCGATCCATTCGGAAGCGCCAACGTTATCTGCGCCAGCCTTCAGATCGGATGCGCTGTTCCATGCGAAAAAGACGGAGCAGAATCATCTGTGCCTTACGTTCCCGGGCTGTCCGATCGACGACCCGAAAATGTACGCGATGACGCTGCTTAACAATGCGATCGGCGGCGGGATGAGCTCGCGTCTGTTCCAGGAGATCCGGGAAAAGCGCGGACTCGCTTATTCGGTCTATTCGTACCATACGAGTTACGCGGACAGCGGTTTGTTTACCGTATATGCGGGCACGGCGCCGAAGCAGACGAGGGACGTATACGATCTGACGATGGAGATGCTCTCCGAGGCGCATGCCAAAGGACTGAGCGAAGCCGAAGTGAACCGCGGCAAGGAGCAGCTCAAGGGTAACCTGATCCTGAGCCTCGAGAGCACGAGCAGCCGCATGAACCGGCTCGGCAAAAACGAGCTGATGCTCGGACGCCATCTGACGCTTGACGAGATGATCGAACGAATCGACGCGGTCACGATGGATGACGTCGCTCACATGATGGACCGTATTATGAGCCAGCCTGCAGCTTTGGCGCTTGTCGGTTCGCAAGAAAATGTGTTGTCGGGAATAGGGAGGGAATTCGTTGTATCCAATCCAGTTGAAGCGGCTTCCGGGGAATGAAGACGTTCCGTTGCCGCGCCGCATGTCCGAATGGGCTGCGGGTTTTGACCTTCATGCCGCCGTGGCCGAGCCGGTCGTGCTCGCGCCGGGCGAGCGGGCACTGATTCCGGCGGGCTTCGCCATGGCGATGCCTGCCGAACTCGAAGCCCAGATCAGACCGCGCAGCGGTCTGGCCTATAAGCACGGCATTACTTGCCTGAACTCGCCGGGCACGATCGATGCCGATTACCGGGGCGAGGTCAAGGTGCTGCTCGTGAACCTGGGGCAGCAGCCCTTCGCAATCGAGCGCGGCGAACGCATCGCGCAGATGGTTTTTCAGTTGGTGCCTCAGGTTACGATTGAGGAGACCGACGAGCTTCCGGATACGGTGCGCGGCGCCGGCGGCTTTGGCCATACGGGCGTTTGAGTTTAACAGTCTTGCAGGGCATCGATGCCCTGCAAGACTTTTTTTGTGGTTGTGAAACCGTTGGCGGCTCTCGGCAGTCTAATGTCGGGAATGGTGGTCGGTCGCTTTAACGAAGATGGAGAAGCGGTGCTGACCGGGAAGCGGGCGCCGGACGTTCCGCAAGGACCGCAAGCTGCGGAACGGGAAACGGAACGGCTGCTTGCCGCGCGTGCCGGAACCAGCAGCATTTGCTGCGGGGCCGGAAGAAGCAATGAAAATCGAAGAAGCGGTTGCAGACTTGGACCCGCATTTGAAACAAGTCATCGTATTAAAGTATGCGGAAGACATGACATTAAGCGATATCGCCAAGCTGCTGGAGCGACCGGAGGGAACGACATCGACCGGATAGATGGTACGGGACGCAAGCTGGGGCTAGGCTACGGAACAGCCGGCTATGTTCAAGGCACGGAGGAGGCGCGATCCCAGATGGACTCGATCGAGATTTTATTCCCGAAGCGCGAGCCGCTGCCGGATGTACTGGGTCTGTCGGTCAAACTGCGGAATGCGACCTACACCGTCTCCTTTCCCGTTAACAAGAAGCTGTTCGCCGGAAACGAACGGACGATTCCGCTGGATGAAACCATTGACGTCGACGGTCAACGGATTGTAATCCAGAAGGCCCGAATCTCTCCGCTGCGAATTGCGATTGAAGGATATTACGCGGAGAGCAACACAAAAGCGATATTCGGTGGCGGGGACATGCGGATCGTAGATGACGCCGGCAAGGAATGGGGCCTCCCTAATTTTAGCCTGGGCGCAGCCGAGAAAAATGAGGCGCATTTCGAGTTCAAGAGCAGCTATTTTCGCAAGCCCAAGAAATTGTACCTGACCGGCTCGTGGTTCAGGGCTGTCTTCAAAGGCAAGCTTCATCTGGTCGTCGACACGGATAAGAAATCGATTGTCGAAGCGCCGGACGGCCAGGTGACGGTGGGCAATGTAAACGGAAGCTTTGGAAAAACGTTCATTACGTTTGAGCTTACCCGGTCGCGAAAAGACGACAATATGGGCTACATGCTTCTGGCGGAACCGTTCGTCGACGCGGCCGGGAAAAGGGGGACGGCTACCGCACGGGGAACGTCAATGGAGTTCGCGGGCGGAGAATACATGCGCGAAGAAGATCGGTACGAACTTTCGTCCGGCGATTACGTCCAGCCTTTGACCTTCGACGTGTACATGTATCCGCCATACATTGAGAAGCCGTATCGGATCGAAATACCGTTAGTTAAATGATTGATATTCGGCGCGAGGCGATTGTCGCTTCGCGCTTTTTCGTTGTCCATTGCGTTTATCCCCGTATCCGCACCCGCCGGGGGGCGTCTGCATACGATGTGCTATGCAAGTCGCGATGCGTGCCGCCCGAGCCGCGAACCAACGCCCGGGGGCATCGGCCTCGGCCGTCTGCGCTGAGGAAGCCGCCAGGCGCCAAGGTCAAAGGAGGGAGAAGTCATGCTTACGGGCGTGCATATTATCGTCGCCGGAGGCGACGCGCGGCAGCTCGAGGTCATAAGGCGGCTTACCGAGCTGGATGCGACGGTAACGCTGATGGGATTCGAGCGTCTCGACACGCCTTTTTCGGGCGTGACCAAGGCGGAGTGGACGCCGGAAGCGCTGCGAAGCGCGGATGCGCTGCTGCTGCCTGTGGCCGGAACGGAAGAGGACGGTGCGGTCTCGGCGATTTTCACGGATCAAGAGTTGAAATTTACGGACGACTACGCCGCCGCATTGCCGAAAACGTGCAAAATTTATACCGGACTTGCCAGATCCTATTTGCGCAAGCTAGGAGAAAAGCACCGGCTGACGGTCGTAGAGCTGTTCGAGCGGGACGACGTAGCCATTTACAATTCGATACCGACGGCGGAAGGCGCCTTGATGATGGCGATTCAGCATACGGACATTACGATTCACGGTTCGAGATGCATGGTGCTCGGACTCGGCCGGACGGGGATGACGATGGCCCGGTCGCTGCAGGGACTTGGGGCGGTCGTGATGGCGGGCGTGCGCCGGGAAGACGCATTCGCAAGGGCGTACGAGATGGGCTTCGAGCCTTTCAACATCGCTGATTTGGCGCGCCTGGCGGGGAATATTGACTTGATTTTTAATACGATACCGAATATGATAGTCACAGCACAAGTGATCTCCAAACTTCCCCTTCGCGCGGTCATTATCGACCTTGCATCCAAGCCCGGCGGCACCGACTTCCGCTTCGCGGAGAAGCGCGGCATCAAGGCGCTTCTGGCACCCGGATTGCCCGGCATCGTCGCCCCCAAGACGGCAGGACGCATCATCGCGAACAGTCTGTGCCAGAGCATTCTGGACGACTACAAACAGGGGGAAGCGCCATGAATTGGCAAGGAATCACGGTCGGATACGCGTTATCCGGCTCGCACTGCACGTTGCCGGAGATCATGCCTCAGATCCAGCGCTTCGTAGATGCCGGAGCGAACGTCGTGCCGGTTGTCAGCCAGAGCGTGCTGACGACGGACACCCGCTTCGGGGCATCGGCGCATTGGCGATCCGAGTTGACCCGCATGACGGGCAACGAGATCATCAGTACGATCGTGGACGCCGAGCCGCTCGGTCCTTCCAAGCGCTTCGACGTGATGATCATCGCCCCTTGCACGGGCAATACGACGAGCAAGCTGGCCAATGCGTTGACGGACGGACCGGTGCTGATGGCCGCCAAGGCCCAGATGCGCAACGGAAGGCCGCTCGTGCTGGCGATCTCCACGAACGACGGACTTGGCCTTAACGCCGCGAATATTGCGAAGCTGCTCGTCGCGAAGAACATTTTCTTCGTGCCGTTCGGCCAGGACAATCCGCAGCAGAAGCCCAACTCGCTTGTCGCCCGGATGGATCTGGCGATCGATACGTGCGAAGCCGCCCTTCAGGGCAAGCAGCTGCAGCCGATGCTTATCGAACGGTTTTTATTCGCTTGAACTTATCCATATAGAGATTGTCTTTTGATTAGAGGGGAGAGTCATCATCATGTCTACGCCTACGTTGTTTAACGTCGCCGTCGTGGGAGCCACCGGTGCCGTTGGGGAACAGATCCTGAAGCAGCTCGCAGCGCGCAACTTCCCTATCAAGGAACTGAAGCTTCTGTCTTCGGCGCGCTCCGCCGGAACGAAGATCAAATTCAAAGGCAAGACCTATACGGTCGAAGAAGCGACGCCGGACAGCTTCAAGGGCGTCGAGATCGCGCTTTTCAGCGCGGGCGGCGACGTATCCAAGGCGCTTATTCCGCATGCGATCGAGCATGGAGCCGTATGCATCGACAATACGAACGCTTACCGCATGGACCCGACGACGCCGCTCGTCGTGCCCGAGGTTAACATCGGCAAGGTAGCGGAGCACAAGGGCGTCATTGCGAACCCGAACTGCTCGACCATCCAGATGGTCGCCGCGCTCAAGCCGCTATACGACCGCTACGGCATTTCCCGCATCATCGTATCGACGTACCAAGCCGTTTCCGGCGCAGGCGCGCGTGCGATCGACGAGATGCTTCGACAGTCGAAGGAAGTGCTCGCGGGCAACGATCCGCAGCCGGATATTTTGCCGGTAGGATCGCTGCCAGTCAAGCATCAGATCGCCTTCAACGCGATCCCGCAGATCGACAAGTTCCAGGACAACGGCTTCACGCTCGAAGAGATGAAGATGATCCGGGAAACGAAAAAGATCATGGACGACGACACGCTTGAAGTTACCGCGACTTGCGTACGGATTCCGGTCGTGTACGGGCATTCCGAGTCGGTCTACGTTGAACTCAAGCAAGACTTTGACATCGGCGAGATCAAGACCTTGCTCGCCGGCTCGCCGGGCATCGTGCTCCAGGACGATCCGGACAGCCAGCTTTATCCGCTTGCGACCGATGCGGCGGGCAAGAACGAGGTATTCGTCGGACGCGTCCGGCGCGACCTGTCCAACCCGCGCGCGCTTAATCTGTGGATCGTATCCGACAATCTGCTCAAAGGCGCAGCCTGGAACGCCGTTCAGATCGCCGAACACATCGCAGCCCAACGCGCCTAAATCGACAACCCCCAGCCCTTCCCGTAGCCGGGGAGGGCTGGTCTGACGGTTGCGGTCTCATTCCCTCCCCTTTCTGAACGGCGCCCAGGACAACGCGGTTCCGACATTTTCGAGGCGAGGAAGGATGCATCGATGGTAACGGTTCAAAAGTTCGGAGGGACGTCGCTGTCCGATGCGGATGCTCGGGGGCACGTCCTCCGTCATATTCGGCGAGAATACGAAGCCGGCGCCGGTCTGGTCGTCGTCGTCTCGGCGATGGGCCGACGGGGCGAGCCTTATGCGACCGATACGTTGCTGGAGTGGATCGGTTCGAACGGCGCCGGTCTGGCCGAACGGGAAAAGGACTTGCTGATGAGCTGCGGAGAGTTAATCTCCGCAGCTACTTTATGCAGTCTGCTTGGCGCCCACGACCTGCCGAGCGTCGTCTTGACGGGTGCGCAAGCCGGCATCCTTACCGATAACAAGTTCGGTGCCGCGCGTATCGTCGAAGTGAAGACCGAACGGATCCTTGCCAGCCTTGCGCAAGGCAAGATCGTCATCGTAACGGGATTTCAGGGCGCTACGGCAGAGGGGGAGATCACCACGCTCGGACGCGGCGGCAGCGACACGTCGGCTACCGCGCTCGGCGCCGCGCTTCAAGCGGACGTGGTGGACATCTACACGGACGTCGACGGTATTTTGACCGCAGATCCGCGGGTCGTGTCCGAAGCCCGCCAGCTCGCAGTCGTCAGTTACGACGAGATTTGCAACATGGCTCACAACGGGGCCAAGGTCATTCATCCGAGAGCTGTCGAGATTGCGATGAAAGCCGGCATACCGGTGCGCGTTCGCTCTACCTTTTCGGACGGAGAGGGAACGCTCGTCACGCATGCGAATGCAGCCGAAGGCCATATCGGCTGGAGCGACCGGACGGTGACCGGGCTTGCGCATGTCAAAGGCGTAACGCAGATTGCCGTTTCGGCCGAAGGCACGGCGCTTAATCCGCAGCTCGAGGTGTTCAGGGCGATGGCGAAGAACGGTATAAGCGTAGACTTTATCAATGTCATGCCTGCCGGCGTTCTGTATACGGTAACGGATGTCGATGCGCCGCTTGCGCTGCGGCTGCTTGCGGAGATGGGCTTCGAGCCGCGCGTACGCAGCGGCTGTGCCAAGGTTTCGGTCATCGGCGGCGGCATGAACGGGGAACCGGGCGTCATGGCGAAGATCGTGGAGGCGCTTGCCGAGCGGCAGATCCCGATCCTGCAATCCGCGGATTCGAACACGACGATCTGGGTGCTCGTGCGCGAGGAGGATATGGCGGCCGCCTTGTCGGCGCTCCATTCCGCTTTTGCCTTGCATGCGGTATCATGAAGTTTATAATGGATTAGACGATAGGGATCGGCTTTTAGACGAAGGAGGATACGGGTATGGATTTCGGCCGCCTGATTACAGCGATGGTGACGCCATTTAACGAGCAATTGCAAATCGATTGGGAAGCGACGGGCCGGCTGATCGATGAGCTCATCGAGGTTCAAAAGTCGGATAGTCTGGTCGTGTCCGGCACGACGGGCGAATCTCCGACATTGACCGAAGAGGAGAAGCTAGAGCTGTTCCGCTTCTCGGTACGCCGCGCAGCCGGACGTGCCAAGATTATCGCCGGCACGGGCAGCAACGACACGGCGCATTCCATTCATCTGAGCAAGCTCGCCGAAGAAGCGGGCGTCGATGCATTGCTGCTTGTCGCTCCTTATTACAATAAGCCGAATCAAGAGGGTCTGTACCTGCATTTCAAAGCCATCGCCGAATCGACGAAGCTGCCGGTTATTTTGTACAATGTGCCTGGACGCACCGTCGTGAGTTTATCCACTGCTACGACGCTTAGGCTCGCGCAGCTTCCGAACGTGGTGGCAACCAAGGAATGCGCGTCCGTCGAGCAAATTACCGAGCTGGTTGCTGGAGCGCCTGAAGGCTTTATCGTGTACAGCGGGGACGACGGCATTACGCTTCCGACGCTTGCTGTTGGCGGCTATGGCATTATTAGCGTGGCTAGCCATGTCGTCGGCGCGGAGATGAAGCAATTGATCGATTCTTTCCTTGAAGGACGGATCGCGGAGGCTGCGCAGCTCAACGCCAAGCTTTTTCCGGTATTCAAAGGCTTGTTTCAGTGCCCGCATCCCGTGCCGAATCCCGTCGCCGTCAAGCATGCCCTGACTGCCAAAGGACTAAACGTAGGCGGCGTGAGACTGCCGCTTGCTCCCGCTACGACGGACGAACGGGCCTTTATCGAAGCCTTGTTCAACTGAATGATGGCCGTTCGTTGGGTCTTATTCCATATGCGCTTCGAGCGACCGATGCCTAGGGCATCGGTTTTGCGTTAAATGGAGAAATTAATCGTATTCGGCCGTATTCGTTAGCCTGACTTGTACGAGTGGATTGGCATCATGTATAATGGGATGGAGTGAATGGGTGCGGCCAAAATTTGCAACTTGACAATTCCATAGATCGGGATCGTCGAATTATCGTAGGAGGTACTAGACTTGTCCAAGAAAAACAGCACAGACAAATTATTGATTTACGCGCTTGGCGGCGTCGGCGAGATCGGGAAAAATATGTATGTCGTTCAATACGGGAACGATATCGTCGTCGTCGACGCGGGCCTTAAATTCCCGGAAGAAGAGATGCTCGGCATCGACGTGGTCATTCCGGACATTACCCACCTGCTCGACAACCGCGAGAAGGTTCGCGGCATCCTCGTCACGCACGGCCACGAGGACCATATCGGCGGGCTTCCTTACGTATTGAAGCAGCTTAATGTTCCGATCTACGCTACGCGTCTGACGACGGGGCTGATCGAAAACAAGCTGAAGGAAGCGGGATTGCTCGGCGACACCAAGCGCATCCTGATCACCGCGGATTCGGAAGTGCAGATGGGCTCGATCAAGGCGTCCTTCTTCCGTACGAACCACAGTATCCCGGACTCGGTCGGCGTCTGCCTCGAGACGCCCGAAGGCGTCGTCGTGCATACGGGCGACTTCAAATTCGACCATACGCCGGTCAACGATCAATACGCGGACCTGCAGCGGATGGCCGAGATCGGCAAGCGCGGCGTGCTCGCGCTGCTGTCGGACAGCACGAACGCGGAGCGTCCCGGATTCACGCCGTCGGAGAGCAATATCGGCAAGGAATTCGAGGAGATCTTCCGCCGGGCGAAGCAGCGGGTCGTCGTAGCTACGTTCGCTTCGAACGTCCATCGGGTTCAGCAGGTCATCAACGCAGCTGCCGAGACGCGCCGCAAGATGGCGGTCGTCGGCCGCAGCATGGTGAACGTCGTGACGATCGCATCGGAAATGGGGTATCTTGACGTTCCGGAAGGCATGATCATCGAGCCCGAAGAAGTGAACAAGCTGCCGGCGGATCGCGTCGTCATTCTGTCGACCGGCAGCCAGGGCGAGCCGATGTCGGCGCTGTCGCGCATGGCTCGCTCGACGCACCGCAAGGTAGACATTCTTGCCGGCGACACCGTCATTATTTCGGCGACGCCGATCCCGGGCAACGAGCGTTATGTCGGCCGCACGGTCGACGAGCTTATGCGACTGGGCGCGCACGTTATTTACGGACCGGGCTCCGTGTCCGGCGTGCACGTATCGGGTCACGGCAGTCAGGAAGAGCTTAAGCTCATGCTGAACCTGATCCGTCCGCAGTACTTTATTCCGATCCACGGCGAATACCGGATGCTGCGGCATCACGCCAACCTCGGCGAGTCCGTCGGCATCGACCGGGAAAATATTTTCCTGTGCGACATCGGCGACGTCGTCGAATTCCAGAACGGAACCGCGCGCAAGGCGGGCAAGATTCCTTCGGGCAACGTTCTTATCGACGGACTGGGCGTCGGCGACGTGGGCAACATCGTGCTTCGCGACCGCAAGCTGCTCTCCCAAGACGGCATTCTGGTTGTCGTCGTTACGTTGTCCAAGCAGGACGGCACGATTTTGTCGGGTCCGGACATTATTTCCCGCGGCTTCGTATATGTACGCGAATCCGAAGGCTTGCTCGAAGAAGCCAACCGCATCGTAACGGGCACGCTCCACAAGCTGATGAGCGACAATGTCAACGAATGGGCTTCGCTTAAGACCAACGTTAAGGACGCTCTCGGGCGTTTCCTCTACGAGCAAACGAGAAGAAGACCGATGATCCTGCCGATCATCATGGAAGTATAAACGAAAGCGCAAGCAACCCCTACACTCAAACCAAAGGCCGCTTCCCCGGATTTGTCCGGGCAGGCGGCCTTTTTGGCGTCTCATGCGACCCGATTTTGCGTCCAAGCCAGATGCGAATCTGCCCGGAGAACGGAGCCTTCCAATCGCATAATGTGAGCCTTAGCGTTCATACTATGTCGGACCGCCGTCGGCTGCGCTTCGCGCAAGCAGGACGGCGACGGAGGATTCGGGAAGGAAGTGGCAACTTGAAGAACAACGAAGAGCCCGGCACTTCGGAGCAGCCCGCATCGCCCGACGAAGCGCGGAAAGGCTCGGTCGCCGCAGAAAATATCGTTCAGTTGGGTACGACGAACGTGCCGCAGGCGGAGTCGAACGTATTTTGCCTCACGATTATCGGGCAAGTCGAAGGCCACATGATGCTGCCGCCGCAGAACAAGACAACCAAGTACGAACATGTCATTCCTCAGCTGGTAGCCGCAGAGCAAAGCCCGAAGGTCGAAGGCTTGCTGATCGTGCTTAATACGGTGGGCGGCGACGTCGAGGCCGGTCTCGCGATCGCGGAGATGATCGCGTCGCTGTCGAAGCCGAAGGTGGCGGTCGTGCTGGGCGGAGGCCATTCGATCGGCGTACCGATTGCCGTTGCGGCCGATTATACGTTGATTGCGGAAAGCGCAACGATGACGATCCATCCGATCCGCATGAACGGTCTAGTCATCGGCGTACCGCAAACGTTCGAATATTTGGACAAAATGCAGGAGCGCGTCGTACGCTTCGTCACCCGTCATAGCCGAGTAGGGGAAACGAAGTTTAAGGAACTGATGTTCAAAACGGGAGAGCTTGCCCGCGATATCGGCACGACGGTCGTCGGTCCGGATGCGGTGTCGTACGGACTGATCGACGCGATCGGGGGGATCGGGGAAGCGCTGCGCGAGCTCAATCGGCGAATCGCCAAGCGCAAGCTTGCCTTCGCCGCGCCGCAAGGAGGAGAGGTACAGTGACGCTGTACACGCCGATGCCGCTCGAACTGGTGCTCGAAGGGTGGAGCGACGTACAGGAACCGATGATCGAGGTGAATTACGGCGCGCTGCGCATGCTGTTGACGCCGGTCGCCCCCGGCGTCGGGAAGCTCGTGCGTCTGGTTTCCGCGCCGCTTGATGCATATTTGCTGCCTGCCTTAGAGCCGGGCAAACTGATTTATTTCGGTGCCGCCTCGTCGAATGCGGTAGCGGGAACGCCGTCGATCGACGACGGGGAACGGGGACTTTAGACCGTGTATGGCCGACGCTTCGGCTCATGTGTCGCTTCGGTAAACTATGGTATAATGGGTGACCGGAGGTGGCGGAGTTGGCCAAGCGCAAACGAAAAAAAGATACGCTGGGCGCAAGCCTCAAATATGAGATATACGGCATTTTGTTGATAACGATTTCCGTCATCGCGATGTACGGCGAGGCGGCGGGCGGGCGTTCGCTCTCCAAGTTGTTTGGGTATTTGCTCGGCAAATTTTATTTTTTGCTGCCGATTGCGGGCATTTGGCTTGGGCTTCACGTGATGATCCGCAGAGCCTGGCCGCGCGGATGGACGATCCGCCGGAGCGGCTTCGTGATGGTCTGCTGCGGTTTGACGCTGCTGAGCTCCATGAGCTTCGTCGATTCGCGCCTCGGCCCATTGGAGGCGATCCGCCCGTCGGCGATATTCAGCCAAACGACGCATCAACTATACGAACAGCTATGGAACGCCCCTATCGAGAACGAAGCCCGGATTACGGGCAAAGATATCGGCGGCGGGCTGCTCGGGGCGATGCAATACTCGATTTTTTATTGGTTGTTCGGCTACTACGGCGCAAAGTTCGTCCTGATCGTGGAGTTCGTCATCGCCTTTATGCTGCTGACGAATCGTTCTTATGTCGACATGATGAAAGGGATCCGCACCTTTGCGATGCGTCTGCTGCCTTTGCTCGCGCAGCGGCTGTCCGGCGGGCGCAAGCTGACCAGAGCCAAGGCGGTGCCGGTGAAGCCCAGAGCCAGGAAAGGACAAGTCGCCGCTGCGATGGCGGCGATCGGCGACGACGATCTTCAAGAGGAGCCGATTGCGCGCAGCGCCGATGCGAAGAAGCCTTACTTCTTTCAGCTGTTCCACGGCAAGCCTGGGGGAGCCGAGACCGCGGACGCGGACGATTTGGACGACGAGCCTGCGCTGTATGCGGCTGCGCCGGCGGTCAACATTTCGGCCCGGCCGGAGGGGCGCGGCAAGAGCAAAAAAAAGGAAGCGGAAGCACCGGAAATTCCGGCGGCGCAGCCGATCGTCCAAACGCCATACATAGAGCCCGAGGAAGAGTGGGAGCCTGTGGCCGCGCAGCAACCGGACGCAGGTCCGCGTTTCCACGATTTTGCCGATCAAGTGCCCGCCTTTGAAGAAACCGACGAATCGGCCTGGAGCCAGTCCGAGATGGAGCTAGATGATCCGGCAGGCGTCGAATCCGCGTCCGATGCCGGTACATTGGCCGATCCGACGGAAGGCGAAGCCGGTCCCGTTCAGGCAGCCACGCCGGGAGTCGACGGCGCCGCCACCGACGGTGCCGATTCGGCGGCTGCGCCTGCGCCTGTCAAGCCCAAGCGGGTATACCGGATGCCGCCGATGCATCTGCTCGGCAAGCCGCAAGGCGGTGCCAAAGGCGGCGCCGGCGACAGCGGGCGCGAGGTGGCGCGCAAGCTGGAGGCGACGCTCGAGAGCTTCGGCGTGCGCGCGAAGGTGCTCGACGTGGCCAGAGGCCCCGCGGTTACGCGCTACGAGCTGCAGCCGGACGTCGGCGTCAAGGTCAGCCGAATCGTCAGTCTGACCGACGATATCGCGCTGGCGCTGGCCGCGAAGGATATTCGCATGGAAGCGCCGATCCCAGGCAAGTCGGCCATCGGCATCGAGGTGCCGAACAACGAGGTGAGCGTCGTGACGCTGCGCGAGGTGCTCGAGACGCCTACCTTCCAGGAGGCGCCAAGCAAGCTGACGATCGCCTTCGGCAGGGATATTTCCGGACAGCCGATTGTGGGCAACCTCGCCCGCATGCCGCATATGCTCGTAGCGGGTGCGACGGGTTCAGGCAAGTCCGTATGTATCAACGGGATCATTACCAGCCTGCTCTACAAGGCCAAGCCCGACGAAGTGAAGTTTCTTATGATCGACCCCAAGATGGTCGAGCTGAACGTGTACAACGGCATTCCGCATCTGCTCGCGCCGGTCGTGACGGATCCGCGGCGCGCTTCGCTGGCGCTCAAGAAAATCGTCGTCGAGATGGAAAAACGATACGAGAAATTTTCCAAATCCGGCACAAGAAATATCGAAGGCTATAACAATCTGATGCTTAGCGGCGACAACCCGGACGGCGTGCTGCCGTACATTGTCGTCATTGTGGACGAGCTCGCGGACCTGATGATGGTGGCTGCCGGCGACGTCGAAGACGCGATCTGTCGTCTCGCGCAAATGGCGCGGGCGGCGGGCATTCATCTGATCATCGCAACGCAGCGACCGTCGGTCGATGTCATTACCGGCGTCATCAAGGCGAATATCCCGAGCCGGATCGCATTCGGCGTATCCTCTCAGGTGGACTCCCGCACGATTCTGGACATGGTCGGGGCGGAGAAGCTGCTCGGACGCGGCGACATGCTTTTCCTGCCGATGGGCGCTTCCAAGCCGATTCGCGTGCAGGGGGCGTTTTTGTCCGACAACGAGGTCGAATCCGTCGTCGCCTACTCCCGCGGCCAAGCCGAAGCGGAGTACAACGAGGAGCTCGTACCTGAAATCGAGGAGTCGGACGACGCCGCGAACAACGAGCAGCTCGACGAGCTGTTCGATCAGGCGGTAGGCATCGTGCTCGAGGCCAAGCAGGCATCGGTCTCGCTGCTGCAGCGACGCATGCGCATCGGTTATACGCGGGCTGCGCGCCTGATCGACTCGATGGAGGCGAGAGGCGTCGTCGGTCCATACGAGGGCAGCAAGCCCAGAGAAGTGCTCGTCACGCTCGAACAATTTCAACAACGCTCCTCCTGACATGTCGGGAGCGAGCGTTTTTTTTGTCCATGAATAGCCATCCATGACCTTCCTCATACTAACCTCACGCATGCCCGCGGCCCATCGGAGCCGGCGCGCACGAATCGCGAAAAATGAGAGGAAGGCGTGAACCAAGATGCGCTATCGTTTAGTAATTTTGACCGTATGCCTCGTCTGCTGCCTCTTCGGCCTGTATACGCTGAATCGGCTAGACAAGCCGGAGGCGGCACGCGAGGCGTTCAGCAGTGCCGTCATCAAGAGCGGCGCTTCCGGCAAGGACGTTTACGAACTGCAAGGGAGACTTAAATACTTAGGGTATTACAGCGGCAAAGTGGACGGGAATTTCGGATCGACGACGCTCAATTCCGTGAAATGGTTCCAATGGAAGTTCGGCATGAAGGCGGACGGCGTCGTGGGCGGCAAAACAAAGCTGAAGCTCTGGGAGGCGACGAAAGACTGGAAGCCGACGGCGGCTGATCTGGGCAAAGAGACCGAGGCGAACCAAGGCTCGAATCAAAACGCCAACGCCGGCAATGGCGCTTCAAACGAGGCCAACTTGCCCGCATCGAACAACATGGGCTTGTCGGCCAACGATTTGAAGCTGATGGCGAACGCCGTTTACGGCGAATCGCGCGGCGAACCGTTCGAAGGCCAGGTTGCGGTGGCGGCGGTTATCCTAAACCGCGTGCGCGCCTCGGAGTTCCCCAATACGGTATCGGGGGTTATCTTTCAGCCAGGAGCCTTTACCGCAGTGGCGGACGGGCAGATCTATCTGACGCCGAACGAGACGGCAGCCAAAGCTGTCAAGGACGCGCTGTCCGGATGGGATCCGACGGACGGGTGCCTGTACTATTTCAATCCGAAGACGGCGACCTCGAAGTGGATCTGGTCGAGGCCGCAGTACAAGACGATCGGACAGCATATATTTTGCTATTGACCCTTTTTTCCTGCGGCGCCTTATTTGCTTCGGGCTTGACCATGCGCTAGAATGGGCTTGAATCCAGAATCAGGGAAGGGATCTGAGGCCTTGCAGACTGAAGTGTTCCAGCGCGGCGCCGTCGGCCGGATGCGTATCCACGTATTGCCGACCACCCGATTCAAGACCTTTTCGTTGTCGCTGTTCGCGGGCGTTCCGCTAAGCGAATCGCGCGTCACGCCGGTTGCGCTCGCGCCGTTTGTCCTTCGTCGCGGCACCCGCTCCTATCCGGAGACGATCCAGTTCCGCGAACGTCTCGACGAGCTTTACGGCGCCGGTTTCGGCTTCGATATTTACAAACGGGGCGACTACCAGATCGTTCAATTTCGCCTCGATATCATTAATGACGCATTCGTTTCCTCGAGCCAGTCGCTATTGGAGGAAGCGCTGCGTTTCCTTGGAGAGGCGTTGACGGAGCCTGCGCTTGAAGGCGGCGCATTCAGCTCCAAGTACGTCGAATCGGAAAAAACGACCGTGCAAAAGCGCATTGAGTCCATTATCAACGATAAAATCCGCTATGCGGCGGAACGCTGCCTCGAGGAGATGTGCAGGAACGAGCCATACAGGCTGCTCGCGCTCGGTCGCAAGGAGGAGCTGCCGCAAATTACGCCGGCTTCTCTGTACGAGAGCTATCGCAAATGGCTCGACGAAGCGGTGTTCGACCTGTACGTGTCCGGCGACACTTCGCTCGAGCAAGTGGCAGCGTGGGCGGGGCAGTACTTCAAGCTCCCGGACGGACAGCCGGGCGCCTACCGGCCGGCCGAGATAAGGACGGCATCGGAGGCGCCGCGGACGATTGTGGAGCGTCTCGATGTCGGTCAAGGCAAGCTTAATCTCGGACTTCGGACCGGCATCGCCTACTCCGACGACCGTTACCCCGAGCTGCTCGTATACAACGGCATTCTGGGCGCTTTTCCGCATTCCAAGCTGTTCATTCACGTACGCGAAAAAGCCAGTCTCGCCTACTACGCCTCGTCGCGTCTAGACGGCCATAAAGGCTTGCTCACGATTCAGTCCGGCATCGAGATCGCCAATTATGAACGGGCGCTGGAAATCATCCGTCAGCAGCTTGAAGAGATGCGCGCAGGCAACATCGAGGAGCAGGAGCTCTCCAAGACGAAGGCGATGCTCGTCAATCAGCTGCGCGAGATTCAGGACTCGGCCTTCGAGCGGATCGCTTTCGATTATAACGGCGTCGTCTCGGGCAAGGAGCGCAGCGCGGACGAATTAATCGCGGCCATTGAGTCCGTTACGGCAGACAGCGCAGCCGCGGTCGCGGCTGGCGTCGGACTGGATACGATCTACTTCCTGCGCGACCTGAAGGAGGAGGCGGCCCATGTCCAAGCTTGATTATCCGAAGCTGCAGGAGACACTGTACCATGAGGTGCTGGATAACGGTCTCGAGGTTTTCGTGCTGCCGAAACCCGGTTTCACGAAAACGTACGCGACCTTTACGACCAAATACGGCTCGGTAGACAATCATTTCCGCCCTGAAGGGCAAGAAGCGCGAACCGTGCCGGACGGCATCGCCCACTTTTTGGAGCACAAAATGTTCGAAGAGCCCGAGGGCGACGTCTTTTCCCGCTTCGCCGAGCAGGGCGCATCCGCCAATGCCTTCACGAGCTTCGACCGGACGTCGTATTTGTTTTCCACGGCGCAAGACCCGCTCGAGAGCCTCGATACGCTGCTCGATTTCGTTCAAAATCCGTACTTTACGGACGAGAACGTGGAAAAAGAGAAAGGCATTATCGTCCAGGAAATCAATATGTACAAGGACAATGCCGATTGGCGCGTCTATTTCGGCTTGATCGAGGCGCTCTACGCCAAGCATCCCGTGCATATCGACATCGCCGGCACGGAGGCATCCGTCCGTTCGATTACGAAGGAGCAGCTTTACGACTGCTACCGGACCTTTTATCATCCGTCCAATATGACCTTGTTCGTCGTTGGAGGGATAGATCCGCAGGAAACGCTCGAGCGCGTTCGGCGCAACCAGGGACGCAAGACATTCTCGCCGGGCGGAGAAATCGAGCGTCTGTTCGAAGCCGAGCCGTCCGCCGTGCGGGAGGACCGCCGCATCGTGAAGCTGCCGGTATCGCTGCCCAAATGCATGATCGGCTTCAAGGAAACCGGTCCGTTCCCGGAAGGGGAAGAAGGCATTCGCAGAGAACTCGCAACGAAGCTGATGCTTGACGTTCTGATCGGCTCGAGTTCTCCGGCGTATCAACGTCTGTATGACGACAACCTTATCTCGGACAGCTTTGGGCACGAATACAACACGGGACCCGGCTATGCCTTTACGGTAATCGGCGGGGATACCCGCGATCCCGACGAATTGCTGAAGCGCATCGTTGCCGCGATCGACGAAGCGATCCGTAGCGGACTGCCGCAGGCATCGTTCGAACGGACCCGGGCCAAAAAAATCGGCGCCTATCTTCGCATGCTAAACAGTCCCGAAGCGATCGCAGGCGAATTTACCCGGTATCGCTTCAAGGGCGGAGACCTGTTTGACGTCGTGCGTCTGTACGAGAGCATCACGCTTGACGACGTCCACGAGCGTCTTCGTACGTTGGCGGATACCGAGCGCAGATCGGTCTGCATCGTCAGGTCGGATGCCGAGTGACGATTGAAGGGCAAGGGGCAAGCGCGCGTACGGTGCCTTATTGCGCGCTTGTCACTGGCGCTTCGCGGGGCATCGGCGCAGCCGTCGCGCGCAGGCTGGCCCGGGAAGGCACAGGCGTGATCGTGCATTATCACCGATCCCGCGAGCTGGCCCAAGCCGTAGCGGCGGACTGTCTGGCGCTCGGCGCGCCGTTCGCGAAGGTGGCGGCCGCCGACGTCCGGTCAAGCGCGGACATTGCCGCGCTCAGGACCGGTCTCGAGCAAGCCGGACGCATGCCCGACATCCTTGTGCATGCGGCCGGGACGGCGCACTACGGTCTGCTGGAGGATCTGGAGGAAGACGAGTGGGACGACATTCAGCACGTCCACCTCAAAGCTGCCTACGGCCTGGCCAAGCGCTTCGGACCGACGATGTCGTGGCGTCGGCACGGCCGGATCGTGCACGTCAGCAGCGTCTGGGGCGTCGTCGGCGCTGCCGGCGAAGCCGCCTATTCGGCGGCCAAAGGCGGCCTGAACGGCTTGACCAAGGCGCTGGCGCGGGAGATGGCATTCGCAGGCGTAACGGTGAACGCCGTTGCGCCGGGACTCGTGGATACGGATATGCTGGCGGAGCTGGACGGCTCGGAGCAAGAGCAGCTTCGCGAGGAGGTTCCGATGAAGCGGTTCGCGGATCCGGACGAAGTAGCGGAGCTGGTTCGTTTTTTGACGCTTGGCGATGCCGGCTATATTACGGGACAGGTCATCGGGCTTACCGGCGGCTGGCGAATGTAAAGGCAGTACGATTCGAATAAAGCCAAGCGGCAGGGGACATCCTATCCATGCATTGATTCCACCCATCAAGGAGGATGTCGGATGTCTACCGTGCTAAGCAACTTTGAGTCCTGGAAGAAATTTCTGGGCGACCGGATCGAGGCCGCGAAGGACTTGGGGATCGGCGAAGACGCGATTGCCAAGCTCGCGTACGAGATCGGCGAATTCCTGGACAACAAGGTCGATCCGAAAAACGAAGAGCAGCGCGTCCTGAAGGAGCTCTGGGACGTAGGCGACGAGTCCGAGCGCAAAACGATGGCCGCGCTTATGGTCAAGCTCGCCAAGCATAGCTGAGCTGGACGACGGACATGAAGGAAGGCTCTGCCGATCGATGGCGGAGCCTTCTTTATTGTTGTTCATGGCTGAGCAAGGCGGTTATCACGAGAAAGAACGAAACGGGATCGCATAGGACTTTAGTAGGAATCTTTTGCTGACTTTTGCAGGAGCGGGTCCACCGTTGTAGAATGAAGTTTGAAGGAATCGGCGACGAGGTGTCTAATGAATACGAAACAGTGGTATATGGAATATAAGATACATAAAAACCGTCCGGGTCTGCTCGGGGACATCGCGTCCCTGCTCGGCATGCTTGAAGTGAACATCTTGACCATCAACGGCGTCGAAGACCGGACACGGGGCATGCTGCTGCAGACCGACGACGACGAAAAGATCGAGCTGCTCGGCAAAATGCTGGCCAAGGTCGAAAATATTTCGATCGTGACGCTGCGTCCGCCGCGGCTGACGGATATTCTGGCCGTCCGTCACGGAAGATATATCGAGAGGGACTCCGACGACCGCAAGACGTTCCGCTTCACGCGGGACGAGCTGGGGTTACTGGTCGATTTTCTCGGCGAGCTCTTCAAACAGGACGGCAATCAAACGATCGGGCTGCGCGGCATGCCGCGCGTCGGCAAGACCGAATCGATCATCGCTGGCAGCGTATGCGCGAACAAGCGCTGGGCGTTCGTCTCTTCGACGCTGCTTCGCCAGACGGTTCGCAGCCAGCTGTCCGAGGAGGAAATGAACCCGCACAATGTGTTCATCATCGACGGCATCGTGAGCACGATCCGCTCGAACGACAAGCATTACAACTTGCTGCAGGATATTATGGCGATGCCTTCCACGAAGGTGATCGAGCATCCCGACATTTTTGTCCGCGAATCGGTCTTTGACTACGACGTATTCGATTGTATTATCGAGCTGCGCAACACGCCGGACGAGGAGATCACGTACGAGAACTTCACGACCGCGGGACTGGACGGCGGTTTTTGACGAATCGAGCAAACTGTAATGGAAACGGCAGGAGGTGAAGTTTGTGTCAGATCTGGGATTGCTGCTTCGCAAGGCGAGGGAGCAACGGGGGTATACCCTCGACGACATCCAGGAAATTACGAAGATACGCAAACGTTACCTTGAAGCCATCGAATCCGGCGATTACAAAGTGCTTCCTGGATCGTTTTATGTTCGCGCCTTCGTGAAAACGTATGCCGAAACGGTGGGCCTGGACGCCGAAGAGGTGCTGCGTCTCTATCACAAGGAGCTTCCGAAGGCCCAAGCGTCCGAGACGGGCGCGCCGGAGCCTTATATCCAACCGAAAAGTCGAAGAGTGCAGCACAACGATCGGGTCGGCAAAGTGGTCGTCACCTCGTTGATGTGGCTGTTCCCTATATTGATCGCAGTCGTGATCTACGTCTATTACGCGAACAATAAGACCGAGACGAACAAGCCGTCCGAGACGACGCCTCCGCCGTCGTTGACCACGGAGACCGCGTTGCCTTCATCCGCGGCCACTCCGACGCCTACTGCGACCCCGACGCCGACGCCCACGCCGCCGCAGACGACGGTCACGTTCCGGGAGAAAAAGAACAGCCGTTATTATTTCGACGTCTCCCCTGCGGGCAAACATGTAATGAAAATTACGTTCCCGGGCGGCAAGAGCTGGGTAGGCGTGAACGAGAATAATTCTTCCGGCAAGTCGATTTACGGGAAAACGCCGGAGCAAAGCGAGGTCCTGACGTTCGAGCTTGGCGAGACGCCGCTGTACGTGAATCTGGGCTTCGCCAAAGGCGCGCTCATCGAGATCGACGGCATCGCCGTCGACGACGAGGACGTTCCGGGCCGCAGAAGATTCATTTTCACGGTGACGGACGGCGCGGGCGGATCCGCATCCCCGACACCTTGACTTCAGCCGGCGCATATTCCCGATTCCGGCGAGACAGGCTAGTGTAAGCAACGTATACGCTAGCTTGGAGGTTGTGACGCATGGCAATCAGTTGGATCGTGGTCGCAATCGGCGTCGTCGTCAGCCTGCTGGGTTGGTTGATGACGCCGAGCGCCTGGGGATACGGCATTTTAGGCTTCGGGCTCGCATGGATCGCGCTCGGCTTGCTCGATCTGTTTCGAGAGCCCGCCCGCGGCAGATAGTCCGAACCGAGTAAAGAATGAGCGCGAAAAAGCACTCATTCTTTTTTTTGCAGCTTCGTTGCCTGCGCCTGTCCGCCGTCTTGGAAACCCCGCTTCATTTCGTTTATAATGTACACAATCGAAGATAAGGAAAGGAAGACTACATATGGCATCCGAATATTCGTTCGACATCGTCTCCAAGGTTGAGCTCCAAGAAGTAAGCAATGCCGTACAACAGGCTGTTAAAGAAATCGAGACCCGCTTCGACTTCAAGGGGAGCAAGAGCAGCATCGCGCTCGAAGGCGAGGCGTTGACGGTAGCGTCGGACGACGAGTACCGGCTGAAGAGCGTCATCGATATTTTGCAGAGCAAGCTGATCAAGCGCGGCGTACCGATTCGCAATCTGGATTATGGCAAGATCGAGCCCGCATCCGGCAGCACCGTTCGCCAGAATATCAAGCTCAAGCAGGGTGTCGATCAAGAAAACGCAAAAAAAATCAATATCCTGATTCGGGATTCGAAGATCAAGGTAAAAAGCCAGATCCAAGGCGATCAGCTTCGCGTGACGGGCAAAAGCAAAGACGATCTGCAAGCGATCATGTCGCTCTTGAAGGGCGCCGAGCTGCCGCTCGAGCTGCAGTTTACGAACTATCGCTAAGGTTGCGTGCGCAATTCGTCAAATTTTGACACTGCGGCGAAGCTTCATTTATACTGACTTGAACATTTAATCTGGCGAAAAACCTGGGGGAAGTCATTCATGGTAGAGACAGTCCGCGGACAATGGCTCCGCAACCCGCACCGTACCGCGCCTCGCCGCGGCCGGCATGACGAAGGGAAGGTGTCCGCATGAATCTGGCGAATCGAATCACGCTCGTCCGCATCTTCCTTGTGCCGATCATGACCTTTTTCCTACTGATCAAGCTGGACGTGTCTCCGCTCACTATCGGGACCTATTCGATTTCCTACAATCAAGTGTTTGCGCTGCTCTTGTTCATCATCGCGGCAAGCACGGACGGTCTCGACGGGTACATCGCCCGCAAGCACAAGATCGTCACGAACCTCGGCAAGCTGCTCGACCCGCTCGCGGACAAGCTGCTGGTGGCGGCCGTCCTGATCTCGCTCGTCGAGATGGGCAAGCTGGACGCATGGGTGGCCATCGTCATCATCAGCCGCGAATGGGCGGTAACGGGCTTGCGCCAGGTTGCCTTGCTCGAAGGCGCCGTACTTGCCGCCAGCAAATGGGGGAAATGGAAAACCGCCATCCAGATCGCGATGATTATCGTGCTTCTGCTGAACAACTTCCCGTTCACTTACTTGCACTTCCCGCTCGATACGATCGCCGTATGGGCCGCCGCAGCCATCACGGTATACTCCGGCGTCGATTATTTCGTTAAGAACAAAAATCTGATCCCGCTGTCCGATCCACCGGCCGGCGAAGGCAAGGGAGGACGCCCGGGCGCATGAGAGCGGAGATAATCGCGGTCGGCACAGAGTTGCTGCTCGGGCAGATCGTCAACACCAACGCGCAGTTTTTGTCGCAGCGGCTTGCGGATCTCGGCATCGACGTTTACTTCCAGACGGTCGTCGGGGACAATGCGGACCGTCTGAAGCAAGCGATCGCCGTTGCCGAGTCCAGGGCCGACCTCGTTCTTTTTACCGGCGGCCTCGGACCGACGATGGACGACCTGACGCGCGATGCGCTGGCCGCTCATCTGGGTGTCGGGATCGACATGCATGAGCCCTCGCTCGCCAAGATCGAAGCGATGTTCGCCGGCAGGTCGCCTTCGCTCATCGAGATCAACCGCCGCCAGGCGATGCTTGTGGGGGGCGCTTCGCCGCTCCGCAACGACGCCGGCCTGGCCGTAGGCAGCGCGCTCACGGCGAACGGCACGCACTATATGCTGCTGCCGGGACCGCCGCGCGAGATGAAGCCGATGTTCCTGAACGACGGCAGCGCCTGGCTGAAGGAAAAGCTCGGCGATGCAGAGTCGCTGCATTCGGCTATGCTTCGCTTCTGCGGGATCGGCGAGTCCGCGCTTGAAGAGCTCTACAAGGACTTGATCGAGGCGCAGCGCGATCCGACCCTTGCCACCTACGCCAAGGAAGGCGAGGTCACGCTGCGCGTGTCCACGAAGGCGGCGACGGCCGGGGAGGCGCTAGCCAGACTGGAGCCGACGCTTCAGGAGATTCGCAGGCGCGGCGAGCGGTATTTGTATTCGGAGAGCGACGTGGCGCTCGAAGCCGAGGTCATTCGGCTGCTCGCGGAGCAGCGGCGGACGATCTCCTGCGCGGAGAGCTGCACCGGCGGCTTGATCGCGACGCTGCTCACGACGATACCCGGCAGCGCGGACGCTTTTCTGGGCGGCGTAGTGAGCTACAGCAATCCCGTAAAGCGGGACCTGCTGGGCGTCGACCAGGCGCTGCTGGAAGGCGAAGGCGCGCCGGGAGCCGTAAGCGAGGAGACCGCGAAGGCGATGGCCGACGGCGTGCGAAGCGCGACCGATACGGATCTGGCATTGTCGGTTACGGGCGTGGCGGGACCGGCGTCCTCCGAAGGCAAGCCCGTCGGGCTCGTCTACATCGGGATCGCCGAACGCGGCAAGCCAGTACGCGTAGAGAAGCTACAGCTCCAGGGGGACCGCGAAGGCATCCGGATCAGAGCCGCTAAGCGGGCGCTGTACTTGGCTTGGCTGAGGTTGACCGGCAAGGATTGATTCATGTTATTTCGTTCGAACGTCAAGCATGCGCCGTACGTTCTCCTGCCGGAGTACGTCGGCGCTTTTTCGTTTTTGCCTGCACGCACGCGAGCGGCTAGGGGATTGCTGCCTAGCGGGCAAGCGGCGCCGGACTGCTTCTTTATAAAATCTTCAGAATCTTCTCGGGAAGCTCCTTAATTTTATGCTTTATGATTCGTTCAACGACGAATCGTCGCGTTCCAGTATTCATTGCAGATGCGCGCAGTTGTCGCGGCGGTTCGTCATCGAACGGATGAAGTTCGTGCCGGTTAATTTCCCGCCCGCCATCGTATACGCCTGCCGCAAGAAGCTTTAGAATAGAGCAAGAATCGACCGGATACAGGAACAAGTGAAGGGCGGTAGGCCGCAGATGGGCAAAGACGCGATACTTGTCGTCGACGACGACGCCGACATTCGGGATATCATTCATGTTTATTTGCGCAACGACGGCTTTATCGTGCGAGAGGCGGACAACGGCAGGCGCGCGCTCGAGATCGTCCGGACAGAGCAGATCGCGCTGGTCGTTCTGGACGTTATGATGCCCGACATGGACGGCATTCGCGCTTGCCTGAAAATACGGGAAATGTCCGACGTTCCGATCATCATGCTGTCCGCCAAACAAGAGGATATCGACAAAATTACCGGACTTTCCACGGGTGCGGACGATTACGTTTCCAAGCCGTTCAGTCCCTTGGAGCTTATGGCGCGTATTAAGGCTCAGCTTCGCCGGCAAAGCCGAATCTACAAAAACGAACCCGACACCACGATTGCTTTTAATGAGTTGCTAATCGATATCGCCCAGCATCGGGTCGTTCTGAAAGACAAAGAAGTGCCGCTGACCCCGCTCGAATTCGGCATTCTCGAACTGCTCGCGACGCATAGGGGCCAGGTTTTCCATGCCGATAAAATATACGAAGCGGTATGGAAGGAACCTGCCGGTTTTTCGGAAAACACGGTGATGGTGCACATTCGGAACCTACGGGAGAAGTTAGGGGACAACCCGCGCGATCCGCGATACATCAAGACGGTGTGGGGGGTAGGCTACAAGATTGAAAAGTAATTGGTTCGCCGTAGCGATCGGCAGGAAAAGCATCCGAATGCAGATGGTGTGGACGTTCATTGCCAGCCTTGCGGCAGGGATGGCCGTAGCGACCGCCGTTCCGATCGGACTGATCGGCTTCGTGCCGAGCACGCTGGTCGCCTTTTTTGCTTCCTTTACGATTGTGTTCCTATTGCTGACCCGCCGGACGATCGGCTATTTTCTAAAGCTGTCTGAAGGTCTTGCAGCCATATCCGCGGGCAATCTTCGGTTCAGAGTGACCGAGTCGAGACGGGACGAGCTAGGCGTACTCGCCGCCAATATTAACGCGATGGCCGAGAAACTGGAAAGTTTGATCCAAAGGGAGAGGGAAATCGAGCAGTCGAAAATGGAATTGATAACGGGCGTGTCGCACGATCTCCGTACGCCGCTTACGAGCATCATCGGATATTTGGATCTCCTCAAAGCGAAGGCCTACCAGGACGAGACGGAATATGACCGATTCATCGGAAATTCGTTTAACAAAGCGCAGCAGTTGAGCCAATTGATCGACGAACTGTTCGAATATACGAGACTGTCTCAAGGGGGTTATAAGCTGGAGCTCTCCGATATCGACCTTAAGGAAATGCTGAATCAAATGCTCGTCGAGCTTCAGCCGCTGGCCCGGGCCGATGAGATGGAAATCGTCGCGTCGCTCCCTATGACTCCTATAATCGTCTCGGCCGATTCCGAACGCTTGCGGCGGGCGATCGACAATTTGGCGATGAATGCATTGAAGTTCGCGACGAAGCCCGGAACAATCAAGGTGGCATTGAATGCGAGCGGGCCCGTCGCGCAGGTGACGGTCGAGAACGAAGGCGCGGCGATTACGAAGGCGCAGGAGGAGCGTCTGTTCGACAGATTTTACAAGGTGGACGACGCCCGGACACGGGGCGGAGGGGCGGGCCTTGGTTTATCGATCGCGCGAAGCATCGCCGAATTGCACGGGGGGAGAGTGTTGTTTGCCTATAATAGCGGGCATTACTGTTTCCGGGTCGAGCTTCCGCGGACATCCGGCCTGTCCGAGTAATGCGCTCGAAGGAAGCGGGAGACAGGCTTGCGCGTGCTGTCGAATTATGATAGATTGTATAGGAAAGTTGCGGAAGAACCGTAGCGAAGAATACTTTGCTACGGTTCTTTTTTGGAAGTTTTTCGAACAAATGTTCGTAAAAAGCTTGGCAAACGGTTTATAAAAAGTTATAATATAACTATCAAATGATAAGGATGTGGGTGTGTTGTCCGATCGTCGCGCCGCATTAGAGATGGCATTGCGCCAGATTGAAAAGCAATTCGGCAAAGGTTCGATTATGAAGCTGGGAGAGCAAGCCAACCTCCAAGTCGAGACATATTCCAGCGGAGCGCTGGCTTTGGATATCGCCCTCGGAATCGGCGGATTCCCGCGGGGCCGGATTATTGAAGTATACGGACCGGAGTCCTCCGGTAAGACGACCGTCGCCCTGCATGCGATCGCCGAGGTGCAAAGAGCCGGCGGACAAGCCGCCTTTATCGACGCAGAGCATGCGCTCGATCCGATGTACGCACGCAACCTTGGCGTCAACATCGACGAACTGCTGTTGAGCCAGCCGGATACCGGCGAGCAGGCGCTGGAGATCGCGGAAGCGCTCGTACGCAGCGGCGCGGTTGATATCGTCGTCGTGGACTCGGTCGCGGCCCTGGTGCCGAAGGCGGAGATCGAAGGCGACATGGGCGACTCGTTTGTCGGCCTGCAGGCCCGTCTGATGTCTCAGGCGATGCGCAAGCTGTCCGGCGCCATCAGCAAGTCGAAGTCGATCGCGGTCTTTATTAATCAGCTTCGCGAGAAGGTCGGCGTCATGTTCGGCAATCCCGAGACGACGCCGGGCGGCCGTGCGCTCAAGTTCTATGCCAGCGTACGTCTGGACGTTCGCCGTATCGAATCGATCAAGCAAGGCAATGACATCGTGGGCAACCGGACGCGCATCAAGGTCGTGAAGAACAAGGTCGCTCCGCCTTTCAAGCAAGCCGAAGTCGACATCATGTACGGCGAAGGCATTTCGCGCGAAGGCAGCATCATCGATATCGGCGTCGAGCTGGATATCGTACAGAAGAGCGGCGCGTGGTTCTCTTACAATGGCGAGCGTCTGGGACAGGGCCGGGAAAATTCCAAGCAGTTCCTGAAGGATCATGCGGATCTGTCCGGACAGATCGAACGGCAAATTCGTGAAGCCACGCTGAACGAAGTGGCCGTGGCGGCTCGTACGAGCGCCGCGGAGCAGGATGAGGACGAGGAAGAACCGGACTTCGAAAACGAATAATAGGCACAGCTTGAGGGCGTCCGCAGCCGCGGATGCCCTTTTGGACATGTGCGGCTTCAGTTTGACAGCAATGAAAGGCGAGGAGGTTGACCGGCGATGGTCAGAAAAAAAGCAGAGCCGAATCCGGCCGACAGCATCGTAGATATATCGGACGAGCGGGAGTGGGAGCGGTCCCGCACGCGACGCGCTACTTCTCCGTACCGTTATTCAAAGGAAGAGACAAAGGTAGAGACAAACGAAGAGACAAGCGGGGAAGCGGACGCTGCGACATCGGGGCCGGCAGCCGCCGTCATCGTAGCGGTGGAGGCCGACGCGAAGCGGCCCGCCATGTACAAACTTGCGATTGCGGTGGAGGGCCAGACGGAGCAGGCGCTGATCAGCGTTCACGAGGACACGCTTGTCGCCTGGCGGCTTCTTAAGGACCGGCGACTGTCGCCCGAGGAGTGGGAAATGCTCCGCAAGGAGCAAGAAAAAGAAGAAGCCTATCGTTCGGCGCTATACATGCTCGATTTTAAAGCCCGCACGCAAGCGGAGCTGCGGCGAGGACTGAAGCGCAAGGGATATGCCGCCGAAGCGATCGACGGCTGTCTCGAACGGCTCGCGAGACAGGGATACGTGAACGACGCCGTGTTCGCACAGCGCTTCGCAGAGCAGCGCGTGACGGGACAAAAGAAAGGAAGCCGTCTGGTCCGTCAGGAGCTCATGCAGCGCGGCGTCGACAAGCACGAGATCGACGAAGCGATCAAGGGCCTCGACGAAGAGGCGGAGCGGAGCTCCGCGCTGGCGCTGGCCATGAAGCGCTGGCCTTCCGTCAAAGGCAAGAGCGAGCGGGAGCGGCAAATGAAGCTGATGAACATGCTTCTGCGCAGGGGATTTCCGGGCGCTGCGGCCCGCGAAGCCGTGCGTCAAGCCTCTGCGTCGGCAGCCGAATCCGACGAATGGGATACGCCCGAGGAGCCCTACGACGAGGACGGTCTGGAATAGTGAGCTGAGGCGCGAAGCGAACTCGTTTTTTGCCGTCCCATCAAGCAGTTCAGGCTTTTAGCAACCTGCGATCGGCGGCGCAAGCCGCGCCTAATCGTCCAAGGCGGCCAGCGGGGGAGGGGACGTCCCTGCATTGCTTGACAATCCATTTTCACAAAAGATACAATGAGTGAGTATTCCATCATCGCGCTACCGATTCTTTTTCCTTCCAAAAAACGATTCGGATAGTGAATTTTCGACGATTTACACGAGATTACAGAACGGTTCTGAAACCGGAGCACAATTAAATAGGTGTCCCAAGATTTGCCTTGGTGATACAACGAGGAGGTGAAGACCATGGAGTCATGGATCTGGGTCTTGATCTTAATCGTTGTTGGCGTGCTTTTCTTTGGGATCGGTTATGTTGTACGCAAGTCCATTGCGGAAGCTAAAATATCCAGCGCTGAAGAGGCGGCCAGGCAGATCGTAGAGAATGCCAAGAAAGAGGCCGACGCTCTCCGCAAGGAAACGGTACTGGAAGCCAAAGACGAGGTGCACAAGCTCCGGAACGAAGCGGAACGCGATATTAGAGAGCGCCGCAACGAGATTCAGCGGCAGGAACGCCGGCTGGTTCAGAAGGAAGAATCGCTGGACCGCAAGCTGGAGCAGCTGGAACGCAAGGAGGAGCAAGTCGCCAACAAAGAGAAACGGATCGAAGAGACCCAAGAACAGATCGAGACGCTTCATAAGCAGCAGATAACGGAGCTCGAACGCATCTCCAACCTGACGATGGAAGACGCCAAGCAGCTGATTCTGTCCACGGTCGAGCAGGAAGTGCGTCACGAGACCGCTCAACTGATCAAAGACATCGAGCAACAGGCGAAGGAAGAAGGCGACAAGCGCGCCCGCGATATCATCTCGCTCGCGATTCAGCGCTGCGCCGCGGATCACGTGGCGGAGACGACAGTATCCGTCGTAACGCTGCCGAACGAAGAGATGAAGGGGCGGATCATCGGCCGGGAAGGCCGCAACATCCGTGCGCTGGAGACGCTCACCGGCATCGATCTTATTATCGACGATACGCCGGAGGCCGTTATCCTGTCAGGCTTTGACCCGATCCGCCGCGAGATTGCCCGTACCGCGCTCGAGAAGCTCGTCGCCGACGGACGCATTCACCCAGCCCGCATCGAGGAGATGGTGGAGAAGTCCCGTCGCGAAGTGGACGAGCGGATCCGCGAATACGGCGAGCAAGCGACGTTCGAGGTGGGCGTTCACGGTCTCCATCCGGACCTCATCAAGATTCTCGGTCGCCTGAAGTTCCGTACGAGTTACGGCCAGAATGTGCTTAAACATTCGATGGAGGTCGCGTATCTGACCGGACTGATGGCAGCCGAGCTCGGAGAGGACATTTCTCTCGCCAAACGCGCCGGCTTGCTGCATGATATCGGCAAGGCGCTCGACCACGAAGTGGAAGGTTCGCATGTCGAGATCGGCGTAGAATTGGCGAAGAAATACAAGGAGCACCCGGTCGTCATCAACAGTATCGCGTCCCACCACGGCGACGTGGAGGCGACCTCGGTCATCGCGATGCTGGTCGGCGCGGCAGATGCGCTCAGCGCGGCCCGTCCGGGCGCGCGCCGCGAGACGCTCGAGACGTATATTCGCAGGCTGGAGAAGCTGGAAGCCATCTCGGAGTCGTTCGAGGGCGTCGAGAAGTCGTACGCCATTCAGGCTGGTCGCGAGGTTCGCGTCATGGTGCAGCCGGAGAAGGTCGACGACGGCGAGGCATTCAGACTTGCGCGGGATATTACGAAGAAGATCGAGAGCGAACTCGATTATCCGGGACATATTAAGGTCACGGTCATTCGGGAGACGCGGGCGGTCGAATACGCCAAGTAACAGCAAGGCTATACCGGGGAGTGGCCGCCACGATTGGCGGCCACTTCTACGTTTTCAGAGCCACAGGAAATGATAGTGAATCGACAGAAAGGTGGATGACATGAAAGTCGTCTTTATCGGGGATATCGTCGGCCAAATCGGCCGGGATACCGTCAAGCGGCTGCTGCCGTGGCTTAAGGATAAGTATCAGCCGCATATCGTCATCGCCAACGGCGAGAACGCCGCAGGGGGACGGGGCATCAATGCCGCGATTACGCGCGAGCTGTTCTCGGCCGGCGTGCAGGGCATCACCATGGGCAACCACACCTGGGACAATCGGGAAATTTTTGAGTTTATCGACGACGAAGCCCGGATGGTCCGCCCGGCCAATCTGCCGCCGGGAACGCCAGGCCGCGGTTATACGATCATCAAGAGCGGCAGCCGGGAGCTGGCTATCGTGAACTTGATCGGGCGCACTTTCCTGCCGCCTTCCGATTGTCCGTTCCGCAAGGCGGACGAGATCGTGGACGAGCTCCGGCGCAAGACGAAGTGCATTCTCGTGGACTTCCATGCCGAAGCGACCAGCGAGAAAATCGCGATGGGCTGGCATCTTGACGGACGCGCTTCGGTCGTGCTCGGCACGCATACGCATGTGCAGACGAACGACGACCGGATCCTGCCGGAAGGCACCGCGTACGTGACGGATGCGGGGATGACCGGGCCGCGCGACGGCGTGCTTGGCATGGAGCGTGAGAGCGTGCTGCGCAAATTTGTCACCGGCATGCCTACGCGGTTCCAGGTTGCCGAGACGAAGTGGCATCTGAACGGACTGTTCGTCGACATCGACGAAGCGACGGGCAAAGCCGTCAGCGTCCGTACGATTCGCGTGGACGAGGACAGCTGGATTCCGGCTTAACGGGGAATGGCGTCATCGTTAAGGGAACCGCACCGCAGGGTGCGGTTTTCGTATATAAAACTGTTTTTGCAATTCCCTGGATCATGAAAAACTACAAATTTCAGAATAATTTGAAATTAGACTGCGCCACCAATCCGGGCGGGCAGGAATTAATCGCCGGAATCCCGAATATGATCGGTTAGTGAGCCCATCCTTAACCCCAAGGAGGAACTGGTCATGGATGTATTAAAGGTATCGGCAAAATCGAACCCAAACTCCGTCGCAGGCGCATTGGCAGGGGTGCTACGTGAGCGTGGAGGGGCTGAGCTGCAGGCAATCGGCGCCGGCGCGCTGAATCAAGCGGTCAAGGCGGTGGCGATCGCAAGAGGTTTTGTCGCGCCGAGCGGCGTCGATTTGATTTGTATACCGGCATTTACGGATATCGTCATCGACGGGGAGGACCGAACGGCTATCAAGCTCATCGTCGAGCCCAGATAACCCACGGGAAGCGACCGACCGATAGGAACATTGGACCTGCCATCGCATGGTGCGGATGCCGCGGAGCTTGCCGCGCTGCTCGCTTCTCGCGTGACCGCAGGTTTTTTTGTTGTACCCGGAAAACGAGAGGGGGGAGACGCATGCGAATCGCGGACCTGCATTGCGATGCACTCAGCAAGCTGGATCGCGACCCGAAGCTGGAATGGTCAACGCCGTCCGCCAACGGACTGGATGTGACCGCCGAGGGCCTTGCTAGCGGAAATGTCGGACTTCAAGCCTTTGCGATCTGGGTGCCGACGGGAACGGCCAAAACGCCTGAAAGCGTGCTGCGCCAAGCGGAGCTGTTTCACGAAAAAATATTGTCGGCGCCAGGTATGAGGCTCGTGAAGAGCGGCGCCGACGTGGATGCCGTACTCGGACCGGACGCGGCGGAAAGAGGGGCGCTACTCACGCTGGAAGGCGCGGATGCGCTGCGCGGAGAGCGCTGGGCGCTGCGGCTGCTTCATCGGCTCGGGCTTCGAATGCTCGGACTTACCTGGAATGAAACCAACTGGGCGTGCGACGGCATTATGGAACCGAGAGGGGCCGGGTTAACAAAGGAAGGGCGCAGTCTGGTCGCGGAGTGCGAGGCGCTCGGCATTTTGATTGATGTATCCCATATATCCGAAAAGGGTTTCTGGGAAACCGCGGAGCTTGCAAGACGCCCGTTTCTCGCATCCCACTCCAATGCCCGTGCCTTATGTCCGCATCCGCGCAACTTGACGGACGACCAGATTCGCGCGCTCGTCGCCGCAAACGGCCTGATCGGAATCACGTTTGTGCCGTTTTTTCTTCAGGCGCTGAGACCGGCCGGCATCGACGATGTGCTGCGGCATGTCGAGCATATTTGCGCGCTTGGCGGAGCGAACCATATCGCGTTCGGCTCTGACTTTGACGGCATCGATACCTATACGCTCGGGCTTGCCGGACCGGGCGATTATTCGGCGTTAACCGACGCGCTGCTGGCGCGCCATACCGAGTCGCTTGTCCGCGGGTGGCTGTCCGGACACGCGCGGCGCTTTTTGGCGGACAACCTTAAATAATGGCGCGTTAGTCCCATCGTTCGTATAGGCGAAGTTGTGACAGAATTGAAAATTAATATCGTGTCAATTCAGCTGAAACTATTGCAATTTAACATAACGGATCATAAAATTTATTAGATCAACAATTGAATAAATTCAAAATCCGATTTGTATATAGCACAATCGTCAAGTTTTGCCCTTATCGATACCAGTCAACCAAAGCATGAGGAGATGGAAGCATTGATCGATCAACTTTCTTGGAAAATAGGCGGTCAACAGGGGGAGGGTGTCGAAAGTACGGACCGCATTTTCTCGACGGCGCTTAACCGGCTCGGCTATTATCTATACGGATATCGTCACTTCTCCTCCCGGATCAAGGGCGGTCACACGAACAACAAGATTCGAATCAGCACGCATCCGATCCGGGCGATCTCGGACGATCTGGACATTCTCGTCGCGTTCGACCAGGAGAGCATCGACCTGAATGCAATAGAGCTCCGTGCGGGCGGGGTCATCGTCGCGGACGCCAAGTTCGCGCCGGTCGTACCGGAGGGCGTAGACGCCCAGTTGTTCGCGGTGCCGATCACGGCGATCGCCGAGGAGCTCGGCACGTCGCTGATGAAGAATATGGTCGCGTCCGGCGCGTCCTGGGCGCTGCTCGGTCTTCCGATCGAGGTGTTCAACCGGGCGGTGGAGGAAGAGTTCGGACGCAAGGGCGCGGCCGTCGTCGAGAAAAACGTGGAGGCCGTACGGCGGGGCGCCGAGTTCGTGCTCGAGCAGGCCGGCGGCCCGATCGAAGCGTTTAAGCTGGCGGAAGCCGACGGCAAGCAGAAGCTGTTCATGATCGGCAACGAAGCGATGGGGCTCGGCTCCGTCGCGGCCGGCTGCCGCTTGATGTCCGCCTATCCGATCACGCCGGCATCCGAAGTCATGGAGTACCTGATCAAGAAGCTGCCGAAGTTCGGCGGCACCGTCATACAGACGGAAGACGAGATCGCGGCGGTCACGATGGCGATCGGCGCCAACTACGGCGGCGTACGCACGATGACGGCTTCGGCCGGCCCGGGTCTGTCGCTCATGATGGAAGCGATCGGCCTGTCGGGCATGACCGAGACGCCGCTCGTCATCATCGACACGCAGCGCGGCGGACCTTCGACCGGCTTGCCGACGAAGCAGGAGCAGTCCGATATCAACGCGCTGATCTACGGCACGCACGGCGAGATTCCGAAGGTCGTCATCGCGCCGAGCACGATCGAGGAATGCTTCTACGACATGATCGAAGCCTTCAACATCGCCGAGGAATACCAAGTACCGGTCATCGTGGCGACCGACCTGCAGCTGTCGCTCGGCAAGCAATCGTGCGAGCCGCTCGACTACAAGCGCATCGAGATCAAGCGCGGCAAGCTTATCCCGCTTGAGCAGGAGCTGGCGCCTACGGAGCCGAACAAGCTGTTCAAGCGCTACGAATTCACCGAGGACGGCGTCTCGCCCCGCGTGCTGCCTGGCGCGAAGCATGGCATTCACCATGTGACCGGCGTCGAGCATGACGAGGAAGGCCGCCCGTCGGAGAGCGCGGTCAACCGCCGCAAGATGATGGACAAGAGACTGAACAAGCTCGGCGCGCTGCGCATTGCCGATGCCGTCAAACCGGACGGGCCGAGCGAGCCGGCCGATCTGCTCCTCGTGTCGATGGGCTCTACGGGCGGCACAATTAATGAAGCGCAAGATCGTCTGACGCAAGCGGGCATCGCGACGAACCATGTGACAGTGCGCCAGATGCATCCGTTCCCAAGCGATCTGCTGGCGCCTTACCTGGAGCGGGCAAGCAAGGTCGTCGTGCTCGAGAACAACGCAACGGGCCAATTGGCCAACCTGATCAAGCAAAACGTCGGATATCACGATAAAATCGTGAATCTGCTCAAATACGACGGCACGCCGTTCCTGCCTTCCGAAGTTTACCTAGCCTGCAAGGAGCTGAAGCTGTAATGGCTACATTCAAGGAATTCCGCAACAACGTCAAGCCGAACTGGTGCCCCGGCTGCGGGGACTTCACCGTGCAGGCTTCGATTCAGCGCGCTGCCGCGAATGTCGGCCTCGAGCCCGAGCAGCTCGCCGTCATTTCGGGTATCGGCTGCTCCGGCCGGATCTCGGGCTATATCAACGCGTACGGATTGCACGGCATTCACGGCCGCGCGCTGCCGATCGCCCAAGGCGTCAAGCTCGCGAACCGCGAGCTGACCGTCATCGCGTCCGGCGGCGACGGGGACGGCTTCGCGATCGGCATGGGTCATACGGTGCATGCGATCCGCCGCAACCTGGACATCACCTACATCGTCATGGACAATCAGATCTACGGTCTGACCAAGGGCCAGACGTCGCCGCGCAGCGCGGAAGGCTTCAAGACGAAGTCGACGCCGGAAGGCTCGATCGAGACGACGCTGTCGCCGCTCGAGATCGCGCTGTCCGCAGGCGCGACGTTCGTCGCCCAGTCGTTTTCCAGCGACCTGAAGCAGCTGACCTCGCTCATTGAGCAGGCGATCCAGCATAAAGGCTTTTCGCTGATCAACGTATTTTCGCCCTGCGTAACGTTCAATAAAGTCAACACCTACGACTGGTTCAAAGAGAACATCGTGAACCTCGAGCAGTTCCCCGACTACGATCCGAGCAACCGCATCGCGGCGATGACGAAGATCATGGAGACGGGCGGCATGCTGACGGGCCTGATCTATCAGGACACGACGCGCAAATCGTACGAGGACATGGCGGTCGGCTTCAAGCCAGAAGCGCTTGCGAAGCAGGATCTGACGCTTCCTGAAGCGGAGTTCGACAAGCTGCTCGCGGAGTTTAGATAACACACGCAAGCCTTATTATAGCGG
This sequence comes from Cohnella sp. GCM10020058, assembly GCF_042683485.1. Classification (NCBI taxonomy): domain Bacteria; kingdom Bacillati; phylum Bacillota; class Bacilli; order Caryophanales; family Paenibacillaceae; genus Cohnella; species Cohnella sp. GCM10020058. The sequence goes on from NZ_JBHUJV010000017.1 coordinate 298,922, forward strand.
CAGTTCGGGACATGGAATCCGGTCCCGGCTGCCGCTTTTTTTGAGTTTCGTCGCGTACACACGAAGGACACAAGGGTACGATAAGGTTATAGACGTACCGGATGGCCGGGCCGAGACGGGGGCGAGGGGCGATGAAGCGGACGATTCTGCTGGCGGAAGACGATGCGCTTATGCGAGAGTTTATAACGGATTATTTTCTCAAAGAACGATGGGATGTGCTCGAGGCGGAAAACGGGCGGGGCGCGCTGGAATTGTTCGAGCAAAACGCCGTCGACCTGGTCGTGCTCGATCTCATGATGCCGGAGATGGACGGCTGGACGGCATGCAGGCGCATCCGGGAAAAGTCGGACGTGCCGGTCATCATCATCACGGCCCGCGCGGAGGACGACGATCAAATTCTGGGGTATGAGCTTGGTGCGGACGAGTACGTGACGAAGCCGCTGAGCCCGCGCGTGCTGGTGGCCCGGGCCGCGGCGCTCATGCGCCGGACCGAAGGAACGGTCGGACGGGACGGCGAGCTGCTCGTATTCGGCGATCTGACGATCGACAGAAACGCGCATGCCGCAACCGTAGCAGGCGAGCCGCTTTTCCTTTCGCCGAAGGAGTTCGAGCTGCTCGCGTTTCTCGCGAAACACGAAGGCAAGGTGCTTGCCCGCGAATATATTTTGGATTCGGTATGGGGCTACGAATACGACGGAGATCCGCGCACAGTGGATACCCATATCAAAAAACTGCGTGCCAAGCTCGGTCATGAAGGCAGGCTGATCGCCACCGTCATCCGTTCGGGGTATAAGTTCGAGAGGGAATCATGAGAAAAAACAGCGTCGTTTTTAAGCTGTTTGCGGTGACGGCGGCCCTCATTGTCCTTGTATTCGTGTTCCTGTTCCTGGCGCAAGGCCTTTTTTTCGAACGATTTTATCGAACGACCAAAAATGACGCGATCGAAAAAAGCATGACGGCGTTCGCAGGCGAATACCGGCAGGCAGAAAGAACAAAATCGGGAAGCGGGTCGCGGCTGCTTGGCGAATTCATGAACCAAAACGATGCCAGCCTCGCTTTACTGGACGGCCGGTTTGAGCAAGTTTCCGTTCATCCTTACTTTCTGGAGCTGCGCGCGGGCGGCAAGACGGTCACCGTACCGCTCGCAAGCGAAGGGATGACGGCGGACGCGCTCCCGCAAGGCCTGAAGGTCGGGGATCCGCTGACGGTCGACGGCATTTATATGGACGAGGAAGATACGATTATGCAGCCGATCGCAATCGAACAGCGGGGACGCGCGCTTGAAGAGGGGCTCGTCAGGGTGGACGGGACGATCACGGACCTCATCGTGCCCGAGCGCCGTTCTTACAATCCTTTTTATCAGGATCTGCAAGTCAAAGAGGCGCTCTCGTCCTGGTTGACAGACGCGGAGCAGGCTTCGATCCGGACGATGGACGAGGGCATCGCGCAGACGGAATGGACCGATCCGTGGAGCGGCGTCCATTATGCTGCCATGCTGAAGCCGTTCACGCCGGCGAGGGGAGACGTCCGATATTTATTCGCCATGACGTCCCTTCAGCCGGTCGGCGAAGCGGTCGATATGTTGAAGCGTTACATCGTCTTCTTAGCGCCGGTCGTATTGGTCTTGGGCCTGCTATTATCCTGGATTTATTCGAGAATGGTCTCGCGACCGCTCGTCAGGCTGACCCGTTCGGCGACGCGGCTCTCTGAGCTTGACTTTGCCGGTCACGAGGAGCTTCGGTCAAAGGACGAATTCGGCGAGCTGTCGCGCCGCATGACTGCGATGTCGCGGAATCTGGAGTCGGCGCTCGTCGAGCTGAGAAGCGCGAACGTACAGCTGCAGCAGGACGTCGAGGAAAAAGAGCGGTCCGAGCGTTTGCGCAAGGAACTGGTCGCGAACATTTCCCACGAGCTCAAGACGCCGCTGGGCATTGTGAAGGGGTTTGCCGAGGGGCTGCAGGACGGCGTTGCCGCCGACAAACGGGAGCGGTACCTGTCCCTGATCGTGACGGAGACGGACCGGATGAACGCGCTCATTATGGATATGCTTGAGCTGTCCCGCTTCGAGATCAGTGCCGTTCAACTGCAGCGGGAAGCGATATCTTTGACAGCTTTGATCCGAAAAGCGCTGCAGTCGTTCTCCGGGCAGATCGAGGAGAAGGCACTGCGCCTCGAAGCGGAAGCGAACGGGGAATGGCGGGTGGAAGCGGACCCGAAGCGGACCGAACAGGTGCTGATGAATCTGCTCGGCAATGCGATCCGGCACGCTGCCGAAGGCGGCACGCTCGCCATTGAAGTGAAGCGAACGAAGCCGGGCCAAATTCAAACGACCATCGAAAACGAGGGGACCCGCATCGACGAGGCGGATCTGGACCGGATTTGGGAGCAATTTTACCGTACCGAGCGATCGCGCCACCGCAAATCAGGCGGGACGGGCCTGGGCCTTGCCATCGTGAGGCATATCCTGACGCTCCACGGGAGCGAATTCGGCGTTCGCAACACGGTGCGAGGCGTAGCTTTTTACTTTACTTTAAACGAAACCTTAAACGAAAGCGGAGGAGATTGACATGAACCATAAAAAATGGATGTATACCGTTGCAATTGCCGTGCTGCTAACGATGAGCGCCTGCGGTGAAAAAACGAATACAGATGCGCAGGCTTCGGCAGGCGCTTCCTCACCTGCCGTCGAGGCGACTCCGTCGCCTTCCGAGCCGGCATCGCCTACCGCGAGCGCGTCGGGGGCGCCTGCTTCGTCTCCGGCCTCAAACGGAACGGAGGCGGCCGTTTCCGAGGAGCCGGCAGACCAGAAGATTCTGATCGTCATCGATCAGACGCAAAAGCCGATCGAGGGCAACAGCTTTGACTTTTTCGTAAAGCAGCTTCCGACCGGATATATGCTGTCCGAGATGAGCTGGACCTCCGGCGATACGAAAATCGTCAATACGCTGCAGGACGCGATCGCGCATGGCGGCAATGGCGAAGACGGATTTTACATCAGCGGCGACGGGCAGTTCATGGGCTTCTTCTACCCCGATGAGCTGAAGGGGCAGGAGGGCGAAGTCAGCTTCCTGTTCAAGGACGACAACGGGCATGAAAAGCGTTGGACGAAAAAAATCACATTGAAGTGAGGCTTCAGACAAATCAACCTGTTCGAAGGGGATAGAGCCTGATTGGGGCGGCGGCAAATCGAGGACAGGTGAGCGCGCGTGCGGCGTGCCTGCGTTTTCGGATGTTGGATGAGCCGAAAAACCTGCATTTGTACAGGTATTTTCTGTCGGCTCGCTTCACTTGAGGAAATGCCTGCAGATGTGCAGGTAATTGCAAAGCGCAAACCGGTAATAGGACTGATAGAAGAAAATAGATGTATATTCGCATCTTTACTTCTATAAATGGTCGACATCGGAACAAATAGATGTATATTTGCAGGCATTACGCAAAAGAAGGGCGCGGTGGGCGATCTGCCGGCCGAACGGAACGGCTGTCGGGTGTGCCGCCGATAAGCGTTCCGCGCAACCCGGTTTCGGATGTCCGCCAAAACTTAAGAGGACCGTCAGGGTGATCTTCCCCTGGCGGTTTTTCATACTTCGACTTCTTGTTCCAAATGCGCCGCAAAGCGAAAGCAGACCGGTGCCCGCATCGGATGTTATACTTTCGTAGACGATCGTATGGAAGGAACGAACAAGATGACAAACAAGAAAGCCCTTGTGCTCGACGTCGGCGGCGTGCTTGCGACCAATTATACGCCGCAATTCTGGGAATCTCTTTCTAACGACTTTGACGTGCCGTATGCGGCGCTGATGCAATTTCGCAGCGATGTAAGGGCCGTCTTATGGACGGGCGCAATCGCGGAGTCGGCATTTTGGGAACGCTTGAACGAGCGCTTTCCCCGAATAAGTCCCGCTGACGCCAGAGCGAGGCTCGTCTCGGAGATCTGTCCGCTGCCCGCGCTCGAACTTCTATCCGGATGGGGCGAGCGGGCCAGTCTGAACATCCTGAGCAATCACCGGACCGAATGGATCGCGCCGGTTCTCGAGCCGATACGGCCTTTATTAGACCACGTGCTCGTCTCGGCCGAGGTCGGTTGCCGCAAGCCGGAGCCGGAAATATATGGGCGCATGAATGCGCGTCTCTCGGACTTTGCGGACATTTTATACGTCGACGATACGGAGGACAACCTGCCTCAAGGCGCCGCGCTAGGGTGGAAGACGCTGCTTGCGGCCGAGGACGGCACCTGGATCGCGCATGCGGAAGCTTGGCTGAAGGGAGAATAAGGCAGATCGTTGACGTCCGCGTGGACGGTTCGTGAACTTATGCCGGCAACCTGCTTGCTCGGTCGCTGTTTGCGATATAATGGGTTCGTGTACATGTTAAGCATACGCATCGCTCGCGAAAGGCAGGTCTTGACGATGAACGAAGACAGAAAAATACCGGTCGGCGTATCTGCCAGACACATTCATTTGACGCAGGAACATGTCCGGATCTTGTTCGGCGAAGACGCCGAGCTCACCGAGATGAAGCCGTTGTCGCAGCCCGGACAGTTTGCAGCCAACGAGACGGTAGCGGTGCACGGTCCGAAGGGCTCTTTTCCTAAAGTCCGCATCCTCGGTCCCGTCCGCAAGGCCACGCAGCTGGAAGTATCCCGCACGGACGCCTTTTCGCTCGGGCTGAAACCGCCGGTGCGCGAATCCGGCCACATCGACGGGACGCCGGGCATCCGGATCGTCGGTCCGGCCGGCGAAGTGACGGTGGACGAAGGCGTCATCGTCGCAGCCCGTCACATCCACTTCCATACATCGGACGCGGAGCGTCTGGGCGTCGCGGACAAGCAACTGCTACAGGTACGGGTCGGCGGAGAGCGCGGCCTGGTGTTCGAGAACGTCATCGCGCGCGTATCGCCGTCGTTTGCGCTGGACATGCACATCGACACCGATGAAGGCAATGCTTCCGGCGCCGCTACGGGCGATTTTGCAGAGCTGCTCGAATAGAACGCATAAAGGGCGCGTTTTTCCGCGATACAAGCGGGGGACGCGCTTTTTTTGCATCGTTTTCTTGCACAATCGGCGCTTTGGACTTTTCATAGATATGGTAAACTGTGTATATTCCTTATCCTAGAAGCCGAGGTGGTAACGAAGATGTCCGACCGGGACGAGATTGCGCAGCAAAGAAGGAAAAACCTGAAGCTCATTCAATTCAGCAAGGACGATCAGTCGCTCGTCGAATCGGATAAGCCGAAGGAAACGTTCGCCGACGTCGGCGGCCTGGAAGAGGTTAAAAAGAAAATCCGCATGAACTTCATACTGCCGCTCCAGCAGCCCGAGCTGTTCGCGGCTTACGGCAAGGAAGCGGGCGGAAGCCTCTTGCTGTTCGGCCCGCCGGGCTGCGGCAAGACCTTCCTCGCGAGAGCCGTCGCAGGCGAGATCGAGGCAAACTTCATGCACATCGAGCTTCAGGCCATTTTGTCCATGTACGCGGGTCAGAGCGAGCATAATTTGCACGATATTTTCGACAAAGCCCGGCAGAGCAAGCCGTGCGTCATTTTCATCGACGAGCTGGACGCCATGGGCGGCAGCCGGCATCAGATGAGGCAGCATCACGACCGCATGCTGGTCAACCAGCTGCTCCTCGAGCTGGACGGCTTGCAGGCGGAAAATGAAAATGTGTTCGTTATCGGCGCGACGAATACCCCTTGGTATCTCGACTCGGCGCTGCGGCGGCCGGGACGGTTCAATCATCTCGTATTCGTGCCTCCGCCCGAGGAAGCCGAACGGGAGCGCATACTCGAGCTCAAGTTGTCCGGCAAGCCTGCGGAGGGACTGCAGCTGGCGAAAATTGCGGCGGAGACGAAGCTTTTCTCAGGCGCGGATCTTGAGCAGGTCGTCAAGGACGCGGTCGAGACGGCCATGGAGCGCATGCTCGGTTCGGGGAAAATCGAGCCGATCACGAATGACGACTTGCGGCGATCGGCCAAGACGCGCAAGGCGACGACGCTGGAGTGGTTTTCGACGGCCAAAAACTACGCAACGTTCAGCGACGCCAACGGGGATTACCGGATCGTGCTCGACTACGCGAAAAAGCACGGCATTAAATAAACGGTAGCGGCAGGCGGGGGGCGACAAGTTTGGAAGATTCAGCTTGGCAGTCGTCCTATCAGGCGGCTGAGCAACTGATTGAATGGAATCGATATAAGGAAGCGCTGGAGGAGACGCAGCGGCTGCTGGCGCTCGATCCGGAGGACGCGGACGCGATGGCGCTGGCCGGGCGTATTTACGTGCTCATGGATCGGCATGCCGAAGGACTGCATTGGTCCGCGGAGGCGCTGCGCCGCGATCCGGAGCACCTGCTCGCCTGGTTCGTGCGCGTATCCGCCTATTACGAGAGCGGCCAGCTCCAGGCGTTTCAGGAGGCGCTGACCGAAGCACTGCGGCTCGATCCCTACGAGTCCTTCTATTATTATTTGAACGCCAATTATTACAATAAAAAAGGTCAATTCCCGCTCGCCAAATCGGAGCTGCTGCGCGCGCTTGAGATTCAGCCCCACAATGCCGTGTACCTTGCGCTGCTCAGCTATGTGGAAGCGCTGCTCGGTCATTTCGAGGAATCAGCTAGGATAGACGCCCAGGCAATCCGTATCGACGCCGAAACGCCGCATGTTTTGCTGCACCTGGCTTGGGCTGCCCGTACGCGCGGAGATTTCAAGCTTGACGAGACGTACATGAAAAGCGCGATCCGGCTTAATCCGGACGAAAAGCAGTTCCAGGACGAATACCTGGAGGCGCTGCAGCTTGCCCATCCGTTGTTCCGGATTTTTACGGTGCCCGGCAAATACATTCGCAGAATGAAGCCCTGGCAAATATGGGTCGCCTGGATCGCCGCGTGGATCTTGTTTAAACCTTTGGTCCTTCTTTTTATCGTATTGTACGCGGTATCTAAATTGGGAACGAAGGCGCTCGTTCATGTGCGCGTATTCGGCTGGCGTCGGAGATAACGTCTCCAGGCTAGGTCAGAGAGATAAAGTCTCAAGGCTAAAATGAATAACGAGTATCCGTTTGCTTAAGATTGCGCTTTCCCGGGTAAATACTCCTTGTCCTTATTCAACCCGGAGGTGGATTCGCATGACGAACAACGGCAGGTTGGACAGGCAAGGCATCGACGTACAAGAGGAAGGCAAGCAGTGGCAGGCGCACGCGGACAGGGCGAAGTCGAACTTCGATGCGGTCAAAGCGCAGCGTCCGGTCGGAACCAACAGTCATCCCGACAGGCAGAATCGGTTGATAGACACGCGCAATTTGCGCAAATAGACGAGCGTATCGCGACCCGGCAGCCAGCGCTGCCGGGTTTTTCGCGCGAACGGCGGCCATGCGGGTTTTTTACGGGAGGAAATAGGCTTGGGCCCCATTCTTTGCTATGCTATAATGGAGAATCGAATGGTCCCATCGCTATAAGGGCGGACGACAGGAGGTATCTCTTCGCATGACGAAGGAAGGCCAAGGACGGCAAGCAGCCGGTCAGGCTAAAGATTATGCCAAATACTTCGACTTCTCGGGCGCGAAGGTCATCGCCCAAGAAGACGGAAAGACGACATATCGCATCAACGGACGCAATGTGCAGATCTCGTCGCCGCCCGATCTTCGCGAAGGCAAGAAGCGCGGCAAGGAAGAGATCCGGGTCCACTACGATACGGGCATCGGCGAGGACATGAAGACGTTCGGCGCAGGCCGGTATTATTGCATCTTCACCTACGGCTGTCAGATGAACGAGCACGACACGGAGATTATGCGCGGCTTGTTCGAGGAGATGGGCTATACCGCCACCGAAGACAAGCAGCAGGCGGACGTCATCCTTATCAACACCTGCGCGGTCCGTGAAAATGCGGAGGATAAAGTGTTCGGCGAACTGGGCCATCTGAAGCGTCTTAAGCTCCAGAAGCCCGAGCTGGTGCTTGGCGTATGCGGTTGCATGTCCCAGGAAGTGTCGGTCGTCAACCGTATTCTGGAGAAGCATCCGCATGTCGATCTCATTTTCGGCACGCACAACATTCATCGTCTGCCCGAGCTGCTGAAGGAAGCGCATTACGGCAAGGAGATGGTCGTCGAGGTCTGGTCCAAAGAAGGCGATATCATCGAAAATCTGCCGAAGAAGCGGGAGGGCCTCCGTGCCTGGGTGAACATCATGTACGGCTGCGACAAGTTTTGTACGTATTGCATCGTTCCGTATACGCGCGGCAAGGAGCGCAGCCGGGTGCCGGAGGACGTCATCGCGGAAGTGCGCGATCTCGCCCGCCAAGGCTTCAAGGAGATCACGCTGCTCGGGCAGAACGTCAACGCCTACGGCAAGGACTTCGCGGACCGGAATTACCGGTTCGGCGACCTGATGGACGATATCCGCAAGATCGACATCCCGCGCGTACGGTTCACGACGAGCCATCCGCGGGACTTCGACGACCATTTGATCGAGGTGCTTGCCAAAGGCGGCAATCTGGTGGAGCACATTCACCTGCCGTTCCAATCGGGCAGCAGCGAGGTGCTGAAGCGTATGAGCCGCAAATATACGCGCGAGCAGTTCCTTTCTCTGGTCGGACGCATCCGTGCCGCAATGCCGAACGCCGTGCTCTCGAGCGATATCATCGTCGGATTCCCCGGCGAGACCGAAGCGCAGTTCGAGGAGACGATTGAAGTCGTTCGCGAAGCGGGCATCTCGATGGCCTACACGTTCATCTATTCGCCGCGCGCCGGCACGCCGGCGGCCGACATGGAGGACAATGTGCCGTACGAGGCGAAGCAGCGCAGACTCGCGCGGCTAAACGAAGTGATTGCCGAGATGAGCTTGGCCAGCAACCTGGAACTGGCCGGCCAGGTCGTCGAGGTGCTCGTCGAAGGCGAGAGCAAAAACAACGCGAACGTGCTGTCCGGCCGTACGCGCAGCAACAAGCTGATTCACTTCGAGGGACCCAAGTCGTGGATCGGACAATTCGTCAATGTGCGCATTACGCAGCCGCAGACCTGGTTTATCCGGGCCGAAGCGATCGGCCTCGCCGAACCGGAGCGCGAATTGCCTCAGACGGCGGGCGGCGTTTAGACTAGCAAAAGGTAGATCACATTCGGGAGGAACCCAATTCATGTCTCAGCATTCGCACGATCACCATCACGGCCACGACGGCTGCAGCCACGGCGTACCCGATCTCGGGCAGCCCGAGGGCTATGTCATTCCCGAGTTCGACAACCGGGAGCTCATCTTGCGCGACGACATCCTCGCGCGGGCCAAGGAGCTGGCGCAGCTGATCACGACGGCCGACGAGGTGCAGACGTACCAGAACGCGGAGCGGCTCATTCAGCGCCATGAAAAAGTGCAAGTTCTGATCTCCCAGATCAAAAAGAAGCAAAAAGAACTCGTCGCGTTCCAGAAGACGTTCAAAAATCCGGCGATGGTCGAGAAGATCGAAGGCGAGATTGCGGTGCTCCAGGACGAGCTCGACGGCATGCCGGTCGTCCAGCAGTTCCAGCAAAGCCAGACCGACGTCAACTATATGCTGCAATCCATCGTCAGCATCATTCGCGACACGGTCGCAGAGAAGCTCGACGTCGAAGCGGCTACGCCTCAAGCCGAAGAGCCGGAGACTTGCATCGACTGACGGCACAACGGTATGATCGTCAAAGGGATTTACGTAGCGCGAGCCTGCCCTGGCAGGATTTCTCGGCTCACGGCAAGAAGGGCCGCGGCATTATGCGCGGCCCTTTGGCATATAAGGCTTGGACGGCGTGGCTCGACCGGCTGTCGCTTGCTTGCCGGAACCGCTGCCCTTGGTCGTGTGGAAGACGGGCGCCGGATTCGGTTTTTTCTCCGGACGCGGCGGTTTCAAGGCGCCGGCTGTCGGCCGGCGGTCGTCGCGAGGCGCTGCGGCCGGCGCAGGACGCCTTGTCCGTGTGCGCGTGCGCTGCGGCGCGGCGGGCCGGTGGCCGGCGTCGCCTTTAGATCGGTCATTCGCGGATGCGGGCGGGTTGGGAACGGCGCCGCCGCCCGAGCGGTTTGTGCCGCTAGAACGATTAGAAGCGCTAGAACGTTTGGAACCGCTGGAACGATTAGAACCGGTAGTACGGTTTGGACTGCTGGAACGGTTCGTGCCGCCGGACCGGTTGGCTTCGTTTTTACCTTGCCCGGCTTTGCCGGGTGCTCGGCCTGCCGGCATAACGACAAGCTCTTTGGCCCGCTGATCGTAGCTGAGCTTGTAAGCCTTGCCCGACCGAAGATTGAGCGCGCGAACCGAATCGGGATGCAGCCTAAAGCCGCCTTCAAACAGATTGGCGGGCGAACGAACGGCTAGGCGCCGGGATGCGCCGCCGTGCCTGATCGTCAGCGTATGGTCCCGACTATCGTCGGGCAAGCCGAGCTGACTGAGCAGCGCGTATCCGATCGACAGCCGGCCGGAGCCGACTTTCGCATCGCTGCCGACCGGGGCGGATGCCGCCGATATCGGAGACGAGCCGATTTTAAGCGTCTTGCGGTCCGGATCGTAAACGAGTTTAAAGCGTTTGTTGCCGGTCAACCGGAGTTGTCTCGCCAAGGGAGCGCCGAGCTCGAAGCTGCCATGGAAGCATTCGCCTCCGCTGCGCAAACGGACAACCGCTTTTCCGGAATAATTTCCGTTTACAAGCGTGACCTCGGTACCGTCACCGATCTCCGTTAAGGCGTTTTCTTCGCCATACGCACAGCCCGACGTCATATGGACCGTTCTTTCCGGCAGATCGCTGACGATAAGGTCCAGTATGCTGCTGATCATCGCACCGTTTCACGCTCCCGAATGCAGGACTTTGCTGCCGCGTGGCAGCCGCATGTCTTTAGCATATGCCGATGCGCCGACCGCTGCCTGTACCTTTGTCTAGCGCCTGATCCGGCTTGCCGGCCAAGCGGCTCGGCGTACACTACCAGGGAAGAAGGTGATTCCGATCTCGGATTTTCTGCAAGTCAAAGGCTTGACCGGTGAGCTTAAAATTTCGCATAAAAAAGGTCCCTTCGGGCTGACCTTGTCGACGCGGGAGCTGGTCGTGCAAAAGCCGCATATGAACTACTACATCCTGTTCGAGCATATCGTGAGCGTCGTTCCCTGCGAGAGCGTCCGTCTTGACCGCAAGGCAATGCGTGCGGCCCGCACGGCGAGCGGGGAGATCGCCTACGGCTCGATCGCGGCGGGGAGCGCCTATTACGCATTGTATGCAAAGGAAGTCGTCGTGCATCATCGCGGAGGCATTCATCGCACGGGACCGATGGAATTCAGGCTGCCGATATACAAGCGATTGATCGAGGAGCTGGCGAAATACGGCGGATTGACGGTCATCTGACTGCCGGGAAGTATGAAAAAGATCGCCTCGTCCAATGGCGCCAGGCCTGGGAGGGGCGATCTTTGACATGCGGGGAAAGGATGCTGGCATTAAGCGATCAGGTCGTATATTACCGCCCGGACAAACGCTTTAAAGTGCCGTAGAGTGCAGGACGCAGCGCGGCGATGATGACGACCGCCGCGGCGGCTTTGATGAGATCGCCGGGAAGGAAAGGGTAGCAGGCGCCGATCAGCGCCGCATGCAGCGACGTATGCGCTTTGTGCGCGTACCAGGGCACACCTCCGACATAAGCGAGCGCAACGCCGAACAGGACGACCGAAAAGATCAGAATCGCGTATGTACGTGTCGTCGCCTTGCGGCCTTTGCGGAACAGCCGATCGGCCGTCATCCCGATGAACAGCGCTTGAAACGGAAACATCCAGATGAAGCCGCCCGTCGGTCCGAATACCGTCGACAGCCCGCCCCGTCCATGAAGAAGCGGCAAGCCTGCGGCGGCGAGCAGTACGACAAGCGCGATGCTGGAGAAGCCGAGCCGAGCGCCGAGCAGTCCGCCGGCAAGCATGACGGCCAGCGTCTGAAGCGTAATCGGGACGCTCGTGAACCCGAGCGGTATTGATACATAGCTAAAAGCGATGAATAGCGCGGCGAAGAGGGCGATAAATACGGTTTTGCCGATCCAGGCGGCCGTGGTGTTTTGTCGCACGACGGTTACGGCTGCCGTTCGGTCGGCGCCGCCGCCCGAAGCGGAAGAAGTTCGATTTGTCTCAGTCATTGTCAATTCTCCTCTCGAATGTTAACCTAAAAACGAATGTGTGGTTAACAATTGGAATTCTAGCATGAGACAACCGGTTTGGGAAGAAGGAATTCAAAAATGACGGCAACGGTAGATTCGCGCCCGGAACGGCCGCCGGCCGAAGCGCACTTTATTATAGCGGGGATGTCCGCCTACAGAGAGGGCGCTGCGGAGGATGCGCCGCCGCTGCTCGATCGGGTCGAACTGACGCTGTCGCCCGGCGAATGGGTATATGTCGTCGGGACGAACGGCAGCGGAAAATCGACCTTGGGCAGAATCGTCGCGGGGCTCGGCATTCACGGCGAGCTTCGCGCCGAGCGTTGGGAACGGGGCTTCGCCGGGGAAGAGCCGGCGCCTTATGTCATGCAGCAGCCCGATGCGCAGCTATTCGGGACGACGCCGCGCGAGGAGATCGTATTTGCGCTGGAATGGCTTGGTGCCAGGGGCCCCGACATTTTGCGGCTGGCGGATGAGGCGCTGGGCGAAGCCGGGCTGAAGGAAGCGGCGGATCTGCCGTGGAGCGCGCTGTCCGGGGGACAACGGCAGCTCGCGGCCGTCGCTGCCGCTGCGGCGGGGCATGCGCCGTTGCTCGTTTTTGACGAGGCGACCTCGATGCTCGACGGGCATTCGCAGTCGCTCGTGCGGCAGCTTGCGCTTAAAAGGCAGCAAGAAGGGGCGGCGATCGTCTGGATTACGCAGCGAATCGAAGAGCTGGAATCGGATCCGGAACGCCGTGTGCTCGCAATGGCGGCAGGAAGACTGGTGTACGACGGCAGCGCAAGCGGATTTTTGTACAAAGATGCGTCAGAGGCGGAAGCCGCGTTCGCTCCGCCCTGCCTTTTGGCGGGTCTCAGGCTCCCGTATGCCGCGGCGTTGGATTATGAAATGGCGCTGCGCCGCCGCGAGGCGGGCGACGCTCGGATAGCCGGGCATTCACGCGAAACGGAAAGGGCAAAGAGAGCAGGCGCGGGAACGCCCGCCATAGCCGCTTCGGACAAAACAACGTCCTGCGAAACTTTCCTGCTGCGCTTCGAGGGACTTCGACTGCGCGGCGGCGCCGAAGCGTCCCTGCCCACAATGGACTCGCTAACCCTCGAGCCGGGCCGTATTGTCGTTCTTCTCGGTCCGAACGGTTCGGGCAAGACGCGTCTGTTGGAGATTGCGGCAGGACTGCAGAAGGCTGAGAAGACCAGAGCCGAGTTCCTCGCCTCGGGGCAAATACAGCCCGCAGGCAGCGGTTGGTCCGCTCGTCGACATCGATTACTGGCGTACAGCTATGCGAGTCAATCCCCGGAGGAGCAGCTGTTTGCCCGATCGGTCGAGGAAGAGCTCGACTATGTGCTCCAGCCCTACAAGCTGGATGCGGGGGCGAGACGCACACGGCTTGAACATGCGCTGCAATCCGTCGGATGGGGGGATTCCTGGCTAACGCGGGACCCATATGCCATGAGCGGCGGCGAGCGGCGAAGGGCCGCGCTGGCTGGCGCGCTGGCGGCGCCGGCGTCCTGGCTGCTGCTGGACGAGCCGACCGCCGGTCTCGATGCCCTTGGCTGCGAAAAGCTGGCGCAAAGCCTAACCTTAGAGCGTCGGAGCGGCCGCGGCGTTTTGCTCGTCTCCCACGATCCCGATTGGTCGATGCCGCTTGCGGACGAGCTGTTGCTGCTCGGGGCTGACGGCGAGATCCGGCGCTGCAGCCGGCGCGCGTTGCTGGAACACCCCGAATGGTGGGAGGAAGCCGGGCTTCGCTGTCCGGCATCTTATAGGGCCGCCCGCGATGCATGGCGGCATGGACTGGCGGAAGAGAGAATATGGAAGGCGACGGAAATTGCAGCGTTTCGGCTGTCAATGGGACTTCAGGATGTTAAGGATATATCTACGTCTGCCGACCGCGAGAATCAGGGCGTAAATTCGGACGGCGCGCAAATAGCCGATTTTGAAGCATGGCCAAACGCAAGGAGGCGCTCCATATCCGGGGCCGATCGCAACCGGCTGTCCGGATTCGATCCAAGAGCGATATGGCTCGGATATGTGGCGTTGTCGCTGTCGATGTTCGCAGCGCGGGGATGGGCGGGACTGGCGGCGTCCGCCCTGCTGACGGCAGCGATCGTAGGGCTCGCCCGCCTACCGCTGCGCGAATACAAAGGTCCGCTCGCCGCGTTTGCGCTGTTCACCGTCATGTCGACGGTGCTGTCCGGCTTGACGGGAAGCAGCGGCGATCGCGGCGATTGGTGGCATGCCGCGAACAGCGTCGCTACTTTTCGCTCGTTTGCAAAAACCTGGCTCGTGCTGGCGATCGGAATTGCGCTGCCGGCCGCCATCCCGCCGCTCCGTTTGCGCCGCGCGCTCGCGCAGGTTTTGCCGCGAAAGGGCGGCGCAGGAAGACGGGCGCAGCGTCTCGTCCTGACAGTGACGCTGCTCCTGCGATTCGTGCCGCAGCTGCTCGCGGAGTGGGATCGCTTCGCCCGCATCGCCGTCGCCAGAGGCAAGGACACGGGGCGTTCGCCCGCGGCGATGCTGCGGAGACTTCGAAGCACGGCCGTGCCGTTTATGCTCGCATTGTTCCGGATGGGAGAGACCGTGACGTTGGCGCTCGAGAGCCGCGGGATCGGCCGGCGGGACGCGCCGAGCGAGGCCGAGCGTTTGCACTGGCATGCCCGGGACGGCGTGCTGCTGATCTTGGTCGCGCTTGCCTGCGTCGCTTTGACACTGCAAGGCGGGCTCTATTAGGACATCGCGGGAATAGCTCCAGCCAGCACTAGCTAGGCCCGATCCCGCCAAGCCCGCCAAGCCCGCCAAGCCCGCCAAGCCGGCGCTAGCCAGCCGTAACTTCGAAGCGGCTTAAGCGGTGCGTTCCGCTTTTATTCCAAGTCGCGCGATAACGGCGGCGAGGACGGCGATCGCGGCGCCGAAGGCGAAGCCCGCCTTAAGCCCGCCGCCGGCATTCAGCCACCCGGCCAGATACGGCCCGGCGAACATGCCGATGGCATATACGGATTGATAGAACCCCATGGCCGTGGCGCGTTCGACAGGCCGAATATCCTTGATCGCGAGGCCAAGCAGCAGCGGCAAGTACAACCCCTGCGCGATGCCGTTGACCGCCTGCGTGGCCAGCAGGCCGACATAGTTGCCGCTGAACGGGATGAGCGCTGTGCAGAGGGCAGCCAGCAGGAAGCCGCAGACTAAGACGCGCCGCGTGCCGAAGCGAGGGGCGATATAGCGGCCGGTCCATAATGAGACGAGCGCATGCGGAACCATAAAAGAGACGACCAGGCCGGTGAGTCCGTTTTTGCCGGCTCCGTATTCAACGGCTTGCAGCGGCGTAAAGCCGAACATGGTAATGAAGAGCACGCAGTGAGCGAGCAACGACAGCAAAGAAACGATCTGCAGCTGCCGAGAATGCCGGAGGAGCGTCAGCGCCGGCCTTTTGCCGGCTTCTTCGCCGCTCATAAATGCTGCATTCGTCGTTGAAGCCGAGTGCGGTTCGCGGACGAAAGCGACGAGCGCGCCGCCTGCTGCGGCAATGATCATGCCGGCCGCGAACGCAGCGTTCCAGCCGCCCGACCCCGCCAGATAGCCGCTCAGCGTCATGCCGGCCAGCTGTCCGACGACCGTCAGAAAGCTCAGCGTGCTCATCGCCTTGCCGGATTGCGCCGGCGGATAATACGAGGCGTACAGCACCGTAAACGGCACCCAGGTCGATGCGCA
This sequence comes from Cohnella sp. GCM10020058, assembly GCF_042683485.1. Lineage (NCBI taxonomy): Bacteria > Bacillati > Bacillota > Bacilli > Caryophanales > Paenibacillaceae > Cohnella > Cohnella sp. GCM10020058. Next base: position 314,753 of record NZ_JBHUJV010000017.1, read on the forward strand.
AATGCCGGCGACAAGCCTCCCGGACAGCGGACCGATCCAGCCGCCTACATAAAAAAACAGCGCGCAGCTCAAAAGTCCCGCGGCCATGCCGGCGAACAAAAACGGCTTGCGCTTGCTGAGCCGGTCCGAGTAGAGACCCAGGGGGAAGCGGATGAGCACTTGCGTCAAGCCGTAGCTGCCGACGATCAGGCCGATCGTGCCGAGCGGCAGACCGCGATCCTCGAGAAACGGGGTCAGAATCGGCACATAAATATACATGGTCGCCCAATAGAGCAGCGTCGCGGCCGCGAACACCACATGGTCCCTGGAAGCAATCGGGCGCTGCAGTGCGGCGGCGGGACGTTCCGTCGATAACGGCGTTTTCAAAATAAATCCTCCATTCATTAACCGGTTCTTCTACTGTAACCGAGCGGGTCGGCGAGGGGAAGACCGGAAATGCGACGTCTCTGCTTCGTACGACCTTCTCGAACACGTGACGAATCCGGTGACCGCCGTAACTGTCTTCGTGACGAAGTCCGGCGTTATACTCTTCCCGTCAAGGTAGATGAGGAGGGATTGGATGAACGCGTCATACGACGTCATTGTCGTAGGAGCCAGAATTGCGGGTGCCACGCTGGCGTGGGAGCTGTCGCGGCTGGGAATGCGGACGCTGCTGCTCGACCGGGCCGAATTTCCGAGCGACACTTTATCCACGCACAATTTGTATGCCAACACGCTATCCAAATTCAGAGAAATGGGCGTACTGGACGAATTGCTGGCTACGGGTACCCCGCTCTACAACAAAGCGCATATTAACTTCGAGGGAGCGATCATCGAAGGACGTTTTCCTGCGGTTGACGGGATCGACGGTTGTCTTTGCGTAAAACGCAAATATATCGACGATATTCTATTCCGTCTGGCGCGCGCGCAGCCGGGCGTTACGGCGGTCAGCGGATTCAGGGCGACCTCGCTCATCCGCGGCACAGGCGGAGAAGTAACGGGGGTGACCGGCGTTACGAAAGAGGGGCAGGTGCTGTCTTTCTCTGCACCGCTCGTCGTGGGCGCGGACGGCCGCCGATCTTCCGTACGGCAGTGGGCAGGCGCAGAGAGACGGCTGGCCGTGCCGACCGATTATGCTTCTTATGTCGCCTATGTCGACGGCTACGAGCAAAGCGGGGATCGGTTCGCGGAGTTCTACAAGCAGGGCGACAAGCTCGCCATCGCTTTCCCGACGAGCGATGCGCAATATGTGCTTGGTTTTATGTTCCCGTTAACCGACACCGCTCGCATCGAGAGGCTGCGTGCCGAACCGGAGCAGGGGCTCCGGGCGCTGGCAGAGGAAGGGTTTGCCGCGACGGAATTTCCGGGCCGGCTGAGGAACGCGTCGTTTGCGGGGCGCATACGCGCGCTTCTCGGCTACGACAACGATTGGCACGAAGGCATTGGCAGAGGCTGGGCGCTTGTCGGAGACGCTTTCTCCTTCAAGGATCCGGCGGTCGGCCAAGGCATGCATGACGCGGTTTTCGGCGCAGGGCTGCTCGCGCGGACGCTCTCCGCATACCGGCCCGCGGACTGGCTTGAAGCATCGGAGGAGATGGCGGCCAAATACGAGGACGCCATGCAGGCCAAGCTGAGGAGCCGATTCGAGATCGGCTGCCAGATGACCCGCAATGCGCCGCTGCCGCCGGAGCTGCTCGGCGCTTATCGACTGATCGGCACGGACGAACGGGCGACGCGCATCTTTCTGGGCATGTACAATTACGCTTGCGAACCAGCAGATATCGACGGCGAGCTGGGACGGCTGTTCGCAGAGCTTCAGGTGCCGCGGTCCTAGCTGAAAAATGGTGCATAAGGTAAGATCTTCAAGGCAGCCGTGGGCTGTCTTTCTTTTTAATTTCAGAACTTTCTCTTAAAAAGGTAGGAATAAAGAAGCATACGGCGAATGTATAGCGTCGGACCTTAATCCCGCTCGACATCGAAGGAAGTGTGCAGATGAGTTGCCGACAATGCATGGCGGGAGAGCCCTTGTACGAATTCCGGCTAGCCGATCCCGCGAACGAAGCCGTAGCCGGCGAGATCGCCAGGTTTATGAAGGAACGCGGCGCGCCCATGCAAAATCAACCGGACGCGATGCTGGTTCGCGAGTCCGCTGTCGCCGATTTTTACGACTTTTGTCTCGATCATATGAACCCTGCCGCGATGGCTTATCGCCTGAACGAAGGCGAATGGAAGCCGCTGACGACGCTGCCGGAAGAACTGAAGGAGCAATGGGTCGAAGGCGTCATCGGGGAGGAACGCGTCGTGCCGTACGCCCAGCCGATCGTGAGCGCAGACGGCGGCGTTTACGGCTACGAGGTGTTGGCGAGATTTCTGGCCGAAGACGGCAGGATGCTGTCGCCGGCCGAAGTATTCGGAGCGGCGAAGCGTCGCAACCGGCTTTATGCGCTCGATCGCATGTGCCGTATGGCTGCCGTGCGGAGCGCCGTTCATTTGCAGGGGAAAGTATTCATTAACTTTATTCCGACGTCGATCTATTCCCCGCAGCATTGTCTGCGGTCGACGACCGCGTTGACGCGGGAGCTGGGGCTGGATGCGTCGCGATTCGTTTTTGAAGTCGTGGAGAGCGAGCGGGTCGATGATCTGGCGCACCTGAAGACGATTTTGGCTTACTATACCGAACAAGGCTTTAGCTACGCCCTTGACGATGTGGGGGAAGGTTTCAGTACGCCGGAGCTGCTCCGCGAGATCAAGCCACATTATATGAAGCTGGACCGCGGCGCCGCAGACGGCGTGAGCGGCGATCCGGCCAAGCAGCGGATTGCCGGAGAGCTTCTCCAGACAGCCTTGCAGGTCGGCGCCGTGCCGCTGGCGGAGGGGATCGAGCGCGAGGCGGATTACCGCTGGCTTCAGGCGCTTGGGTACCGTCTGTTTCAAGGATATCTGTGGGGGAGGCCGGAGCCGATTGTGCCGGGTAGCTGCTAGAAATGGATGCAGGATAAAAAGAAGGCGGACTCCGCAGCAGGAGTCCGCCTTCTTTTTAATGGAGGTTCGGCGATTATTCGGCAATCGTCAGCAACGCAGCCGGTTGATCGAGCTTCCCAGCGCCGACGATACGGTCCTTCATGTCCTTGATGCGCTCGAATGCCGGAGCCATGAATACGTTCGCCTTGACGCGTTCGCCCGGCGCGATGACGACGATGTCCGATCCGTCGCCGACCACCGCATAGTCTTCGATAACGGCGCCTTCGCCGATGATCGCGCGGTTAATCTTCGCGTGCTTGCCGATCTTTGCGTGGGGCATGACGACGCTGTCGCGGACCTGGCTGTTCGAGCCGATCTGACTGCCGATCGAAATGACGGAGCGATCGATCTCGCCGCGGGCCGAGACGCCCTGGTGAATGAGCGAGCCGCGGATTTGCGCGTGGACGCCGGACGAGAAGTGCACGACCGACGACAGGGCGGAGGCATTCATCGGCCATTCCGGCGTGCCGATATGGACCTCGCCGTCGAGCAGATCCATGTTGGCTTCCCAAAGGCTGCCGATCGTGCCGACATCGCGCCAGTAGCCGCCGAATTTGTAGGCATGGAGCGATTCGCCGTCTTGGAGCATTTGCGGGATCAGGTCTTTGCCAAAGTCGTGCGAGGAAGCGGGCTTGGCGGCGTCCTGCAGCAGGAGGCGGCGCAGGTCGCTCCAGCGGAAGACGTAGACGCCCATCGAAGCGAGATTGCTCTTCGGCGCAGCCGGCTTTTCAGCGAAGTCGATGATACGGCCTTCTTCATCCGTGCTCATAATGCCGAACCGACTCGCTTCTTCCCAAGCGACGTGCTTGACGACAATCGTCGCGCTCGCGCCGCTTTTGCGGTGAGCGGAAAGAAGGGGCGCATAGTCCATTTGATAGATATGATCGCCGGATAGAATAAGGACGTCCTCGGGGGAATGACTGTCGATGTAATCTATATTTTGATAGATCGCGTCGGCTGTTCCAGCGTAGCCCTCGCCGCCGATCCGATCGGATGGCAGCAAGGTTTGACCGCGCTGAGCTTGCGGACCGCCGCTCCATGATTTAGCTTCGCTCAAATATTGGTGAATGGATTCGGCTCGATATTGTGTAACGATGCCGATATTATCGATGAAGGAGTTTAAGCAGTTGCTGATCGGAAAATCGATAATGCGTTGTTTTCCACCGAAAGGTACGGCCGGTTTGGCCCATTGCTGCGTTAGCGGATGCAGCCGTTTGCCTTCCCCTCCGGCTAATAGCATGGCTAGAACGTTTTGCTTGCTCATCCTCTGCTCTTCCTCCTTGAAAATAACTGCCAGATCAATCATAGATAGTTATTAACCAGCGCATATATTACTTGAAACTCGAACTTTTTTTTCATTTGTGAACATAATGTGTCCGAAAAAAAAGGGATACCTGCATGCGAGATGCAGATATCCCCCTGTTCATATTAGACGATCGAGCGGCTTAAAATCCGGTATCCTAGCGGCTCCAGACCGATGCGCATCCATCCGTCCACCGGCTTGACAGACTCGCCGCTCAGCGCGTCGATCCAATCGTCGGCAACGATCGGGTGGGCGAGCACCGTCGCTTCGTCCGTGTTGTTCATCCAGATGGTGAAATGCTTGCCGGCGTCGATCCGCTCATAGACGAGTCCGCTGTCGCCGGTATCGGCCTTGAGGAAGCGGAAGCGTCCGGAGCGGAGCACCTGATTCGATTTGCGCAGATCGATCAACAATCGGTAAAAGTCGAACAGCTCGCGATCCTGACGTTCGAAGTCCCACTCCATGCATTTGCGGCAATCCGGGTCGCCGTCGCCGGACAGGCCGATTTCGTCGCCGTAGAAAATGCAGGGCGTCCCGATAAAGGTGAGCAAAAACACGATAGCCAGCTTGAGCCTGCGCTTGTCCGATCCCATCATCGTTAATATTCTCGGCGTATCGTGGCTGCTCAGCATATTAAAGACGACTTCGTTCGTCTGCTGCGGGTAACGCATCAGAACATGGTTGATCTTGTTCGCAAAATCGCCGGCATCGGCTTCGCCCGGACAGAAAAACGCGTTCACGCAATCGGCGAACGGATAATTCATGACCGAATCGAACTGGTCGCCAAGAAGCCAGCGAAGCGAGTCGGACCATACCTCGCCGATAATATAGGCCTCCGGATTGACCCGCTTGACCGTGCGCCTGAAGTCTCGCCAGAACGCATGGTCGATCTCGTTGGCGACGTCCAGACGCCAGCCGTCGATGCCGACTTCCTTGAGCCAGTATTCGGCGACGCCGAGCAGATAGTTTTTGACCTCCGGATTGGCCGTGTTGAGCTTGGGCATTTGCGCGAAAAAGCCGAATGTATCGTAGTTCGGGTTGCCTTCCTCGATCCGGACGGGATAATCGTAGATATGGTACCAGTGCCTGTACTTGGACTTTTCGCCGTTTTTGACGATGTCCTTGAACGGCGGGAAATCCACGCTCGTGTGATTAAAAACGGCGTCGAGCACGATGCGGATGCCTTTGCCGTGCGCGACGTCGACCAGCTTCTTGAGCGTTTTGACGTCTCCAAAATGCGGGTCTATTTTTCGATAATCTATCGTATCGTATTTATGATTGCTGGGAGATTCGAAGATTGGCGTCAAATAAACGGCGGTTACGCCAAGCTCCGTCAAATAATCGATGCGGTCGACGATGCCCTGCAGATCGCCGCCGAAGTGGCTCTCCCGCGTCGGCTTGCCGCCCCAAGGGAGCACGCCTTCCGGATCGTTGCCGGGGTCGCCGTTGGCGAATCGGTCGGGCATGATCTGGTAGAAAACGGCAGACTTGGTCCATTCGGGCGGCGTGAAAATGTCGATCTCGTGAATGAAAGGCATCTCGTAATAACCGCCCGGGGGAGAAGGCTCCTCGCCGAAAATGCCGGATTCGATCATCCATACCCGTTGGTCGCCGGACATCAGCTTAAAGCCGTACGAAAAACGCTTGCGTTCGGGTTTGACTTGGCATTCCCAATAATCGAACAAGCTGTCGCTGGCGATTTTCTCCATGAGGCACTCGCGTTGGTGATGCGCCCAATCGTACTTGTCGCCGGTTATAGCGACGACACTATCTACGTCGTCCCGTTTGGTCCGGAGTCGCAGATGGAAGGTGTCCTTGTCGTAGGAATAAGCCCAGTTGCTGCGCGGAGAATGGTAGAAGCACTCGAGCTGCATGATGCGCACCTTCTTTGCCTGGTATGTTTGCGACAGCGGCCTGGGCTTGGTTATAACGAATCTGTCCCAAGAAGAGTTTGAATCAGCCGTGTATGAGAGATTCGGCACCATCGATGTAAATCGGCGTGCCGGTAATGTGCGAAGACTCGTCTGAAGCGAGGAACTTGACGAGGCTGGCGACCTGCTTGGCACTGCCGGGTTTGTGCCGCAGCGGCTGGTCGCCCTCGGGAAACTCCACGGGAATGGCGATCTCGTCGACTTCGGGCCGGCGGTCCGTGTTTTCCTCGATGTTGGTCTCGATCGCGCCCGGACAAATCGCGTTGACACGGATGCGGTACTTGGCCAGCTCGAGCGCGGCCATCTGCATAAAGGCGACCTGACCTGCTTTGGACGTACTGTAGGCGCTGAAGCCAAAGTTGGAAAACACGCGATTTCCGTTGATAGAGCTTGTAATGATGATGCTGCCGCCCTGCTTTTTGAGCGCAGGCACCGCATGTTTGACCGTAAGGAAAGTGCCGGTCAAGTTGATGCCGATCGTGGTGCTCCAATCGTCCATGCCCATGTCCTCGATCGGCAGCAATACGCCGTTGACGCCCGCATTGGCGACGACGATGTCGAGCCGGCCCCATCGGTCTAGCACCTGCTGTACGGCGGCTTGCATCTCGGCTTCGACGGAGATGTCGGCTTCGACCGCGATCGCTTCGCCGCCGGAACCTGCGATCTTATGTACCGCCTGCTCCAGCTCGTCGTCGCCGCCTCGACCGAGAAGCGCAACCTTCGCGCCGTCGCGGGCCAGCCTGACGGCCGATGCAAGGCCGATACCCGATGCAGCCCCGGTGACCAGCGCTACCTTTCCTGCAAGATCGCCGTTTCCGGCTCCGACTTGTGCGGCGTTCGCCATGTTCGATCGCTCCTTTGTTTACTCGATAGTTTTACACAAAAAGGTATACCCGTCGCTTTGCAGGCTGCAACAACTCGCTCTTCTTCCGCGCAAGAATGATGCTATAATGATGGTTACGATCGCGAGAAGGAGGAGTCCGGCCTATGCGCAGCAAGTGGATCGTACCGCTCGCCGCTGTCGCCTTAACCGTCGCATCGGGCCCCGCAGTCGCAGCCGGTACGCTGGGCATGTCAGCGGCGACGGCCGTCGCCGTATCCGCACGGATCGGTGCGATCTCGGCTCCGGTCGATAGAGGAGGCGCTTCGACTGCCGGGATCCCGGCATCGGATGGCCAAGTCCCAGGGGCCGATGAGCGTCCGCCTGCCAAGAAGAACAAGCTTCCCAAAGGATTCGTCTATCTGGACGAAGTTATCCCTTCGGCCGAATACGACATTCGGTATTATAGCGACTATAATTTCGTAGGCGCCCGCGTAGACGGGTATAAGGCGCCATACGCGGTCATGACGCAGCAAGCCGCCAAGGCGCTAAAAGCAGTCTCCGACGATCTCGCCGAAAAAGGCTACAAGCTGGTTATTTATGACGCATACCGTCCGCAAAAGGCGGTGGATCACTTCATCCGTTGGTCGAAGGACCCGAAGGACCAGAAGACGAAGGCTGTCTTCTATCCGGACACCGATAAGGCCAAGCTGTTCAAGCTCGGTTATCTCTCCGGCAAATCGGGGCATTCCAGAGGCAGCACGGTCGATCTGTCGATGGCCAGCGTCAAGACGGGCCAACTCGTCGACATGGGCGGCAGCTTCGACTTTCTCGGTCCGGTCTCGGCGCATGGCGCGAAGCTTGCTGTCTCGGCGCAGACGGCGAACCGCAACCTGCTGAAGAAGGCGATGGAGAAACGGGGCTTCAAAGCTTACAGCAAGGAATGGTGGCATTATACGCTCGCGAAGGAGCCCTATCCGAAAACGTATTTTAACTTCGACGTAGAGTAGGAGCGATGCGCGATGCTGTGGGTGTTCTTGATCGCATTGATGCTGCTGTTATCGATTCTTGCGGTGTTTTCTGATAAGGAAGGCCGCTTGGTTGGCGGTTTGGCGCAAACGACGACTGTGTTTTGTTTGATTTTTGCCGTTTTTTTCGCGCGCGGCAATCCGGTTCTATGCACGCTGGCCTCGGCGGGCTGGATGGTGTACCAATTGTCTAAATCGGATATCAGATGGAGACACTAAATGTATATTTAACGACGATAATTAATGCAATTAAATGAATAGGAAAAGGTGACTCGAATGCTGGTTAACGTGAAAGACAGACTGGAACAACGCCCGATCTACGAGCTGCTCGAGCTGTCCGTTTTTCCGGATCCGGACCGTCTAGTGAAGGTGTTGAGCGAATATAAGGAAAATGTCCGGTTTCATCTTCAAGGCTATGAAGACAACGGAGAGATCATCGGAATCATCGGATATGAATCGGACGACGACCGCATTGCGACCATCCGTCATATTGCAGTCCATCCGGATGAGCGGGGGAAGGGATACGGCAGAGGCATGGTGCTTCATCTGCTGAGCGCTGCCGAGCCCGAGCGCATCGAGGCGGAGACCGACGAAGACGGCGTTAATTTTTACCGGAGCATCGGGTTTACCGTTCACAGCCTTGGGGAGAAGTATCCGGGCACCGAGCGTTTCCGCTGCGTCTATGTCGTGTCGCCGGAAGAAGAGGAAGAGGACTAAGCTGGACAGGAGTGACGATTAAATGCGTACGCTGCTTGATCTGATCGGTTATTTGATCTTGATTGGCGGGACGATCGTCGGTTTTGCCAGCAATTCGGTCCTGATGATCGTGTTCAGCCTGTTCGGCGGACCCGCCTTGCTCGGACTGTCGCATCTGATCGGCATCGCGGAAAATGTGCAGGCGCGTTTGCTGGATTTGCCGCCGACGCTGGCGACAGTCAGGAGCCTGATCAAACGTGCGCCGGAATATGCCGTCGAAGGCGCCGGCATCGATATTTATCCTTCTGCCGGCGCCAAGTACGAGTGGATCGAACTGAACGGCGACATCTACATGCGCTCGCGGGCGTTCAGAAAGTACGTAGAGCACGTCGACGACCGGTACGCTTTTACGCTGCCCGGCAGCAAGTCGGTTATTCTGCGCAGTGCCGGATCGTACTCGGGCGGTGCGGCCATGTTTTCGCTGGATGGCCATGCCTATGTCATGCTTAGCGCGATCGGATTGACAGCCGTCCTGCAGAACGATCGCATCGTACTCGGGACGCTGAACGATGAAGAAGCCACCGAAGAATTGTAGGAGAGGGCTACAGGCAGCCGTTCGTTCAGACCTATTATTGGAGGTGTACCGATGATCCTGCAATCGTCGATGCTTACGGTCAAGCCAGGCATGGCAAGCGAATTCGAGAGCAGCTTTCGCAAATTCCAGGCGCTGTTAGCCGGTACGCGAGGCTACCTGTCTCATGAGCTTCACAAATGCGTGGAGCAGGAGGGCCGGTACATGCTGCTCGTCAAATGGCAGAACCTCGGCGACCATGCTGTCGGCTTCATGAATTCGCCGGCCAGCGCAGAATGGGAGTCGGCGCTGCAGGATTATTACGAGCTTGAGACGGAGACCGACCATTATATCCGCATCCGTTTGGAATAATCGTCTTCAATAATAGCAAATAGCAGTTTTCGATACATGAAAAATAGCCGGGTGCAGTTTATGAAAAGAGGGAAAGCATTGTCGCAGTCTGCAAACGATCGCATTGAAATTGCCCGCTTCGAAGATCTGCCCGATATCGTCTCGATTTACAATTCGACTGTCGCGGGCAGGCAAGTGACGGCGGATCTGGAGCCGGTATCGGTCGAGAGCCGGATCGGCTGGTTCGAAGCGCATCTGCCGGACCGGCATCCGTTGTGGGTATTGCGCAGAGATGGGCATGTCGCGGGTTGGCTTAGCTTCTCGGCTTATCATAGCAGGGCCGCATACGATGCGACGGCGGAGCTCAGCATTTACTTAGCGGAGTCCGCCAGGGGGCTGGGCCTCGGCGGCGTGCTGATCCGCCATGCGATCGCGGCCGCTCCGCCGCTCGGCATCAAGACGCTTGTCGGACTCGTATTCGGACACAACGAGCCGAGCCTTCGCCTGCTTGGCAAACATGGCTTCGAACGGTGGGGCCGGCTGCCTCGCGTCGCGGAGCTCGACGGCATCGAGCGGGATTTGGTCATCGTCGGGCTGCGCCTCTGCTGAGGCGGATCGGCTGCTTTTTTCGCAAAAAAATAGGTAGTGCCGGCCGCAGGCGGAAGATAGCGGCAATCCGTGTCGCTAATACTCCGAAGCGCCGCCGCATGCGAGCGATAGCTGCATTCTGTGCCTCTAATGCTCCGAAACGCCGCAGCCGTCGATCAATAACGGCATGCAGCGCAGTTATTCTTGGAACGCGGAAGTGGATATGCAACGGTGCCGCGCGCGTATCGCTTGCGTTCTAGCCGCCAAAACACGATCCTATTTGTTTTTTTTCCCGTACATCCTCGTAACCGAGGATGTTTTTTGTTTTTATCCGAAAATGCGTATTCAAAAACAAACAAAGATGATATAGTGAAAACAAAAGAAAACAAAACATTTATTCGGAGGTCTCATCTCATGGTTCAAAGCTTGTGGAATTCCTCGGAAGCATCGAAGCAAGAAAACGCGCTTGATCAGCTCGTCTACCGTTCCAACATCATCGGCGCCGATCGCCGCGTCTGCAACTGGGGCGGCGGCAACACGTCCGCGAAGACGGTCGTGAAGGATTTCCGCGGCCGCGACGTCGAAGTGATGTACGTGAAGGGAAGCGGTTCCGACCTCGCGTCGATGAAAGCCGGCAACTTTACGGGCCTCCGCATGGAAGATATCCGCCCGCTGTTCGAGAAGGATGAGATGCCGGACGAAGAGATGGTCGCCTATCTCGTCAACTGCATGATCGACGTCAAGCACCCGCGCGCCTCGATCGAGACGCTGCTGCACGCGTTCCTGCCGTTCAAGCACGTCGACCACACACATCCGGATTCGATCATCAGCCTGTGCTGCGCCGACAACGGCAAGGAGCTGGCAAAGGAAATTTTCGGCGACCGCTTCGTATGGGTGCCTTACATCCGTCCGGGCTTCAAGCTGTCCAAGATGATCGCGGAAGGCGTGCTGGCCAACCCGAACGCAGAGCTCGTCCTGATGGAAAAGCACGGCCTCGTCACTTGGGGCGAAACGAGCGAGGAAGCTTACGCGCAAACGATCAAGATCATCAGCGAAGCTGAAGCGTTCATCGAGGCGCGCGTAAACGCCGCGACGCTGTTCGGCGGCACGAAGCACGCCGCGCTGCCGGCCGACGTTCGCCGCAGCATCGCGTCGCAAGTCATGCCGACGATCCGCGGCGCCGTCTCCGACGCCAAGAAGATGATTCTGTCGTTCGACGACGCGGACGACGTGCTGACGTTCGTCGGCGGCGAGCGCTCGCCGAAGCTGTCCCAAGTCGGCGCCGCTTGCCCGGACCACCTCGTGCACACGAAGGTCGTGCCGCTGTTCATCGACTGGACGCCGAACGCGGACGACGTCGAAGGCCTGAAGGCGATCTTGAAGGATAGCGTCGCGGCTTATAAGGAGCAATACAAAGCCTACTTCGAGCGCAACAAAAACGAAGGCGACGTCATGTTCGAACCGGCGCCACGCGTCATCCTCATCCCGGGCGTCGGCATGATCAACACCGGCAAGAGCTGGGCGATGTCCCAGGTAAGCGGCGCGCTCTACCACCGCGCGATTGCGGTTATGCGCGGCGCGACGGCGCTCGGCGAATTCGTCTCACTGAGCGAGAACGAATCGTATAACGTCGAGTACTGGCCGCTCGAGCTTTACAAGCTGACGCTGGCGCCGGCCGAAGCCGAATTCTCGCGCAAGGTGGCGTTCATCACCGGCGGCGCGGGCGGGATCGGCAGCGAGACGGCTCGCCGCCTCGTATCCGAAGGCGCGCACGTCGTGCTGGCCGACCTTAACCTCGAAGGCGCCGAGAAGATCGCGGCCGAGATCAACGCCCGCTACGGCGACAACCGCGCGATCGCGGTCAAGATGGACGTAACCAGCGAAGAAGCCGTTCAGGCCGCTTACGCGGCTACCGCGGTTGCCTACGGCGGCGTAGACATTATCGTCAACAACGCGGGTCTCGCGACCTCCAGCCCGTTCGAAGAGACTTCGCTGAAGGAATGGAACCTGAACATGAACGTGCTCGGCACCGGCTATTTCCTGGTTGCCCGCGAAGCGTTCAAGGTGATGAAGGCGCAAGCGGTCGGCGGCAGCATGGTGTTCATCGGCTCCAAAAATTCCGTCTATGCCGGCAAAAACGCCACCGCCTACAGCGCGGCCAAAGCGCTCGAAGCTCATCTGGCACGCTGCATCGCAGCCGAAGGCGGCGAGCACGGCATCCGCGTCAACACGATTCTGCCCGACGCGATCCTGCAAGGCTCCGCCATCTGGAACGGCAGCTGGCGCAACGAGCGCGCTGCGGCTTACGGCATCGAGCCCGACCAGCTCGAGGAGTACTACCGCAAGCGCACGACGCTGCTCGTCAACATCTACCCGCGCGACATCGCTGAAGGCGTAGCGTTCTTCGCTTCCTCCAAGGCCGAAAAGACGACGGGCTGCATGCTCACGATCGACGGCGGCGTACCGGCCGCGTTCACGCGCTAATCGCCCGCTAAGCGGTTAAATAGCCTACGAAGGAGGATTCGCGCATGCCCCAAGCGACTGGCGAAAAACGCTGGTTCATACCGGACGCCTACATTCCCGAGCACAGCGCAGGCCAGCTTACGAGCCACGAATCGGTATGCGTGCTGAACACGGCTTCCGACGACGCGCTGCTCCAGTTCACCATTTATTTCGAGGACTGCGATCCGATCGAGGACATCCTGGTCGTCGTACCGGCGCGGCGCACACGTCATATCCGTACATCCTCGCTGGCCAAGGACGGCAAGAGCATCCCGCCGGGCGTGCCCTACGCGATCGAAGTGCGCAGCGACATCAAGGTCATCGTGCAGTACAGCAGGCTCGACGCGACCCAAGCGGAAAACGCGCTTATGTCGGTCATGGCGTTTCCGATTCAATAATATTCCCGATTCATTAACATTTCAGTTCCTATCATTTTAAAGCGATAGAAAGCCCGAGCGGCGCGGCGCACGACCCGCGTCGCTCGCCTGGCTTATACAAGGAGGAGACCCTTTTGCCATCCAACGAAACGACCAAGCAGTACGAAGCGGCCAAAGCCCAATATGCGGCTCATGGCATCGACGTCGACGCGGCGCTCCAGAAGCTGTCCGAGATCAAAATCTCCATGCACTGCTGGCAGGGCGACGACGTGCGCGGCTTCTTGAATCGCGACCAGGATCTGACGGGCGGCATCGCGGTCACGGGCAACTATCCGGGCGCGGCGCGCACGCCTGACGAGCTTCGGGCGGATCTGGAAAAAGCGTTCTCGCTCATTCCCGGCAAGCACAAGGTGAATTTGCATGCCATCTACGCGGACACCGATGAAAAAGTGGACCTCGACGCGATCGAGCCCCGTCACTACGAGCGTTGGGTCGAGTGGGCGAAGGCGCAAGGCCTCGGACTCGATTTTAATCCGACCTGCTTCTCCCACGAGAATTCCAAAGACGGCTTCACGCTCAGCCATGCTGATCCGAAGGTCCGCGATTTTTGGATCGAGCACTGCAAGCGCTCCCGCCGCGTCGGCGCCTACTTCGGCGAGCAGCTCGGACAGACCTGCGTCACGAACGTCTGGGTGCCGGACGGCTTCAAGGACAATCCGGTCGACCGCCTCGCGCCGCGCAAGCGTCTGAAGGATGCGCTCGACGAAGTGTTTGCGGAGGAGCTGAACCCGGCGCACAACCTCGATGCCGTCGAGAGCAAGGTGTTCGGACTCGGCGCGGAAGCATACACGGTCGGCTCGCATGAGTTCTACATGGGCTATGGCCTGCAAAATAACAAGCTGATCTGCCTGGATGCCGGCCACTTCCATCCGACGGAGGTTATCTCCGGCAAGCTGTCTTCGCTGTCGCTGTTCGCCGATGGCATGCTGCTGCACGTGAGCCGTCCGGTCCGCTGGGACAGCGACCACGTCGTCATTCTCGACGACGAGCTGTACGAGATCGGCAAGGAGCTCGTCCGCGGCGATCTGCTCGGCAAGACGCATATCGGCCTGGACTTCTTTGACGCCAGCATCAACCGCGTCGCGGCATGGGTCATCGGCACGCGCAACACGATCAAGGCGCTGCTCCAGGCGCTGCTCGAGCCGACGGACCTGCTGCGCAAGGCCGAGCTCGCCGGCGACTACACGTCCCGCCTCGCGCTGACCGAGGAGTTCAAGACGTATCCGCTGGGCGCGATCTGGGACTACTACTGCGAATCGCAAGGCGTGCCGGTCCGCGAGCGTTGGCTCGAAGAGGTCAAATCGTACGAACGCGACGTCCTCGCCGCGCGCGGCTAAGCAAGGATAGATACTGGAGGTAGCTGAAGATGGCCGACATATTGGCTTACGATCTGGGGGCGAGCAGCGGCCGGGCGCTGCTCGGCAGACTGAAGGACGGCCGGATCGAGACGGAGGAGCTGCACCGGTTTCCGAACGATCCGGTCCAGGTCGGCGGCAGGCTGCACTGGGACATTCTCCGGCTGCTGCACGAGATGAAGCAGGCGCTTCTTAAGGCCAAGCAGCGCGGCATCGAAATCCAGAGCATCGGCATCGACTCCTGGGCCGTCGACTTCGGATTCGTCGGCGAGAGCGGCGAGCTGCTCGGCAATCCGTATCACTATCGGGACAATCATACGACAGGCATCATGCCCGTGCTGTTCGCGGAAATTCCCGAAGCCGAGCTGTTCGCCAAAACCGGCATCCAGTTTTTGCCGTTCAATTCGATTTTTCAGCTGTACGCGCTGAAGTCCGCCGGCAATCCGCTGCTGCGCGAAGCCAAGCGCTTCCTGATGATCCCGGATTTGCTGCGCTACTTCCTGACGGGAGAAATGCATGCCGAGTTCACCAATGCGACGACGACGCAGCTGTTCAACGCAACGACAAAAGATTGGGATCGAGAGCTGCTCGCGAAGCTCGACATACCTGCCGAATGGTTCGGTCCGGTACTCGCGCCCGGAGATAGAGCTGGCGCGCTATGCGAAGCGGTGACCGAGGAGCTAGGCGTGCCGGCGATTCCGGTCTATGCGGTCGCCGAGCACGACACCGGCTCGGCCGTCGTCGCGGTGCCGGCGCTAGACGAGCATTTCGCCTATCTGAGCTGCGGAACCTGGTCGCTCATCGGCACGGAAGTGACCGAGCCCGTGCTCACGGACCGCGCGCGGGAATTGAACTTCACGAACGAAGGCGGCGCATACGGCACGTACAGACTGCTCAAAAACATCATGGGCCTTTGGATCGTCAACGAATCCCGCAGAGCCTGGGAGCGACAGGGCGTCGTCTATTCGTTCCCCGAGCTGGTGGCGATGGCCGAAGAGGCGCCGTCGTTCGCTTCCTTTATCGATCCGGACGACGAGCTTTTTCTGCCGCCGGGCGACATGCCGGGGCGAGTCGCCGAGTACTGCCGCCGCACCGGACAGCAGCCGCCGGAAGGCATCGGCCAGACGATGCGCTGCATTCTCGAGAGCCTCGCGCTCAAGTACCGGTACGCGCTAGAGCGGGTAGAAGAGCTGAGCGGCGTGCGCTATAGCGGTCTTCATATGGTAGGCGGCGGCATTCAGAATACGCTGCTCTGCCGCTGGACCGCGTCCGCCATCGGCAAGCCGGTCTGGGCCGGTCCGGCCGAGGGCAGCGCGATCGGCAACCTTGCCGTCCAATGGATTGCGTCCGGCGAACTGGCCGACCTGCGCGAGGCGCGCCGGGTCATCCGCGATTCGTTCGAAGTCGTGACCTACGGACCCGAGGATGCGGACATCTGGGAAGACGCTTACGGAAAATTCTTGCGGACGACGTCACTGTCGAAGTAGGATAGAAGAAAGGAGGACGCCGAATGCTCGTCGCGGAACGTTATGAAAAAATCGTAGAGCTCGTTAACGAACGCGGCAGCATCCGCGTGTCCGAGCTGTCCGAGCAATGCGGCGTCACCGAGGAGACGATCCGCCGCGATCTCGACCGGCTGGAGCAGGCCGGGCGGCTGCGGAGGTCGCATGGCGGCGCCGTGAGCGTCAAGGATCTGGACGTGCAGACGCAGCCCGAGACGCCATACTCCGAGCGGGAGATCATCCGCGCGGACGACAAGCGGCGCATCGCCATCGAGGCGATCAAGCTCATCTCGCCCAAGGACCGGATCCTGCTGGACGCGAGCTCCACGGCGTGGTACATGGCGCGCGAGATGCCGGATATTCCGCTCACCGTGCTGACCAACTCCATCAAGGTGGCGCTCGAGCTTTCCGGCAAGGAGAAGATCGAGGTCATTTCGACGGGCGGCCTGCTGGCGCGCAGATCGCTGTCGTACGTCGGTCCGCTCGCCGAGCGCTCGCTCGACGCCTATCATGTCGACAAGCTGTTCCTTTCTTGCAAGGGCGTCCACCTCGAGCGGGGGATCAGCGAGTCCAACGAGCTGCAGGCGCGCATCAAGCACAAGATGATCGGCATGGCCGACAGCGTGCACGTGCTGGCCGATTCGAGCAAGTTCGGCATGCAGGCTTTTACGCATGTGTCCGACTTGTCCGAGGTGGACCGGATCGTCACCGACAGGCGCTTGCCGGGCGAGATCGTGCGCGAGCTTGAGTCCCGCGGCATTGCCGTAAGCATAGCCTGATGCAGCCCAAGCGGTCGACGCCCCATTCGTCCGATCGTTTGAAGCAAAGTTTTGCCGGAGCGCGCGAGATCCGGCGGTTTGCGCTCCTATTGTGACAACAACGTGAATGCCGCAGTCCGATTCATTGACAATAAGGCAGTACAATCAATAATATGGATGAAGCAGTACGATCATAGATCGCGGCGCAGACTTGTCTGCGCTTTTCCCGTCATCAACTTGTCTGACAACCTGACATATCCTAATTAAAAACGCGAGGTGTCAAGCTATGAAGGTCTCATTGTTCATCACCTGTCTCGGAGACGCCATCTATCCGCGCGTGGGCGAGGCGATGGTTCGGGTGCTCGCGCAGTACGGCGTGTCGCTCGAATTTCCCCGGCTTCAAACCTGCTGCGGCCAGCCTGCTTTCAACAGCGGCTATTGGCAGGAGGCGCGCGCGAGCGCCAAGACGATTCTCGACGCGTTCGAGGACAGCGACTTCGTGATCTCGCCGTCCGGTTCCTGCACGGGCATGATTCACCATTATCCGAAGCTGTTCGAGTCGGATCCGGTCCAGCTCGCGCGGGCGGAGCGGCTGCGGGACAAGTCGTACGAATTCACCCAGTTTCTCGTCAACGTGCTCGGCGTGACGGACGTCGGCGCCAGCTTCCCGCACAAGGTGACTTACCATCCGTCCTGCCACGGCACGCGGCTGCTCGGCGTCAAGAACGAGCCGATGGCGCTTATGTCGAACGTGCAGGGTCTTGAGTTCGTGCCGCTGCCGTTCGCGGAAGATTGCTGCGGGTTCGGCGGCACGTTTGCGGTCAAGATGGCGGATATATCGGGAGCGATGGTGTCCGAGAAGGTCGATCACGTGAAGGAGACCGAGGCCGAGGTGCTGGTCGGGCTCGACATGGCCTGCCTCATGAACATCGCGGGCAACCTGCGTTATCGCGGAGAACAAGTGCGGGTCATGCATCTGGCAGAGGTGCTGGCGGAAGGAGCGGGACTGGCATGAGCGCGCAAAAGGGAAGAGCGACGGTTAAGGAGCGGGCGGAGCTGGCGCTGAACGACGAGTTTCTCGTCAAGGCGGTCAAGTTCACGACCGAGCGGCTTCGCAACGGGAAAAAAAATGCCTCGGCGGAGCACGGGAATTGGGATGAGTGGCGGGAGCGGGGGCGGCAGATCCGGCTGCATACGATTGCCCATCTCGACTATTATTTGAATTTGTTCGTCGAGAACGCACGAGCGAACGGCGTGCACGTGCACTTCGCCGAAACGGGCGAAGACGCGGTCGCCATCTCGATGGACATTGCGAAGCGGAAGGCGGCCAAGACCGTCGTCAAGTCGAAGTCCATGGTATCCGAGGAGCTGCATCTGAATCACGCGCTCGAGAAGATCGGCGTCGAAGCGATCGAGACCGACCTCGGCGAATATATCATTCAGCTGGCCGGCGAGATGCCCTCGCATATCGTCATACCTGCCATTCACAAAAACCGTTATCAGATCGCGGATCTGCTCTCCGAGGTGGCGGGAGAAAAGCTGGAGGCGGATACGACCGTGCTCGCGGGCTTCGTGCGCAAGAAGCTGCGCGAGAAGTTCCTCGAGGCGGACATCGGCATGACCGGCTGCAACTTCGCGATCGCGGAGACCGGCTCGATGGTGCTGTTCGAAAACGAAGGCAACGCACGCATGGTCACGACGGTGCCGAAAACGCAAATTACGCTGATGGGCATGGAGCGCATCATTCCTTCGTTCGAGGATCTTGAAGTGATGGCGACGCTGCTGCCGCGCTCGGCGACCGGGCAGAAGCTGACGATGTATATGTCGGCCATCACTGGTCCCAAGCGGACGGCCGATGCGGACGGTCCGGAAGAGATGCACATCATCATCGTCGACAACGGCCGCTCGCTGCAGCTCGGCGATCCCGAGTTCCAGGAGCTGCTCAACTGCATCCGCTGCGGCGCCTGCCTCAACGCCTGCCCGGTGTACCGCCATATCGGCGGACATGCTTACGGCAGCACGTACAGCGGACCGATCGGCGCGGTGCTCACGCCGGCGCTTAACAAAAACGTCTCCGAATGGGACGATATCGCCAACGCGTCGAGCTTGTGCGGGGCCTGCTATGAAGCCTGCCCGGTCAAAATTCCGCTGCACGAGATGCTCATCTACCTGCGGCGCCGCAAGGTGGAGACCGGCAACGGCAAGGCGGTCGAAACGGTCGGCATGAAGGGCTTCGCGGCGCTAACGGGCTCGAGCGCGGCGATGAAGGCTGCGCTTGCGATCGGCAAGATCGGCCAGCGCCTCGTCGTCCGCGGCGGCGAGATTCGCACGAAGCTAGGGCCTTTGAAGGGCTGGAACAGCTACCGGGTGACGCCAAGCTTGCCGAGACGTTCGTTCCGCGACCGTTGGGAGAAGCTCAACCGCGAGATGGACGCCGAGCGTCCGCAGATGGCGCCGGATATGAAGCGGAGAATGGAACAAATCGTCAAAGAGCGGGAACAAGGAGGCGGCGGACATGGCGGACATTAAGGAGCAGTCTGGACGGACGGGCGGAGACGCGGAGCATGCCGCCTGGCTGGCGGAGATGGAGCGCGCGTCCCGGGCCAAGCAGGAATCGTTCATGAACGGCATTGCCGCCAGGCTGCGCCATCCGCGGATGACGTCCAAGCCCGTGCAGCCGGTGCGGGGCGCGCCGGATTTCTGGCGGACGTTCGACTGGACGCCCGAGGAGCGCGTCGAACGCTTCGAGGCGAACTGGCGGAGCGTCGGCGGGCACACTGCGCGCGCGCAGGATCTGGCCGAAGCCGGCCGCTTTATCGCCGAGCGGGCGCAGGAGCTCAGCGCGCGCATCATCGTGCGGCAGGACCAGGCCGAGCTGGCAACGCTGGGCCTGGAAGCGTCCGTGCCGGAGGCCGAGGTGTCGGTCTGGAATGCGGACGAAGACGTCGCCTGGAAAGCGCGGGCGGCCGAAGCGGATATCGGCGTCGTTATTGCCGATCAGGCGCTCGCTTATACGGGCTCGGTCGTCGTGCGCTCGGCAGCGAACAAGGGCCGTTCGGTCTCTTTGCTGCCGACCGTGCTGTTCATCTTGATTCCGGTCGAGCGGCTCGGCACCCGGCTCGGCGAAGCGCTCATCCCGATGGACGAAGGCGGGCGCGAAGCGCTGCCGGCCGGCGTCCATTTCATCACGGGGCCGAGCCGGTCCTCGGACATCGAGAACGATCTGACGATCGGCGTGCATGGTCCCGGCGTCGTCTATGCGGTCATCATCGGCTGAAGCGAAGCCGTTCAAGGAGGCGAGACCGATCGAAGCGAAGCGTCTGACCAAGCGCAACCATTACGAAGAGATTGCGATGCAGATCCGCCGTCAGATCGAGGACGGGCGGCTGAAGCCGGGCGACAAGCTCCCGTCGACGCGGGAGATCTCCGAGCAGTTCGGCGTCGGCCGGTCGACGACGCGGGAGGCGCTCAGCGCCTTGAAGGCAATGGGGCTCATCGACATCCGCCAGGGGGGTGGCTGCAGGGTCGCAGCCGCTCCGCCGTCCGGCGGCTCGCAGTTAGGAGCGGCGGGCCTCGAGCCTCCCGAGCTGTCGTCCTTGCGGGACGACCGCAAGACGCTGCTAGAGCTGCTCGAGGTGCGCCAGACGCTCGAAGTGTCGATCGCCTCGATCGCCGCAGCCAAGCGCACGACCGAGGACCTGGCCGCCCTTCGCGCGCTCCAGATCGAGATGGAAGCCGCGATCGGCGACGATGTCGAAGGGGAGCGGACCGATCTCAAGTTTCACCTGCTGCTCGCCAAGGCAACGCGCAACGAGATCATGATCTCGCTGTTCGCATCGATTACGGGGCAGATGGAGCGGGCGATCCGCGACATCCGCCGTGTCGAGCTGTATGCGAACCGCTCCGTCGCGCGCCGGCTGTTTGAGGAGCACTCGGCCATCCTCGACGCCGTCGCCGAGCAGGAGCCGCTTGCGGCATCGCTGCGGATGAACGAGCATCTCGCGCATGTGGAGCGGATGCTGCTGCGTCATTTGTAAGCAAACAATACAGCGGTACATTAAAAGCCAAACGCGATGGAGCAGCAGGTCTTCCGCTTCGTCGCGTTTGGCTTTTGTGGAAAGGTCTTACAATAATGAACTGGGCGGTAATTTGCGGATATTCAAGCGCGTTTTCGGCGTACAGGAGTGTTGTGGATGTTTGGCGGGTAAAAAAACCTGCATTTGTACAGGTATTTTCTGTCGGTTCGCGACATCTGATGAAATGCCTGCAAATGTGCAGGTAAATGCCTAACACAAACCGAAAATGCGGCTGATGAAGCAAAATGCCTGCGCTTTTGCATCTAATCTATACAAAAGGGGCGAAGTCGGCATAAAAAGATGCATATATGCAGGCAGTGCGGTGAAATACGACGCTGACGGCGATATGCTGACCCGGTAGAACGGTGACGGACGTGCCGGCGATAGCGTCCCGCGCGACTCCAGTTTTTCATCGCTGCATCGCGTCGTCAACCAAGGCCGAGAAGCTCTGCATAGCGTCACATTGCTGAAGCACGCTTCCGACCACGATGACTCCCAAATGCAATAGCCTTTTTAAACCGCTTGACATGAACCGCCAACTGTCTATCCCAGCAAGTATCCCAGCAGCTTCTCTCCCGCAAACGCATAGAGGGCCATCATCGGCAGCTTGCCGAGCGCCGTACCGGCGATGTAAGGCAGCGGCCGGATGCCGGCTGCCGCCGCATACAGGTTCACGACCGGCTGCGGCAGGAAAGGCACGAGCCGAGCTGCAAAAACGAACCAGAACGGCCGTCTCCCCAGCCGCTCGGCAAACGCCTTCAGCTTCGGACTGCGCGACAGCCAGCCTTCGGCAGCGTCGGAGAGGAACAGGCGCGCATAGAAATACATGAGGACGGCCGCAACGGTGGCGCCGAACCAGCTGATGAGCGCGCCCCCCGGCGCGCCATATGCGTAGGCGGCCATCGCGATAAATAGTTTATAAGGAAGAACCGGAAAAAACGCGAGCGCAAACGCCAGCAGCAGCATGACCCATAGCGACCCCGAACCGCTCTGCATAAGGGCGAGCAGCTCGTCCTTGTATAGCCAAAACCCGCCTATGACTAGGCCATAGACGACGACGGCCCATCCGATTTTTTTCATAGTTGCACCTTTCGCCGCCGAACCGCCGCGTGTTCTCCCGATTCGCGCCGTCCGCCGGCCTTTTTTCGCCGACAATCTCTCTCATCAGACTACCGCATATCGCCATAAGCCCGCAACCGCTCTCGATTGGGCAGACAAGCTGCCGCCAAGCTTACATCGGGCTTGCTTCATCTTCGGTTGGCGCATATACTAATCCCGATATCAACGCCGGTTGGACTAACCATAGCCGTTCAGACTGTAGAGGAGCAAGAGGCCGATGACCCTGCAAAAAGGACAAACGAATCTCCGCAAAATGAGACTGTTCGATACCGAAAACATACATTCCGGCGATGACCGCGACGAATACGAAAAGGATTACGCGCGGCTTATCCAATCCCCGTCGTTCCGGCGGCTGCAAGGCAAATCGCAAGTGTTCGGCGCGGGCAGCGGGGACTATTACCGGACGCGTCTGACGCATTCCATCGAAGTGTCGCAAATCGCGCGCGAGGTTGCCCGACGTCTGGGCAAGCAGTACGAAATGCTTAGCAGAAGAGAGCATCCCGGACTCATGATCGACCCCGAGGTCGTCGAGGTGGCGGCGCTCGCGCACGATCTCGGCCATCCGCCGTTCGGCCACAAGGGCGAAGAGGTGCTGAACGACCTGCTGATGGAGGAGTTCGGGCTGAAGTACGAGGGCAATGCGCAAAACTTCCGGATTTTGATGTTTCTCGAAAAACGGGCCGGCAGCGACAGCGGACTTGACTTAAGTGCATCGGTGCTGCTCGGCATCAACAAGTACCCGTACAATCTCGACGAGCCCGGGCGGCTTAAGGGCGTCTACCATATGGAATGGGAAGGCATCCGATACCTCCGCGACCTGTGGGGCATGCCCGAAGGCTGTGCGACGCTCGAAGCCCAGCTCATGGATCTTTGCGACGATATCGCTTATTCGACGCATGACCTGGAGGACGGCATTCGCGCAGGCAAGATTCCGATGAGCCGGACCCTTTTCGAGGACGAACGCATCGTGGCGGCGCTTATTCAGGAAATCAACGACGACCCCGGCAACCACAGCATGAATTGGGAGCAGATCGATCTGCCGTCGATGGTTCGAACGGTGCTGAGCGGCTATCTCGAGCAATGGGAGCAAATATACATCGATTGCGGAGGCGAGCCTTCGCGGGCGAGGCGCGAGATGAAGGCCCGCTGGGTGCGCAAGTTCGCCAACCAGGTCGGCATTCTGGACGATCCCGCCAAGGGCTGGAAAAAGGTGACTTTCATTCGCGACGGCGCGCAAGACATCGAGCTGCTGCGGACGATGGAGATTCTGAAAAAGCTCGCCTGGGTGACGCTGATCAAGGATTTTCGCGTGCAACGGCTGCACAAGCGCAGCGAGGTGATGATCCGCAGGCTGTGGGGCAGCTTCAAGGAATACGAGGCCGGCAAGCTGATTATCCCGCCTGACTGGCACGAGAGCTTCGAGCAGCACAAGGGACGCTGGCCATGGGAACGGCTCGTGGCGGATTATTTGTCGGGCATGACGGACGCGTACGCGGAAAAAGTGTACGCCGAGTTTTTCGCGAGCCGCTCAGGGTCGATTTACGAACGCGACTGATCTTGTCGCCGCAACGCTTGACCCTGACATTAATGGCAGCGTGTATGCTGGAGCAAGCCGGGAAGGAAGGAGGCGGTCTTGGTGAAAATCGGCGAGCTGTCGCGCAGGACGGGAGCGAGCATCCGTTCGCTGCGTTACTATGAAGCGCAGGGTCTGATCGCGCCGCTGCGCGAAGCTAACGGCTATCGCGAGTACTCGCCGCTGGCCGAGGAGCAGGTGCGCACGATCCGCTTTTATTTGCAGCTGGGGCTGACGACGGAGCAGATCGCGGGATTTCTGAACTGTGTGCTCAGCCGGCCGGAGACGTTCTGCACCGAAGTGCTGCCGGTATACGAGAGCAAGCTGTCGGACCTCGAGGCGCAGATTGCGCAGCTGACGCGCATTCGCGATAACCTGGTCGACCGCATTTCTTCCTTCCGCGGCGAATCCGAGCAGGGCGAAGGAGTTGCGGGCGAGAGATGAGAGAAGCGAACGATATGGATTTTGAAAACGCGGTGACGCGTACTGGCGTGACGCTGGTGGACTTCGGGGCGACCTGGTGCCCGCCGTGCAAAGCGCTGCTGCCGATTATCGAGACGTTGGCGGAAGAATATGCTGAGCGAGTATCCGTCGTAAAGGTCGACACCGACGAGTCGCCCGAGACGGCCTCGACGTTCGGCGTGATGGCCAATCCGACCGTTATTTTGTTCAACGACGGCCAGCCGGTGGAGAAGCTGGTCGGTCTTCGCCCGATCGAAGTGTACAGGACGGCATTGAACAAGTACGTTTGATTCGTTTGAAGCCGGCAGCGCAGCAAAACAGCCTTCAAGCCCGAGCGATTCGGCTTGAGGGCTTTTGTTTTCACTTTTCACTTTTCACCTTTCACTTTACATACCATACAGGGGTATATTATATTTAACGTATAACGATGCTAAGGAGGCTATAACCGTGAATGCGACCCTAAAAGTAGAAGGCATGTCTTGCGGACACTGCGTCAATAGCGTGGAGGGCGCGCTTAAGAAATTGGGCGCGGATGCGAAGGTCGACCTGGCGGCCGGATCGGTAGCCGTGAGCTACGACGAGAGCAAGCTTGGTCTCGCGGATATTAAGACGGCGATCGAAGAACAAGGCTACGAGGTTGTTTAAACGAGTGACAATAAGTTTTTTTCCTGAATAGAAGTTGTCTCAAATGACCTTCCAAAGTTGAAGCAAAAAGCAAAACCGAAGCCGATCTGGATAAACGGGACGAAGCAGAGTATCATTCTGCTTCGTCCCGTTACGTTTTTGGTCTATTGGTTCCTTTATTGCACTTAGACAATGACCTGGCGAGACGCTTGGCGCGAGAGCCGCTTTGCGGGGCCGCACCGCTGACCGCAGCAAAGAGGTCCCATATAGGACTACTTTGCCGAAACGCGCCGTCAAACGAGCCAAAGAGGCTCCACATAGAGCCTCTTAGCAAAACGGAGGTATGCGCCGAGGCACTACCTTTTGAGATAGCCCCTTTTTTTCATTTGAATAGCCGCTGTGCAGCGACTTTCAGAATCTGCCGCCCAATTGCTGTTCGGCGATTTGTACGAGCCGTTTTGTGATGTTGCCGCCAATCTGGCCGGCTTCGCGCGTCAACATATTGCCGTAATAGCCGTCCTGCGGAATATGGATGCCGAGCTCTTGCGCGATCTCGAACTTCAACTGCTCGAGCGCGGCGCGGCATTCGGGGACGACGAGTTGGTTGCTTCTGGCCATGTCTATCACCTCCGTTGATGGAGGTTATTATATCGATTGGCAGTTCCTTCTATACGGGCGCTCATGGCTTTTAAGGATACGAATTGTTTCACGTGAAGCAACATTTTATGTCATTAATCGACTTGCGATGACGATTAACGTCATTAGTTATTCGGATTTCGATCATTCATAAAGTGAGTGGGCGGGAATCCCGTCAGTTTTTTGAATATTCTGTGGAAATAAGACAAGTCCCGATAACCGAGAAATTCGGAGATTTCGCCGGCCGTAAGCAGCGATTCTTTAAGCATATAAACGGCCGTCTTGATCCGCACCGCATGCGCGTATTCGCTGATCGTCTGGCCCGTCGAACGCTTGAAAAGCGCCGCCGCGTGATTGGGCGTGCGCCCGATCGCCGCGCCTAGCTCGTCCTTCGTAATTTTCTCCCGGTAGTGGCCGGCGATATAAGCCTTCATCCGTTCGGCAAGCAGCAGGGACGAAGGGCTGGGCGGTTCTTTTTGCAGCTCCCGGCTCCATACGGCTGCCAGCTCGAGCAGAATCGCTTCGCACCGAACGGTGGCATACGGCGCGTCCTCCTGCCATTCGCCGTGCATCGTTCGGAGACGGTCGGACATCCATTCGAACGGCACGTATTTTGCGATCCGGACGATACCGTCGTCGAGCAGCGGGAGACCTGTGGCGTTCGCGCGCGGGGACAACAGGGCGACATATTTTTCGTGAAAAGCGTTTGCGGCTTGATTTGCTTCGCAGGTCGCCCCCGCGGGAACGTATATAACGTCTCCTTTCGTGGCGGCTAACGGCATGCCGTCTATTCGAATGTGAAGCTTGCCGTACGTGACGACGACCAACAAGTCGTGAGGTTCAAAGGCTTCGTCTGCGAAAGGGCCCTCTTGCCCCCGGTCAAGCCGGAAGTCGATGATGCGGATCCCCTGCATCATTAAACTCCTTTCAGGTCGTACAATAATACTTTAATCATACTATGATTCATATCCAACGGACAATTCAACGTCTAATATAGAAAGATAATGTCGAAACAGGCGATGAAGAGAGGAAGAGCAACTTGAGAAAAACGAAAATCGTATGTACGATGGGACCGTCCTGCGACTCTACGGAGACGCTGAAAAGAATGATCGGAGCGGGCATGAACGTCGCGCGTCTGAATATGGCGCACGGCGAGCTTGCCGACCACAGCGGCCGAATCGCGCGCATTCGCGAAGCGGCGGCAGAGATGAACGCGCTCGTGCCCGTTCTGATGGATATCAAGGGACCTGAAGTACGGATCGGCAAACTGGCCGAACCAGGCGAACTGAAGGCCGACGATACGCTCGTGCTGACGACGGATATCATCGTAGGCGATTTGAAGCGCATTTCGGTCAACTATAACGAACTGCCGCTCGTCGTGAAGCCGGGCAACCGGATTCTGATCGACGACGGCCTGATCGAACTGACCGTTACGGACGTGACGGATACCGAGGTCGTTACGCGCGTCGTGAACGGCGGGGTCATCAAATCCAACAAAGGCGTTAACCTGCCCGGCATCAAGACGACGCTGCCCGGCGTGACCGAGCGCGATATTATGCACATCAAGTACGGCTTCGGCGAAAACATCGACATCATCGCGCCTTCGTTCGTGCGCCGAGCCGAGGACATTCTGCAAATTCGCGGCCTGCTTGAGGAGCTTGGCGCGACGCATATTCAGATCATCTCGAAAATCGAAAACGAAGAAGGCGTCGAAAACCTCGATGCCATCATCGAAGTGTCCGACGGCATCATGGTCGCCCGCGGCGATCTCGGCGTCGAGATTCCCGTCGAAGAGGTGCCGATGATCCAGCGCCAGATGATCGAGAAGTGCAACCGCGCGGGCAAGCCCGTCATCGTTGCAACGCACATGCTCGACTCGATGCAGGTCAATCCCCGCCCGACGCGCGCCGAGGTCAGCGACGTCGCCAACGCAGTCATCCAGGGCGCGGACTCGGTCATGCTGTCTGGCGAGTCCGCCGCGGGCAAGTATCCGGTCGAGTCGGTTGCGACGATGTCGAATATTGCGCTCAAGGCCGAGTCGATGCTCGATTACAAAGAAGAGTTTTTGCAGCGGGCCAAGGTTCAGCCGCAGGCGACGACAGAGGTCATCAGCCAGGCGGTCGTCAGCTCGGCGCTCGAGCTGAACGCGAAGGCGATCCTCACGCCGACGGAGAGCGGATTTACCGCGCGCATGGTGTCCAAGTACCGTCCGAAGGCGCCGGTCGTCGCGATTGCATACGACGACAAGACGCTGATGCGTCTGTGTTTGTTGTGGGGCGTCGTCCCTGTCAAGGGAACCAAGGAGCAATCGACCGACGAAGTCATCTCCGCTGCGGTGCGGCACGGCCGCGCAAGCGGATTGATCGCTTCGGGGGACCACGTCGTCATCACGGCGGGCACGCCGATCGGCAAGTCGGGCGCGACCAATCTGATCAAGATCGAACAGGTTGTTTAAGGCCGTTAAATTAAAGTGCCGACAAAGGCGCGCAAAACGGGATCCAGCGGACGAAATCCGCTGGATCCCGTTTTTACTATTTAAGAGCAGTTTAAATCGAAGCCGGACGGTTCACCTCGCTCTCGCGTCATTATGGATATGTGCGCCGGTATGTTACAATCGGCACCAACGGCACGGCCGCGAGCATTCGACTACGATGAAGGCGAGGGAAGCAAAATGAACTATCGGATCGAACGGGACTTTCTCGGAGAAAAAGAGGTTCCGATCGACGCGTATTACGGCATTCAAACGATGCGGGCTGTCGAGAATTTTCCGATTACCGGCATCCCCGTGCATCATGAGCTGATCATCGCTTTAGCGCATGTGAAGAAGGCGGCGGCCCGCGCGAACGCGTCCACCCATATGCTGACGAAGTCCATCGCGGACGCCATCGTGCAGGCAGCGGACGAAATTATTCTCGGCGGTCTGGCCGACCAGTTCATCGTCGATTCGATTCAAGGCGGGGCGGGCACTTCGATCAATATGAACATGAACGAGGTGCTTGCGAACCGCGCGCTCGAGCTGATGGGCAAGGAGAAGGGCGATTACTTTCACTGCAGCCCGAACAATCACGTGAACATGTCCCAATCGACCAACGATGCGATCCCGACTGCGCTCAAGATCGCGGCTTACTTGCAGGCGCATCGTCTTCTCGAGACGCTCGAGGCGCTGCAACGCGGCTTTGCGAGTAAGGCCGCGCAGTGGGACGGCATCATTAAGATGGGCCGAACCCATCTCCAGGATGCAGTTCCGATTCGGCTCGGCCAGGAGTTCGGCGCCTATGCGGCCGTACTCGGACGCGACGTCAAGCGCATCGCCAGCGCGACCGGGCATCTGCTTCCGGTGAATATGGGCGCGACGGCCGTCGGTACGGGACTGAATGCCAAGCCTGAATACATAAAAGAGGTCGTGCAACTGATGGCGGAGGATTTGGGCATCGCCCTCGAATCCGCGGACAATCTCGTCGACGCGACGCAGAACACGGACGCCTACACGGAGTTGTCCGCCGCGCTTAAAGTGTGCGCGGTCAATTTATCGAAAATATGCAACGATATTCGCCTTATGGCTTCAGGTCCGCGCGCGGGACTCGGCGAACTCGCGCTGCCGCCGAGACAGCCCGGCTCGTCGATCATGCCCGGCAAGGTCAACCCGGTCATGGCAGAAGTCGTGAACCAGACCGCCTTTCAGGTGATCGGCAACGACCATACGATCTGCCTGGCTTCGGAGGCCGGCCAATTCGAGCTCAACGTCATGGGTCCGGTCATCGCGCTCAACTTGCTTCAGTCGCTGCGCATCCTTCGCAACGCC
Source organism: Cohnella sp. GCM10020058 (assembly GCF_042683485.1). Lineage (NCBI taxonomy): Bacteria > Bacillati > Bacillota > Bacilli > Caryophanales > Paenibacillaceae > Cohnella > Cohnella sp. GCM10020058. The sequence goes on from NZ_JBHUJV010000017.1 coordinate 343,887, forward strand.
GTCGACGTATTCATTCAATTCGCACTGGACGGCATGGAGGCGAACCTTGAGCGCTGCGCGACGTATGTGCGGGACAGCTTCGGCATCGTGACCGCGCTCAATCCGCATCTCGGGTACGAGGTTGCGGCGGGCCTCGTCAAGGAGGCGCTCAAATCCGGGCAGCCGATTCGCGACATCATTCTGGAGCGCGCGCTGCTGACGCCCGAGGAGATCGATATTATTCTCGATCCGTACCAGATGACTTCGCCGGGCATATCCGGCGAATGGCTGATAGGCAAAAACGGGGATCTGTAGCAGAAGTGCCGCGACCTCCGAAAAACGACACATAAAAGATTTGAAATCCTTGGGAGGGGAATCCAATGAATCTGGCTAAAAGAACGCTGGGCCGCACGGGAATGCAAGTGACGCCGATCGGATACGGATCCATGGAGCTGCGCGGCGACCGCGTATGGAGCGGGCGGCCGGTAGCGGACGCGGAGGCGGGGCGCGTACTGAACGAAGTGCTGGATCAAGGCATCAATTTTATCGATACGGCTTATTCTTACGGCATCGCGGAGGAGATGATCGGCAAGCATCTCGCCCATCGGCGCGACGAATATTTGCTCGCGACCAAATGCGGCCGGGAAGTGATCGATCGCGGAGACCATGTCGACACGCCTCATTGCTGGGATCGGCGGTTTCTGGCGGAGAGCTTCGACGAGAGCCTGCGGCGGATGAAAACGGACTACGTGGACCTGTTGCAGCTCCACGGTCCGATGCCTGAAGACGCGGAACGCGAATCGCTCGTCGCGTTTTTGCAAGGCCTTAAGACGGCGGGCAAGGTGCGTTGGATCGGCATCTCCAGCTTTTTGCCGGCCGTTCCGCATTTTATCCGTGCCGGCGAGTACGATACGATCCAAATGCCTTACTCGGCGTTGGAGCGGGCGCATGAAGCGCTGATTTCCGAGGCAGCCGCGCAAGGCGCCGGCATTATCGTGCGGGGCGGCGTCCGCAGAGGAGAGCCGGGTGCGGGACTCGGCCAGCAGGACCAATGGGCGTTCTGGAACCGCGCGCGAATGGACGAGCTGCTCGAGGAAGGAGAGAGCCGGACCGGGTTTATGCTGCGCTTTACGCTCAGCCATCCTGACGTTTCGACGGTTATCATCGGGACGAAAAATCCTGCGCATCTAAGCGAGAACGTCGCGCAGGCAAGCAGGGGGACGCTGCCGCAGGATGTATACGAAGAAGCGAAGCGCAGACTGACCGCGGCCGGTTCCGTCGTTGCGGAAGCCTGATTTTCCGCTCCTTCTGCGCATTTAGGATTACTCCGCTGGCCTAAGGGGTAAGAAAGGAGCATAGCTGTCCATTCTGCCACCTGGGAGTGATAAAGGATGAATCAAACGAATCGCGTGCTGATCGTCGTGACGAACGGCAAACAGCTTGACGGCGGACCGCTCGCCGGCGTGTGGTGGTCGGAAGTCGCGGAGCCGATCGAGGAATTCGCCGCGCGGGGCTATGAAGTGACGATCGCGAGTCCCAAAGGAGGCGAAGCGCTTGTCGATCCGGCGAGTATGAAGGACGCCGGCGATAAGGCGGAGCATTCATATAAGAAGTGGCTGTCGGACACGATGCCTCTGCGCAAAGCGAAAACGCAGGATTACGAAGCGATTTTTCTCGCGGGCGGCCATGGCGCCATGTTCGATTTTCCGCACGACGTCCATCTGCAAAACCTGCTGACGGACTTCGTCACGGCCGGCAAGCCGATCGGCGCCGTCTGCCACGGCGTCGCCGGCCTGGTCGGCGCGAAGCTGGACACGAGCAATCCGCTCGTTGAAAACAAGCGACTGACCGGGTTCACCAATTCGGAGGAAGAAAAGACGCCGCTTCAGAGCAAGCTGCCTTTCCTGCTCGAAACGAAGCTGAAAGCGCTTGAGGCAAAGTTTGTCGCGGGTCCGGACAATGCCGAGCATATCGAGGTCGACGGCGGTCTCGTAACCGGACAAAATCCGGCTTCTTCCCGGGCCGCGGCGCAGGCCGTCGCCGATCTGATCGTCGCCGAAAAGCCCCTTGAGCACCGTCAAGGCCGCGTACCGGGAGGTGTGGCGCGATGAACGGATTAGACGAAAAGCAGCTAACCAAGCTGAAGGCACTGCTGCTCGCCGAAAAGTCCGAAATCGACCTTCATTTTGCCCGGGAGGCGAATGACGGCGCGACGTCGATCACCGACGATACGGGCGAATTGTCGGCCTACGACAATCATCCGGCGGACCTGGGTACGGAGACGTTCGAGCGGGAGCGGGATGCCGCCATCGATCAGCGCTATTTTGAACGCAAGGACGATGTCGAGCGCGCTCTGTCCAAGATGGAGGACGGGACGTACGGTCTGTGCGAGAGCAGCGGGGAGCCGATCGGGTACGAGCGTCTCGAAGCGATGCCTGCGGCCCGGTACAGCATCGCGCACGTCCCGAGCGAGGAAAACGCGCCGGGCGAGTACCGGCCGGTGGAGGAAGAGGTTATGACGCGTCCGCCTTCGGGCGCAGGCGAGCATCGCCAGCGGCAAGCCGGACGCTTTGACGACGCGGACGCCTGGAAGACGCTGGAGGAATACGGCAACGCCTCGGAAACGCAGGCGACCGGCGTCGAGGCGGATCAGGAGCGTTAACCGGGACGCGTTGCACGCGCGCGAACACGGCGGATGAGAGCTTTCTCATCGCGCCGTGTTTTTTATTTTAGCAACAATTGGCGTTCTTAGTCGTCTATACACCATAGAGTCGATACCATATATCGATCACAACTTGGGTGCTTGGAGGCTATACGATTGAAACGGATTATGAAGATGGCGCTGCCGCTGTTATTCGCGCTGCTGCTGAGCGTGCCGATTGTACCGCAGGCTAGCGCCGCGAAGCTTGCCGACATTACCGTCTACCTGGACGGCGTGAAGCTGCCTGCAGACGTGCCGCCTTACATCGATCCCAAGCTCGGCGCCACGATGGTGCCGATCCGTACCGTAAGCGAAGGCTTGGGCGCTTCGATCGTATGGGAGCAGAGAGCGCAGACGGCCACGATTACAAAAGGCGCAGATACGATCGTGTTGACGAGCGGCAAGAAAACGGCTACCGTGAACGGCAGCGCGGTACCGCTTGATGCGTCCGTACAAAACAAGGCAGGCCGTATTATGGTGCCGCTTCGCTTCATCGGCGAAAATCTCGGTCTTTACGTCGTCTGGGATCCGGCAGCCAGATCCGTCGTCATGCGTGCGATAAGCGGCGGCGAAAACGGCGGGCAAAACGGCAGCGAAAACGAGGGTCAAAACGGAGGCCAAAACGGCGGCGGCAATCAAGGCGAAGGCGGTTCGACCGACCAGGGCCTGCGCGGCGCGTGGATATCGACCGTCTACAATCTGGACTGGCCGTCGACTGCCGCCTCTGGCAACGAGAGCAAGCAGAAGCAAGAGTTTTCGGCAATGCTGGATCAATTTCAGAAGATGGGCCTGAACGCCGTATTCCTGCAGGTGCGTCCCGCTTCGGACGCGCTGTACCGCTCGACGCTCGTGCCTTGGTCCAAGGTGCTGACAGGCACGCAAGGACGCGATCCGGGCTACGATCCGCTGGCTTATCTCATTGAGGAGACCCATCGGCGCGGCATGCAGTTCCATGCCTGGTTCAATCCGTTCCGGGCGAATACGGATACGAAGACAGCATCGCTTGCCGGCAATCATGTCGCGGTGCAGCACCCCGAATGGATCGTGACGACGGGCACGACCTCGTACATCAACCCGGGCATTCCGGAGGCCAGACAGCACATCATCGATGCGATTATGGAAGTCGTCAACGGATACGATATCGACGGCGTCCACCTGGACGATTATTTCTATCCTTCGAGCGGCGTGTTCAGCGACGATGCGACGTTCGCCTTGCACAACCCGACGGGCATTCTGCTCAAGACGGATTGGCGGCGAGACAACATCAATACGTTCGTGCGCGATCTCGGCGTCTCGATCCATGCGGCCAAACCGAGTGTATCGTTCGGCATCAGCCCCTTCGGCGTCTGGCGGAACATGGCCAAAGACCCGACCGGCTCCGACACGAAGGCGGGCGTTACGGCTTACGACAACATGTATGCCGACGTGCGGACCTGGATCAGGCAGGGCTGGATCGATTACGTCGCCCCTCAGATTTACTGGAGCATGTCTTACACCGCGGCGCGATACGACAAGCTCGTCGATTGGTGGTCCGGCGAAGTCGCGAATACGAGCGTGAAGCTGTATATCGGTCATGCGACCTATAAGCTGGGCACTGCGGAAGCGGGCTGGCAGTCGTCGGGCGAGATCGTTAATCAGCTTAAATACAATGCCGTGCATCCGATGGTGCAGGGCGATATTTATTACAGCGCGTCGTCGCTGCTCAAAAATACGCTCGGCATCGTACAGGCGCTGCAAAATTATTACGTTCAAGGCATGAACGCATAACCTTCATCGAATCTCCCGCGCTTTGTGCGCGGGGGATTTTTTTCGGTTTGAGGGGCTTAACATCGCGGGTAAAAAGGGGAATTCGGCCGCAGAGGAGTCGTTGTCCATGATTGAGATGGTAACTTTTAAGCTGATCATCGCGATTGTCGGTCTTTGGGTCATGACGCGTCTGCTCGGGAAAAAAGAAATCTCGCAGCTGACCGCCTTCGATTTTGTATCTTCGCTCATGCTAAGCGAGCTGGTCGGGAATACGATCTACGACAAAGATGTGAAGCTGCTTCATTTGCTGTACGCGCTCGCGCTTTGGACCTGCCTGTCGATCGGCCTCGAGAAGCTCAGCATCGTGTTTCCGCGCCTTGGCCGTTTTGCGAGCGGCAGACCTGAGTTGATCGTACATAACCGGAAGATTATTTTTGCCGCGATGAGGCGCAACAATCTGGATTTCGAGCAGCTGCATGCGATGCTTAGACAGAACGGGGTGTTCGCGATCAGCCAGGTGGAATATGCGGTGCTGGAGACGAACGGGAGTCTGAGCGTCATGCTGAAGTCCGACGTCGAGGAGGGGGCGCGCGAGGACCTGCAACCTCCGACCGCGGAGGTCGTGCTTCCGGTCGCGCTTGTCGTTAACGGACGAATCGACGCCGCGGGCTTACGCGACCTTGGCAAAGACGGCGGATGGCTTGTTCGCGAACTGTTGGAGCAGGGGGTCGAGGACGTCAAAAAGGTGCTGTACGCCGAGTGGAGCGAAGGGGAGGGACTGCACGTACAGCTCAAATCCTGACAAAAAGCGGCAGGCCCGACTTGCTTGGCCCGCTTCATGTGCGTTATAATTTTGTAGCCAATTCTAATAATGAGGAGTATGAAGATGGGAAAAGTATTGATCTTCGGTCACAAAAATCCCGATACGGATACGATCTGCTCTGCGATCGCTTACGCGGCGCTTAAGAACAAGCTCGGCGTCGAAGCTGAAGCCGTCCGCCTTGGCAACGTCAGCGCCGAGACCCAATTCGCGCTCGACACGTTCGGCGCAGCCGCGCCGCGTCTCGTGGAGACGATCGCTTCCGAAGCGAAGCAAGTCATTCTTGTCGACCACAATGAACGCCAGCAAAGCGCTTCCGATATCGATCAAGTGCAGGTCATTGAAGTTATCGACCACCACCGGATCGCGAACTTCGAGACGAGCGCGCCGCTTTATTACCGCGCCGAGCCGGTCGGCTGCACGGCTACGATCCTCAAGAAGCTGTACAAGGAAAACGGCGTCGAGATCGAAAAGAACGTCGCCGGCCTGATGCTGTCCGCCATCATTTCCGACTCCTTGCTTTTCAAGTCGCCGACCTGCACGCAGGAAGACATCGATGCCGCTCGCGAGCTGGCCGAGATCGCCGGCGTCGAAGCCGACACTTACGGCCTCGACATGCTGAAGGCGGGCGCTAATCTGCTCGACAAGTCGATCGACGAGCTCGTCTCCCTCGACGCGAAGGAATTTTCGATGGGCTCCGCCAAGGTCGAGATCGCGCAAGTGAACGCCGTAGACGTGAACGACGTGCTGTCCCGCCAAGCCGAGCTCGAGGACAAGCTGAACGGCATTATCGCCGCCAAGGGTCTTGATCTGTTCCTGTTTGTCGTGACGGACATCCTGAACAACGACTCGGTAGGCGTCGCGCTGGGCAAGTCCGCAGCCGTCGTCGAGCAAGCTTACGGCGTCAAGCTTGACGGCAATAAGGCGACCCTTAAGGGCGTCGTCTCCCGCAAGTCGCAGATCGTGCCGGTGCTGACGGACACGTTCAACAAGCAGTAATCGGATCGGGCGCGATTGTAAATCGCATATCGCGTACCAGCAGAAGAAGCCGCCTGGCGAGGCGGCTTCTTTGCGTCCTGTATTTAACCGGCAAGCGTGGGAGAGGCCGGCAGGCGGAAATGCGAGTAGACAGGAAGGCCGGCCGGCAGGCTGGCAAAGTCGGTCAGACACTGCCTTCAGTCAAGCCGAAAGCTTCGGCGATAAGGCGGTACGAGCGCAGCCGCGCCTCGAAGTTATGCGTCACGGTGACAATCATCAGCTCGTCGATGCCAAGGCGCTCGGACATCTCTTCAAGCTGCCGCTTCACGGAGGCCGGCGTGCCGACGATCCGGCGGTGCGCGCCGGATGCGATGCGCATGCGGTCGTATTCGGTATACGGATACGCCTCCGCGGTCTCGACGCTCGGGAAGCGGTCGAGCAGACGCCCGCTCTCCAGCGACAGGAAAAACAGCTCGGTGCTTGTGGCCAGGCGGCGCGCTTCTTCTTCGGTATCCGCGCAAATGACGTAAACGGCAGCGAGCAGCTTCGGAACGTCGTTCAGCGCGGACGGCTTGAAGCGATCCTTGTAGTGCTGAACCGACACTTCGCTCTCGGGAACGCCGAAAAACTGGGCGTAGCCGTAGGCGGCTCCGATCTCCGCGGCGATCGCGGCGCTGCCGAAGCTCGAGCCGAGCAGCCAGAGCTCGGGCGTCGTCGGGATGGCGGGCGAAGCCGTCAGTCCCTTGAACCTGTGCTTTTCGGGCAGCGCGTCGTTCAAGTAGCCGATCAGATCGGCCACTTGCTGCGGATAGTTGTCGATATGAGACACTTTTCCTTCCTGCAGCGCGCGGGTCGAGATCGGCATGCCGCCGGGCGCGCGCCCGAGACCGACGTCGATGCGGCCCGGGTGAAGCGCCTCGAGCACCCGAAAGTTCTCGGCGACCTTGTACGCGCTGTAATGGGACAGCATGACGCCGCCGGAACCGACCTTGATGCGCTGCGTATTCGCAGCCAGATGAGCGATCAGCACTTCGGGGCTGGAGGATGCGAGCGCGTGGGAGGCATGATGCTCCGCCACCCAATACCGGTGGTAGCCGAGCCGGTCCGCCTCCTTGGCCAGCTCGGTCGTTTCGCGAAGCGCATCTGACGCGTTGCGTCCTTCTGCGATCTGGGATTGATCCAATATGCTTAATTTCATGAAGCCCTCACCTCGGCGTTCGAATTTGAGCGATTTTGCATGCGTCGTTTATCTGTGATTTATAATCGCACATTTAACGGCAAAATGCCAGCTCGCTTTTCCCTCGACTTAAAAAGAGAGCTGCGTGCGTTGCTGCGGTTGGACTTTTCAAATTCGGTGAACTAATATTATGGAATAAAAATGGGACGCGCGGGAGGAGCCTTAAATGAAGCTGACATTGCAGGATAAGCCTGACGACAACAGCTGGCAAGAGGCGCTAACGCTTTACCGCGAGGCTTTTCCCACCGAGGGACGTAAGCCCGATGCGATTTTGGACCGCATGTTCGAAAAGCGGATCAGCATGCTGGCTACCGGCATCGAAGACGGCGTGATGAAGGCGATGGCCATTTGCGGCGTTCTGGCCAAGCCAAAGCTGCTGCTGATCGATTATTTGGCGGTTCGCGAGACTGATCGGGGACAGGGCATCGGCACGGCATTCGTGTCCATGATCGCCGAATGGGCCAGAGAACAGGCGCTTGACGGCCTTTTGATCGAGGCGGAGGCCGATGACACAGCGGAAAATAAAGCCCGCATCCGATTTTGGGAGAAATGCGGGTTCGCGCGAACGGATTACGTTCACCAATACATTTGGGTTCCCGAGCCCTACCGCGCGATGGTCCGCTATTTCGAGCCGGATCGTTTTACGGCACCGGATGGCCAAGCGCTTTTTCGACATATCAGCGAGTTTCACAGGAGGTCATTCAGATGACGGAATCCGCGAACCGGTCGCTCGACCGGGCGTATATATTGGCTTGGCTGGAACGCCTGCTCGGCTGTCCAAGTCCGAGCGGTTATTGCATGGAGATCGCCGCGATGCTGCGAGAGGAAGCCGCAAGACTCGGCTACGCCAGCGAGACGACGCCTAAAGGCAATGTAATCGTCATCGTGCCTGGACGCGAAGCCGGACCTTCGGTCGGCTTGTCCGCCCACGTCGACGCGCTCGGCGCGATGGTTCGCGCTATCAAGGCGACGGGGACGCTGCGTTTTACGCCGATCGGCGGATATGCGATGCAGACGGTAGAGGGCGAATATTGTATCGTGCATACCCGCGACGGCCGCAAGTACGAAGGCACGGTGCTGTCTACGAAGGCGTCGGTTCACGTATATTCTGACGCGAGAGAATGGAAGCGCGAGGAAGAAAATATGGAGATCCGGTTGGACGAAGACGTTCGCGGCAAGGACGATACGCTCGCGCTGGGCATTTCTCCGGGCGATTTCATATCGTGGGATCCGCGAACCCGCATCTACGCGAACGGATGGATCAAGTCGCGTCACCTCGACGACAAGGCGAGCGTCGCTGCGTTGTTCGGGCTGCTCGAATGGCTGAAGCGCACGGGACAAGCGCCGGTCAGGACGCTTAAGCTCGTCTTCTCGACCTACGAGGAGGTGGGACACGGCGCCGCCTGGATTCCCGCCGATATCGAGGAGCTGATCGCGGTCGACATGGGTGCGCTCGGCGACGACCTGTCAGCTACGGAACGGGATGTATCGATCTGCGCCAAGGATTCCTCGGGTCCCTACGACTATGGAATGACGTCGCGTCTCATCGCGCTTGCGAAGCGAGAGAACATTGCGCATGCGGTCGACATTTACCCGCATTACGGCTCGGATGCCACAGCTGCGCTCCGGGGCGGCGGTAATATACGCGCCGCGCTCATCGGTCCAGGCGTGCATGCCTCGCACGGCATGGAGCGCACACATGCGGACGCAATCCTGGGAACGGCTGCGCTATTGATCGCTTATGTCACGGATGAACGGTAACCGCGAAGGCGGCCGCTTCGAATCCCAAACGGGCCCATTACCCGCATCCGCCGGACTGCGCGGCGGAAGGGCTACGATGCGAAGGCCGCTTCGGGTGCCCGCGGTTTTCCTCGTCTTGACCGCCTTGCTCTGGATCAAGCTGGCTCTGCTCCGTTACTTTACGTTCGGCGAGATCGCCTGGAGCCATATCGGCGCCGACGCAGCCGCGGTTGCCGTGCTGACAAGTCTTCTGGCTATGTTCCTGCCGCGTCGCGGCCGCTTCGTCGCATGCTGGCTTCTCGACGCGCTCGTCTCGACCATTTTGTTCGCTGCGACGTTATATTTCGCCCACTTCGGCTCGATGCCGACGTATACGGCGCTGCTGGAGCTCCATCAGGTGGCGCAAGTCCAGGCCAGCGTGCAGTCGACGATGGATCCGCTCTATGATTTGTTTTTCGCCGATTTGCCCGTTATGGCCGCTGTCGCCTTGATTCAATGGCGCATAAAAAAACGGAGATCCGCTGCCGTGCGCTTCGCTTCCTTCGCTTCCGCCAGATGGATGGCCGCGATCGCATTCGTCGCTTGCGCAGGCATCGTAGCAGGCGACGTACGCCAGGGGCTCGGCATCGACAACGAGCTGGCGGCAGCAGACCGCGAAGGCTTCCTGAGCTACCAGGTGATTGCTGCCATCAAGGCGGACCGCGAATCCCGTCAAGCATCCGCCGCCGATCTCGCGCAGACCGTCAGCGAGATCGAAGCGCTGCAAGCGTCGTTTCCCTATCGCAAGAGCGCAAGCTCGGGCGCGGCGCCGGCGCACTTCGGCGAAGCGGCCGGGAGCAACCTGATCGTGCTGCAGCTCGAGGCGTTCCAGAACTTCCCGCTCCATCTGAAGGTCGACGGGCGGGAGGTGACGCCGGTCCTCAACCGGCTGGCGGACGAATCGTATTATTTTCCGCGGGTTTACCAGCAGATCGGGCAGGGCAACACGTCGGACGCCGAGTTTATGGCGAACACTTCGATCTATCCGACCGCGAAGATCGCGATGTCCACGGGCTACGGCGACAGAGCGCTGCCGAGCCTTCCGAGGCTGCTGCAGGAGGACGGCTACAAGGCGTATACGTTTCACGTCAACGACGTCAAGTTCTGGGATCGCAACCGGCTGTATCCGGCGCTTCATTTCGACCAATATTTCGACAAGCCGTATTATGAAAACGACCACTTTAACGACTTTGGTGCCTCGGACGAAGAGCTGTACCGCTTTGGCCTTGAGGAGCTGGCGAAGACAAGCGCGGCTGGAACGCCGTTCTATGCGCAATTCGTGACAGCTTCGAGCCACTTTCCGTTCAAGGTGCCGAAGGACCGCCAAAGGCTGCAGGTGCCCGATGCGCTCGAAGGAACGCAGCTCGGCGATTATTTGATTGCGGCGAATTATACGGATTATGCGATCGGCCAATTGATAGAGGGGCTTATAAAGGAAGGGTTGTGGGACCATACGACGCTCGCCGTCTACGGGGATCATTACGGTCTGCAGCCGGACGACAACGATCCGGCTTGGGTGAGCCGGATGCTCGGCATCAAATACGATTCGCGCGTATCCCGTTTGAATATCCCGTTTATCGTGCACGCGCCGGGCCAGTCGAACGGCCGGCGGGTAGAGCAGGTCGGCGGCCAGCTCGACATGATGCCGACGATCGCCAATCTGCTCGGGAAAAAGCCGCGCGACGCCGGGATCGTCGCCTTTGGCCAGGACCTGCTCAATATCGACCGGAACGTAGTCGGCAGCCGCTATTATTTACCGACCGGATCGTTCTTCAACGACCAGGTGCTGTATGTGCCCGGGACGGGCTTCGAGGACGGTACGGCGGTGTCGCTGGACACGATGGAGCAGGTGAAGGACCTCTCGCCGTATCGCGGGGACTACGACTATATCATGAAGCTGATGGGGCTGTCGGACCGATACGTCCGCCTGCTGCCGAAGCGGTAATCGGCCGTCGAGCGATGGATGGATCAAAAAAAGGGCAGCTTGATCGACTTGCGGTAGAGCGGGTACAGCCATTTGACGCCAAGCGAGGTCAGCGTATCCGCGATCAAGTGAGACGCATAGCCGGCCGTCGCGACGACCGCGATGCCGGGAATGTCTCGCTCGGCCTCGAGCTCCCGTCCGAGCCAGTACCAGATGGCCAGCGCCCATACGGTATGGGTCATGCCGCGGTGCTTGAGCCAAGGCGCCCAGGCCGTATATGCGCCGAGTCCGATCAGCCACGTCTCCCCGCTTCGCGAGCCCGCGACGGCGAGACCGATACCGATCAGAGATACGAGTCCGTTGCGGATCGTGCCCGAGGAGACGGACATCAGCACGAGCATAAGCGGGATCCCGATCCAGCCGAGCACAGCCGGCACGGCCTGTCCGGTCGCATACAAATAGAGCGCGGCCGCAGCTGCGACCACGCCGCCTCCGAGCGCGCCGCGGTGGATCGCCCTGGACAGACCGCCGAGCTTGGCGCTCAGCATGTTCGTCCCGTCCAGATCGGGCGCAAGCGCCGAAAAAGCTGCCGCAGCCACGTAGGCGGCGGATTGAACGGGACCCGGCGGATAATAACAGGCCGCGGCGACGCCGACGACGAGGCCGATGGCCAGATGGGTCGTACCTTTCATGATGAGAACCTCCGTCGGACTGGATTGCAAATTGCATGGATCGTCATGCGAACATTTGTTTGTCCATTATAACTGGAGGACGAAGTTTCCACAACCGCGTTATAATAGAAACAGAGGTGATCGCGATGGCGAAGAAAAAAGCGGGCGCGCCGCGTCGGCCTGCGGCCAGGCAAGAAGAAACGGCAGCATCGGGTTCGACGTTGAAGGAACTGCTGAGCGCCGAGACGCTGCAAAAGCTGAAGGCGCATGCGGATTCGATCAAGGAAGAGGAACGGAAGCGGGCCGAGGAAAAGCGGGCGGCGGAGGAAGAGGCGAAGCGGGCCGAGGAAAAGCGGCTTGCCGGCGACTTCGGACATTTGCTGGACAACAGCCGGCTCGATTGGAAATCGTTCAAGTAACGTACCATACAAAAAAAGGGACCGAGGACGCCCCGAGCGGGGCGATCGGTCCCTTCCGCATCTTATTTGTAGGAGAGCGTGTCGATCATTTCTCCGACCGTGTCCTGATACTTTTCAACGCTGCCGGGCTCGGCGGTATAGGTGACGATATACGCTTTATCGTCTCCGATAATGGCGGCTTGCTGCCAGTGCAGATCATACTGGCCCTGCTGGCCGGTATATTCTAGGAAAAAGGAATGGTTTTCTTCGGATTTTTCCGAGCTGACGAGTTTAAAGTTCGTGATCATTTTTTCAAGCGCTTTTTGCGTCTCGTCCGCGTATTGATCGATCGATCCCGTTGCTGCGGCGCCGAGATCCTGAACGACCAGCGTTACATTCTCCTTAAAAAGATCCGAATCGCCGTCGGCGGGCGATAAAAAAGCTGCGCTCACGCCCTGGATATCGTTCTGGACGGTCCAATCCTTCGGATATTGAATGCTGTAGCCTTCATCGGCATTTTCATACAGCTGAAAGCCCGATTTAAGCTCGCCCGCGGGATGCGAGGCCGCTTCGGAGGCGGTAGCGGTACTTGCGCTCGGGCTTGCCGGGACGCTTGCACTGGCCGTGGCCGTGACGGCCGGGCTCCCAGCCGCCGCCGTATCGTTGTTGTCTCCGCTATTCCCGCAAGCGGCCAGGATCAGCGCCAGACCTAGCGGTGCGGTCCATTTTAAGTAAGAATTCGTTTGATGAGCCTTGATTTTCATAATTTCTCTCTCTCCCTTTTTTAGATCTAATGTTCAAAGCAGATAAAAATCGTATCTTGTTGAATGTACACCGCTTTGCCGAATCGAAAACGCAAAAACGCGGCTTTAAGGAAATTTTTAGCGTAAAAATAATTCTTGCTTCATCTGCAACATGCGTTCGATGCATGCATCCGTCCTGCCAAGCGTATAATCTTTTGCTTGTATACCTGACATCGTGGTAAGGTACAATTAAATCCTGTGCGCGGAAAATGCGGTACGGAAGCAAGAACAAGAGAGTGCAAAAGGGGGAACGGGGTTTGAGCGACATGATCAACCAGGCCATAGACTGGCTGCTGGAGTCGACCAACCTCCAGGGATTCTATGTGCTGCTTCTTACCGTGCCTCTGGCGGTCATCCAAGGATTTTTCGGCATTTTTCCATTTTCAACGCTGATCTTCCTGCAGATCTCCGCCTTGGGCCTGGTTAACGGACTGATCACGAGCTGGCTCGTCGGAATCGTCGCATCGCTGGTTGTCTATTACGCATGCAAGTACTTTTTCGCAGAATGGTTCGAACGCAAGATGAAGGCGAAGGCCGGTCGCTACGAAAAGTGGCAAGGTTATTTTATGAAATACGGCGTATGGTCGATCATCTTCCTGCGCACGCTGCCGATCATGCCGAACAACGTCATCTCCTTTATGGCGTCGTTGTCCAACATCTCCCACAGGTCGTACATCGTATCGTCGCTGGTCGGCGTGATGTCCCATATTTGGCTGTTCGGCATCATCAGCTCGTCGATTTTATTTCCGGAGACCGATATCGGGCTGTTGATCGGTACATATTTATTGTTCTGCGTGGCGCTGGCCGGCATTTTTGCGGCGCAGCTGATGCGCGAGCGCAGGCGAGCCAGAGGCGTCTAACCCGGCCGGGCAGAAGGAGAGACATTCGTTTGAAAAGATTCAAAAAGTTTTATATTGAAATTACGAGCGTGTGCAACCTGGCATGCTCGTTCTGTCCGCCTACCGAACGTAAAGCGAAGTTTATCCGGATCGAAGACTTCGCGCACACGCTCGACCAGGTCAAACCTTATACGGACCATATCTATCTGCACGTGAAAGGCGAACCGATGCTTCATCCGAAGCTGGATCAGCTGATGGATTTGAGCCACGAAAAAGGATTCAAGGTGAATCTGACGACCAACGGCACGCTGCTGCACAAGGCCGGCCCCAAGCTCCTTGGGAAGCCGGCGCTCAGACAAATCAATTTTTCCCTCCACAGCGAGGGGCCGCATATGGGGGAGCCGCACAAGGAAAAGTACGTGCTCGGCATTCTCGCGTTCGCGAAGGAAGCCGTACGGAGCGGCGGCGTCACGATCTCGCTGCGGCTATGGAACCTGGAGCTGGACAACGCCGAGAACGCGGCGCGAAGTCGCAACCGGGACATTCTCGCGCTGCTTGAAAGGGAGTTCGGCCTGGCGCGTCCGATCGAAGAGAGCTGGGAGCGGGGCAAAGGCCTGAAGCTGGCCGACCGTATCTATTTGAACCAGGACCATGAGTTCAAATGGCCGGATCTTGCCGAGCGGGAGGACGAGGGCAGAGGCTTCTGTCACGGTCTGCGCAACCAGGCCGGCGTCTTGTCCGACGGTACGGTCATTCCTTGCTGCCTCGACGGTGAAGGCGTCATTAATCTGGGCAACATTCACGAGCGTCCGTTCTCGGAAATTATAGAGGGCGAGCGCGCCCAGCGAATGTATGACGGATTTTCCAGGCGCGAAGTCGTCGAGGAGCTGTGCAGAAAATGCGGCTACCGGCAGCGTTTCGGACTCCAGAGCCAAGCTTGAGCAAGCACATATGGCGAGGCAAGCCTCTTTCCCTGTAAAAGTTGGGGAGAGAGGCTTTTTGGTATACAAAAAACATTAAAAAAATCTTTTTTTAATTGAACATTGGAGCGGGTTGCGCCGTCTAATGTTTGATTGTCAAAAACGAAAGAAAATTGTCCGATTCACGGGACAAGGGGAGGGATGCCGGAGCAGTCGCATAGTCGGATGTTAGACCGAACGCAGCGCTAGTCCTTGACACGCAAGTGACCGCTAGAACGCCGCATGATCAGGCATCGCCCGGGCATCGTTCGCACCGGCAACGGCAAGATCCCCGGCGACGGGGCTTTAACGTACGACCACGAGAAATGGATAGAAATTTGAATCGATGCTTTTAAAAGCAAGTGTCAAGAGCTGCCAAAGGAGTCCGCTAAGCATGCATACAACTAAATCCGCACCATCCCGCTACATGCCGGGTCTGGATGGGCTCAGAGCGATCGCGGTCATTGCGGTCATCGCCTATCATTTGGACTTCGGCTGGGCCTCGGGAGGCCTATTGGGCGTAGGCGTGTTCTTTGTGTTGTCCGGTTACCTCATAACGGATCAGATCGCCTCCGAGCTGCACCGGGATGGTCGTCTGGACCTGAAGGGATTCTGGCTGCGCCGCGCCAGGAGATTATTGCCCGCCATGCTGCTCGTCATGGCCGCCGTACTGTTATATTTACTGTTATTCGACCGTGACCGGCTGCCGTCGCTGGCAGGCGACGTGTGGTCGGCCGTCACTTATACAAGCAACTGGTACTTAATCTTTCATCACGTCTCTTACTTTGAGAGCTTCGGGCCGCCTTCGCCGTTCGGGCATCTATGGTCGCTTGCCGTCGAAGAGCAATTTTACCTGCTCTGGCCGCTGCTGTTGCCTGCGACGGCCATGCTGCTCGGTCGCCGGGGCAAGACGGCGCTGGCAGTTACTGCAGCCGCTGCTGCCTCGGCCATTTTGATGGCTGTGCTCTATGTGCCGGGAGAAGATCCGAGCCGGATTTATTACGGCACCGATACGCGCGCGTTCGGACTTCTGCTCGGCGCCGCGCTCGCGCTCGTCTGGCCGAGCGGCAGGCTGTCCGCGGGATTGACCCGGCGTTCGCGCGCCGGCCTCGACGCCTTCGGCGTTGCTGCGCTTTTATCCGTTTTGCTCATGATGCGATATACGAGCGAGTACGATCCTTTCCTGTACAAGGGCGGATTGGTGCTGCTGTCGCTCTGCGCCGCGGCGCTCGTCGCCGTGGTCGCACACCCCGACAGCCGCCTCGGCGTCTGGTTGGGCTGCGGACCGTTGCGCTGGATCGGGAAGCGCTCTTACGGCATTTACCTGTGGCACTATCCGGTCATCGCCCTGTCGGAGAAGCAGGTGAACACAGACGGACCGGAGCCGCTGCGCATTGCGCTTCAGCTTGCCGTCAGCGTTGCGCTTGCGGCGCTATCTTACCGCTATGTCGAAAACCCGATACGCCGACACGGTCTCGTCGCTGTCAAAGACGGCATGCTTGCCGTCGCGGCAAGCTTCTCGGGCGGCTTGCGACCTGGACGTCCGTCCGCGCCGAGTCGTCAGGCCGCATGCTTGTCGGTCGCGGCGCTGATCCTGCTGTGCGTGTCTTGCACGGGCGGCGCGCAGCCGCTTAGCGAAGGCGGCACAGCCGCCGCAACGAACGGATCCGCGGGCGTTATCGTCGATGCCGGCATCAGCGCGGGCACCGGCAGCCATGCCGGCGGCGCCGAAGCTGCCGGCGGCGGCGGAGGGAAAGGAGACGCCGACGTGCGTCCCGCGCAAGGTCATGCCGGCACGACCGGGCCGACGGCGAAGCCGACACCCAAGCCTTCGGCGGATGGCAAGCCGCCCGCGAAGCCTGCGTCTTCGCCGACGCCAAGGCCGTCCGATTCGCCCGCTCCGCAGCAGTCTGCAGGCGCCGGGGCGGGCTCCGGAACCAAAGACACGTATAAACCGCGCAGCGGGGAAGGCATTACCGTGATCGGCGATTCGGTCATGCTGAACGTAAAGCCATATCTGGAACAGCTGCTGCCCGGCATCGTCGTCGACGGCGAGGTCGGTCGGCAGATGCGCGAGGCGCCAGACAGAATCGCCGCGCTTAAGAGCCAAGGGCTGCTCGGCAGCCGTATCGTCGTAGAGCTGGGCACGAACGGCTCGTTTACGAAAAAGCAGCTCACGAAGCTTCTGGACGCGCTTGCGGGCGAGGATGAAGTAATCTTGATGAATACCCGCGTCCCGCGCAAATGGCAGGACACCGTCAACGACATGCTGAACGATATCGCATCGGATTATCCGAACGTATCGATCGGCGACTGGTACGATGCGAGCGCGGGCCACGACGAATATTTCGGCAAGGACGGCGTGCATCTGGGGAAAACCGGTGCGCAGGCGTATGCCAAACTGGTTGCGGACCTGCTCGGCAGCAAGAAATAACGCCTGACATAGCAAACGGGATGAAGCGGAGAATTTCTGCTTCATCCCGTTTTCGCGTCTTTATTTGCCCAAATATGCGTTCAGCATCCAGATCGTCTTCTGCAGCTCGGCCGTTTGACCGATGAACAGGTCGGCCGTCGCTTCGTCGCCCGCCGCTTGCGCCGATTCGATGCCGGCGGCGAGCTCGTTAGCGAGCTTGGCATAGTCCGCGATGACCGCGCCGACCATCTGCGAGGCGGATTCGCCGCCCGCCGCTTCGTCGACGGTCGCGAGCGAGAGGCTTTCCTTTAGCGTCGATACGGGTCTGCCGCCGATAGCGAGCAGGCGTTCGGCGATCGCATCCAGGCGATCTGCCGCTTCCGTGTACAATTCCTCGAATTTCGCATGAAGGGTAAAGAACTCGCTCCCTTTGACGTACCAATGGAAGTGGTGGAGCTTCGTGTGCAGCACGGTCCAGTTGGCGACTTGGCGATTCAGTACGACGCTCAGTTGTTCGATTTGTTTGGTTGCAGTCATTCGGAATCCCTCCATTAATGATATTTAGACTTAATCTAAGTTCTAAAGAAATCTTAACACATCCTCCAGCAATAAGCATGAAGATCAGATGAAAATGGCTCCGTGCCGGTTATCCGTTTTATACTTTTGAACCGCATCGCATCAAGTGCTATTCTTGGAAGTATGGTTGTTTAACATACTTTTTATGAAGGAGCGATGCATGATGAGCGTACGCAAGCATCTGTGGATCGACGGCGCCGGGTACGAAACCAAGTCGTACGTCAAATTAATGGCGCCTTACGACGGCGAGGAGCTGGCAGAGATCGCCGATGCGGCCCCCGAGGACGTGGACCGGGCGATCGCGTCCGCGGCCGATGCCGCCAGGACGATGCGGGCGATGCCCGGCTATCAGCGGTCGGCGATATTGGAGCGGCTGTCGGATCTGTTGACCGAACGCAAGGAAGAAGCGGCGCGCATCGTCGCGCTGGAAGCGGCGAAGCCGCTGAAAGCAGCCTACGCGGAGATCGACCGCACGGCGGCGACCTACAAGTTCGCGGCCGAGGAGGCCAAGCGGCTCCATGGCGAGACGGTCCCCATGGACGCAGTGCCGGGAGGCGAAGGACGGATTGCCTATACGAGACGAGAGCCGATCGGCGTCGTCGGCGCGATTACGCCTTTTAACTTTCCGATGAACCTGGTCGCCCACAAGGTCGGACCCGCGCTCGCCGCTGGCAATGCGGTCGTGCTGAAGCCTGCGCCGCAGACGCCGCTGTCGGCTTTTTTTGTCGCGCAGCTGCTCCATGAAGCGGGACTTCCCGGCGGGGCGTTGAACGTCGTGACGGGCGACGGCAAACGCGTGGGCGAGCAGATCGTGGCCGACCCCCGCGTCGGCGCCGTGTCGTTCACGGGCAGCGCTGCCGTGGGCGAGTCCATCCGCGCGCAAGCCGGCCTCAAGCGCGTGACGCTCGAGCTCGGCTCGAACAGCGCCGTCATCGTCGACGACGATGCGGATCTCGATGCCGTCGCCCGCCGCTGTGTCGAAGGCGCATTCGGTTATCAAGGACAGGTATGCATATCCTTGCAACGGATTTACGCGTTGGCATCGGTCGCGAACGAACTGGCAACACGTATTGCGGACGCGGCTTCGAAGCTCGTCGTCGGCGATCCGCTCGATCCGAAGACGGATCTCTCGGCGATGATCGCGCCCCGGGAGGCGAAGCGCGCGGCCGATTGGATCGACGACGCCGTGAGCCGCGGCGCCATGCTGCTGGCCGGCGGCGCGCCGCAAGGGGCTGTGCTGCCTCCGGCGGTGTTGACGGACGTGCCTGACGATGCCGAGCTGTCGAGACGCGAAGCGTTCGCGCCCGTCGTGATGGTGAACAAGGTCGAATCGATCGCGGAGGCGGTAAGCCGCGCCAACGATTCGGATTTCGGGCTGCAGGTCGGCATCTACACGAACCGGATCGATACGGCGATGCATGCGATGGACACTCTTGTCGCCGGCACGGTGCTCGTCAACGACATTCCGACTTTCAGGCTCGATCATATGCCGTACGGCGGCGTGAAGCAGAGCGGATTGGGCCGCGAGGGCGTACGCTACGCGATCGAGGAACTTACCGAGCTCAAGCTCTTCATTTGGCGCCCGGCCGGCAAGTAGACGGGCGGGGAGGCAAACGAGTTGCATTATTTGCGTAAATATATGTCGAAATACGGCCTGCTTTTTTCGCTGTCGCTCGCGCTTGTCGCGCTTGAAGGCATATGCGATCTGCTGCTGCCGACGCTGATGTCTCATATGATCGACCGGGGCGTGCTGACGCGCGAATTGCATGTCGTGCGCCAGTACGGCGGCTGGATGTTGGCGATTACGGCCGCAGGCGCGCTCTCCGCGCTTGGACGCAACGTCGTCTCGAGCCGGGTGTCCCAGCGGTTCGGAGCGGATCTGCGCGGCGATCTGTTCCGCCGCGTGCAGTATTTGTCTCTCCGCGACGCGGATCGCTTTGACCGGGCATCGCTCGTGACGAGGCTGACGAACGACATCACCCAGGTGCAGAACTTTGCCAACGGCATGATGCGGATTTTCGCCAAGGCGCCGCTTTTGTGCATCGGGGGACTTATTATGGCCGTCAGGCTTAACCCGCAGCTGTCGCTCGTACTCGTCGTCGTCGTGCCGCTCGTCATTTTGCTTATTATTTTAAACATGCGCGTCGGATTCCCGCTGTTCCTCAAGGTTCAGGCGGCGCTCGACCGGTTGAACGGCGCGATGCGCGAATATTTGTCGGGCGTACGGTCGGTCAAGGCATTTAACCGATCCGCTTACGAATCGCAAAAATTCGAGACGATCAACGGCGAATATCAGACGCGTTCGACGACGACGCTCCGCGCAATGTCCGGCTTCGGCCCCGCGATCGCGCTCGTCGTGAACCTGAGCGTCGTCGCTATCGTCTGGCTCGGCGGCATCCGGGTGGACGACGGCGGGATGCAGGTCGGCAACATCATTGCTTTCGTCAACTATATGACGCAGATTCTGTTCTCGCTGATGACGATCTCATGGGTGTTCAATATGTTCATCCGCGCGCGAGCATCCTCGGGACGTATCGCGGAGGTGCTGGCGCTTCCGGAAGGAGAGTCGGCTCCCGGGCGCGACGCCGTCCCCGATGCAGCGCATATCGGTGACGCCAGTCATCGAACGCCTGCTACCGCACCTATGGCTTCCGGGATTGTAGGCGTTTCTTTTGAAGGCGTCGGATTCTCGTACGAGGGGATGGACGGAGAGCGGGCGCTGCGCAATGTGACGCTGGCCTGCGAACCCGGCGAAACGCTTGCGATCGTCGGATCGACCGGCGCGGGAAAGAGCACGCTCGTGCAGCTGGTTCCGCGCCTGTACGATCAGACAGAAGGTATCGTGCGCATCGGCGGCGTCGATCACCGGATGCTGGACGTATCGGAGCTTCGCGAAACGGTGGCCATCGTGCCGCAGCGAACCGTGCTGTTCACGGGAACGATCGCCGACAATTTGCGCTGGGGCGACGAATCGGCTACGCAGTCGGAGCTGGAGGCGGCTGCGAGGTCCGCCAGTGCGCACGACTTCATCATGGCGCTGCCGGGCGGCTACGATGCGATGCTTGGCCAGGGCGGCGTTAACTTGTCCGGCGGCCAGAAGCAGCGGCTCTCGATCGCCCGCGCCTTGATCCGCCATCCCCGGATTCTGATCCTCGACGACTGCACGAGCGCGCTCGACGCCGTCACGGAGAGCAAGGTTAAGACGGCGCTCAGAACCTATGATCCGAAGCCGACCTGCCTATTGATCGCGCAGCGCATCTCGTCGGTCATCGATGCCGATCGAATCGCCGTGCTCGACGATGGCGGGCTGGTCGGGCTTGGCACCCACGAGGAGCTATTGCGGAGCTGCGCCGTATATCGCGATATTTGCCGCTCGCAATTCGGAGAGGAGGCGATTCCGCATGCCTCAGGCATCTGATCGATCGAACGGACGGCCGGCGGCGCCAGCCGTACCGGTACGCGCACCCGGCGGTCCGAGCGGTGCCGGGGGCTCGGGGGCAGGTCCGCGCGGCAGGGGCCCCGTACAGAAGCCGAAAGCGTTCGGCGCGACCGTGCGCCGTCTGCTGTCTTATCTCCGGACGGAGCGAAGACTGCTCGCGATCGTCTTTCTATTCACGCTCGCGAGCGCAGGGGCGGCGCTCCTCGGCCCGTATTTGATCGGCCGCGCCATCGACGCGATGCACGGTCCCGGCACCGTCGATTTCGGCGCCCTTCATGTGCTGCTCGCGCTGATGGCCGCAGCGTACGCGATGGACGCCTCGCTTACCTTCGTGCAGAGCTGGCTTATGTCGGGCGTCTCTCAACGGGCCGTGAGCCGGCTTCGAAGCGGACTTTTCGCCAAGCTGCACGGGCTCCCGCTTTCGTACTTCGACACGCGCAGGCACGGCGAGATCATGAGCCGGCTGTCCAACGACATCGACAATGTCAGCACGAGCCTGTCCCAGACGGTCGTGCAGCTGATGGGCGGGGCCGTAGCGATCGTCGGCTCGCTGGTCATGATGCTCGTGCTGAGCCCGCTGCTCACGCTGGCAGGCCTTGTGACCGTGCCGCTCGTCTACTTGCTGGCCCGCGTCGTGACCCGAAGGACCGGCACGCTGTTCAAGGAACAGCAGGCTTATCTCGGCAGGCTGAACGGCCAGATCGAAGAGAGCGTCACAGGCCTGTCGCTCGTCAAGTCGTTCGGAAGGGAACGCCGGTCCGTTGCCGAATTCGATGAGGTCAATCGCAGCTTGAGCGAGATCGGCATCAGGGCGCAGATCTGGTCGGGACTGCTCATGCCGCTGCTCAGCGTGATCAACAACATCGGCTTCGCGACGGTAGCCGTCGTCGGCAGCGTGCTGGCGGTCAAAGGTCATATTTCGGTCGGCGTCATCGCCAGCTTTTTAAGTTATTCGAGGCAGTTCGCAAGACCGCTGAACGACATCGCGAACGTTTACAACGTGCTTCAGTCCGGGGTGGCCGGCGCGGAACGCGTATTCGAGGTGCTCGACGAGGCGGAGGAGACGTCGGACCGTCCGGGCGCCGCCGAGCTGGAGCCGGGAGCGCTGAACGTCGTTTTCGAGGACGTATCGTTCGGCTACAACCCGGCGCATCCGATTCTGAACGGCGTGAGCTTCGAGGCGGAGGCCGGCACCTGCGTCGCGCTCGTCGGCCCGACGGGTGCCGGCAAGACGACGATCGTGCAGCTGTTGAACAGGTTCTACGACGTTACGGAAGGCAAGATCCGCATCGGCGGACGCGACATCCGCGACTATACGCGAAGCAGCCTGCGCAGCGCTTTTGGCGTCGTGCTGCAGGATACGTACCTGTTCTCGGGGACGATCCGTGACAATATCAAATACGGCAATCCCGGCGCGAGCGACGATGAGATGACCGAAGCGGCCCGGCTCGTCGGCGCCGATGCTTTCGTCAGGCGCTTGCCGGGGCGCTACGACACGCAGCTGGCCGAGAACGGCGGGAGCCTGAGCCAAGGGCAGAAGCAGCTGCTGGCGATCGCCCGCGTGATGCTGGCGCGTCCGTCGATCCTGATCTTGGACGAGGCGACGAGCAGCGTGGACACAAGGACGGAGCTCCAGATCCAAGAGGCGCTGCTGACGGTCATGAAGGGGCGAACCAGCTTCGTGATCGCCCACAGGCTGAATACGATTCGCGGCGCCGATCAGATCCTCGTCGTCGCGGACGGCGGCATCGCCGAACGGGGAACGCACGAGGCGCTGCTGGCGCGCAAAGGCGCTTACTACCGCATGTTCGAAAGTCAATTCGGCGCAGGCGCCGCGCCGGGGTTGTCCGGCGGGACATCGGCAACCGGAACTTGACTCCGGCGGCAGAACGGCCTATAGTAGGTCAGTTGACTTATAACGGGTTTTGAAAGGAAGGCACCGAGATTGACATCGCAAGATGAAGGCGGCAAGCTGTTTTTAACGAAGATCTGGAAATGCAAAAGTCCCGACTGCAAGGCATGGGTACGCGAGGAGTTCGCGACCGAGCAACAGAAGTGCCCGATGTGCAAGGGCGACATGCTCCGCACGATGAAGCATCTGCCCGCGCTCGTGAAAAAGGTGAAATCGAGGTCGCGCTGACAGAAGGCGAATCGGTTGTCCCCTCTCGGGTGTAATAAGCTATAATAGCTCTATTGGCTGCCTCCGCAGGATCGGGTAGCGCCCACTCGGGAGAAGGGAGACCGCCGTTATGTCCTTACTCGCCAATTTTCCGCTCATCGCCGCGATCGTCTCCATTCTGTCGGCGCAGGCCGTCAAGGTGCCGATCCAGTTCGTCGGCAGGCGCTCATGGCAGACCGGCATGGCCTTCAGCACCGGCGGCATGCCGAGCTCGCATTCCGCCGCCATGGCGGGACTTACGACTGCGCTCGGCATCGAGGACGGACTCGATTCGCCAGCGTTTGCCGTCGCCGCGGTTGTCGGCATGATCATCATGTTCGATGCGGCTGGCGTCAGGCGGCATGCGGGACTCCAGGCATCCGTGCTCAATCGTTTTTTGCGGAAAATGCCCGATTTGCACGGCGAGCTGCATCCGGTCAAGGAACTGAAGGAGCTGCTCGGCCACCGGCCGATCGAGGTGTTCGCAGGCGCGATCTGGGGCATCGGCATCGGCGTGGCCGTCTATTATCTGTTCTATGCCTGATCCTTTGTTTGCCGCAAAAAGAAAGAGACCCGAGCCCCGGTGCGTCGCGCCGGAAGTTCGGGTCTCCTTTTTGTATACGTACCGCATGCCTACAGCTCCAGGCGATCTCCCGGCTTCAGCACGGTGCCTTTGATGCCCTTCTGTTCGAGCGCTTGCGCATAGGCGTCAGCGTCTTGGCGGATGGGAGGGAAGGTATCGAAATGAACGGGCACGACCTGCTTGGGATTCAGCCACTCGGCGGCAGTCAGCGCGTCCTCGGGTCCCATCGTAAAATGGTCGCCGATCGGGATGAAGGCGAGATCGATCTTGTGACGCTCGCCGATCATTTTCATATCGCCGAAAAGTCCCGTGTCGCCCGCATGCAAAATGGTGAGCCCGCCCCAGGTGACGATCAGGCCCGTCGGCATCCCGAGGTAGACGATGCGCTGCTCGTCCGTCAGCGTATAGCCGGAGCTATGGAAGGCTTGTACCATCTTGACCTTTGCGTATCCGAGATCGTAGGTGCCTCCGATGTTCATGCCGACCGTATTTTCGACGCCCTGCCAGCCCAGGAAGGTCGCCAGCTCCGGCGTGCCGACGACCTGGGCGCCCGTGCGCTTCGCGATGGCTGCCGTGTCGCCGACATGGTCGCCGTGGCCGTGGGTGAGCAGGATGTGGTCCGCCTGAATGTCGGTCGCGGAGGCGGAAGCCAGCGGGTTGCCGGTGAGGTAAGGATCGATGATAAGCGAACGGCCGTCTTGCTCGAGCTTCACGCAGGCATGTCCGAGAAATGTAACGATCAAGCTGATTCCCTTCTTTCCTTCAAAATGAGGATAGGTCCGCAAGTATAAACGATACCCGTGCCGACCGAAGCCTAAACTACGGAGACAGGCCCTTGACCAAAAAGGAAACGGTCGCTTCGCGCTCCGCCTCGTCGTCCCATCCGGACTCGCCCGACAGGAGCATACGGGGCAGCACATAACCGATCAAGGTCGAAGCGGTAAGACGCGCAACCGTATGCGGGGGCATCGGCGCGATCTGGCCCGTCCGCTGGAACTTCTCGATCACGACCGTCATGCGCGCAAGCACCTTGGTCAGGATGATCGACTTGAACTGTTCGCGCATCTCGGGGTGAAAGGGAAGCTCCTGGGCGACGATGCGAAACAAGCGCTTGTTGCGGCTTACGAACGCGATGCGGTTGTCGATCATGCGGCGGACGAACTGCTCGAAGCTGTCGTGCTCGGCATCCAGCACGTCGCCGAAACCGCGAATGACGAACGGCGCCATCATCCGCATCATCGCCGGGGTGACGATGGACACGAGCAGTTCTTTTTTTGTCCGGTAATGCCTGAAAATCGTCCCTTCCGCAACGCCCGCCCGCTGCGCGATCTCGCTCGTGGAGGATCCGGCGTAGCCCTTGGCTGCGAAAACTTCGATCGCGGCGGCCAGGATGCGGGCCTGCTTCTCCGTCTTCACCGGCTGGCCTTCGCCGAGCGAGCCCTCATGCAGCAGCTCTTCCATCCAGGGCTCCATCGAGCCGTCATTCGCGTCCATCAAGCTGTCGCTCCTTCTATTGTCTTGAAGCCGCGGCGCGACGCACCGTACGGCATCCTGTCCTACCTATCGTACCATACGCCGCGCCGCCGCGCTAAATGGCCCGCTGCTTCTTGAGGGCGACGACATTCAGCGCCGCGAAGAGGAGAGAAAAGCCGAGAAGCACGCCTACGTCGAGCGAGATACCTCCGAAGCCTTCGCCTCTGATCATGATGCCTCTCAAGGCGTCTCCGCCGTAGTAGAGCGGCATCAGATACGTCAGCTTGCTCAGCCATGGCGACATGCCGTCCAGCGGGAAGAGGCCGGAAAAGAAAGCCTGCGGCACGATGACGACCGGTACGAATTGAATGATCTGAAATTCGGAGCCCGCGAACGCGGAGAGCAGCGTGCCCAGCGTGAGCGCCGTGAGCGTCAGCAGCAGGTTGACGAGCAGGATCAGCCAGATCGAGCCGGACATGAACATGCCGAGCGCATAGATCGCGAAGCAGGCGACGAGCGCCGACTGCAAAATCGCGAACAGGCCAAAGCCGCCCAAGTAACCAAGCACGACCTCGTGCCTGCGGATCGGCGTCGCCATAAGCCGTTCCATCGTGCCCGTCGTACGCTCGCGAAGAAAAGCGACGCCCGCAAGCAGGAAGACGAAGAAAAAGGAGAAAAAGCCGATCATAACCGGTCCGAAGGCGTCGAAGGAGGACATCCCCGGCTTCCCGTGCAGATAATCGATTTCGGGCTGAAAAACGGCCGATGCCGTCGTCCGCTGCATGGCCGATACGGCAAGCAGCACGGCGCGGCTGCGCGAAGGATCGCTGCCCTCGAGCAGCAGGGTCGGCTTGTCGTCCTTTATCGTCAGCACGGCGTCAAGTTTGCGAGCGTCCAGATCGGATCTGGCGCCGGTTTCGGAATCGTAGAAGACGATGTCGGCGGACGATGCTTTTAACGCGCTTGTGATCGTATCGGGCAAGCTGGCCGTTCCGATCTTGGGCGCGCTGCCTGTACCGCCGAAGATGCAGTAGACCAGCGTCAGAATGAAGAGCGGTGCGACGAACAGCAGCGCCAGCGTGCGTTTGTCGCGCATGAATTGCCTGAAGATGCGTACGGACAAGGCGCGGGCTCTCATGCGGAGTCACCTCCCAGACGGATAAAAGCTTCTTCGATCGTCGTCGTGCCGGTATCCGACTTCAGATCGGCCGGGCTGCCGACGGCGGTCAGGGAGCCGTCGCGGATCAAGCCGATCCGGTCGCAGCGCTCTGCTTCATCCATGACATGCGTCGTTAGCAGGATCGTCGTGCCGCGCTCGCGCAGCGCGAGCAGCGACGCCCAGATCGACACGCGCAGCGCCGGATCGATGCCGACGGTCGGCTCGTCGAGTATGAGCAGCTCGGGCTCGTGAAGCAGCGTTACGGCCAGCGACAGACGGCGCTTCATGCCGCCGGAAAACCGCGAGACGAGCTTGCCTGCATCCTCCGTGAGGCCGACGGTCGAGAGCGCGTGGCCGATCCGCTCTGCGAGGCGGTTGCCGCGCAGCTCGAACAACGCGCCGAAAAACTTCAGATTTTCCCTGGCGGTAAGCTCTCCGTATAGAGCGTCGGACTGCGCCATATAGCCGATTTTGCCGAGCAGCGGAAGGGAGGGGACCCGATGGCCGAGCACCGTGATCCGCCCTGCGTCCGCTGTATCGATGCCGGTCATGAGCTTGATTAGCGTCGTCTTGCCGGAGCCGGAAGGGCCGAGCAGGCCGAACAGCTCCCCGCGGCGGACTTGAAGAGAGATTTCGTTTAAAATCGGACGATCTCCGTAGCTGTGGGCGACGGACTCGAGCGTGATCGCGTCGCGGGGTTCGGACGACGAATCGTTGAAGTTTCGAATTTCATTTTGCAGGTGAGGCATCGGATCAGCCCTTTGCGAGTGAGTGTTTACTCATTTTCGATCCTATCTTAACAAATGTTTTGATGAAGGGGAAGAGATCGATCAATCAACGTAGTAGACGAAAGATAGAAATAAAAAAGGTCCCGCCTCTGCGTTCCGCGAGGGGGGACCTTTGTCTTGAGCCGATTCAAGAGCCGCTAAAAAGAATGCCTCCGGGGAGGAAACGTTCTCGCTAAAAGCGATTCTGCCGCCGCTGATGGCGATTATCGTCGGTATGATCATGGTTATTCTGGACAGCACCGTCGTCAACAATGCGATTCCGAAGCTCGTCGACTATTTCCACACCGACCTTAAGACGATTCAATGGACCGTCACCGGTTATACGCTTGCCTTGTCCGCCGTTATACCGCTGGCGGGCTGGATGACCGACAAATTCGGCTCCAAGCAAATTTTTATGCTGACGATCGCGCTTTTTACCGTCGGCTCGCTCTTGTGCGGTATCGCGCAAACGCCGGAGCAGCTCATCCTTTTCCGCGTCGTGCAAGGCTTGGGCGGCGGCATGGTCGCTCCGATCGGGATGGCTATGGTGTTCAAGATCGCGCCTCCCGAGCGCCGCGGCTCCATTATGGGCGTCCTCGGCATCCCCATGCTGATGGCCCCGGCGTTCGGGCCGGTTCTGTCCGGCTGGCTCGTCGATTCTGTCAGCTGGCACTGGATATTTATCATCAATCTGCCGATCGGCATTATCGCCTTGGTGCTCGCCTCCAAATATTTGCCGCGGTCCGAACGCCATGCGGCCCCGCATCTGGACGTGATCGGCATGTGTCTTGCACCGATCGCCTTCTCTATGCTGGCGTATGGCGTCAGCGAAGGGGGGAGCGGCTGGTCCAAGGCTTCTACGATCATTGGACTTACCGTCGGCGGCATTGCGCTGATCGTCTTTATTATCGTGGAATTGAAGCAGAAGCAGCCGCTGCTGGAACTGAAGGTGTTCAAGTCGTCCGACTTCACCCGCAGCATCATATTAACGTGGATCGTTCAGCTCGCGCTGTTCGGCGCGATGCTGATCGTGCCGTTGTACCTGCAAGGCGTCATGCATTATTCCGCGCTCGAGACGGGCTGGATCCTGATGCCGCAGGCATTGTGCGCGGGCATCGGCATGCCGATCAGCGGCCGGCTTTTCGATAAGATCGGCGCACGTCCGCTCGCACTTGCCGGATTGACCGTCATTTCCGTCTCGCTGTTCGTCCTGTCCGGCATAACGGTGGATGCGCAGCTGTGGAAAATCATCCTTTGCATCTGCTTCATCGGCCTTGGCATGGGCTTCTCCATGATGCCGCTCAATACGCATGTGTTGAATTCCGCGCCTCGGCGTCTGGTAAGCCGCGTCACGCCGCTTACGACGGCTGCGCAACAGGTCGTGGTGTCATTCGCGGTGGCAGGACTGACGGGTTATTTGACGTCGCAGATCGCTTCGCATGCCGCCGGAGAGGGAGCGAACGAGAATCCGCTCGGCGCAGTTGTCGCAGGCTACGGCGATACGTTTTTCTTGTCCGCGTGCATCGTAACCGGCGGCGTAGCGCTGACGCTGCTGCTCCGCAAGCCGAAGCAGCAGGATGAAGGAGCTGCCGGCGGAGATAAACCCGATCCGGCCATGATGGCCGGACATTAAGTTTGCGACGAGCTGCGAAAACCGCTCCAGGAGTCCCGACGGATGTCGGTAGCCGTGCGTCCCGTCGTTTCCTTGACGAGACGGGCCAGATGATGCGAAGTCTTGAAGCCGCATCGCGCAGCGATCTCCGATACGGTCAGGCCGGTATTCGTCAGCAATTCGACAGCGCGGTTCACACGGTACTGCCATAGGTAATGAATCGGAGACGATCGCTCGTGCTTCTTGAACAGTCTGACGAGATGCTCGGGCGACGACCCGGCGGCGTTCGCGAGCGCTGCCAACGACATTTCCTCTGCATAATTTTCGTGGATACAGGCGAGCGCCGCGTAGACGGCGGGGTGCTTTTCGCGTTGCAGCAAGGCTCTTTCGGACTCGCGCGGATAAAGATGAAGCGCGGCGAGGCCAAGGCTTCGCACGTCGGCATCCGTCGGAGCGCCTTGGCGGGTAAGATGAATCATGAGATCGACAAGGAGATTCATCTCTTCCGATAAGGGCAGGCATTCCGGCAGACGGTCAAGCGCTTCGACGTCCAGGTCGGACAAGCCCTCATAGTGGACGGCGATCCAGCGATGCCAGGAATCTTCTTTTTTCGAAAAAACGAACGTTTCCTCCAAGCCCGGCTTCAGCAAAATGACATGTCCCGGCGAAACGTACAGCGGCCGGCCCGACACGGTCACGGTCATCTCGCCGGCATACAGCATGACCAGCTGAATGTCCTGTTGTATGCGTGGTCCGAACTTGCTGCCTGGCGGATAAACGGTCGATCCGGCAACGGCATGGGACAAACGGTCGAGCGAAAAATCGGGCATCCCTGACGTCATGGTATCACCTCAACGCCTATTTTAAAGCGCATTCGTCCTGCAATCAACGAGAGATACAAAAAGTATTTGACCTTGGATGTGCAGCTTGCGGCAGATGACGTTATTCTTGAGGCGATTGTCAATAGCAGATACGAAAATGCTAATCCGATGCATGGTGGACTTTGTATAAAACCTTTACATTAAAGCTATTCCATCCGGTAAAGGGAGCGTGTGCGTCATGCCAGTCTTTTATACGCCGAAGTCGAGAGCCCATGATCGTCATCTTGTGACCGTCGAACAATACAAGCATTATCATCGCGAAGGTTTTCTTATCGTACGGGGCTTGCTCTCCAAGGAAGTTATCGAATCCTTGTATGCTTTGGCCGAAAAAACGCGATTGCAGAAAAAGCAGCAAGCTGCCGTGCAGGAAAACAGCCGGGATCCGTTGAAAGAAGAGTTTGCGCAAGCAACGCGCGTGCATATGCTTTCCCGAATCGACGCCGCCGCCGAGCAGGGCATGTTGAATCCGCACGTGCTGGACGTTGTCGAGGCGTTGATCGGTCCGGACGTTTACGCGCTGCAATCCATGATGTTCCTGAATCCGCCGGGCAAGGGCGGACAGGGCTGGCATCAGGACGCTTGCTACATCAAGACGCATCCGGACACGCTGATCGGCGCCTGGATCGCGCTCGAGCGGGCGGACGAGGATAATGGCTGCCTTTGGGTCGTACCGGGTTCGAATCACGAGCCCGTTTTCCCGCCCGAAGAGGTAGGCGGCGGCAATGTGCATGCGATCGATGCCTTCGAGGACCTGCACGCCGTGCATAATGTCAGCCATCTGGATGACGAAGTGAATACGTTGTCCCACGTCGTAGCCCAGTATTCGGCTCCGATACCAGTCGTGCTGGAGCCGGGAGACGTCCTGTTTTTCGACTCGCACCTGTTCCACCGCTCGTATCCGAACAAGACGGACGACCGGTTCCGCCGATCCTACGTGTGCCATTATTGCAATGCGAGATCTTGGGTTCCCTGGGATCATGACGGGTTCGAAGGAGATTCGGGGAACGCCAAGCAGATTCTCGCGCGCGGCGCCACGCATCAACCGTATGCTTCGCCCGCGTTCGGAACTGAAGTTTTCTTGGCGGAAAAGGGAGCGGAAGGCGGCGGCGTGCGCATGATGGGGATGCCTAACGGCATGATGATGCCGGTCGGCGAACGCAAAGACGACTCGGTTTAGAACAAGAGAGGATGAATGGGATGCGGCTTCAATTTTTTAAAGCGTTGTGGGGAATGGAAGGTACGCTGGCCGAGCAGGTGAACCGTGCGGCA
The DNA here is from genome assembly GCF_042683485.1 of Cohnella sp. GCM10020058. NCBI lineage: Bacteria > Bacillati > Bacillota > Bacilli > Caryophanales > Paenibacillaceae > Cohnella > Cohnella sp. GCM10020058. Next base: position 375,051 of record NZ_JBHUJV010000017.1, read on the forward strand.
GAAGCGGGATACGCGGGCATCGAGACGCCGCCGCCGGCTCCCGAACAGGCCGAGGAATTCAGCGCTTTGCTCGAGGAGCGCCGTCTAGCTTACATTGCGCAAATCTTTACGAGCGGCGATCACGCGGCGAGCTTCGCGGAGCGGAGCGCTTATGCGGCTTCCCTGAAGCCGCAGCTTATCGTCTCGCACAGCGCGCGCGACAGCATGACGGAAGCGGAGCAGGACCGCTTCTTCGAAGCAGCCCTTGAGACGGAGTCGCGTATCGGCATCCCGATCGGACATGAGACCCATCGGCAGAGGGCGATGTTTACGCCCTGGACGACGTCCAGGCTGCTGCGCAAATTTCCGGAGCTGCGCATTACGGCCGATTTCAGCCATTGGATGAACGTATGCGAATCGCATCTCGAGGATCAGGAGGAGCATCTGACGCTGGCGATCGAACGCGCCGTTCATATTCACGGACGGATCGGCTATCCCGAAGGGCCGCAGGTGCCGCATCCGGGGGCTCCGGAATATCGGACGGAGCTTGAGATCCATCTCGGCTGGTGGGAACGGATTTTGAACGCGAAGCGTCAAAGCGGGGCGGAGGAGGCTACATTTACGGCCGAGTTCGGACCGCCGGGCTATATGCACACGCTGCCGTTTACGAATAGACCCGTTGCCGATCTGTGGGAAGTGAACCAGTGGATGACAGACCGCGTACGCGAACGTTTCTCCAAATAAAGGGGAGCTGTCCCGAAAAGTCATGAAAATGACTGGGGGCGGCTTCTTTTCATTTATTTGTCTATCTGGCTAGACCGCCACATAAACCGGGGTGAAGAAGCTCTATATAGAGCTACATCGCGAGAACGCGGCATCAACCGATTTCAGCTTCGTTTCAGCTTTGTGCTTCTGCCGGTCGATCGTAAGCCTCCGCTTCGGAGCGCATATAGAGCGCGAGGCCCGCGATGACGAAAACGCCGCCGACCAGCTGCCATATGCCGAGCGCTTCGCTGAACAATATCAAACCGAGGATGCTCGCGCCAACCGGCTCGGCGAGCACGCTCATGGAGATCGTCGCCGGCTTGACATAGCGGAGGAGCCAGTTGAAGATCAAGTGGCCGAATACGGTAGGCACGATCGCAAGTCCCGCGAAGACGAGCCATTCCCGCGAGGGATAGCCGGTCATATTCGCGCCCGTCCCGACGTTATAAAGATAGAAGCAAAGGGCCGTAACGGCAAAAACGACGAGGCTGTATAAAAAAGAAGGCACGCGCTCCAAGATTCGTTTGGCAAGCAGCATGTTGACCGCGACGGCGACCGTGCCGAGCAAGGAGAGCAGGTCGCCCGTGAGCGCATCCCCGGAAAGGCCCGAATCTCCGGCGCCGACGATCGCGATTCCCACGAGCGCGGCGACAAGTCCCGCAAGCGCTTTGCGCGAGAGGCGGTCCTTGAACAGGAAGTAGGCGCCGGCCATGACGAACACCGGCTCGAGCGACAAGATCAGTGTGGAGCTGGCAATGGACGTGTAGCTGAGCGATGCCATCCAGAGCAGGAAATGGAGGGCGAGAAAGAAGCCTGCGGCGAGCAGCAGCCACCAGTCGGCAAGCTTGATCGCCCGCAGCGCCCGAAGCTGCTTGCCCCCCATAAAAGGGAGCATGAGGACGAGCGTGAACAGCATGCGCCACATGCCCTGCACGGATACGGGCGCGTCCGAATAGCGGACGAGAATCGGTGCGAACGAGATGGCGATCATGCCGACCAGCAGCGGGATAGCGGGAGCGACGGGCGGCTTGGAGGAGATCGGGTTCAAAGAAAGCACGTTCCTTTCAGCAAACAAGCATAAATTAAATTATTTTATATGGCGATCGGAAGTCTCGCAAGTGGAAGTTAAAGCCAGCAAGCAAGCCTTCGCTTGCACCCGATGGATGCTTGCGGCGTTTGCTATTTTACGCAGAATATCCATAATGAAAGGATCGGCTTCATACTTTTTTTAACGGAAGTGATCCTATCGTGACTTCGTTTTTGCAATTGAATACGATCTTTATCAGCATGATCATGGAGGCTATTCCGTTCGTGCTGATCGGCGTGCTGGTGTCGGGCGTCATCCAGACGTTCGTGACGGAAGCCTGGATCGCCAGAATCATGCCGAAGGGTGTCCTGCTGAGGACCTGCTTCGGCTGCGGAATCGGCCTGCTGTTCCCCTCCTGCGAGTGCGGGATCGTCCCGATCACCCGCAGGCTCGTCATGAAGGGCATGCCGCTGAATGCAGGCGTCGCTTTCATGCTATCCGGGCCGATCATCAATCCGATCGTCCTGTTCGCCACCTTTATCGCCTTCGGCAACGATTGGCGGATGGTAGGCATTCGCGCGGGACTGGCGATCGCCGTCGCCTTTTGCGTGTCGCTGTCCGTCGCGCTGATCTTCCGCGGGACGCAGCTGCGGCAGGCGGCGGAGACATCCGACAGCATCGTCGCGCCAGTCGCGGCCGCGCTGGAGCCGTCGATCGCGACGGTCGCCAAGCCGTCTACCCGCGCCAGGCTGTCCTCGGTCGTATCGCACGGCATCGACGAATTTTTCGACGTAGGGAAGTATCTGGTGATCGGCGCTTTTCTGGCCGCGGCGATGCAGACTTACATCCCGACCTCGTACCTGCTCGAGCTGGGCAGCGATCCGCTCAAGGCATCGCTCGTCATGATCGTGCTCGCATTCGTCATGTCGGTCTGCTCGGAGGCGGATGCCTTCATCGCGTCGTCGTTTCGCAGCAGCTTTACGGTCGGATCGCTCTCCGCCTTTATGGTGTTCGGGCCGATGATCGACATTAAAAACACGCTGATGCTGCTCAGCGCCTTCCGCACACGGTTCGTCGTCTCGCTGATCGCGCTCGTGGCGGTGTTCACCGTTGCCGGTTCTCTGATCGTAGGGAGGTTGTTCGGATGATTCGATTCGCGATTTTGTTCGGCCTGGCGTTCATGTTTCTGCTGCTGCACCGGACCGGGGATCTCGACAAATATATTAATATGAGATATGCCTACTTATCCGTAAGCGCGATCGTGCTGCTGGCGTTGCTCAGTCTGTATCAATTCGTCAAGGTATACCGGGCGGAAAGGAAAGCCGAGGAGGCTGCTGCGTTGGCGGTAACGGGGGGCGCGACGGGAGAGGGCGAGCATGCCGATCATGAACATGCGGGCCGTGACCATGCGAATCATGACCATGCGGACCATGACCATGCGGACCATGACCGCCACCAACACAGTCACCATACCGACGATCATAGCCATAATCACCACGATTACCACGATCACCATCACCACGATCATGACGGGCATTCGGGCCACTCGCATATCGGCCGTACCAGGTGGCGGCGCGGCTTCACCTACCTCGTGCTTGCCGTACCCATATTCACCGGCATCTTTCTGCCGGTCGCGACGCTGGATTCAAGCTTCGTCAAGGCGAAGGGCTTCTCCTTTCCCGAGCTCGATCAGCGCCGCAAGGACGCGGGCTATCATCAGTTTTTACGGCCGGATACAAGCGTGTTCTACAGCACCGAAAACTACGACAAGGTAAAGCAAAAGGATATGGCCGACTTTGCGACCCAGTCCTCCGTCGAATTGAACGATACGAATTATTTGAAGGGCATGGAGGTTTTGTACAATTACACGGACGAATTCGCGGACAAGACGATTACGTTCGACGGCTTCGCCTACAAAGGGGATGAAGTCGGCGCCTCGTCCTACTTCGTATTTCGCTTCGGCTTCATTCACTGCGTCGCCGATTCGGGCGTGTTCGGCATGCTCGTCCAGATGCCGGCGGGCACGAAGCTGTCGGACGACGACTGGCTCCGCGTTACCGGCAAGCTGACGCGCGAATATTATCAGCCTTTCAAGCAGATGATTCCGGTGCTCAAGGTCAAGGAATGGGAGCCGATCGCCAAGCCCGACGATCCGTATGTCTATCGGAATTTCTGACGAAGAGCGCTTTCACTTCTCGGCGCGGGATGCTATCATGGTAGCAAGGCAAGGAGATGAAGAAGATGACAACCGACAACGATCTTAAAGAAGAGCAGCAGAACCCGGACGCGCAGGCGGCCGGAGCGGACAAGACCGAAGCCGAGAAGGCGCAGGAGCTGATCGCGGCCGTACACTACAACGGCATGACAGCCTTGAAAATGGAATTCGGCGACGAACAGGTCGAAGGCCAGGTGATGAACCACGAGGCATACGGTCCGATCTTTACTTATATGGTGAAGTCGCCCGAGGGCAAGCCTTACGTCAGCGGATTTTTCCTGCGCGAGATGATCGCGGGATTCCAGACGAAGCAGGATCCTTCGCAGTGGATGTCATCCTTTTTCGTCGATTTGATGAAGTCGCCGGAAGGCAGGCTGCTGCCGATGCCGCCCCAGTCCGAGGACGAGGCGAAGGCGTTGATCGACAAGGTCATCGTGCCGCATTGCGTCAAGTCCGTACGCGAAGAGTTCGCGCCGGAGCCGGTGCATGCGGATCTCGAGCTTCACGAGGAGCACGGTCCTGTCGTGGAGGCGGGTTTCCCGTCGATCACGGAAGGGAACAACGTGTGCGCGATGCCGCTGCATTTTTTAATGGCGCATTATCTGCTTAACCGCGATCCGGCCGATTTATTGATTCAAGGTTTGTACCGCATCCGCGAAGAGCACGGGCTCGATTGATTCGACGGCCTGCCAAGCCGGCGCCCCCTTCGATTAGCGAAGAGGGCGCCTTTTTATTGCCGCTAGCGGTTGTATTTGTCAGCTGAAAGGAGATTGGGCGTGAACGGAACGATCGAATGGCCTTCGGGCGCCAGGCAGATCATCGAGGAAAAAGCGGGAGAAGCGGAGGGCGCGGGCGTTGCCGGATTTTCGATGTCCGCTACCATCGTCTTCGGCATCGGATTGATTATTACCGTGCTGATCGTCATCTCGATTTACAAGCGGCGCAGGAAATAAAACGGACATAAGGCACCTTATACGCGATAAAATAGGGTTGAAGCGATTCGGAATGGACTTCGGCACAATGGCAAAACGCAGAAATCAGTCGGCAGTCGAACATTGCGACGGGGGTACGCTGGATGAGACAGCTTAGCGGGCGACGAATCGGGTTAGCCTGGATCGCGGCGACGATCGTTTTTTTGGTATGTGCAGGCTATGCAACTGCGGCAGATCCGTCCGACCGAGCGGCGCCGCCGCAGGCGCAGAGCGAAGCTGCGATTCTCATCGAGCAGCATACGGGTGACGTGCTGTATGTGAAAAACGGCAACGAACGGCTGTATCCGGCCAGCATCGCGAAAATTGCGACGGCGATCATCGCCTTGGAGCATTCGTCTTTGACCGATGTCGCGACTGTGTCCAAAACCGCGCGCGGCGAGGAGGGGACCCGCGTCTATCTGGCCGAGGGCGAGCAGGTTACGATGGAGAAGCTGTTATACGGCATGATGCTCAACTCAGGCAATGACGCCGCGACGGCGATCGCCGAGCAGATCGACGGCACAAAGGACAAATTTGCCGAACGAATGAATGCGTTTATGCGTAACACGATCGGCGCCTACGACTCCAACTTTGTCAATCCGTCCGGACTGCCCGATCCGAATCAATACACCACCGCTGCCGATATGGCGCTGCTGACCCGGTACGCGATGGACAACGATACATTCCGGCGGATCGTGTCCACGCGCAAGCTGCCTTGGACCGGTCTCGAGTGGACGACTACGCTCGAAAATCATAATAAAATGCTGACCGACTATCCTGGCGCGACCGGCGTGAAGAACGGATATACGATCGCCTCAGGCAACACGCTGGTCGGAGCCGCGCAGCGGGACGGCATGTCGCTCATCGGCGTCGTGCTGAAGGCCGGCTCGAAAAACATCGCTTATGCAGATATGGCCGAGATGCTCGATTACGGGTTCGCGAACTTCGGCGTGAGGATGCTTTTTGCCAAGGGAGAGCGCTACGAGCTTCAAAATGAGGCGGGAGCCGCAAGCGAATGGATCGCGGACAAGCCGATTTGGGGCGTATATCCGAAAAGCGCGTCGCCGGTCTTGACGGTCGACCCGAACGGGCACGTCACATTAGAGAGCCAACAGGGAACCTACGATTCGGGCGAGTTGTCGCCGGTCAAAAAAGAGGTTTCAATTTCCGCTTTTTCGGGCCGGCAAGGCGAGAACGAACCTTCCGCGGTGCTTGATGCCGCCGGAGCCTCCCGTTCTTTCATTCGCGTCTATGCGCTCGGTGCGGGTGCCCTGGTCGGCGCAGGCGTGGCCGTATTGCTGGTGCGGCGCGTCAGGCGCGGCCGCTATCCGTCCAGGCGCACATACGATCGCGAATAATAGACGCTACGAACGAAGAGAGCCGGCTTATGCCAGCTCTCCTTCTAATACGCTGGCCTCCGAGTAGCTGATCGTCTTGCGCAGCGCGTTGGCCATGTCCCGCTTAATTTCTCCTCGCTCGTACAAGGCTTGAATCTCATCCCGTTCCACTTGGTAAGCGCGCAGCTGGATCTCCTGGCGGAGCTTTCGCTGGAGCAGCTCGTCTTCCGGATCTTCGTTTTTTCGGGAGATCGCGCGGATGATCTCCCGGTATTGGCCGATCACGTTCAGCGCAGCTTTGCGGTTTTCCTTCGTCATTTGCGCGCGGATCGAGCCGATCGCGGCCTGGCACGTTTTCAGCTTCGTTTTGCGAATGATGCTCTTGTCCAGACGGGGCTCCTGTTCCTTCGGCTTGATGATCGCCGTACCCAGCTTTCTCAGCCCCCGCGTCAGCAACAAAATGCGCATTCTGGAGCGGCGCGACAGCGCCTCCTCGAGCGACGCGAACGAATCGTTGAACCGGTTCGCCACATAATCGGGGATTTCGCCGGCCTTGAACATCCGAGCGATTTCTTTGCGTTCCGCCTGAAGTCCGATCAAGCGTGCCTGGTTTTCGCTGACGGCGAGCTCGAAGCCCTCCGATTGCTCTTCCTCGTGAAGGGACAAGCGCCGCAATCTGGACTCGTATTGGGCGATGACGGCATGAGAGGCGTGGCGGTTGTCTTCGTTGATCGATTCGGCAAGAAAACGCAGCGCCGCTTTGATCGTGGCCATGCGTGCCGCGTTAAGCTTTTCCTCTTCTTCGGTCGGGCCTTCGTCGTCGCTTCGCGTAAGCAGCGGCAGGCAGATGCTTGCAACGATAAGACTGATGAGGATGACGCCCGCGGCCAGAAACAGGATGAGGTCGCGTTGGGGGAATGCGTCGCCGTTATCGAGCACGAGCGGGATCGAAAAGGCGCCCGCCAGCGTGACGGCCCCTCTCACGCCGGACAGCGACGTCAGCACCGACATTCCGAGTCCCTCGCGCATGGAACGGCCGTTTTTACGCGAGAACCGATTTTCCCAGAACAGGTACACCCACAAAAAACGAAAGACGAGCAGCGAAACGAAGATGACGGCGATATAGCCGACGACGATGCCATTATTGATCGGATTTTCGAAAAAGATGACGTTTACGACCTCGGGGACCTGGAGACCGAGCAGCAGAAAGACAAGACCGTTGAGTACGTATAAAATGACCGACCAGGTGCTCTTCGATACGATCTGCAGCTTCACCATGCGGGATTCCATCCGGTCCTTCTCTACGGCATGGACGACGCCGCCGGCGACGACGGCAAGAATGCCGGACAAGCCGAGTTCCTCCGCCGCGAGAAAGATGAGGAAGGGCGTAAGAATAAGAATGAGCATATGTACGGTGACGTCTTCCATGCCCCAACGCCTCAAAAAAAGCCTCAGACGAATGAGCAGCGCTGCGATAATCGTGCCGCACAGCAGGCCGCCGAGCGAGATCAGAAGGAAGCTGCCGGTGGCGTTCAGGAGGGAGAAGGAGCCGGTGACGGCGGCGGCGATCGCGAACTTGAACGCCACAAGGCCCGAAGCGTCGTTCATGAGCGCCTCGCCTTCGAGCAGCCGCAAAATGCGCTTCGGCAGCGACACCCTTCCGGCCATCGACGTCACCGCGACCGCATCCGTCGGCGACAGGATCGCGGCAAGACCGAATGCCGCCGGAAGAGGAATCGATGGAATCATGGCATGAATGATGTAGCCGACCCCGACAGTCGTAGCGAAAACAAGGCCTAGCGCCATAAGCAAAATGGGAACGCGGAGCTCCCAAAGTTCGTCCCGGGGCGTACGCTGGCCGTCGTTGAACAGCAGTGGAGCGATGAACAGTACAAAAAACAGCTCCGGATCGAGCTTCAAATGATGACCGATCGGCAGCACCGCGAGCGCCATGCCGAGCGCGATCTGCACGAGCGGCAAGGGGACGGCGGGCAATAGCCGATTGACGATGTTGGACAGGGCGATAATCGCGAGCATAAACAATATGATTTCGAAGACTTCCATTCGACTGACCTCCGCGCGCGATATCGGTTGAAATGTTTCCTAACATATACTACCCGCAAATGGATTTTCGGATCAATTTCGTACATGCGAAAAGGACCGCCTCGCGGCGGTCCTTCGATGTAAAGGGATATCGTCGTGCGATTACTTGGATTCGCCGTTCAAATAATTAAAGAAAGGCACGTCCGTCCAAAAATCGTAGCTGATTACGGAGATGCTCGGATCGATCTCGCGGAAGCCGGCGGCCACTGCTTGCGAGCTGTTTTGCAGGGAGAACGATTGTGCATAATAATGGCCGTGTTCGATCTTGTTGTTCGTAATTTTTTTGTAACCGGGCAGCTCCGTCAGCGAATAGTAAAGCGGCTGCCACCACGAGCCGTACAGCAGGCCCGTTTGGTCGTCTTCGTTTTTCTTGGCGAAGGCTGCAATGATGCCGTCGAACCGCTGCTTGTCGGCGGCGTTCGCGAACTCGAACGCGATGTCGTATTCCTTGGCATATTCGATATAATTGCCGTTTGCGATCTGCTTGACCGTATACAGGTCCGAAACGCCTGGCTCGCCCCATTCTTTTAAATAGATGAAGGCGGACGTTTTAGGCTCGAACTGCACCTTGGCATCGATGCCTTCGCTGCGCAGCAGTCCGATCAGTTGAAGGGCATGCTTTAGGTTGGAGTGCCCGTAGATGAGCGACAGGCTGTCGACGAAGTTAGCTTCGTACCGGCTGTCTTTGAGGTTGTAGCCGGTGACGATGTTGCGCTCCAGCGCGGCGTCTACGACCGCTTGCAGCTCGGGAGACTGAATGATGTCCGACTGTGCGAATGCGTCCTGAAGCTTGGCGTAAATGTCGGCGTCGGATGCATAGCCGAGGAAGTGCTTGTAGAGTCCTTGCACGGTAAGGGTTTGGCCGATCAGTACTTCCGCGAGCTCGCGGGATGCTGTACCCTTAAGCTTAATTTCTCCAAAGTAGGAGACAGGCAGAAGACCGGTGTCGATCGCGGCCGCTACCTCCTGTGCGGCAGTCGTGCCGAGCCATTCGGGCTTCAGCTTGACCTTCGCCAGCGCGGCTGCCGTCTTGGAAGCCGGGTACGTGTAGGCCAGCTCTTTAAGACCGGCTGCTTTGACTGCGATTTGGACCGCATTAACGGCGGACAGGCGTTGGCCTGCCGCTACGGTATCCGCCGTTATGACGCCAAGGGCATACAATGCCGCGGCATCCTGATAGAGCGGATCGGAGGCGGAGAGATCCGTAAAAGTGTGAGGTTTTTCAGCCGGCTGCGCCTTCAGGGCTTCTGCAAGCGCCGACAGGAATTCGCCTTTTGTGAGGCCTGCGGTCAGTGCGATCGAATATTTATCTTTTAAAAAGGCAGCGTATTCGGAGGCTTGCACCTCATGCGCTTGAATTTGCGCATTGGCCGGCGCAGCGGCAAAGGCATGCGATCCGCCTGCGAGCGTAGCGGCAACGAGCGCCGACAAAAGCAGTTTGCGCGAGTCTACCGTAATTGTTTTCATTAAAATGTCTCCTTCGCCCGAATAATCTGATAAAATATGTAGGAATAATTTGTTTTCACATAGTAGCAAGCGTTGACCATGTTGTCAATGGAAATTAGTGACTGTAGCGACTGTTTAAAGTTTCGACGGACCGGGTATGGGATAAAAATCGAATCTTTTTGAATCTAAATCGGTATTTTTAGCGTATGTATGAATTAGATCAATTAAGGACAATCCATTTTGGGGCAGGAGGAGACAATCGTACGTGGACACAGAATCTGATTTACGCAGCTTACGACCGCTAGTCTATCGCACAGCAGCCATCGCCCGGCAGGCGATTGAAGGGGGTGACTGCGAATGCTAGGGCTGAACTTGGTGTGGGTTGCGTTGCTCATTCTGCTTACTGCCTTCTTCGTCGCTACCGAATTTGCGATTATTCGGATCCGGTCAAGCCGCGTCGACCAACTGGTGATGGAAAAAAAGAAAAATGCCTTGGCCGTCCAGCGAGTGATTACCAATCTCGACGGCTACCTGTCCGCTTGTCAGCTCGGAATCACGATTACCGCGCTGGGTCTCGGCTGGTTAGGGGAACCGACAGTTGAAAAGCTGCTCGAGCCGTTGTTTCATTCGCTTCAGATCGGAGAGAGCGTGTCGCACGTGCTTTCTTTCATCATTGCATTCGCACTGATAACGTACTTGCACGTCGTGCTCGGCGAGTTGGCGCCGAAGACGCTGGCCATCCAGAAGGCCGAGGCGATCTCGCTGCTTGTCGCGCCGGTTATCGTATGGTTCTACAAGGTGATGTACCCTTTTATTTGGGCGCTTAACGGCTCCGCGAACGGACTTATCCGCATGTTCGGCATGAAGCCGGCCAGCGAGCACGAAGAAGCCCACTCCGAGGAAGAGATCCGGCTGATTCTGTCGGAGAGCTACGAGAGCGGCAAGATCAACGAAGAGGAATTCGGCTACGTGAACCGGATATTCCAGTTCGACAGGCTGCTGGCTCGCGATATTATGATTCCGCGGACCGACATGGTGTGCTTGCACAAGAACAAGTCGCTTGCCGACAATCTGGCGACGATCAAGCGCGAGCAGTATACGCGATTCATGGTCGCCGGCGAGAGCAAAGACGACATTATCGGCTTTGTCAACACAAAGCAATTTTTCTTGAATTACGATAATAATCCTGAATTTGATTTTGGCGCCTTGCTGCAGCCGGTGCTCTCCGTACCCGACGCGATGCCCGTCAAGGATTTGCTGATCCGGATGCAGGCCGAGCGCAAGCATATTGCGCTGCTGCACGACGAATACGGCGGTACGGCCGGCCTTGTGACGATCGAGGACATCCTGGAGGAGATCGTCGGCGAGATCCGCGACGAATTCGACGAGGACGAGATTCAGCCGATCGAGGAGATCGGCGAGGACAAGTACGTCGTGGACGGCAAGACGCTCGTCGACGAAGTCGACCGCCTGTTCGAGGTGCAGCTGCCGAGCGACGAGGTCAACACGATCGGCGGCTGGCTGTTCGCGATGCAGCCGGACCTGCCCAAGAACGTGCCGTGGATTTACGAGGAGGAGAACCTGGCGTTCATCATCCGCGAAAAAGACCGCAACCGGATCCGCAAGCTGGAAATCGCGCGGAGGCAGGAAGGTCAGGCGAGGTTGACGCTGGTGGAAGGTTAATATTTGGAGACTGTCCTTTTTGGGACAGTTTTTTTTATATTTTAAGAAATAAATGGGGCGGCGATTCGTGACAGGTAAGCGCACTTTTGGCGTACCGGCGCTTTTAAACGCTTCGCGGATCCAAAAGCCTGCAAATGTGCAGGTATTTTCTGTCGACTAACGGCTCTTGATCAAATACCTGCAAATGTGCAGGTAAATTCAAATTAAAAGTCGAAAATCGAACTTAAAAAGGAAAATAAATGCACATATGCATCAATTTAGTTTAAAATAGCTTTAATCATAAAAATAGATGTATATTTGCAGGCATTACAGTGCAAGCAAACCTAAATAGAGGGGTGAACTTTGATGAAAAATAAATCGCTCATATGCTCGGCAATATTAGGGTGCGTTTGCGGCGCTTTATTTTTAGTCTTTGATCGAAGCACGGAGGCCACGCACATAGAGACACCGCTTGAGCAAATTGAAAACGGGACCGCACATATTCAATACGCATCCCCCCTGTTCGATGGAATGCCGCCGGAAATCATACAAAAAATAAAACACAACTGGTCGGTCGCAGAAGATTTGCTTTTGAAAAACAAGGTAATTAATGACCTAGATGAATGGAAATTGGTGAGCAGCGGTGAACACGGCCATCGGGATCACGAATCAAATGCCGATGGAGGAAGCTTTCACTTTTAACGACGCAATGATGAGTGATGTTCGTAAAAAAGGCTTGAAAAAAGGAGATGCCTATCCGGCCATTCTCTGGAACGAGCAAGCAGGAAAGGCCATTGTATTCTGGCTTCGCAGTGATCAAAATACGGCGGCCTATTTTACAATTCAGGCCGAAAAAGGTGAAAAAGAGAGCAAGGTGTGGAATGTGACGAGCGACTTGAACGAAGCTCAATAGGAATAATGCCATCTGCAAGCGAAGGACGGAGCCAAACGCTCCGTCCTTTTTGCGTTCATGTAATTGAACGAAGCGCGTACATCGTATATTGTTATTTTAAACCAAGGCGCATCGAATTGCAGCATGGCGAAGTCAAAAACGGCTCGCGTTCGCATACGATAAGGAAACGGCGGGGCTTTCGCTTCGTTTTCGAAAGGAGAATCGCGTTTGGAAACGGCGCTGCTTGGCAGCTTTATATCCGCGATGGCGACGGTACTCGGAGCCGTCCCGATCTTGTTCATCAAGCGGCTGTCTGAAAAGTGGAAGGACATGCTGGTGGCGTTCACCGCCGGTATCATGGTGTCCGCGTCGATGTTCGGGCTGATCCCGCAATCGCTCAATGAGTCGGGCCTCGTGCTGCTGACTTTGGGCCTGCTCATCGGCATCGTCTCTCTGGATCTGATCGAAAAAAACATTCCGCACGTGGATGTCGAGAACGGGGCGCGCGTGCGCGGCTTCGACAATAAGGCTTTGCTGGTATTGGTAGCGCTCTTTATACACAATATACCTGAAGGACTAAGCACGGGCTTCAGCTACGCCAGCGCCAGCGAGGGGCTCGGCACGATGGTGGCCGTCGCAATCGGCGCGCAAAATATGCCGGAAGGTCTGGTACTGGCAGTGTTTTTGCTCCGGTCGAACGTCGGCAAGCTGAAGCTGCTGGCACTCGTGACGCTTACGGGGTTGATGGAGGTCGTCTCCGCGGTCATCGGCTACTTTACGGCAAGCTATGTCGACTCGTTGATCGGGATCGGTCTTGCGTTTGCGGCCGGCGCTATGCTGTTCATCGCATACAAGGAACTTATTCCGGAAAGTCACGGACATGGGTACGAGCGTCCCTCGACTTATTCGTTTATCATCGGTTTGATCGTGATGATCTATATCGCGCATTGGTTCGGTTAGAAATGGAGGGAGTCGCATGGCCTTCGAATGGCCGGGTTACGACCCGCCGGGTTACGGCGATACGCAGTCGCTCTTGGAGGCTGACGGCATCGACCTGCAGACGTTGCGCGGGGCGCGGATCTGCAACGTCTGTTCGGCATGGGACGTTCAAGCCGAGCGGTGGTGCGCTTCTTCGCCGGTCGTATTCGAGCTGGAAGGCCTGCAGCTGGAGATCGGATTCAAAAACGAACGTCTGATCCGTTTGACGATCAACGAGATTCAGATGAGCGTCACGAATGCGGGCGATTGCTTCACAGGCCCGGGCGCGCGGCGTCTGCCTTATGAGTGGCGGACGGACCGGTTCGAGCTGGCACCCTACGTCGGCCGCTTTATTCTGGGTGCTGACTTATTGGAAAAGATCGATGGCGGAAGCGGGATCATCGGCATTTGTTTTCGCATAGACGGCGGGAAGCTGGAGCTCGTCAATGTCGCTTCGGCCGGCGGCGTCGAGATCGGAATTAATCCGCCTGACAGCGCCACTTTCGGAACCAAACGCGTAATTGCGATCTGAAAGCTCAAAAAGCCGATGACGCGAAGGATGTGAAAAGCAAGAACATAATCCAGCCCGACCGGAGCGATTCATCGTTTCGGTTATTTTCATGGTATAATAATGGCTTCGGCATTTTGGGCAGTACCAGACAACAAAAGGTTGGAGGCAACGGAGCTTGAGCAAGCGTTATCCATTCGAAGTCGTAAGCGGCAAACCGTTCGCCCTGCAAGTCGGGGAATGGGTCGCGGACGTTTTTTACGATATTTTGCCCGAAGCCGGGTTCGAGGTTCGGGACGAGCAAATTTTTATGGCCTATCAGGTGGAGCGGGCGTATGCGGATAAAAAAACGATTTTCGCCGAGGCGGGCGTCGGTACGGGCAAAACGCTCGTTTATTTGCTTTATGCGGTATGTTATGCGCGTTACACGGGCAAGCCCGCAGTCGTCGCATGCGCGGACGAGTCTCTGATCGAGCAGCTCGCCAAGCCGGAAGGAGACCTTGCAAAGCTGGCCAAGCATCTGGACCTGACGGTCGATGCCAGACTGGGCAAGTCGCAGGACCGTTATTTGTGTCTGCAAAAGCTGGACGATGCGCGGCTCGGATACGCGGATACGGAGCTGTACAAGGATATTTACGAGAGCCTGCCGCCGTTCGTCGGCAAGACGGAGGCGCTCCAGTCGTTCCATGCGTACGGCGATCGCAAGGAATATCCGGATCTGGACGACGTGCAATGGGGGCGAATCGGCTGGGACAGCTTCCGCGACTGCTTCGTCTGCGACAAGCGCCATCGCTGCGGGATGACGCTGTCAAGGGAGCATTATCGCGGGGCAGCGGATATCGTTATTTGTTCGCACGATTTTTACATGGAACATGTATGGACGTACGAGAGCCGCAAACGGGAAGGGCAATTGCCGCTCCTGCCCGAGCACAGCTCGGTCGTCTTCGACGAAGGCCATCTGCTGGAATCCGCCGCACAGAAGGCGCTCACCTACAGGCTCAAGCATGCTGCGTTCGAGGAGCTCGTCACGCGCTTGCTTAAAAACGATATCCGGGAGTCTTTGGCGGTGCAGATCGACCTTGCGATCGAGCGGAGCGAGCTGTTGTTCGACGCGCTGGCTGCGCGAAGCGCCAAGGTCGCCGGTTCCGACCGGATGGAGATCAAGACGGATGCAGCGCTGCTCCGGTCTGTCGCGGAGCTCGATGCCGTGCTGGAAAGAATCGAGGAAAACCTCGTGTTCGAGAGCGAGCTGTTCAATCTGGACGGCTACCAGCTGCGAATCGTCGAGGAACATCTGGAAATGATGCGGGTCGCGCTCGGCCTGTTCGCGGGTCCCACACCGCCGATTTGCTGGACGGTCGACGGTCTGACAGGACTAACGCTCGTCATTATGCCGCGCACCGTTCGCGAGGTGCTCGGCGAGCGGGTATTCGCGAAGCCGATGCCGATCGTTTTCTCTTCGGCGACGCTATCGTCGGGCGAATCGTTCGATTATCTCGCCCATAGTCTGGGCGTGCCGAATTACTTATCGTTCAGCGTCGCTTCGCCGTACGATTATCCCGAGCGGATGAAGGTGACGGTGCCGCGAGCGCAACCCGCCGCTTTAATTGAAGATTTAAAGGCATTGACGGCGTGGAAAGCTGAAGCGGCGCTCGAAGCCGTCAACCGGGCGAAGGGCGGCGTTTTGATCCTGTTTCCGACCAGGGAAGCGTTGGCGGCGTTTAAAGCGGCTTACGAACGGACGGAAGGGACGGCCGGCCGCCGGTTTCTGTTCGAAGGCGATCGCGAGATAACGGTATTGATCTCCGAGTTCCAACGCGATCTGGGGAGCGTACTGTGCGCGGTTACGCTATGGGAAGGCCTCGATGTTCCGGGGCCGTCGCTCGCGACCGTCGTCATGTGGGCGCTGCCTTACCCGCCGAACGATCCGGTGTTCGACGCCAAGCGCCGAGAGGCGGCCGATCCTTACCGGGAGGTGGACTTGCCATACATGCTGCTTAGATTCAAGCAGGGCTTGGGGCGGTTGATCCGGACACGCGAGGACAGCGGAGAGATCGTCGTACTGGAGCCATCGCTAGCGGCGGGAGAGCCGCCCGAATCGGAAATCCGGGCTTCACTTCCAGCAGGCGTCGATATGACGATCGCATAGCGATCCGGCATGCCCGAATCGGATAAAACCAACGAAAAGCAGCCTGCAATCCGGGCTGCTTTTGCATATTTATGGGATTTTTACGGAAAGTAACGTTAATAAAGTTATGTAAACTAGATGCAATACTTTTCCACGTCAAACGTGCGTATGCATACTAAAAAAATGTTCAAAAAGTCAGGAATCGAGTGTTTCAGACAGAAGTCGAGTGGGTAAATAACCATGACATTTGTGCGATGAAACCGCCATAAGATTTTTTGCTCGACAATCTATCGAAATTCAAGGAGGAGCGGAATGGAAGACGCCGCCCATATCTTGCTAGTAGACGATCGTCCGGAAAACCTGATGGCCATCGAAGCGATATTAGCCGGAGAACCTTACATTTGCGTAAGGGCGTATTCGGGAATCGAGGCGTTGCGCTGTCTGCTTGAGAAGGAATTTGCCGTCATCGTCATGGACATCCATATGCCGGACATGGACGGGCTCGAGACGGCTGCCATGATTAGAGCGCGCGAGAAGTCGCGCGTCGTGCCGATCATCTTCGTGTCGCAGGATGCACACGAAGAGCAGTACGATTTCGACGGCCATGCCGGAGGCGCCATCGATTACTTGACTAGACCGCTTGCTCCGCATATTTTCAGATCGAAGATCGCGGGCTACGTCAGCATGTACGAGACGACCAAGGCACTGCAGATGCAGAGCGAGCTTCTGCAGCAGCAGACCAAGCAGCTTGAGCGGACGAATCACGCGCTTGTGCAGGCGAAGGAGACGGCCGAGATCGCGCTTCGGGTCAAATCCGAATTTCTCGCCGTGATGAGCCACGAGATCCGTACGCCGCTGAACGGCATCATCGGAATGTCCGATCTGCTGCTCTCGTCGGATCTGCCCGAGGAGTACGCCAGCATGGTCGGCATCATACATACGAGCGGCAACGTGTTGCTGTCGGTCATTAACCACATTCTCGATTTTTCAAAGATTGAGTCGGGCAAAATGGAGTTGGAGGAGGAGCCGTACGATCTCAGGCTTTGCCTCCTCGAGACGATCGATCTGTTCACGGCGGCCTCGCGCGAGCGCCAGCTGGAGCTGATCGTCGTGCTCGATCCCGGCCTGCCGTCGATTTTGATCGGCGACAAGAACAGGCTGCGCCAGGTGCTGATCAACATTGTCGGAAACGCCGTAAAATTCACCAAGAAAGGCGGCGTTTACATATTCGTCAAGCAGCTGTCGGAGGAAGGCGGCCGTCTGGACGTCGAATTCACGGTACTCGATACGGGGATCGGCATTCCGGCGGACAAGATCGGCCAGCTTTTCCATCCGTTCGCGCAGCTCGATACGTCGATGAATCGCAAGTTCGACGGCACCGGTCTCGGTCTCTCGATCAGCAAATCGCTTGTGGAGCTGATGGGCGGGGCGATTCGTATCGAGGAGACGCGGGAGCCTGGCGCGATGTTCGTCTTTACGGTGCGGGCGGGCCGGGTGCCGGGCGATGCCGCAGAGCCGATGCGCCCCGATGCGCTCGCCGTGCTTCCCGAACGGACGGGCGAGGACGACAAACGCTGGCCGGAGGGATTGCGCGTGCTGATCGGCGAGACTTGTCCGATCTACCGCTCTTTGCTCGTACATATGCTGGACATGCTTGGCATTGAGGCAAAGGTTGTCTTGGATGCGGAGGAGATGCATGAAGCGCTGCTCGAGTGCGTTTTCGATCTCGTCTTCGTCGACGAAGAGCTGCTGGCGACGGCCGTTCCGCAAGGAGGCGCAGACCGAAAAGGGCGAACGAAACGCGTGCCGAGAGAGCCGCCTTTCGTAGTCGCTTTATGCGCGAGATACGAAGAAGCGATGGAACGCGCAAGCAAGGCAACGGCATCCGCCAACATCGATGACTATATACAAAAACCAATTTCCCTTGAGCGCTTAAAACGTTTGCTCGGCAACCTTTCAAATTAGAAAAGTTATTATTTATGCTTCATGGGGGATGAGGATCTATGACGGATCGGGATATGGATCAGCTGTCCGGGGACAATCTTGCGGATAGCGGGGAACTGCTGAATGCGCTGATGGCTTGGAAAAAAGGTAATTTCTCTTATCGCATGCCTTACCATTATACGGGCGTGGCCGGCAAAGTCGCCGATACGTTTAACGAGATCATGGATATTCAGGAATCGATGGTTCACGAGATCCAGCAGCTCGCCCGCGTCGTCGGCAAAGAAGGCAACCTGTCGCGCAGATTTGCGTTGCAGCACAAGGGGGGAGCCTGGGACCAGACGGTCGAATCGCTGAACGGCCTGATCGACGATCTCACGCAGCCGACCAGCGCGATGGTTCGGGTTATCAATGCGGTCGCGCAAGGAGATCTATCGCAAAAGGTCGAACTCGAACTCGAAGGGAGGCCGCTGACGGGAGAATTCCAGCGTACTGCGGCTAACATCAACACGATGGTCGACCAGCTGTCGATGTTCTCGTCCGAGGTCACGCGCGTGGCGCGCGAGGTCGGTACGGAAGGCAAGCTCGGCGGGCAAGCCGATGTCAAGGGCGTATCCGGCACCTGGAAGGATTTGACCGAGAGCGTCAACAACATGGCGAGCAATCTGACCGACCAGGTTCGCAACATCGCGGCCGTGACGACCGCGGTGGCCAAGGGCGATCTGTCCAAGCAGATTACCGTCAATGCGAAGGGCGAGATTCTCGAGCTCAAAAACACGATCAACACGATGGTCGACCAGCTGTCGATGTTCTCGTCCGAGGTTACGCGCGTAGCGCGCGAGGTCGGCACCGAAGGCAAGCTCGGCGGTCAAGCCGACGTCAAGGGCGTGTCCGGCACCTGGCGCGACTTGACGGAGAGCGTTAACTACATGGCTTCGAATTTGACCAATCAGGTGCGCAACATCGCCGTCGTGACGACGGCCGTCGCGAACGGGGATTTGTCCAAGCAGATCACGATGGACGTTCAAGGCGAGATTCTGGAGCTGAAGGTCACGATCAATACGATGGTCGGCCAGCTGTCGACCTTCGCGTCGGAAGTCACGCGGATGGCGCGCGAAGTCGGCACCGAGGGCATCCTCGGCGGACAAGCGGAGGTCAGCGGGGTCGCCGGCACCTGGCGCGACCTGACCGAGAGCGTTAACTACATGGCTTCGAACTTGACCAACCAGGTGCGCAACATCGCGGAGGTCACGACCGCCGTGGCGAAGGGCGATCTGAGCAAAAAGATTACCGTCGACGCCAAAGGCGAAATCCTCGAGCTGAAGAGCACGATCAATACGATGGTGGATCAGCTCGGCAACTTCGCTTCCGAAGTTACCCGCGTCGCCCGCGAAGTTTCCAACGACGGCATTCTCGGCGGCCAGGCGGACGTCAAGGACGTCTCCGGCACCTGGAAGGACTTGACCGACAGCGTTAACTTCATGGCCGGCACGCTCACCGACCAGGTGCGCAACATCGCCGAAGTGACGACGGCCGTCGCGAAGGGCGATCTGACCAAGCAGATCACCGTTAACGCCAAAGGCGAGATCCTCGAGCTCAAAAATACGATCAATACGATGGTCGATCAGCTGTCGACGTTCGCTTCCGAAGTTACGCGCGTGGCCCGCGAGGTCGGCACCGAAGGGATGCTGGGCGGACAAGCCCAGGTTAAAGGCGTGGCGGGCACCTGGCGCGACCTGACCGAATCGGTTAACGATATGGCGTCCAACCTCACCGACCAGGTGCGCAATATCGCCGTCGTCACGACGGCCGTTGCGAACGGCGACCTGTCCAAGAAAATTACGGCCGACGTACAAGGCGAGATCCTCGAGCTGAAGAATACGATCAACACGATGGTCGATCAGCTGTCGACGTTCGCCTCCGAGGTTACGCGCGTGGCGCGCGAGGTCGGCACGGACGGCAAGCTCGGCGGCCAGGCGCAGGTCAAGGGCGTCGGCGGCACCTGGAAGGACCTGACCGAGAGCGTCAACAACATGGCCCGCAACCTGACCGACCAGGTGCGCAACATCGCGGACGTCACGACCGCCGTCGCAAGGGGCGATCTGTCCAAGAAGATCACCGTAGACGTCAAGGGCGAGATTCTCGAGCTGAAAAACACGATGAACACGATGGTGGACCAGCTCGGCAACTTTGCGTCCGAAGTTACCCGCGTCGCCCGCGAGGTTGGCACTGAAGGCAAGCTGGGCGTGCAGGCGGACGTCAAGGACGTATCGGGCATGTGGAAGGACCTGACCGATACGGTTAACTACATGGCGAGCAACCTGACCATTCAGATGCGCAACATCGCCGGCGTCACGACGGCGGTCGCGAACGGGGACCTGTCCAAGAAGATCACCGTCGACGTCAAAGGCGAGCTGCTCGAACTGAAAAATACGATCAATACGATGGTGGACCAGCTCAATTCGTTCGCGTCCGAGGTTACGCGGGTGGCGCGGGAGGTCGGCACGGACGGCAAGCTCGGCGGTCAGGCGCAGGTGCGCGGCGTCGGCGGCATCTGGAAGGATCTGACCGACAACGTTAATATCATGGCCGCCAACCTGACCGATCAGGTGCGCGGTATCGCCAAGGTCGTAACGGCGGTCGCGAACGGCAACCTGAAGCTGAAGCTGACCGTGGATGCGAAGGGCGAGATCGCGGAGCTGACCGAGACGATCAATAACATGACCGATACGCTGGCCATCTTCGCCGACCAGGTCACAACCGTGTCCCGGGAGGTCGGCGCGGAAGGGAAGCTGGGCGGACAGGCAAGCGTGCCTGGCGCCGCAGGCACCTGGCGCGACCTGACGGACAACGTCAACTACATGGCGAGCACGCTCACGACGCAGGTACGTGCGATTACGAACGTCGCCACCGCGGTGACGAACGGAGACCTGTCGCGTACGATCGACGTCGCCGCCGCCGGCGAAGTCGAGACGCTGAAGGACAATATCAACGAGATGATCCGGAATCTGAAGGAAACGACCCGGATCAACACCGAGCAGGACTGGCTGAAAACGAATCTCGCGAAGATCTCCCGGCTTATGCAAGGACAGCGGGATCTGTATGCCGTCTGCCGCATGATCCTGTCGGAGCTTGCGCCGCTCGTCTCGATGCAGCATGGCGTCTTCTATATGAACGATGTCGTGAGCGGCCAGTCGGTGCTGAAGCTGTTCGCCAGCTACGCCTTCCACAATCGCAAGCATCTGTCCAACGAATTCCGCGCGGGCGAAGGCCTGGTCGGCCAATGCCTGATCGAGAAGCAGCGCATTCTGCTTACGAACGTGCCAGGCGATTATGTCGTGATTTCCTCCGCGCTAGGAGAGGCGACGCCGCTTAACATCGTGCTGCTGCCGATCATTTTCGAGGATCAAGTGCTTGCCGTGCTGGAGCTGGCTTCGTTCCGATCGTTCAGCGAGATCGATATCGCGCTGCTGGATCAGCTGACCGACTCGATCGGTATCGTCATTAATACGATGCAGGCGAACCGGCGTACGGAGGAGCTGCTCGTCCAGTCCCAATCGCTCACCGAGGAGCTGCAGAAGCAGCAGCTCGAGCTGCAGAATACGAACGAAGAGCTGGAGGACAAAGCGAAGCTGCTCGTCATTCAGAAGGCCGAGGTCGAGAGCAAAAACAACGAGGTAGAGGTCGCAAGACGATTCCTCGAGGAAAAGGCCGAACAGCTGGCGCTCACGTCGCGCTACAAGTCCGAGTTCCTGGCCAACATGTCGCACGAGCTGCGCACGCCGCTCAACTCGCTGCTGCTGCTCGCCGAGCAGCTCGCCGACAACCTGGACGGCAATCTGGCCGATCACCAGGTGAAGTTCGCCAAGACGATCCAGGATTCCGGCCACGAGCTGCTTAATCTGATCAACGACATATTGGATCTGTCGAAGATCGAGTCGGGCACCGTCTCGGCGGAGTTCAGCGAGCTCAACATCAGAGAGCTGACGGACGGACTCGACCGTTCCTTCCGCCATATGGTGGACGAGCGCCTGCTCGCGTTCCGCATCAAGGTCGAACCGGAGGTACCGTCGCGCATTGTCAGCGATCCGAAGCGGCTGCAGCAAATATTGAAAAATCTGCTCTCCAACGCCTTCAAATTCACGGAGAAAGGAGAGATCATGCTCCGGGTCCGCAAAGCGACGGAAGGATGGAGCGAGAGCGCGGACCGGCTTAACCGGGCGGCTTCCGTGCTGTGCTTTACCGTGAGCGACACGGGAATCGGCATTCCGAAGGACAAGCAGCAGATCATATTCGAGGCGTTCCAGCAAGCGGACGGCAGCACGAACCGGGTGTACGGCGGCACCGGACTCGGCCTCACGATCTCGACCGAGATTGCGGAGATGCTCGGCGGGGAGATTACTCTCTTCAGCGAGCCGGGCAGCGGCAGCGTGTTTAACTTGTATCTGCCGATCGACGCATGGGACGTTCAGCCAGAGCCGAAGACGAGGCATATGCCCGAGGTGATCGACGTCTCTCCGCCCAAGCGCATCCGGTTGACCCCGCCGACCCAAGGGGCGGAGCTGCAGGATGACCGCGACGACATCGAGCCTGGCGATTCCGTCTTTCTGATCGTCGAAGACGACTTGAAGTTTTGCGAGATCGTCCAGGACGCGCTGAGCCGCAAGGGGATCAAGACGGTGATTACGTCCAAGGGCCTGCAAGCGCTCGAGCTGGCCAAAAAGTACAACCCGATGGCAATCACGCTCGATCTTCACCTCGGGGACACGGACGGGTGGCTCGTACTGGAGCATCTGAAAAACGACATGTCGGTCCGTCATATCCCGGTGTGCGTCATTACCGTCGACGAGGACAAGACCGAGCTGCTGCGCAAAGGCGTATACGACTATTTGTGCAAGCCCGTCACCAACGACGAGCTTGATCTGGCACTCGAAAGTCTCAACGCGTTCGCTTCCCGCGGGGAGCGTCAGCTGCTCGCGGTCGTGAAGTCGCCCGAACGCAGGAAGCAGATCGTCGATTCGCTCGCAGGCGGCACGCTCAAGATCACGGCGGTCGATACGGCGCGCAAAGCGTTGAATCAAATCGGCTCAAAACCTTTCGATTGCGTCGTCACGGAAGGCGAATTGTCCGATATGCCGATGCCGAAGTTTCTGCGGGAGATCCAGAAGAAGTCGGTGGGCAGACGCATTCCGATCGTCGTGGAAGGCGGCATTAAGCTGAGCGGGGAGGAGCAGGAGGAATGGGAAGAAATTCTCAAGTCCTCCGTCGTAAAGGAAGCGCGCACCACCGTTCAGCTGATGGACGAGACGACACTATTCCTCCACCGGAGATCGGACGAGCTGCCGGCGGGCTCGCGAGAAGCGCTTGAGCGCATCTATCAGTCGGACGAAGCGATCCAATCGCGCAAGGTACTCGTCGTGGACGACGACGTCCGCAACATTTTCGCATTGACGACGATACTCGAACGACACCAGATGACGGTGCTGCCGGCGGAGAACGGCCAAGCCGCGATCGACATTCTCGAATCGACGCCTGACATCAGCATCGTGCTGATGGATATTATGATGCCGGTCATGGACGGCTACGAGACGACCCGCGCGATCCGCGCGAACCCGGCGTTTGCGGAGCTGCCGATCATCGCGCTCACGGCCAAGGCGATGAAGGGAGACCGGGAGCTATGTCTTGAAGCCGGCGCCTCGGACTATATTACCAAGCCGGTCAACAGCGCGCAGCTGCTCGCCATGATGCGGAGCTGGCTCGATCGTGGAGACGACAGCTAAGCGGGCCACTACTTAAGCAGGAACGTCCCTTTTCATCGAATCGATGAAGCAGGGGCGTTCCTGCTTTTTTATGCTTTTCAGAAGGCGGAAGCAGGGTGTTCCTCAGACGGCGAAGCCGCAGCATCAGACGACAAGAGCCGTCAGCCGGACCGGATACGTGCAGGAATCCGTTGAATGACCACGCATGGAAAGGGGGAAGCCGCGTTTTCGCACGCTTCGTCGACAAAGGAAATCTAAATATTCGTTGACGAATTGACATGTTTTTCAAGGGGCCGTCTGTACAATCTATCCTATATTCACGATTCGCTCGTCCTTCATCAAAAGAAGAGAGGTGCAGTTATGCGTGGAGATAAGAAGCGGTTCCCCCTTGTTGTATTGATCGTCGCGACGCTGTTTGCAACCCTTGGCCTGACCTCGCTCGCAGCATTGCAAGACCCGGTTGCGCCAGCCGCCGCAGCCCCGATCGCGACATCCTCACCCTCCACCGTTACGGCCGGATCGCAGAACAAGACGGCAGGGACGCAGGAACGGCCCTCATTTCCGGATATCATTCCTGCCCAAGCCTCGATTCATTTGTCTTATGTGGACGGTCCGTCTTCTGCCAATCCGAACGATCTGCCGGCGGACAACCGGAAAAAACCGCTTAAATTCACGCTGGACGAGGAACTCGGCACGAGCGGAGCCGGCACGGTCGCCGGCAGCGGCGAAAAGCCCGGCGGGGATGTTCCGAAAACGATAACGAAAACTTCATCCGTTTCGATATACGAAGTAACGGCCTATTATTTGAACGTGCGCGCCAATCCGTACAACGGCTCCAAGGTGCTCCGCGTGGTTGAAAAAGGTACGCGTCTTGAAGTGGAGGCGATTACGGATAAAGGCTGGCTTCGGTTGAAGGAAGGCGGCTACGTTCACGGCGGCTATGCATCTTTGATCGATCCTGACGCGCCTGTCGGTGCCTCTGCCGTCGGCAGCCCCTCATCAGACCCGCCGGCGGAGCTGTCGCCCCCCGTGGCGGTAGCGGCCGTATCGGAGCCGCAAGCCGAACCGAAAGGTGCGGACGCAGCGAAAAGCGACGGCGCCGAGCAAGATCCAACGGATCCTTCGAGTCCTACCAACCGGGTCCGTTCGGATTCCGGCTTGACGGAAGAACATATCGCAAAGCTGTTCGAGGGAACGGCGCTCGCAGGAAACGGCATCGAGGACGTCGTTCTGGAAATCGAAGATGAGTACGGCATTAACGCGCTGTTCACGATCGCGGTCATGAAGCTGGAGAGCGGCAACGGGAAGAGCAAGCTGTCCCGGACCAAAAACAATTTGTTCGGCTTGAACGCGACATCGGGAGACAAGGATAATAAAGCGTTCCGCTTCAAATCAAAGGGCGATTCGGTGCGCAAGTTCGGACAGCTGCTCTCGGACAAATACGTAGAAAAAGGCTTGACGACCATCGATAAGGTCGCCGCCAAATACTGTCCGGCAAGCTCAAGCTGGGCCGGGAAAGTCATGGGAATTATGAAAAGCGATTACCGCAAGCTATAGTCTTGCGTTATAATGTCATTAGCATGGAGACTGTCGGATGTTCGACAGTCTTTTTCGCAATTCGCAAAATGTTTTGAAATCGCTCTATTGGGGTATAGACAGTCCGTGTAGACTCGAAACAGATCGGCGGACATGCGAAAGGAGTAAACGCGATGTCAGGCTTGCCGCAGTCCTTGCTCAGTATGGGAGATCAATGGTTCAAATTATCACGTCACGGCATCGGAATCGCGAATTCCTCCGGAAGGTGGGTTGCGGTGAACGATGCGCTGACGAGCATGCTTGGATACGGCGAATCCGAGCTGCTTGGCATTCCGGTCGAAGCTTTATTCGCTCAGGCCGGCTATGAAGGAGTTGAGCGTATTGAGACAGCAGAGCGATATAAGGACGCCATGCTGGGCGTCCATCTCAAAAACAGCGGCGGCAAGCCGGTGAGATTTGACGTCTCGTCGGGAAGGCTTGAGTCGATCGCGGGAGGGGAACCGCTCACGCTCTGGCAATTCTATGAAGCGGAAGGAAAAAAACGGGCCGAAGACAAGCTGGAGGCCGTTCGGGAGCGGCAGCAAGTCATCGGCGAAAATATCGTCGATCTCTATTACATATGCGATGATAAAGGCCGGATCGTGGAAGCGGCGCCGAATGCCTATTTGCTGCTCGGCTACAGTCAGGGCGAGCTCGTCGGGTTCGACGAGCGCATGCTTTTTGAGGAACTGGATCTGAAGCGCTACAAGAGCCAATGTCCGAAGGCAGGTGCGCCGAAGGAATACAGACTGAAGCGCAAGGACGGAAGATCCGTTTGGTTCGAAGCGAGCATCAAGCAGATTGAGGGAAACAACGGAAATTCATATAAGCTGTTTATCGGCCGCGAGATCACGGCGCGCAAAAAACACGAGCGTATGTCTGCGGAGGCAGAACGAATCGCCTCGATCGGCAGCTGGGAGTGGGAGAAGGAGAGCGGGCGCTTCTCCTACTCGGCGAATCTGTCGCTCATCTATCAAGACGCAGCGACCTGCACCAATAGCGAAGAGCTGAAGCTGATCGACCTTGTCGCTCCCGAAGACCGCGAAGCTTTTTCGGAGCTGTCCGTGGCAGCAGCCAGGGGCGGCGAGCTAAGCTTCGAGTCGCGCCTGCCGATGCGGGACGGCTCGGTTAAATATATGCATATCCGAGGTGCGATCGCCCACTCGGATCCTGGCGAAGCCGGCGGACTAGTCGGCACCGTGCAGGATATTACGGATCGCAAGTTGGTCGAGCTCAAGCTGCAGGAGAGCGTCGAACGCTACACGTCGCTTAAGAAATACAATCACGACGCCGTCGTGTCGATCGATCTCGATGGACGCGTCATTAATGCCAATCAGGTCGCGCAGGAACTGACGGGCTATACGGTAAGCGAGATGGTCGGCAATCCGATCGCCAGATTCACGGGCTGGAAAAGGTTTGTTCCGCTGCGAGGGAACGTCGTCGCCTCCGAAGCCGAAGTTCGCCAGAACGACAAGATTACGCATAAGGACGGCAGCACGCGCGAAGTGCTGACGACGCTGGCGCCGATTATCATTCATGGCGACAATGTCGGCTACTATCTGATCATCAAGGATATTACCGAACAGAAAAAGCTGCTGATCGAAAAGGAAAGCGCGGAGTCGACCAACAAAGCGAAAAGCGAATTTCTCGCGATGATGAGCCACGAGATTCGCACGCCGATGAACGGAATCATCGGCATGACGGACCTGCTGCTCGACGGAGAAAACCTGTCCGATACGCAGCGGAGCTATCTGAATGTCGTACGAAAGAGCGGGGAGACGCTGCTTGCCATCATCGGGGAAATATTGGACTTTTCGAAGATCGACTCGGGAAAAACGGAGCTTGTATCGGAAACGTTCGACATACGCGCCTGCGTGAATGAATCGGTCGACGTCGTCTCCGCCAAGGCGAGAGACAAGGGGCTTCTGTTGGAAATTTCGGTCGACCGCAACGTCCCGAAGCTTGCCGTCGGCGATGACAGCCGTTTGAAGCAGGTGCTGATGAACCTGCTCAGCAATGCGGTCAAATTCACGACGTCCGGCGGCGTATATGTGACCGTCGTTCAGATCGAAGCCGCAAGCGGCAAGCTAGGGCTCAAGTTCACGGTGAAGGATACGGGCATCGGCATTCCCAAGGAAAAGGCGTTCAAGCTCTTTCAACCGTTTTATCAGATTGACAATCAGTACTCGAAAGAAACGGAAGGAACAGGCTTGGGACTTGCGATAAGCAAAAAGCTGACGGTTTTGATGGGGGGCGACATTTGGCTGGAGCATCAGGAGGCGCAAGGCGCCGCGTTTTCGTTTACGGTCGAGTTGGACCCCGCCGAGACAACTGCGGATCCCGCGGCACAGCCTGCGGATGCGGCGCAAGGACCGGACGACACGCGCCCACTGCGAATCCTCGTCGCTGAGGACAACAAGATCAATCAATTGGTTATGCTTAAAATATTGGAAAAGCTGGGCCATCAAGTCGTTATTGCCGCGCACGGCTTCGAAGCGGTCGAAGCGGCGACGCGCGACGCATTCGACCTGATCTTCATGGACGTGCAAATGCCCGGCGTCGACGGCATCGAAGCGACGCGGATGATCCGTGACCGTCTGCCCGCGGATGCATGTCCGATCATCGTGGCGGTCACGGCGAACGCGCTCAAAGGGGACCGGGAGCGATTTATGGCAGCCGGCATGGACGAGTATATGAGCAAACCGATCTATTCAAGTCTGGTCAGGGAAATGATCGGGAATTTTTTCGACCGTTGATCACGTTATATGAAAGAAGCGATTTTGTTGATTAAAGACAGCAAGCTGCAGTTCCACCCCGTCCTGTCCGCCTGGTTCTCATCGACTTTCGGAGAGCCGACCGACGTTCAGATCAAAGCTTGGGCTTCGATCGCCGAAGGAAAACATACGTTGATCGCTGCGCCGACAGGCTCGGGCAAGACGCTGGCGGCCCTTCTGCCTTGCCTCGACCTAATCGTGCGAAACGATGCGGAAGCCAAGCGTCAGCCTGCCGTCCGCACGCTGTACATTACGCCGCTGAAGGCGTTGAACAACGATATCCATTCCCATGTGACGGACTTTGCGCAGCAGCTGGACGCATGGGCCAAGGAGCGGGGCGAGCATTGGCCCGGCATCCGGAGCGATGTGCGTACCGGGGATACGACGCCGGCAAAACGGGCTTCCATGCTGCGGCGGCCGCCGGATCTGCTGGTAACGACGCCGGAGTCGTTTTATTTGCTGCTGACCTCGGTCAAAGGGCGGGACATGCTGTCCACCGTCGAGCAGGTCATCGTGGACGAGATCCACGACCTTGCCGCGGACAAGCGGGGCTCGCATCTGTCGCTGTCGTTGGAGCGGCTGACGGCGTTGTGCGGACGACCCGTCCAACGAATCGGCGTGTCGGCGACGCAGAAGCCGTTATCTCGGGTTGCGCAGTTTCTGGGCGGCTGGGAGGAGGCTGCACAAGGAACCGGGCAAGAAGCTGAGCGAGGAGCTGTGCAAGAAGCTGTGCAAGAGTGGACTTCGGAGGCGATGCTCCCGCGGCCGGTGACGATCGTCGAGAGCGGCATGACGAAGCGGTTGAGCGTGAAGGTGACCGTGCCGGAGCCTGCGTCGCCTTCCGCGGAGCGCGAGGCCGTCTGGAAGCCGCTGCTCGACCGGATTATGGAGGCGATGTCGGACAGCCGGTCCGTGCTGCTGTTCGTAAACAGCAGGCGTCTCTCGGAGCGGCTGACGCTTCGGCTCAACGACCATGTCGGCTACGAGATGGCGCGATCCCATCACGGGAGCCTGTCGCGGGAACGGCGGCTCGAAGCCGAGCGTCTGCTGAAAAGCGGAGAGCTGCGCTGCATCGTCGCGACGTCCTCCCTCGAGCTCGGCATCGATATCGGCCATATCGACCTCGTCATCCAGATCGATACGCCGCTGGCGGCCGACCGCGGTATCCAGCGGATCGGCCGCGCGGGACATGCCGTCGGCGAGGAGAGCCGCGGACTCATGATCGTCCGCGCCAAGGCGCTGCTGCCCGAGGCCGCCGTGCTAAGCCGGCTCGTCTCCAGGCGCGAGATCGAAGATATTGCGATTCCGTACGGCCCGATGGACGTGCTGTCGCAGCAGACGGTGGCGACCGTATCGATGGACGACTGGCGCGCGGCGGATCTGCTGCGCCTTGTCCGGCGAAGCGACAGCTATCGGGGCTACGACGAGCGGCGGTTCAAGGACATGCTGAAGGTGCTGTCCGGCTTCTATCCTTTTTTCAGGCCGCTGCTCGAATGGGACGCGCGCACCGACCTGTTGTCGGCCAAGGCGGTCGGAAGAGCTGCGGCCGTGCGCGGAGCGGGCACGATACCGCAGAGCGGCGGATACCCGGTCCATCATATGGATAGCAGAGCGCATCTGGGTGAGCTTGACGAGGAGTTTATCCAGGAGAGCCGCGTCGGCGACGTATTCCAGCTCGGGGCGGGCTCATGGATGATCCGCGAGATCAAAAACGATCGCGTATATGTTGCAGAAGCGGCAAACCGGTTCAGCGAGGTGCCGTTCTGGCGAAACGAGGCCGGCGGGCGCACGTATGAGCTCGGCGAGAAGATCGGCGCGTTCTGGCGCGCCATTGCCGGGCGGCTTGGCCTGGGCGCGGAGGCCGACGATCCGGACGCCGCGGAGACGTCGCGGGAGCGCGACTACGACGATGAGACGTCGGCTTGGCTGCGCGACGAATTCGGCGTGGACGCCTCAGCGGCGGAGTCGTTGATCGGCCATGTGCGCGCGCAGCATCGCGCCAGCGTCGTGCCTACCGATCGGCGCATCGTCGTCGAGCACTATCGGGACGTTATGAACCAGACGCATGTGGTCATACACAATTTTGTCGGACGCAGCGTGAACCGGGCTTGGCTGCTTGCGCTTCAGCGGCAGTTTGAACAAATTATGCCCTATCGGCTGTACGGCAACGCCAAGGACAACGGAATCGAGATCGTGCTGCCGGAGTGGGACGTTTCCTGGCTCCGGATCCTGAGCCAGGTATCGACGGCAAATGTCGAGACGCTGCTGTCGGAGGCGGTGACGGGCTCGCCGCTGCTCGCGGTCGCCTTTCGCAAGATCGCGGAAACGTCGCTCCTGCTGGCCCGCAGCTTTACGCGCACGCCGATGTGGCAGAAGCGGCTGCGCAGCGAGGAGCTGCTGAGGAAGGCGCTTCCGTTCGGCGCGCAGTTCCCGTACCTCGGCGAAGCGATGCGCGAGGCGCTGCACGAATACCTCAGCTTCGGCGATCTGCGGCGCATGCTCGAGGACATCGACGTAGGCCGCATCGAGATCGTCGTTCGGGAGACGCCTTATCCGTCGCCGCTTGCCTCCCAGTTCATGGCCGACTACGTGAATATGCGAATCTACGAAGGGGACGGACTCGACGAATCGACGCGGCGCCAGATCTTGCAGATTAATCAGGAGCTCGCGCGCGATCTGTTCGGCGCGGGCGCTGCCGGCTCTGCCGTGTCCGAGGAGGCGCTATCGCAAATGCAAGCGAGCCTGGCAGCGCCGGCGCGCCAGCCGGGCGGACCGGCGGATCTAGCGTCGTTGCTCAAGGCGAGAGGGGATCTCACGGCCGGCGAGATTGTTAAGGCGGCCGGCGAACGCAGTCTGACCTGGCTGAGCGAGCTCGAAGGGAGCGGTGCGGCCGTTGCCTTGCAGATGCCGGGCGACGAAGAGCCGCGATATATCGCGGCCGACGAAACGGAGCTGTTCGCGCGATTTCCGGAAGACCCGGCTGCGGTTCTGTTTATTCTGGGACGTTATGCGGATCACCGGATGTCGTTCACCGAAGCCGATCTCGTCGAACGGTATCCGCAGCTGGACCTGTCCGGCGCGGCCGCTGCCGTGCAATTGCTGCTCGAGCGGGAGGTGATCCAGCGGGCCCCACACGCCTCCGGCGAGGACGAGCGGCTATGGACGAGCGTACAGGTCGCCTCCAAGCTGGTTCGCTGGTCGGTACGTCAGGCCAGATCCCAGGCCGAGCCGGCGGACGCGATTCGCTGGTGCAGCCAGATTGCGCTGCTCCAGCATGCGCTGCCCGGCACGCAGATGCAGGGCGGCGAGGGCTTGCTTGCCGCGATCGGCAAGCTGCAGGGCATTTTTTTGCCGCTGTCGCATTGGGAGACGCTGATCCTGCCCGCACGCGTCCAGGGCTATCGCAAGGAGGACCTCGATCTGCTGTGCGCAACGGGCGAAGTGCTCTGGATCGGCCGGCGCGAGGAGGAAGAGCGGGAAGGCAAGGTCGCTTTTTTCCTGGCGGACGACAAGTCGTTGTACGAACCTTATGCGGAAGCTGCGCTGCGGCAGGAAGCGAATACGCGCCATCCGCAGTTGGCCAAGCTCATACGGGAGAGCGGAGCGAGCTTCCTCACCAAGCTCTCCAGGGACACCGACACCCGGCCGTCGGAGCTGCTGCCCATGTTGCTCGATTTGGCCTGGGAAGGCCTCGTTTCCAACGATCAGTTCGCGCCGCTCCGGCTTCACGCCGATCCTGCCAACGCAAGACGACAGGCGCAAGGGCGCACCGGATCGGGGCTGGGGCGCTGGTATGCCGTGTCGAGCTTGCTTGAATCGGCGAACGATGACATCTCCGACGAAGACGATCGCGTGTGCGCGTCCAGCCACAGTGCGCCGGAAGACGGACAATCTCCGGTCCTTGCGTGGACCAAACATCTGCTCGGTACGTACGGCATGGTGAACCGGGAACTGGTGTCGAAGGTGTCGCCGTTTCCTTGGGATGTCCTGCAAGGGGTGCTGCGTCAGCTGGAGGAGTGGGGACTCGTCACCCGGGGCGCTTTTATCCGGGGCCTGGACGCCCTGCAGTTCGCCACGCCAAACTTCCGCGATGCCGTCAAGCGGCCCGCGGGCAGCGGAGAAGGGCAATTGGCCGTTTTGTCGGCCGCCGACCCTGCCAATCCCTTCGGGCTGATCGCAGAGTGGCCGTCCGGCTCGAAGGGCGTCTCGTTTGCTCGAAAGCCAGGCAACTTCCTGCTGCTGGACGGGGAAAAGTGGCTTTACTGGATCGAAAACAACGGCAAACGCGTGTTCAGCCTCGAGCCGGAAGCCGACGATCTGAAGGCGCGAGGACGGGCCGACCGTCTGCAAGCCGCATTCCAGACGATCATTCGCCGGCAGAAGCTCGTTAAGCTTAAGCTGGACGAATGGAACGGCAAAGCGGCCGCCGATACGGACGCGGGCCGCGCGCTGCTGTCCGAAGGCGCGGAGAGGCAGATGAAGTCGCTCGTGCTTTGGCTGAAAACTTGAAGCGAAGCCGCCGGAAGCGCAACTTTTTTAATTCAAATCGGGTATAAATGAGATCGTGTTTAATAGGATCAGAAATGCTTCGACGATCGAGACGAGGCGCCCGTGCGAATCTGTTCCTTTAATCGAAAGGTGTGGACGTATGAAAACCGATTATGTAGACGTGCTGGCGAAAATCTCCGATAAACTATATCAATCGGGCATGGATGTCATGCTGACGGCCAGCCGGATGATTCCGGCCAATACGTTTTGCATTGCCAATCTCGATCGCGTATCCACCGTCGTCCTCAATGCTTTTAACCGGGACAAGGTGATCCTGACGGAAGGGCTGGTCGTGGCTAACGAGGAGTCGTATTGCGCGTTGGTGACGGAGAAGGCCAAGGGACCGCTTGTCATCGAAAACAATATGACGCATCCGTTGACGAAGGATATGCCCGCGACGCAGTTCGTCGGAGGCTGCTCCTTTTTAGGCGTACCCTTGCTAACGCCCGGCGGACAGATTTTTGGCTCGCTGTGTGCGTTCGACGATCGTTATTATGCGTTCGAGGAGCGGGATGTCGAGCTGCTGCTGTCCTTGTCCCGGTTTTTTACGGACGTGCTGGCGCTGGACGAATCCGTCGAGCACCTGCAGGCTGCTCAGGAAAAGGCCATGCGCGTGCTCGAAGAAAAAGATACCCTCCTTGCCGTCCTCAGCCACGAGATTCGTACGCCGATGAACGGCGTGCTAGGCATGGCCAATCTTCTGCGGTCGACGTCGCTCACCGAAGAGCAGCAGAACTATGTCGCGGTGATCGAGGACTGCGGCGCGGGACTGATGGAGATGCTGAACCAGATTCTGGAGCATTCCAAGATCGAAGCGGGGAAAATGAGCGTGGACACCGAACCCTTCAATCTCGTCGAGTGCGCGGAGCAGGCCGTTCAGATCCATGCGTTCGAAGCCGGGAAAAAAGGGATCGGGCTCCGTCTTGAGATTGACGACAAGCTGATCGGAAACTACGAGGGGGACGGCTTGAAAATCAGGCAGATCCTTATTAATCTCGTTAGCAACGCCGTCAAGTTCACCGATCGCGGGGAAGTGCTGTTGTCGATTAAAAAAGAGAACAAAGCCGCCCAGGACGGCAGGATTTGGCTGTCTTTCAGCGTGCGGGATACCGGCGTAGGCATCGCGCCGGAACGCAGGGATCAGCTTTTCCGCTCGTTCTCCCAAGTCCATGACAAGTCGATTAAATGCAATTACGGCGGCATCGGACTCGGATTGTCGATCTGCCGCCAATATGCCGAACTGATGAACGGTACTGTCGTGCTGACGGACACCGGTCCCGAGGGTTCTTGCTTTACGCTATCCGTTCCGCTGCGTTCGCTGAAGAGCCGTCAGACCTGTAACGCAGGCTAAGCGCGCAGGACGGCCGAAGCCGCCTGCGCGCATCGACGTTCGATCGGCGGCACGAGCCGTCAGTCCGTCAACCCCACTTGATGCCTGTCTTGAAGCCCGCTCCGTGACCGGCAGCCTGGCCGCCAAGCTGGATTCCGGCGCCTTGCGGACCCAGATGCGCGCCCGCTTCCAGACCGACACCGTATTTGCCTCCCACCTGGCCGCCCGTCGCTGCTTCGATCCCGGCGCCCGCGCTCATTTGACCTTTCGCCTGAACGCCTGCACCATACGATCCTCCGAGCTGTGCGCCGCCTTGGAACGAAGCGACTTTGCCACCGCCGAGTTGTGCCCCTGCCTGGACGCCTGCGCCGTGCGGTCCGCCGAATTGTCCGCCTATTTTCGCGTGAATGCCCTGCCCGCCGCCGATACCGCCGCCGGCTTGCAGGCCGAGTCCATAATTGCCGCCAACGTAAGCTCCGGTATGGACGCCGGTTCCATGCCCGCCGCCATAATAGCCTTGCGCGTGCATGCCCGCTTCAAGCGGACCGATATGGCTTTGCGCCTGAAGGCCGGCATGATGCGCCGCGCTGTCGGGGCCGATCTGCTCCGCAGGCAGAACCGGCATCGGCATTTGCTCGAGGCCGGGATAAGCGGAGCCCGGTTGATAAGAATCCGCGTAATAGGGGCGCGAAGGATAGCCCGCCGCATAAGAGAGGCCCGGATATCCATAATAATCGGGAACGCCGCCGTTATAGGGCTGTACGAAACCGTATCCGTAGCCTTGACCGAATGAGCCCCGCGGATTAATGTACATTGCTTCCGCCTCCATTTTAATCGAATGATGCGTTAGCCTATTCCGCGAATGCCGCGGCGGACACCGGCCCGCATGAATTTGGGCGCCGGAAACCAAGTAGCATGTGTCTGCATATGGGGTAAGGGACTGCATAGGCGCACAACAATCGTCGCCGCAACCGAAGGGAGGGGCCGGCATGCCCGCATCAATCGCCGATGTTACGGAATGGCTCGAATCGCAGACGGACAAGGAACTGGTCGTAACGAAGCATGAGGACAGCGACCTCGACGAGGTTATCATCAGGCTGTCGCGCGTCGAGCGCAGAGGTGAGCGGAGCGACTCGCCGGACGACTACACGAACGGCGCCTCGCTGCTGCTGAGAGGGAACGGAACGGTCGTCACGGAAGGCAGGGAGGAGCCTTTGCCTTCCGATGCGTTCGAGATTCCGCTAGAGGGCTTAAGCCTGACGGAGACCGCGGACGATGCGGTGCTGCTCGTCACCGAGCGCGCCAGGTACTCGATTAAAGTTAGAAACTAAGCATTGAAAAACGCCCGCAGCCGATTCAGGCCGCGGGCGTTTTGACAAGCAGGGGAACGGAAAGGGCGATCAATCGCCCGATGCAATCGCGCTTTTGCCTCCGAGCACGATGACGCCGCCGCCTACGAACATGCAGACGATCAGAATAATGATATAGACCATTGCCAACACCTCCGGATTTGGTTACCCTTATCGTAACTTAATCTTACCCGATACGGGTACCGACGAATTCGTGACAAGATCAGGCT
Organism: Cohnella sp. GCM10020058; assembly: GCF_042683485.1. Taxonomy (NCBI): domain Bacteria; kingdom Bacillati; phylum Bacillota; class Bacilli; order Caryophanales; family Paenibacillaceae; genus Cohnella; species Cohnella sp. GCM10020058. The sequence goes on from NZ_JBHUJV010000017.1 coordinate 410,568, forward strand.
GCCGGATGCCGGATGGCGTCCGCAAGAACAGCAGGCACAGCATCCCGTCGCGATTCGCAGCCATGGAGGAATGATGATGACAGTACATATCGCGCTGCTGCGCGGCATCAATGTCGGCGGCAACAACAAGGTCAAGATGGCCGAGCTCAAGTCTGCTTGCGAGGAGCTCGGTCTCGAAGGCGTGCGCACCTACATTCAGAGCGGCAATATCGTCTTTCGCTCGGACCGTTCCGCGGAAGCGCTGCGCGAGATGCTCGAGAAGTTGCTGCGTGAAAATTTCGGTGTCAAAAAGGCCACGGTGCTCCTTCGCTCGAACGCCGAGTTGCAGCGGTTGCTGCGGGATTGCCCGTTCTCCGATGCGCAAATCGCGGCGGCCAGCCAGCTTTACGTTAATCTGCTGGACAAGCCGCTGGATGACGGGCAGCTGGCCCGAATCGGCGAATTGTCCGCGGAAGGCGAACAATGCGCGATCGGGGATCGGGCCATCTATTTGCTGCTCACGCCGAGTATTCTCGATTCCGCATTCGCGATTTTGTTTCAAAAAATGAAGCTGACCTTGACAGCCCGCAACTGGAACACGATGAACAAGCTGGGCGAGCTGGCGGCGCAGACGGAAGCATAAGCGGCGATTAAGACTGTGTCTGGATGACGCTGTCCACGATGCCGTACGCCATCGCTTCCTCGGCGTTCATAAAGGTGTCGCGGTCCATATCTTTTTCCACTCGTTCCAGCGGTTGACCCGTGCGATCCGCGGTGATCTGGTTCAACCGTTCCCGGATCTGCAGGATGCGTTTGGCGCTGATGGCGATATCGCTCGCCTGGCCTTGCACGCCGCCATGCGGCTGATGGATCATGATCTCGCTGTTCGGCAGCGCGAAGCGCTTGCCTTTCTCCCCGGACAGCAGCAGAATCGCCGCGAACGACGCGGCCATCCCCGTACAGATCGTATGAACCTCCGGTCGGATGAATTGCATCGTGTCGTAGATCGCCATGCCCGCCGTCGTCGATCCGCCGGGACTGTTAATGTACATGCTGATCGGCTTTTCCGGGTCTTCCGCAGCCAGGAACAGCATCTGCGCCACGATGGAGTTGGCCATCGTGTCGTCGATCGCCGCGCCGAGGAATACGATGCGGTCTCTCAGCAGCCTGGAATAAATGTCGTACGAGCGCTCTCCGCGCGCCGTCTGGTCGATTACATAAGGAATGTAGCCGTTCATTGCAGGTTCCTCCCGTCGGTTGGTTTGCACGTTCATTTCGGTAAACGTTCAGATCCGGCAGAAGGATACGTCAGATTTTTATTTTTCGCCGCGTATCTTTTTCGCTGATTCGTTCGTTTACTTGAATAATCGGGTGAAATGGAACTGCGGCCTGTCAGAGAATGAGAGGAGGAGTATTCGTATGATCGATTCTGCTACGGATATCGAGCGCATGTCTGCCAGCGTCGGCCGTTATAGCCTGTCGCTCGTCCGTACGCTGCCAGCGGCGGAGGATCTGGCGCAGGAGAGCTGGAGCCGCGCGCTGCCTGCGCTGCGGGAGGGCGGCGGCCATGCCAATCCGGAGGCGCTCCTGCTGCGCGTGGCGAGGAATGTATGGATCGACGGCTTGCGCCGCGATTCTCGCAAGGCAAAGCTCCTGCAGGAGATGCGGCCGGAGGAGGCAGCGAATGACCGGCCGCTGCTGGCGCTGGAGCTGGCGCCGGTGTTCGCCGCGCTGAATGCGCATTTGCCGAAGCTGCAGCGGACGGTATTTCTCCTGCGCGATGTCCTTGACTACTCGATCAAGGAGACCGCAGCCCGGCTCGATACGTCCGAAGGTGCCGTCAAGGCCGCGCTTGTCCGCGCGCGCAGGTCGCTCGCGCTCGTCCGCGAAGCGCTCTCGCGGGAGGAGGGACCGCCAATTCCTGTGGATGAGGGCGAGCGGATCGAAGCGCATCTGATGGCCGATGCCTACGCGAGAGGAGACATCGGCACGCTGGTTGCGCTTGCGAACGGGGAGGCGCGCATGCAAGCGAGACACTTGCCATTGCAAGGGGCTGCCTCGCACGCGTTCGGCAGACACCGGCTCTTATCGCCTGAAGCGACGATGGCGTTCGGCATGCGCCTGGCGGCTTAGCGCGGATGCGTCCAACCATTTAATGCCGGAACCACTCACCTGAAGGGTGCAGATGCGTTCCGGCTTTTTTAATAGACCAGAAATTATAAAATTAAGCTTTTCGGTGGCTTGCGGGCCGAAAAACCGGCATTTGTGCAGTTATTTTCCGCCAAACAACGGATGCGATAAAATGCCTGCAAATATACAGGTAAAGGAATAGCGCAAGCCGAAAATCGGGCTGCTGGCGTCCAAAAGCTGCAGTTTTGCATCTATACTGTTAATACGGGCCGACTTCGGCGAATATTGATGCATATTTGCAGGAATTGCGGAGAAAGAGCGCCGCTGGCGGCCAAATGCTGGCCCAGCCCGTCGGAACGGCTGTCGGACGAACCATCAATAGTCGTTGCGCGCGACTCAAGATTCGATTATTCGCAAACCTTAATTTTTCTTAAATATCTCATTCATACAATTGACATCCAACGTGTATGAAGGGCATAATACACTCATAGTGTATGAACCACTTAGTACACACACTCCACCATAAGGCGAGGCAGAGCGATGGATAATCACGGCGGCTGGATGGAGACGGCGTTTAACACGCGAGATCCGGTATACCTGCAGGTCGTCCGGCTGTTCAAGGAACGAATCGTCACGGGCCGGCTGGCGGCGGGAGAGGCGATCCCATCGAGACGGGAGATCGCTTCGTTGCTCAAGATGAACCCGAATACGGCACAGCGAGCTTACAAGGAAATGGAGGAACAATGCTTGATCGTCACGGAAGGCAACTCGCCAAGCCGAATTACGAGGGACGAGGACGTGCTCCGCAATATCAGGTCGGAGCTGCTGGGCGAAGCGGTCAGGACGTTTGTGGGCTCGATCCGCAACATGCGGGTGCCGCTCCAGGAAATCGTTGAATTGGTTAAGGAAGAATACGAATCGGACGCGGGTAATCGGGATCGGGGAACCGGAGGTGGCGGCGCATGATTCGCATCGAGAACGCCCACAAGCGCTACCGCTGGCGCAAGGTGCTCGACGGCGTGACCTTTTCCGCGGAAAAGGGTCAGATCACCTGCCTTGTCGGCATGAACGGCGCGGGCAAGTCGACGCTGCTGAAGGCGATCATGGGACTGACGCCTTTGTCCAAGGGAAGCATTCGCGTCGACGGAGTCGGCTCGAAGCGGGAGCTTTACGAGAAGGTTTCCTTTATCCCGGACCATGCGGCGATGCCGGGCGGCTACAGGCTTGAAGACGGCCTTCAGTTTATGGCTGATTACTATAAGAGCTGGAACGATTCGCGGGCGGAAGAACTGATGACATTCTTTCGGCTGGACCCGCGCGAGCGCGTCGGCAATCTGTCCAAGGGGACGGCGGCCAAATTCGGTCTAGTGCTCGGACTTGCTGCGGATACGGAGTTCGTGCTGATGGACGAGCCTTTTTCGGGGATCGATGTGTTCAGCCGAGAAATGATCGGCGAAGTATTCTCGAGCCGGCTGATCGAAGACCGCGGCGTGCTGTTGACGACGCACGAGATCGACGAGGTCGAATATTTGCTGGATCGCGCCATCCTGCTGAAGGACGGCAAAGTCGCCCGCGACATCGATTGCGAGCAGGTGCGGGACGAACAGGGAAAGTCCGTGCTTGACGTGATGCGGGAGGTGTACCGGGCATGAGCCATTATTTCAAGCTGCTGGCATTAGAGGTGCGCAGGTTTCGTTATATATTGGCCGGGCTGCTGACTTATGTTTTGATCGTAGAAATATTGGCCGTCGCGGCAGAGATACGCAACTTTTCAAAGCGCTCCGGGCTTAAGGACGTTACAAGAGATCCTAGCGTAAGACTTGACACGCTTTCTTTCGCAGATGTTATAGGCAATACACAACGGGGTTTCGCACTGGCGATCATTGTTCCATTGGTAGCCATTATGGCCTACGTACTTGTGATTTGGTATAGGGACTGGTCCGGCCGTCATCCGTTTTCCTACCGGCAGCTCATGATTCCGGGTGGACGTATTCCATTGTATTTTGCAAAGCTAACCGCCATTTTATTGTTAATATTCGTAACGCTGGCCTGGCAATTGTTCTCAATGGCGGGATTACGTCTCGAGTATGCGCTGCTCACGCCGGAGATTTTAAAGGAACCGGTGATCTTTACTGACGCGATGTACGCCAGCGAGATTTTTAAGCTGTTGCTCCCGCTCCGATTTGAGGATTTTTTGGTTCATTATAGTTTAGGTCTGTTGGTTTTGCTGCTCGCGTTTGCAGGCATCTTACTTGAAAGAAGCTACCGCATACTCGGAATCGCTATTGCAGTGATTTATATTATTGTGAATATCACGCTTCTCAGTTTTTCGGCTAACGGCTTCGGGTTCCCGCTATATCCTGGCGAAGCGATGTCGGTGTGCCTGACGATATTCGGATTGGAGGTTGCGGGAGCGATATGGTTGAGCTTGAAGCTAATTACCAGCAAAATCGCAGTATAAAGAGGCGAGGGAAGATCAGGTACGCGCTTGTCGGATTGCTTACCGGTTTTGCATTCGTATTTTTGGGAGTGTATTACGGATATGCATCCGACGAACGATTGCCGAGCTTTCATTTGGAAAAGATTGCGGGAAACGATTCGATTGGCGAGTCAATCCGTCTGGTTGGCAGTTATAATGGCCGAAAGGGATCCAGAGGAATGACTGTAGACGTTCAAGGAACAACCTATCCGAGATATTACAATACGTTTGGAAGATTGTTTTACTTTTCATTTTTTAAGTATTACGATGCAGAAACATCTTCTTTAATTAAAAACTATCGTAATTACATGCGCGGAAAAGCTCAAGGTTCTGTCTATCAGACCGACGGTCTGCTCGTCTATACACAGCTATTTTGGAATGAAGAAAGAGCACAACTGAGGCTGTCCATTCTAAATAAAGAAAGTAAAAAAGTAACGGATTATAAATTGGATGCCGGCGAATGGGAACCAAAGATTTATATTACTATGGCGGATCAGCAAGTCGAAGGAGAACGAATTCATGTTCTATTGGAGCGAGTCAGCGCTTCTCGTTCGAGTGCACAGAACTTTCCGAAGTTTACTGATTATATCATGAGTCTTAGAACCGGCGAGCTTCTTGAAGCGCGTGAGATTAAGCTGCCTGTGTCATCCGATTATCGCCTGTCCTCATATACCGACCGGGGGAGCCGGGCAGAATCTAGGCATTCAGCCTTTATGGCCGTCAAAGAGGCTGGTTCGCAATCTTCGTCCCTAAACAACGATCAATCGCCTCAGGCAAGTTCAACGCCGCCACCGGACATTTTGGATCGCAAAGCGTTTTCGTATAATTACGAAAATGGCGAGGTGTCCCTACTTATACTTCATGAGCCGGACAACGGGGACGAAAGTAACTATTTTGTGGACGGAGACACGCTGTATATAGTTCGGACGGTCAAAACGACGAGCGTATGGGGCGGCGAAGGCTTTGATATAACCGGGATCAATCTGGCATCAGGCGCGCGAACATCAGCCTATACAATCCTTGCTTCAGATCTGAAAGGCGACGAACTTATGGAGCCCAGGATGCGCAACGGCATATTCTACTTTCTGATGCCTGGCGCACGAGCTACCGGATCGATCGGCAGAGTTTATACGAAGGTCGCTGCCGTTGAGGCCAGCTCGGGAAAGACGCTATACGAAGGCCAGGTCGTTTACGACGGGCCAGAAGGCGAGTCCGACGCCGAACTCAGGCAAACCGTGCTGATTAATATGGAACTGGGATCGTGAAACGCCGCATCGACATCCTCCGCAGCCTCGAGCTCGAGGCTTACCGGATGGCCTATTATTTGCTGGAGGAAGAAACTTCTGCCGGCGAAGTGGCAACGCGGGCGCTGCTCGCGCTGCACGCCGCGCAGGAACTGACGGCATTAACGCAGGAGGATCGCCGGAGCTTGCTGAAGCGGCTCGTCATGCGGGAGTCAATTTCGAGCTTTGGCCAGTCGGCTGCGAGAGCGAACTGATTCGTGGACAGGTATGTGCGCTTGCGGCGTTGCGGTGTTCCGCGGTTGTTCGGCAGATCCTTAAAACCTGCATATATACATGTATTTTCTAACAAACAACGGTATCGAATGTAAAACATGCAAATATGCAGGTAAATTCGCAGCACAAGCGGGAAACCCGGCTGGCATAGGAAAAAGCCTGCATTTTCGCATCCTTTTTGTCAAATGGGGCGATGACGGCAAAAAAAGATGTATATTTGCAGGCATTGCGGCGAATGGGCGACACGGGCGACAGTCGACCGGTCAAGGCAGCGGCTGGCCTATGAGCCAGTGATAGGCGTCTCGCGCGAACTCATTTTTCGGATATCCGCCAAACCTAAATGAACCGTCAGGGTGATTTTCGATCCTCCCTGACGGTTTTCTTAACGTTTGCGGCGCATTTGCCTTGCAGATGTCTTGCGGGAACGCGCTTTATCGGCCGATCGCGCAGCGGGTATGCGGCCGAGCGCCCGCGCATAACGCATGACCTTGCGGTGCGTGGTTTTATCGCGCAGATGCCTGAACAGATAAGGATCAGGCGACGTATTGAGCTCAATGATCCATGGCTTGAGAGAATGGTCGAGTCCGATATCCGCGCCGACCATATTGATCTTGGGATAAGCTCTCGCCAGCGCCCTAGCGGAGCGAAGACCCAGCGTCCTCAGCCTGCCTTCAGTCTTCCTCGCGCCGGCGAGACCCAGCTTCGGCCGAAGCAGACGACTTAAAGCGACTGGCGTGCCGCCGTCATGATAATTCGTGACGGCTTTGCCTCTTTGGGCGACCCTTGCGATGACGCCGGTCGGCTCCCAGGCGCCTGCCGGATTTTTTTGCACCATGACGCGAATGTCGAAGCGCCTGCCGTTCGTTCTGAGCAGATGCACGCCGCGCTGCGCGAGATAAAGACGCTGACGTTTGGTCCGCGAGATGTGGCCGTACAGCTTGTCGATGGACGAGAAGCGCTTTTTGCTTAATCCAGCATGACAGCTGTAAGGCTGCCGATGCCCATGCGTCCGTTCGATGCGCATCACGCCCCGGCCGAACGTTCCGGCGACAGGCTTCACGTAGATCATGCCGTAGCGGTCCAGCATTTTCGCGAGCGTCGACCGATCCATTTTCCGCGTATCGGGGATATGCGGAGCGACTGCTGGATCTCTTAGCGCCGCGACCGTCTTGACCCACTTGTTCGCGATATGCATGCCCCTGCGGTTAATCACAGCGGTTCCCCCTCCAATCGCCATACCATATGCTTGCCCGCCGCCGCCCGACACGGACAAGAGTTGGAAGATTCACGGTCCGCCGGCTTCGGTTAATGAATGGTAATCAAGCAATCGCGGATACACTGCAGAGGGGGAAGGCGAATGCAAACGATATGGAAAGGCGCCGTCAGCTTCGGGCTGGTCAATGTGCCTGTCAAAATGTTCTCGGCGACGCAGGATAACGACCTGCCGATGCGTATGCTGCACAAGAAGCTTAACGTGCCGATTCAATATCACAGAACCTGCCCGAAGTGCGAGGAAGAGGTGAAATGGAGCGATATTGTCAAAGGCTATGAATACGAGCCCGGCCACTTCGTGACCTTCGACAAGGGCGAACTCGAGGAGATCGCATCTGAGACCTCGCGCGAGATCCGAATTCTCGACTTCGTGGACCTGGACGAGATCGACCCGATTTATTATCAGAAAACGTATTATCTGGCGCCGGAAAGCAATGGCACGCACGCGTACAATTTGCTTGTACAAGCCTTGCTCGATACGCGCAAGATCGGCATCGCCAACGTCAGCATCCGCTCGCGCAGCAGCCTGGCGGCGATCCGCATCGTGGACGGCGTCCTGTCGATGTCGACGATGTTCTACGCCGAGGAAATCCGCAGCAAAAAGGAGATTCCCAATCTGCCCGAGGAAACGAAAGCGGACGAGCGCGAGCTTCAGATGGCCCGTATGCTGATCGAGCAGCTTAGCGCGCCTTTCGAACCGGAAAAATACGAGGACGTCTATAAGGAAAAACTGATGGACGCGATCGAGGACAAGGTCAAGGGCAAGGAATTCAAGTTTGCGCCGGAGGAGAAGAAGACCAACGTCATCGACCTGATGGAAGCGTTAAAGGCAAGCTTGAAGCAGGCGGGGCCGGACAAGGCCCAGGCAGGCGGCGAAGACGACGGAGGCGACGCGGACAAAAAAGCGACGAAAAAGTCTGCCCGCAAGCGCAGCGCGTCCAAAGCCGAGAAGGACGAGCCGAAGACGAAATCGGCAAAATCGGAGGCCGCGGCCTCAAAGTCAAGGACGAAAAAGACAGGGAGCTGACCGATGGAGCTATTTACCCCGTTTACCCCGATGTCTCCCGTCGCGGAGGACCGCAGCCCGACAGGAAGCGCATGGGTACACCAGTTGAAATGGGACGGCTACCGCCTTATCGCGGAAGTCCGGGGCGAGAGCGTCAGGCTTTATTCCAAGCGCATGCTGCCGCAAAACGATTCCTATCCCGAGCTGACCGCAGCACTGGCGAGCCGGCCGGGAGACTACATACTCGACGGAGAAGCGGTCATCCTGGATCCGCGAACCGGCAAGCCTAGCTTTCAGCTCATGCAGCAGCGGGGCAAGCTGCTTGGCGACCGTCTGATCGAAGCTTCGGCCAGGCGGAATCCGGTTCAATATATATTGTTCGACCTGCTGTTCGCGGACGGCCGGGACCTTCGTCGCCTTCCATATACGGAACGCAGGGAGCGGCTGCTTGGTCTGACGCAGGGCTGGACGTCGCCGTTCTATGTCGCCGACGAGTTCGAGGACGGCGAAGCGCTGTGGCGGTGGGTCGAAGCGAACGGATGGGAAGGCATCGTCAGCAAAAAAAAGGCGGCGCCTTACATGGAAGGCAAGGAGCATCGGGACTGGTTCAAGCGCAAGACCGTCCATCATATGGATGTCGATATCGTCGGCATCATCTGGAAGGAGGGGCGCGTCTCCAGTCTCGTCATGCGCAAAGGAGACCGCTATATGGGACGTGTGTCGTCGGGCTTGAACGAGCAGGCGAAGGCTGCCCTTCGCCTGCTGCCCGCGGGACGATCCCGCGCCGATTATTGGGATGGCGTGCCTGAAGGCCTGCGCGGCGCGGATGTAAGGTGGCTGGACGAGCCGCTTGCGGGAAGGGTCAGCGGCAGGGAGATGACGGACGCGGGATTGCTGCGCCATCCCAAATTGATCGACCTGGAGGGAATCCGGCTATGAGCGTCACGGACTTCTATACGCTCGAAGTCGAAGGCTGCGAGATCAAGGTGACGAATCCGGACAAGCCGATGTGGCCGGAAGCCGGCATCAACAAGGCCATGTATTTGCAAAAGCTCGTCGCGCTCGCACCGTACTTGCTGCCGTATTGCAAGGACCGTTATATGACGGCCGTCCGTTACCCGGACGGAGCAGGCGGCAAAGCCTTCTATCAGAAAAACGCGCCAGAACCGCTGCCGCCTTTTGTCCGGACTGCCATGCGCGACCAGGTCCGCTATGTTGTCGCAGACACGCTGCCTGCCTTGCTGTGGATGGGCAACCTCGCCGCCCTCGAATTTCATCCTTCGTTCGAGTACGTGGGCGGCGAGGAGCCGGCGGAGTGGGTGCTTGACATCGATCCGAGCGATGCGCTGCGAGGCCGGCTGATGGAGGCCGTCTCGCTCATCGGGGAAGCGCTGGACGGCATGGGCATCTCATCCGTGCCCAAGACAAGCGGCGCCACGGGCATACAAATCATTATCCCCGTACGTCAGGGGTACAGCTTTGCGCAGCTTCGCAAGGCGGGTGGTTTCGTCGGCAAGTATTTGTCGCAAAAGTACCCGCAGCTGTTCACGATCGAACGGCTGATCAAAAACCGCAAAGACCGGATTTACGTAGATTATGTCCAGCATGCGGCCGGCAAGAGCCTCTCGGCCCCTTATACGCCGCGCGGACGTCCGGAAGCGACCGTATCGACGCCTTTGACTTGGGACGAGGTGAGGAATGGCGCCGATCCGCGCGCGTTCACGCTCCATACGATCGAAGCGAGGCTCGCAGGCATGGGCGATTTGATCGAAAAGGTGCCGAAGCAGTCGCTGGAGGCCGTTTTACAGTTCCTGAAATAAGTGCAACGACTGCATTCTGTAACAATTTATGGCTATACGGTCCCGATTCTTATGATGTACACTATAAGAGTCGGGAGGTGTGACATGGAGATCGGCGCGGCATTTTTTATGAGCATCACCATCCTGATCACATTCACGTTTTTATTTAACCTCATTTACAAATATTTGTTTCAACATACGTCCGGCCTGATTAAACAAGCTGCCATGGTTGTCGGTTTTATTGCGCTCGGATGGCTTGCCATGAAGTTCGGCGTCCGGTATAACGGGTCTGCAATATTCGACCTGCGCAACGTGCCGATTATTTTTGCCACGCTCGTTTTTCGCGACCCACGGCCAATTCTGGCGATCGGCTTCGGCATTGCTATGGCGCGGTTCGGCATCAACGGGATGTCGGCGTCCGCGTTTACCGCATTCTGCAATATCTCTACGCTCGGAATCGCCGGCGCGGGACTCGTCAGTCTTTATAAGCGCAAGAAAGACTGGGGATATCCGCGCAAGGCGGCCATATCGCTGCTAACGATCAACGCCTTGCAGGTCGGAGGCATTCTGGCGTACGGCGCGGTCGATCGCTTGAGTTACGCAACGCACGTGTTGCCTTATTCGCTGCCGGCGACCATTGTGCTCGGCACTTTTTTCCTGTTTATTATAAGGGACTTTTTTCTCGACCAGCAGCGGGCCGTTCAACTGAAGGAAACGAACGGAGCCTTGGAAAAGCGCACCCAAGAACTGCTCAATACCCAGAATATGCTGGAAGAAAAGGCCGAACTGATCCTGCAGGCATCCAGATACAAGTCGGAGTTCATGGCGAATATGTCGCACGAACTGAAGACGCCGCTTAACAGCATCATCCTGTTGTCGCAGATGATCGGAGAGAACGAGGAAGAGGGCCGACCCGAGGACAATCGCCGCTACGCCAACATCATTCAGGCGTCAGGCGAGCAGCTGCTGCACATGATTAACGATATTTTGGATCTTTCCAAGGTTGAGGCCGGCAAGATGGATATTGTGCTGGATATTCTATCGCTTAGCGACACGGTCGAGCTGCTCCACCGCCAGATGAAGCCGCTCGCCGAAGTGAAAAATCTCGATCTTCGCCTGCATATCGATGAAGACGTGCCGCAGACCTTGTTATCCGACGGATTGCGGCTGGGACAGATTTTGCGGAACCTACTCGTTAATGCCATTAAATTTACGGACAACGGCTATGTCGCGCTTGTCGTAACGACAGAGCGGCAGCCGAACGGAGCGGGCGACGGTCACGTCGTTTTTATGGTCAAGGATACCGGCGTCGGCATCGAGAAGAGCAAGCAGGAGTTGATCTTTGAAGCGTTCCGCCAGGAGGACGGCTCCATCAACCGCCGCTTCGGCGGTACGGGACTCGGGCTGTCGATTAGTCTGCAGCTAGCGACACTGCTCGGCGGAACATTGTCGCTGCGAAGCGCGAAGGGAGAAGGCAGCGAGTTCTCGCTGCGGCTGCCGATCGTTTCTTCGATCGACTCGCCAGTCCCGGAGAGACAGACGGCTGCAGCGCTTGAATAAGGATTAGCGCAGGACCAGCCAGGCTTCGCATTCGCTGCCTAGCGGCGGTTTGATACGACGGGGAAAGCATGATACAATCTTGAACGCGTGTTCACAATCGAAGAAAGAGGTGTTTGACTTGAAGTACAGGAAATTGGGACAAACAGGCCTCAAAGTCAGTGAGATCAGCTTCGGCAGCTGGATGACCTACGGCCACACCGTCGGCCAGGATACCGGCGCGAAGCTGATCGATCGCGCATTCGAGCTCGGCATCAACTTTATCGATACGGCCAACGTGTATGAACGCGGCGAAGCCGAACGCATGCTTGGCGAAGTGCTGCCGCGTTATCCGCGGGAATCGTACGTGCTGGCCACGAAGGCATTTTGGCCGATGGGAGACGGACCGAACGATCGCGGCTTGTCCCGCAAGCATGTGCATGAGCAACTGAATGCCAGCCTGAAGCGGTTGAATCAGGATTATGTAGACATATTCTATTGCCATCGCTACGATCCCGACACGCGCCTCGAGGAGACGCTGAGGACAATTGAGGATTTCGTGCGGCAGGGCAAGGTCCTGTATGTCGGCGTGAGCGAGTGGACGGGAGCGCAGATTCAAGAAGCGCTTCAGGTCGCGGACAAATACCTGCTCGACCGGATCGTCGTCAACCAGCCTCAATACAATATGTTCTATCGCAACATCGAGAGCGACGTGTTGCCGGTCAGCGAGAAAAACGGACTGTCGCAGGTCGTCTTTTCTCCGCTCGCGCAAGGCGCTTTGACGGGCAAATACAGACTTGGTCAGGCATTGCCGGCGGACAGCCGGGCTGCGGATCCGAAAACGAATATGTGGATCAAAGGCTTTTTGACCGAAGCGCATCTGCAGAAGGTCGAACGGCTGGACGCGGTCGCAAAGGAATTGGACCTGTCGCTATCGACGCTTGCGATTGCCTGGATCTTGCGTCACGAGAGTGTGGCCAGCGCGCTGGTCGGCGCGACGAAGACGTCCCAGCTCGAGGAAAACGTCAAAGCCTCCGGCGTATCGCTGTCGCAGGAAACGATCGATCGCATCGAGGAAATCTTGTCCTAAACGAGAAGGGCAATGTTTCAATTCGACCTTGGGGTATGCCGAAGCTGATTCAACTTGAGCGCGTCCGTCCAAGTTTAGTTATACGAACCTAGACGAACCGACAGGAGGAATGGCTATGCCCTGGGACAAAGACGATTACCCGGATTCGCTCAAAAACTTCATGGCCCCCGTCCGGAACAAGGCGATCGATATCGCCAACGAGCTGTTGAAGGACGGCTACTCCGAGCGTCGGGCGATCTCGATCGCCACGGCCAAAGCCAAGGAGTGGGGCGAGGATCACGACAAGCAAATCCGTAAAAAAGGGCACTGATACAACAAGGGAGCGAACGCCGGAGACGGCCGTTTCGCTCCCTTGTTGTGTTTCGCTGATTCCGCTGATTTTAAGCGATTCGGTTACAGCTTCAGTCCGCTCATAAGCGGCATGATCGTCTTGATCATGTCCATGCCCATCTTCATGAGCGGCAGCGCCTTCTGCATGAAGCCCATCAGGTCGTCCATCCCGCCGAGACCGCCAAGTCCGCCACCAAGACTAACGCCGCTGGCGCCGGCGCCAGCGCCCGCTGCCGCACCGGGCACTGTTGCAGCCGCGGCTTCCGTCGCAGCGCCCAGGGCGCTTATTTTCGCTTTTTGCCAAGACCGCGTCGCCGCCTGCGGATTCCACCTTTCCGTCCCCCGAACGCCGGAGAGCGTGAGCTCGCTGCCCTTGATCTGACCGATCAGCCCTACATAGTAGGTACCGTCCTTCATTAAAACGCAAACGGGCTGGCCTGGGTAGGTTCGCGCTGTTTTGCGCTTCCGCGCATTCGGCCGAACTGCCATAACCGGTCACCTCCTTTATTCTGCGGCTCGAATCGTATAGGATAGCTTTATACGGCTCCGATCCGTCTGTCGTTAATCGGTTCGCCGGTCAAAGAAGACGACGAGGCCGTAAACGTTGCTTCCTTCATTTTATGCGCGACGGACCGGATAGCTTGTGCATCTAACTATGTCGGCAATGGGATCCACAGCCGGATTAAGGGGGATTGCCGATGACCGAAGACGCGACGGGACTCCCTGCGCTTGCGACTTTTGCGGGCGGCTGTTTCTGGTGCATGGTCAAGCCGTTCGACGAACTGCCGGGCATCATTAGCGTTACGTCCGGCTACACCGGCGGACATACGGAGCATCCGACCTACGAATCTGTCGGAAGCGAGACGACGGGGCATGCGGAAGCGGTGCAGATTGCATTTTTTCCAAAAAAATTTCCGTACGAGCGGCTGCTCGACCTCTTTTGGCAGCAGATCGACCCGACGGACGGCGGCGGTCAGTTCGGCGACCGGGGCAGCTCGTACAGGACGGCGATTTTCTATCATGACGAACGGCAGCGCCAGCTCGCTACGGCGTCGAAGCAAGCGCTCGCGTCCAGCGGCCGTTTCAAGTCCCGGATCGTTACGGAGATCGTACCCGCGGGCACCTTTTATCCGGCCGAAGACGAGCACCAGCATTACTACAAGACGCATGTGCGCCATTACAAGCTGTACGCGGAAGGCTCGGGCCGCGAAGACTTCCTGCGCCGCGCCTGGCGGACCAAGCAGGACGAAGCGAGTCTGAGGCGCAGGCTGACGCCGCTTCAATACGAGGTCACTCAGCACGGCGAGACGGAGCCGGCATTCGACAACGACTATTGGAACGTCTATGAACCCGGCGTGTATGTAGACAGGGTCTCGGGCGATCCGCTTTTCGGCTCCGAAGACAAGTTCGACTCTGGAACGGGCTGGCCGAGCTTTACGAAGCCGCTTCACGAAGGCTTGGTGCGAAGAGAAGCCGATTATCGGGGAGGCGTCATACGCACGGCGATCGCGAGCAGGCTCGGAGGCACGAGACTCGGGTATTTGCTTTACGACGGGCCGGGTGCGGACAAGCTCCATTACCGGGTCAATTCGGCCGCGCTCCGCTTCGTGCCGTCGGACGGTCCCGGGAACGAGGGTGCGCTGAAAAGTGATCATTTTATAATTAACGAACAAATGTTCGATAAATAGGTTGAAAAAGCGGCCGTGCCCCTTTAGAATGGAAAAGAATACGATTCCAAGAGATGGAAAGGGCCGAAGACATGAACGTCCGATATGCAGAGATCGACGAGGCGATCGCCTACATTCATCAGAATCTGGACGAGCCTCTGCCGTTGTCGCGCCTCGCCCGTCACGTCGCTTTCAGCTCTTATCACTTCGCGAGGATCTTTAAGGAACGGATCGGCCTTCCGCCGCTGTATTACGTATCGTCGCTGCGTTTGCAGCGCGCCAAGGATCTGCTGCTCAATTCCAACCTGTCCGTGAGGCAGATCGGTCTAGAGATCGGACAGCAGAGCCTGGGTACCTTTACGACCCGGTTCACCGAGCGGGTAGGGATGACACCGGGCGAGTTCCGCCAATCCGAGCCCGAGGCCGCCAGATACTTGCGGGCGCTTCGCGATCTGTCCGATTGGCAGGAGCATGCGGCGGCCTCCGAGACGGGAGGCATGCCGGTGACCGGTACCGTCGTCGCCGACGAGCCGTTCGACGGGTTCGTACTGATTGGCTTGTTCGCCAAGCCGATTCCGGAGGGCTTGCCGATCTACGGCACGCTGCTGCCCGGCCTGGGCAGGTTTGCTTTTAGTGGCGTCAGGCCGGGCATCTATTACCTCATGGCGACGTCGGTCGCTTGGGAGATGCAGGCCAAGGACTTTTTGCTGCCGCAGCGGACGCTGCGCACCAGGTCCAGGGCGCCGCTATTCGTCGGACCGCACAGCGAGCCTTATCCGCAGCAGGTCCGGTTGTATCCGCCACGGCCGGACGATCCGCCGATCCTCATATCGCTCCCGGTGCTCATGAATCAATTTTTAAGCAGAATCGGCAAGTAACCTTTCATGCCACGATCACGAGCTTCGCGTCCCGCGAAGCTTTTTTTGCGTTGCTTGGCGTTTATTTAGGCGGATGCGGCGGGGCGACTCCACCATGCGCAAGTCCCGGCTCCGCAATAAGATATACGACGGGCGCTTTAGACTGATCATCCGATCGGTCCGGCCACTTGCCCCCGAGAGGAGAATCGGCTTGCAACCCATCGTGACCGTCGTCATCCCCTTTTACAACGATCCCTACGTAAACGAAGCGATCGACAGCGTGCTGGCGCAAACGTACGAGCCGATCGAGATCATCGTGGTCGACGATGGCTCTCAGGCGCACGTTGAACGCATCCTTCCGCCCTATGCCGGGCGCTTGCGCTATATCGGCAAGGCGAACGGCGGGACGGCAAGCGCGCTGAATGCCGGCATCCGCGCGGCATCCGGGGAATACGTCGCCTGGCTCAGCTCGGACGACCGGTTCCGTCCCGACAAGATCGAGCGTCAGCTGACTTATATGCGCGAGCGGAACGCCATGATCTGCTGCACGGACTTTGCCGTCATCGACGGGGGCGGCACGGTGGTCGACAGCCGCTACGGCGAGGCTTATCCTGACAGTCTCGCTTTGATGCGTCTGCTTGCATCCGTGAACGCGATTAACGGCTGTACGGTCATGATGCGCAAAGACATCTTCCAGGTCGTGGGGACGTTTAACGAAACGCTGAGATTTACACAGGACTACGATTTCTGGGCAAGGACAGTGCTCAGCGGCATTTCGATCGATTATTTGGCCGTGCCGCTGACGGAATACCGAATGCACGACGGGATGGGCACGATTCTGAATCGTCCCGGGCTCATGGCCGAGTATGACGGCCTTCGCGCGTTTTACGGTCACCGGATCGCGGCCTTGTTCGCGGAGGGAGGAGCGTACGAATGAAAATTCTGCTGGCGACCTACTGGCTGCTCCCGCATGTCGGCGGCGTGCACGCATTTATGGAACAAATCCGCAAAGCGATGTCGCTCCGAGGTCATCAAGTGGACCTGTTCGGCCATAGTCCGGATTATAAACAATACCATATGTACAGCGACGGCAGAACGTTCGAGAAAGCGCACGTCATGCCGATGATCGACTCCAAGCTGCGCTCGGCAGGCATCGCGCATTATCTGGACGACCCGGTCATCCGCCAGTACGAGATCGACAGATATTGCCTCGAGCTCGCAGCCGCTTATTTCGGTTTGGGCGAATACGACGTCATTCACGCGCAAGACGTTTTCTCCGCGCGGTCCCTGGCACGGGTCAAACCGACGCATACGCCGCTCGTTGCGCACATTCACGGCTCTGTCGCCCATGAACTGCGCGCGCACTTCCGCGATCACCCGGAGCTTGGCATCGGAGAGCATTCGCCTGCCTGGCGGTATTGCCATGCGATGGAATATTACGGAGCTTCCTCCGCCGACGTTACGGTCACAGCCAATCAATGGATGAAAACGATTTTGACCCGCGATTTTGGCGTCGAGCCTTCGCGCATTGAGGTGTTCCCTTACGGCCTCGACACGGATACCTTCCGGTCCCGCAGCGTGTTGGCGACGCCGGTGCGCAAGCCGGCAGGCAAGAAGGTGATCGCTTGCTCCGCGCGCCTGACGTTCGTCAAGGGCATCGACCTGCTGATCACGGCGCTTGCCCAATTAAAGCAAGTGCGTCAGGATTGGGTCTGCTGGCTGATCGGCGACGGTGAGCTAAGAGGCGATCTGGAACGGCAGGCGAGAGAACTCGGCCTGCAAAACGATATCGTTTTTTGGGGCTTCAGGCAGGATGCGCCCGCCATTCTCGCCATGACCGATATATTCGTCCATTCCTGCATTCTGGACAATCAACCGATTTCCGTCATCGAGGCGCAGCTCGCGGGCACGGCCGTCGTCGTCTCCGATGCAGGGGGTCTGCCCGAGATGGTCGATCACGGCAAGACCGGGCTTGTTTTCCCGAGCCGCGACACGGGCATGCTGTGCGCCTACCTGTACGATCTGCTCCAGCATGACGCCTATCGCGCGCGGCTTGCTTATGCGTCCAAGCTATGGGCGGAATCCCATTGGTCGATGAGTGCGATGATCGAGCGGCTCGCCGGCGTTTATGAAACGGCGGGACATATCGCACGCAGCGGAGGGAGGGGAATGCCATGACTTCCGACAACATCCTCGTGCCGGGCGCCTTATTCGCGGGCTTGTTCGATCCCGTAGCGGCTGCCGGGCCGGATCTCGCCGTAAACTACGAAGTGTGGAACCGAATTTATAATGCCGTGCCGGAGGGCTACAAGCTGCCCGATCTGCCGGTCGTGACCCTGCGGTTGCCCGGCGTCGGATGAACGCGGCAAAAAGCTG
Source organism: Cohnella sp. GCM10020058 (assembly GCF_042683485.1). Taxonomy (NCBI): domain Bacteria; kingdom Bacillati; phylum Bacillota; class Bacilli; order Caryophanales; family Paenibacillaceae; genus Cohnella; species Cohnella sp. GCM10020058. The sequence continues at coordinate 428,606 of NZ_JBHUJV010000017.1, forward strand.
CGATAAAGCCCGCGAGGGCTTATCGCAGCTTTGGCGCAGCGGGATGCGGCTTTATTGCGATTCCTTAAACGCGATGCCGGACAGCATCCGATCCCAGTGGGCGTTGTTGCCGCCCCAGATGACGTCGGGATGCCCGGGCAGTTCTACCGTGCAGACGCGCTCCAACGGCCAATCGGTCTCCGTGAGCGTATCGACTTCGGTATGATTGACGAGCAGGACGCGGAAATCATGCTTGACGAGGCCCGACAATACGTCTTGAAGGCCGATCGCTTCGTCCATCGAGCCGCCGCATCGTACAAACAGCAGCTTGCGGGCGGTTTCGGCTTTTTCAAGCAAGCGTGCTGCGCGGCGGTCATATTTGATTTTGACGGCTGGATGGTCTTCGAGCAGCTCCGGCGTATTGCGATGAACGAAGAAGTCGTGGTTGGAGAAGGCGTTGTAGACGTTCTCCTTCACCAAAAACAGCTTGTCGCTCGCGTTCTGCACGTAGGTCAGGTGATCGCGGTCCATGAAGCCTTGGAACCGGTTCGCTAACAGACGGTTCACGTCCGCGAGCCGGGGCGTGCTCATCCAGTCGAGCGGTCCCGCAAACGGCCGGAGACCGCACCGTTCGAGCTGGATGGACGACAGGCACAGCTCGCCAAGACTGAAGATACCGTCGTACTCCCCTTCGATGTCGACTAATCGCATATGCGTTCGCCTCCCGGTTAACAGCAGGTTTCTATAATATAAATGCTTTTCGTCAACGAAAGGTTTGGACGAACATGCCGGGCGATCGCCGAATCTCGTCCCGCCCCCGGATAGATGCCTTAACCGATGCACCGCGCCGGAATATCGTATACCATCAAACGAACAAGAAGGTGAATCCATGTCCGTCTTCAAGATGGAGGCCGGCGCTCTGATGCCGATCGATTCGCGATTCGTCGGCATGCTCGAGGTGGACATCGTGAACCGCGGCGCGGAGGAGTTCAATGTTTGGATCCAAATGTCCGGTCCGGCGGGGCTCGTCTATGAGATGCTTGTCAGCGTCCAGGGCGGGGGGCGGAGCAAGCGGCTTCAGGACATGCATACGTACGAGCAGCCGTTCGCGCTGCTGATGATTACCAATACGAAAACGTACGACGATATCGGCATCTCGATCCGGGTCAAAAATGCAGGAAACCTGGTCGCGGTGTTTAACGAAGCGCATTTTGACCGGATGCATTGAGGCCGGGGGAGGTGTTCCATACCGTTGAAGGTGCTATTTGCTTATTATGTGCCGAGCGGCGGCGTGGAAACGCTCAACAGACAGCGGATTCGGGCGCTTCGCCGCTACGGGGTTGACGGTCATTGCCTCTACTTTGAGAACGGCGCGGGGTTGCAGAACAGCGCAGGTCTGCCGGTTACCGTCACGAACGACGACATGGAGATCAAGCGGCTGCTCGATGCCGGCCGGTTCGACGCGATCGTCGTTACCTCGGATTATTTGTCGCTCAAGAAGTTTCGCATGCTTGGCTATGCCGGTCCGCTAATCTTGGAGATCCAAGGCTTCGGCCCCAAAGCCGTCGCATGGCGGGAGCTTCAGGAAGCCATTCCTTATGTACAGCGTTTCGCATCGGCGCTGCTGAATCCTTACACGCCGCACATCGATACGATTTTTGAGGAATTATTCCCGAACATGCCCAAGTATCGCTTGCACAACTGCTTCGACGCCGAGGCATTCGCTTACGAGTGCGTCGGCTTTGCGCCCGGGCCTGAGATCGCGTGGATCGGACGAATCGAGGACAACAAAAACTGGCTCGAATTTCTGTTAATCGGCGCGCGTCTGGTCCATGAGTTTGACAAGGGCATTCGTCTTCGCATGTATGAGGATCCCGCGCTCGCAGTGAAGGAAGAGCGGGAGCGGATGGAGCAGTGGATCGATCGGCTCGGCCTGCGCGATAACCTTGCGTTTTTTCCCAACGTTCCGAACGCGGACATGCGCAAGCATCTGGCTTATATCGGCGATTCCGGCGGCTTCCTGTGCTCCACATCCAAGGTCGAAGGGGCGCCGTACGCGATCCTGGAGGCGATGAGCTGCCGCTGCCCGGTACTGACCAGCGATTCCGACGGCGTGTCTTCTTCGATTTACCACGAGCAGACTGGCATTTACTACACGCTGGGAGACATTACGCAGGCTTACGAAGCGGCGATCAAGCTATTGACCGACCGCCAGCTCCGCTCATCCATCCGGGATATGGCGGTCTCGCATGTCGGAAGCCGGTTCGCGCCGCATATTTACTGCGAGGGTTTCCTGCGGATGCTTCGTGACTTGCAATAAACCCGTTTGATCCAATCGCTAAATCTAATCGCTAAATCTAATCGCTAAATCTAATCGCTTAATCAAATCGCTCAATAAACCGTTCGGAAAGGAAGGATCGGTCATGATCAAATACAAGCATAACACCGGCGCGGAGCTCGGCAGCTTCCTGCCGTTCCCGATTCGCGACGAGATCGTGCTCACGTCCGTCAGCCTGCATGGGATCGACCCCGCAGACGAGGTCGTCTTGCACATCGAGATCGGCTGGGCCAATCCGGGGACCTTCGATATGGGCGAGCTCGAGGTGACGCTCAGGAAGGATTCCCCGGATGGGGAAATGGTCGAGTGGTCGCTGGAATCTTGCTTTCTAAGCGCGGTCACCAAGCTGGAATACCGGACGACTGGAGGGCTCCCGGATCAGCTGTATTACCTGTGCGTCCGTTCGACGGAAGGCCTCGCGATCATGAACGGGCCTTACCGGCTTGAAGGCAGGGTAGAGGCATAAGTTTCGGCGATGCCCGTGGCCGCGTCGTAGGCGCTGGCCCAACGCAGGACGCGCCGGGCCCTTCGCGGGTCGAGGCGGCTGTGCCGGATGTCGCCGGCTCTGGCAGGGGCGTGCCTGCGTTCGATGGCCGCTCCCCGGCATAGCTCGAGCAGACGAAGCAGCTCGTTGACGGACGTGGCGCGGCCGGTGCCGACGTTAAGCGTTTCGCGGGCACCCCGCGCGAATGCGGCGATGTTGGCGGCCACAATGTCGTTAACGTAGACGAAGTCGCGCGTCTGCTCTCCGTCGCCGTGTACGGTCGGCGGAATTGCCTGGCGAAGCCGGTCCAGAAAGACGGCCACGACGCCGCCTTCTCCCTTGGGCGTCTGGCGCGGGCCGTATACGTTGCCGTATCTGAGAATCGTGTAGTCAAGACCGTACAATTGGCTATAGATTCGAATATATTGCTCCGCCGTTCGTTTGGACAGGCCGTAGAAAGACATCGGTTCGGCCTTTTCGCGCTCGGATACGACCTCCTTGGAGACATTGCCGTAAACGGCCGACGTCGAGGCGAAGACGAATTTTCGCGTGCCGGCTTGGCGGCCGGCTGACAGCATGTTCAGGGTGCCCTCGACGTTGACGCTCGCGTCCTCCACGGGATTGGCAATCGAGCGCTGCACGTCGGCTTGGGCAGCCAGATGATAGATAACCTCCGGCCGAATGCCGGCAATGACGGCCCGCGCTTCCGGCGAACGGATGTCCGTCTCGTGGAAGACGGCTCCGGCAGGCACGTTGGCGCGATAGCCGGAGGACAGGTTGTCGATGACATGGACGTCAGCTCCTGCGGCGAGGAGCGCTTCGGATAAGTGGGAACCAATGAAGCCTGCGCCGCCTGTTACGGCTACGATCATAGAAAGGTGTCTCCCTCGTTCGAAATTGGAATAATCCAATGTATGAACGGGAGCCGGTTGTTGTTATCCGCCTTCATGCGCCATGCTATAATGGCGATAATCTGGCAATTCGGACAGGAGAGCGGGAAGATGGGGGATCGTCTGCACATATTGGTCGTCGAGGACGATGACGACATTAACCGGTTGCTCTGCAGCGTGCTGCGGTCAAGCGGCTATGAGCCCCAGCCGGCGTACTCGGGTACGGAAGCCGGGCTATATTTAGGTCAGCGCGAATGGGCGATGGTGCTGCTCGATCTGATGCTGCCGGGCAAGCGAGGCGAAGCGCTTCTGGAGGAGATCGGCGATCGATATGGATATCCGGTCATCGTCATTTCCGCCAAGAGCGAGCAGCAGTCGAAAATAACGGCGCTTAAAACGGGTGCTGACGACTATATTACGAAGCCGTTCGATCTGGAGGAGGTCGCTGCGCGCATCGATTCCGTGCTGCGCCGGCACCGGAGGCTGCCGCAATCGCAGGGACAAGACACGAAGCTGCTGAGACACAAGGATCTCACGCTCGATCCGGAGGCGAAGACGGTCGCCATCGGCGATGGCCAGTTATCGCTGACTGCGCGCGAGTACGACATATTGACGCTGTTCCTTTCTTCGCCCAAGAAGCTGTTCGCCAAGTCGAACCTCTTTGAGAGCGTGTGGGGAGAGGATTATATCGGGGGCGGAGAAAACGTCGTTAACGTACATATGAGCAACCTGCGGAACAAGCTCGCCAAAGCGAATCCGGAGGAAGAATATATAGAGACGATCTGGGGGATGGGCTACCGGCTCAAAACTTAAGGATTTTTTATGAATCGGCTTTAACAAGTCTTATGAATCGGCCTCTACACTTAAGCCAAGATGAGGAGGCTGGTAGAAATGAACGAATATGTACTTCGAACGCATCGATTGACCAAACAGTACAAAAGTCAGACCGCGCTTGACGGCGTAGACCTCACGATACAACAAGGGACGATCTACGGCTTTATCGGGCAAAACGGAGCGGGGAAATCGACGCTGATGAAGCTCGTGACGGGACTTGCTTTCCCGACATCCGGCACGGTAGAGCTGTTCGGGGCGACTGGCGGTTCCGAGCTTGTACAGGCGCGCAAGCGGATGGGCGTCTCGATCGAGAGCCCGGCGCTGTATCCGCAGCTTACCGCGGCCGAAAATCTGGAGGCGCACCGGCTGCAGCAGGGCGTTCCAGGCCGGGATAGCGTCAAGCGGACGCTTGAGCTGGTCGGCCTCTCGGGAACGGGGAGGAAAAAAGCGAAAAACTTCTCCCTCGGCATGAAACAGCGTTTGGCGCTTGGCGTCGCCCTGCTTGGAGCGCCTGAGTTTCTTATTCTCGACGAGCCGACGAACGGCCTCGATCCGATGGGGGTCGTCGAGATGCGCGACCTGCTGACGAAGCTCAACCGGGAGATGGGTATCACGATACTCATCTCGAGCCATATATTGAGCGAACTGCACCTGCTAGCCACGCATTACGGCATCATTCACAGAGGGAAGCTGCTGGAGCAGTTGACGAGCAAAGAGCTTCAGGAAAAGTGCAGGCAGTTCATACACATTAAGGTCGACCGTCCCGAACGAGCCGCAGCCGTGCTGGAGCGGGAGCTTGCGACCACCGCTTTCGAGGTGACAAGCGACGGCTCCATTCATTTGTACGCGTACTTGGATCGTCCGGCAGTCGTATCTTCGATGCTTGTCGGAGAAGGGTTGGCACTCGAGCAATTCATGCCGATGGGCGAGGACCTGGAGAGCTACTTCACGTCGCGGATCGGAGGCGGCCAGCATGCTTAACCTTTTGCGTTCGGAATGGTACAAGCTGCAGCGCAACCGTTCGTTTTGGCTGCTGCTTGCCGTCTTGTTCGTCTCTGCAACGGCATACGTCCTGCTTAACTATTTCGACGACCCGAATGACGGCGGCGCGCTTATATCCGCAAGCGGGCTTGACATGCTGACCGCTGCTATGGCCGGCAACACCTATATCATCAAGATCGGATTCAGCGTACTGGCCGGCTTTTTTATCTCGAGCGAATACGCGACGGGGACGATCAAGCGGGCGGTCGCATCGGGCTACAGCAGGTCCAGATTTATCATGGCCAAAATGCTTGTGTTTATGTTCGGCTCCATTCTGACGGCGCTCGTTTTTCCGCTCGTGAATCTGGCGCTCGGCACCGCGCTTTTTGGTTTAGGGGAGCTACACGGCGTTTCCGAGACGCTGTTCATCCTTAAGGCATTCGTGCTCACGGTTACGCTTTCGGCCGCTTTTGCGTCTGTCACCGGCGCAATCGCAACGCTGCTTACGGATAGCGGCAAGACGATCGGCTTCGCGTTCGTATTTTACTTTTTCGCGGACGGCATTTATATTGTGGCTGGCCGGCACCTGCCGTTCGTTCAGACACTATACGAGCATTCGATATTTAACTTGATTAACAATTATGCGGATCCGATGATAAGCCGTGCTCATTTCGCGGAAAGTGTTTATGTGCCCGTTCTGGTAGCCGTTGCATTCGTGGCGATTTCCATGGCTGTCTTTAGAAAGAAAGAAATCAAGTAACTTCGTTTGAAAGGAGAAAGTCGCATGGTGCTTGCCGCCGTCATTGCCGCAGGTTTAACGGCAGCGGTCTGTCTACTGCGGTTGCTCTTGGTGAAAAGGGAGATTCGGAGGTTCACCGGATATCTGCGGCAATACAACGACGGCGAATCCGCCGGCAAGCTCACGATCGGCATGCCGGATCGCGACATAGAGTCTCTTGCGGTCGAAGTCAACCGGCATACGGATTTAATCGTGTTGGCGAATGCGGAGCGCAAGCGGACGGAGGAAGAGCTCAGGCAAGCAGTGGCCAACATCTCGCACGATCTGCGCACGCCTCTGACGTCCATTTTCGGCTACATTCAGTTGCTGGATTCCAAAGGTCTGTCTGATACGGAGCGCAGCGATGCGCTTGGCGTGATTCGTAAGCGGACGCTGCGGCTGCAAGCTTTGCTTCACGACTTTTACGAGCTGGCGATGATCGATTCCACAGATTATGCTTTGAAGCCGGCCAGACTACGGCTGGACAAGCTTTTGCCTGAGATTCTCATGGGTTTCCACGACCAGATGAAGGAAAAAGAGCTCACGCCGACCTTTGAGCTGGAAACGCGGCACATCGAGATTCGAGCCGACGAATCCGCACTGCGGAGAGTCGTCGAAAATCTCGTCGTCAACGCGATTCGTCACGCGGTCGGCAGCCTTCACATCCGTCTCAAAGTCCATTCCGGATCGGCGTTTCTCAAGCTGTCCAACGCGGCTCCGCAGCTGCGAGGCACGGACACGGAGCTGCTGTTCAACCGTTTTTACATGGCGGATGCGTCCCGCTCGGGACTTAGTTCGGGACTGGGGCTGTCCATTGCGCGTGGTCTGATGGGCAAGATGGGAGGTATGTTAACCGCGGAGATGCAAGGGGATACGCTGTGCTTGATTTGCGAATGGAAGCTGCTTTAAAAAAGCCGGAGTTCCGGCTTTTTTTGCGCCGTTCGAATGCGGAAAATTGGCGCCATGCATGGAACGCCCGTCAGTTGCAAACAGTATGCGAGGACAAATTCCTTTGAGTACGGATGGACGACAATCGACGGCGAGGAGAAGGTTGCCGAAAATGAAGGAGTCTAAAAACCAAAAACAAACTGCGGCACTCCTTGCGCTATCCTCGATCCCGCTTATCATGACGTTGGGGAATTCGATGCTGATCCCGGTTCTCCCGGCGATTGAACGGGCGCTCGGCATTTCTGCGCTGAAGTCGAGCTTGGTCATTACCGTGTATTCGATTATGGCCATAATACTTATTCCCGTTGCCGGCTATTTGTCCGATCGGATCGGACGCAAGCGGATCATTATCCCCAGCCTTATCCTGGCGGCAGCCGGAGGCGGCGTGTGCATCTGGGCGGCTGGGATGAACAGCTATGGTTTGCTGCTCACCGGGCGCGCGATTCAAGGCATTGGCGCAGCCGGCGCCATGCCCATCGTATTGCCGCTCGTCGGGGACATGTTCAAGGACGAAGAGCAGGTCAGCACCGGACTCGGATTGATCGAAACGTTTAACACTTTTGGCAAAGTACTAAGCCCGATCCTCGGCTCTGCGCTCGCCCTCATCGCTTGGCGAACGCCGTTTTGGTCGATTCCGGTTTTGTGCGCCGTTTCGATCGTGCTGGTTCTGTGGCTCGTTCGGCCGCCAAAAACGGACAAAGCCAAGAAACCGGCGAGTCCCAAAGTGTTTCTTGGTTCCGTTTGGAAATTGTTCAAAGAAAAAGCGCGTTGGTTAACCGCATTGTTTATCGTCATTTGCTTCACCATGTTCATTTTGTTTGGCCTCTTGTTTTACTTGTCCGAGACGCTCGAAAAAGAGCACCACATGAAGGGCATCCTGAAGGGGCTGGTGCTTGCCATTCCGCTTGCCGTTCTTTGCGCGGCTTCCTTTGCAGCGGGCAAATGGATCGGACGCCACAAAAAGCTGATGAAATGGACCGTAACCATCGGTTTTTTTATAACGGCTTTATCCGTGGCAGGGTGTTTGATCTGGGATGTAACGGTAGGACAAATATCGCTACTAAGCGCGGCGGGACTCGGCATCGGGGCGGCTTTGCCGTGTCTGGATGCGTTCGTGACCGAAGGCATCGAAAAGGAGCAGCGGGGCTCGATCAGCTCCTTTTACAGCAGCATGCGATTCGTCGGCGTTGCAGCGGGACCGCCGGTCGCTTCTCTGCTAATGCAGCAGTCCGTTTCTTTGTTTTTTTGGGTCATGGTGGTTTGTGCATTTGCGGCTTCCTTACTGACCCTATTCCTCATTCGTCCCAAGAAGGACGCCCAGCCCGCGAAGGCATGAATCGAGCATCATCGTGCTAGAGGTCCGCGAGGACCTCTAATTGGCGTTAGGCGTTAGGCGTTTGTTGCGAATCGAGAACGGGTAAAAAAGGCCATCTGCGTAGCAAACTACTAAGGGGGGTATCGAGTCGTGTCCATTAAAACACAGCTATCGAGTCCGGCTCTCGATCCCCTGACGTGGAATTGGAGCCTTGTCACGGAAAGCCGACGCTCCCCTTTCAATGCTGCGGTCTCTGCAGCGCTTGCGGGGATCAGCATGGACGATCGCAAGAGGGACGCTGAAGAGCTTCGATGGTTGCTAAAAGGCATTCGGCGAGAATTGGGGTTTTACAAGGCCATTTATCCCGATGCCCCGTTCGAGCTGGAACTTGCCGCGGCATTCGCACGTCAGCAGGAGGCGCTTGATCGAAGTACGACTTCGTTTATCGACGATCCGGCGACATGCACCTGGGACGCATACTTGGGGCTCAAGTATGAGATTCGCAAACTATATAAGCAACTTGGCGGCATCGTTTCCGGCAGCGATTGGCAGACGCCCGGCAAACAGCTTCAGGGCGGGCAGCAATCGTTAACCGACGAAGCCGGATTCGCACAAGAGGAAGAAGGGACCTACCAACGTTGCTACGGCAGTGAAGCGGTGAAAAACTATGAAGACGAAGCAATGAAATCGTTTTACGGCATTCCCGATGAATTGAAGAGCCAGAGCGTCCTTTTCTTGACGACGTCCGGTATGAAAGCATTGGAACTCGCCATCGTCGCGTTCCGTTCGTTCTCGGATAACCGGCTGCCTTGTGTCGTCCAAACAGGCTTCTATGGCGAAGGCGTCGAGCTCGCCCGGACTTTACTGGACGATATTAAAGAAGCGTCTCCGGGTGAAATTTATAACCTGCTCGAAACTTCACAACCGGTAGGCTGCTTGATCGTCGATCCCGCACAATGTTGGCCTGTCAGACAACCGGTCCACTTGCGTACCTTATTCAAATCCTTGCAGCGTCATCGTCCGTCCGCGAAAGAGCAGCTGTTCGTCATTATCGATCGGACCCTCACCGGCATCTCCAACCGAATGTTCGAGCGTTACGCAGCCGGTCTGCCATCCCATGTCGTTCTGATAAGCGTTGAGAGCGGGATCAAGTATTTGCAGTACGGGTTTGACCTCGCAAACGTCGGCTATCTGGTCGCCTGCGGGCAAGCAATGGAAGCGGAGGCGTTTCGTACCCGATGGATCGAGCTGTTGTCGATTCTCGATGCCGGCGCGAGCCCGCTGGACGTCCGTCAGCTGCCGGTGCCCGATCTGGCTACGGTTTCTGCGCGGCTCGGTCGTTTTAACCGGAACGCAAGCTGGATGTGCGCGTTTCTGGCGTACCTAAAGTCACAAGGCCGTATCAGGCACTATTATTTATCCGTAAATCCATCCGATGAATTTTTGCTCGAAGGAAAGCATTGGCTCGGTTCCGTTTTTTACATCCAATTGAATGAAGATCTGTCCGAGCAGGATTATCAGGCGCGCATCGATGCGTGCGCGAGCGCCGCCCCCGCCGGCATACACTTGGTCTCGGGCGGCAGCTTCGGCTTCGATTCGCTGCGAATAAACGCCGTTCATGGAGATACGCCAGAGGAAAACGCGCTGCGTTTGTCAGTAGGCAGGGCGCCGCTTAATCAATTGATGGATACGATGCGAGTCCTTGCCGATCTGCTGTTCCGCGCTTAAAATACATAGGTGCGTATAAAAGGCAATCGGTTGTAAAGGATAAACGGCATGTCGAAGCTTGACAATCGCATATCGTACTATCAAAATATTGCCTAACGGGCTTTTATATCGATATAAGGCAGGTAGAAGAATGGGACGCAAATGGAACAATATTAAGGAAAAGAAAGCCTCCAAAGATGCGAATACAAGTCGCGTATATGCCAAGTTCGGCGTCGAGATTTACGTAGCAGCCAAAAAGGGCGAACCTGATCCGGAAGCCAATCGCGCGCTGAAGGTCGTTCTTGAACGTGCTAAGACATACAACGTGCCGAGAGCGATCATCGACAGAGCGCTCGACAAGGCGAAGGGATCATCGGAGGAGAGCTACTCCGAGCTGAGATACGAAGGCTTCGGGCCGAACGGCTCGATGGTCATCGTCGACGCGCTTACCAACAACGTCAATAGAACGGCTTCCGCCGTCCGCGCGGCGTTCAGCAAGAACGGCGGCAATATGGGCGTTAACGGTTCAGTCGCTTATATGTTCGATGCCTCCGCAGTGATCGGCGTCTCCGGCAAGACCGCCGATGAAGTCATCGACTTGATGCTCGAAGCAGACGTCGACGTCCGCGACGTTGTCGAAGAAGACGAAACCGTCATCGTTTACGCCGATCCCGAGCAATTCCACGCTGTGCAAGAAGCGTTTAAGCAAGCCGGTGTCTCCGAGTTCGCCGTCGCCGAGCTTTCGATGATCCCCCAGAATTACGTGACGCTGACCGAAGACGCCCAGGTCCAGTTCGAGAAAATGCTTGATGCCATCGAAGATCTGGAAGACGTCCAACAGGTTTACCACAACGTCGATACTGAAGAGTAACCGTTCGAGCCCGCGCAAGCGGGCTTTTTTAGTCTTTGCGTCTCCGCATGCGTATTCAAGCTTTGAGCGTTTCTGGCCCAAGTACGTCTCTATTCATAACCTACTTTCTCACATTACGACGGTATCCCCTACGCGCAGGAATGCGCCTTTAAGAGCGGAATTTCGAACGCTGATTTTAGCCCTGATAAGCGCCATTAGGCTATCCCTTTCCCGCAGGAGTTTCAGATTTGGAGTTGCAAGAAGTATAACGAAAAGGTTATAATGCGAACATATGATCTTATCTGATCTGGGGGAAATGGGATGAGTGCTTCGAACCGTTTGTGCGAGCGGGCACCGACTTTTAACGAAGAAGACTGCGAGATCGCACTTTTTCGTGCAAAATGGCCTGACGGCTTTCGTTGTCCCCGATGTGGGGGGCTTGACTATTATCGCATTGTTTCCCGTGGTCGCAGACTGTTCGAATGCAGTTCATGCTCCCGTCAAACCTCGCTTACCGCAGGCACGATTTTGCAAGGCACCCGCACGCCGCTTGTCAAGTGGTTTCAGGCGTTGTTTTTGATGCAGACGGGCATCTCGGCCGTACTTTTGGCCGAGTTCATTCAGGTTACATATAAAACGGCTTGGCTCATCAATCATAAGCTTCGATTTGCGATTCAAATGCACGACGAGGGCCGGCCGTTGGCGGGCGACTTGCAACTGTTGGGAGATTTCTACGCGCGGCCCGTGACCCATCGGCCTTCGGATCCTTTGACATACCGGGAGGAGCCTGCCGTCGCAGGTGCATCAATCGATCCGGAGAGCGGAGAGATTGCGGAGGTCAAAATTAAAAGAGTGTCCGCTAAGACATTCAATCGTCGCACGTTTGAGATCGATTCGTTCGGCAGCTTTTTGTGGCGTCATTCAACAGAAGATCGCGCAGGGGATCGGCGCATCGAGATCGTGAAGGCATCGGGACGCGAAGGCGTAACGGCTTTGGGCCTCGTGTGGCGCGGCGCGATCGGTTGGCTCGCACGGACGTTTGGGGGCATCAGGCCAAAGCATCTGCAGGCTTATCTGGACGAGTACTGCTTCCGCATTAACGTACGAACGGATGGTTTTAATGCATTGTTGTCCCTCTGCGGCCGGACCGGTACCATCACTCAACCAGAGCTCGTACGCAAGAGGTTCGGCGTCCGCTCCATCCGCTGGACCGGCCATACGAATGCAGCGAAGCTGTCTCGTTCACTCTGCGTTTCTTGACGGCAGAGGCTCTGAATTTACCTGGATTTTGCAAGGTCAGTCTCAATGGACGGACTCGTAATTTCTATTAAACTTCAGTATAAAAAGGAATCGATCGTCTCTTAAGCCTTTCTTGAAATTCCTGGATTCCTTGAATTTTTTAAGCTTCTTAAACATTTTGACCTTCATGAGCTTCATGAACTTCATGAACTTCTGTTCTTCCTATTTTTCTTACTTTCCGTTCTCCAAGTTCATCCTGAGTGAGGGGGATATCGTTAAAATGTCAGAAAAGGGTGTATTAGTCCTCGATAAAAGAAAGATCATTTCGATTTGACTGTGAGCAGATGAACGCATTGGATTTTACAAAACTTTGCTTGTTGCGAGATAGAGTTTGCGGAATATTTCTAATCAAGAGGTTAGTGTGATAGACTCCAATAGAAGATGGGCGCAATCGGTATAAAAAACGAATGCGCTATTGGGAGTGTCATGCATGTATGGAGCTCGTTTGTTTCTGACTATAGGAAGCTTGTTTATGGCTGTTGTATTTGTTTCGTCGTTCGCGTTTACGGTAGATGCCTATGATTCGTTTGCACAAACACTTGCGTCGACCGTGTGTTGCGCGCTTGTCGCGCTGCTGATCGCGCATGTACTGAATCGGCGACCCGGTCGGAAGACATTTCTCGTGTTGCTTGCTGTAATTGGCTTAGGTTTGCGGATCGGGTGGATTTGTATAAACGATGCGTTGCCTCGATCGGATTTTCTGTTTTTGTATAATGCGGCGCGCGAGGCAGCAGCGGGCAGCTTCGGATTTGCAGATTCGGCTTATTTTACGAGTTTTCCTTATCAGTTCGGTTTTACGATGTACGAGGCTGCGATCATACGCCTGTTCGGCGATTCTTTAATTGTTTTAAAGGTATTCGGTGCTATTTTTAATATCGGGACCGCCGTTATCCTGTATTTTACTGGAGCTCGTTTGTTTAATGAGACCTGCGGTAGGCTCGCTTCGTGCTTCTTCGCTTTTTATTTGCCGAATATTTTGATGTGCTCGGTGCTTACGAATCAACACCTGTCCGTGTTTTTGTTTTTTCTGGGGTGCTCGCTGCTGCTTAAACGCAGGGGCTCGCTGTTGTCTTGGCTATGGGCAGGGATTGCGATCGGGCTTGGTCAGTTGATTCGGCCTATTGGCGTGGTTTACCTGTCTGGCATTGTTCTGTTCGCATTGCTGGAAGTGTGGAAAAAGCTGCGTGAAGGAAGACGGCGAAAAGCCTGGCGGCAAGCTGGGATGTTGCTCGCCATGATCGGAATCTACGCCACGATTCAATGGGCTGCAAATGCATCGTTACAGAATGCGGGGATTACGCACCAAGCGTTGTCTGGCGGAGATAAGTATTGGAAGTTCATGGTGGGCTTAAATGCAGAGACGAATGGCGGTTGGAATAAGGAAGACGCGCAGTATGCAAACGGTTTTGCATTTGGTGAGGAAAGGCATGAAGCGGAGCTTTTGCGAATCAAGGAAAGGCTTGAAAATAAGACGGAAGTCCTGTCGTTGATGGGCAGGAAGCTGGTGCTGATGTGGGGCAGCGGGGATTCGTCAGCCTACTGGAGCCTTGAAGGTACGGGGCACGTTCAACTGGAGCGATCGCTAAGCTTGGCCGAAAGGCCGCTATACGTGATGTTTTGCGGGTTTGCGTTGTTTGCGTTGCTTGCGCTATGGAGAGCCGGCATGTATAGGGGGCCGCTGCTGTATATCCTTCTATTGTTGATCTACGCAGGCGCTCACCTAGCGATCGAGATTCAGACGCGCTATCGACTTGATTTAATGCCGGCCGTCATGCTGCTCGTCAGCTATGGCGTCTGGCAGACATATAGCTCCATTCGTAGAGCAGCATCCTCAATCAGCGAAACGTCCAAGGATACCGCCGGCGGCGTTGGAGTTTGACATTAAAGAGCATGGCGAAAATATGCCATGCTCTTTTTTGGCGTTTATTCCGGTTCCCGGTAACGGACCCCGCTCAGCATGTAGCTCCAGTAATCATGATTGCCGTTCCAGACGGATTCGCGGTCTCCCGGCAGTTCCACCGAACAAACGCGTGGGAGCGGCCAATCAGTCTCAATAAGCGTATCTGTGTTTGTTTCGCTGATATGAAGCAGATTGTATTCATGCGCGACAAAACCGTCCAGCGTATCCCGCAGCTCCTTCACCTCTTCAAAGGTGCCCCCGCACCTTACGAATAGCAATCGCTGTCCGTTGGCGGCCCGCTCCAAAAACCTGTCCCGCTGGCGATCGTATTTCGTTTTGACATATGCGTACATCTCAAGGTTAAAGGGATCGTTTTGATGCGCGAAGAAGTCATGATTGGAGATTACATTGTAGAAAGTTTCTCTGACGAGATGGTGGGTGCCGCCGAACGTGTTTTCGAACTTTAAATGTCTCCGCTCCATAAAGCCTTCACAGCGGTTCCGCAGAAATCGGCAGATGTCCGGCAGCGTGTAGGAGGCGACCCAATCGAGAGGGCCTGTGTAAGGCCTCAGACCGTTGCGCTCCAGTTGAATGGCTGTGAGGCATAGCCAACCGAGACTGAAAATGCCGTCATATTCTCCCTTAATATCGGCTAGCCGCATGCCGATTCCTCCTTCAAGATCGTTGACCTCTCTCTACAATGAATGCGGAAATGGACAGGACGGTATGGATGAAGGGAGGGGGTGGAGCGCCGCTTCTGAAATTGACTGTTACCCATGGCCCTGTCCAAAGACTTGCCGGAATCATAACTTGAAGGGAATGGCATACGTAATGGGAGGATTGCGATGAAGCAAATCGTTGAGACGGGCGCGGTCAAGGATAGTTTTCCGCGATTTGCCGTGCGGGATGAGATCGTTCTGACCGCGGTACAACTGCAGGATGTCGAGCCGACGGACGAGATCAAGATCGGAATCGAAATCGGTTGGGACAATTCGGGCGCATGGGATATGGGCGAGCTTGAGATTCTGCTTCGTAAAGGCAGCCCGGAAGGAGAAGTCGTCGAGTGGTCGCTTGAATCTTGCTTTTCAAGCGCCTTTACAAAGATCGCTTACAAGACGATCGGCGGGGAGCGGTCGCAGTCGTATTATTTGACCGTTCGATCGCCGCATGGGCGTGCAGTTATAAGCGGTCCTTATTGGCTCAAAGCAAACGTCCGCTCCGGACAATATAAAAGCCGTTGAACTATGCGTTCAACGGCTTCGTACGGGCGCTGCGCCTGGCGGACCATAGCCGCCAGCCGGTCAATAAGGCGCCGGCCATGCAGATGGCCGATGCCGTCAAAAATACGATGTGCATGCCGGCAAGGAACAAATCGGGACTCGCGGAGCCAAAATCCTTGATTCGGCTGCCGGCTCTGGCGCTCATGACGCCGAAAAGCGTCGTTGTCGCCAGCGTGATGCCGGCGACCATGCCGACGTTGCGTATGAGCGCGTTGATGCTGCCGGCGATGCCTAACTGCGTCTTGGGCACCTTGGACATGACTAGCGAATTGTTCGGCGACTGGAACAGGCCGCTGCCGAGACCCAGCAGCGCCATCCAGGTGCCGGCAAGCGCCACCGAACTGCCCTCGTCGAGTCGGGCCAAGCCAAGCTGAGCGACAATCAACACGATCAGGCCGATAAACGTCAGCAGCTCGGAGCCGATCTTGTCGGAGAGAGCGCCGCTCAGCGGCGCGACGACAACCATGACGATCGGGAACAGCATCATGAGCAATCCCGCTTGGGACGGCGTCAAGCCCAGAATGTCCTGAACGTAAAAGGGAGCGATGATGTTAAAGCAGGCATTGGCGACGAACACGAGAAAGCCGCAAAGGATGCTTAGCGAAAACAGCGGGTTGCGAAACATCGAAAGCTGCAGCAGCGGCGAAACAGTTCTCTTTTCGAAACGGATAAAATAAGCGAACACAAGCACAGAAGCCGCAAGCGATCCCATGATCCATGGATGATCGTATCCATATTGCTGCCCGAGCAGAAGCCCTGCGAACAGCAGTAAAATAAAGAAGGTGAACAGCGCGCTGCCGGTCCCGTCGATCTTGACCTTGAGCTTGGTCATATCCGGCGGGAGCTTCCGCAACCCGATCGCGAGTGCGGCAAGACCGACAGGAACATTGACCCAAAAAATATACTCCCATCCGAGGCCGGACAATATCAGCCCGCCCAAACTCGGTCCGGCAATAATGCCGAGAGAGACAAAGGTGCCGGTCAGCCCCAGCGCTTTTCCGCGCTCGCTGCCGGGGAAGATGTCGGTGACGATCCCCTGGCTGTTCGCCATCGTCATCGATGCGCCGAGCGCTTGGACGAGTCGAGAAGCGATGATGGCCGTCAAGCTGCTGCTGAGCCCGCACAAGAGTGAACCAACCGTAAATATCATCATGCCCAACCGGAATATTTTGATTTTCCCGATAATGTCGCCGAGCTTCCCGAAAAACAGAATGGCGGCGCAGATGGTCATCAGGTAGGCGGTGACGATCCATTCGGTCTGCGCGACGGGAAGCTGCAGCTCCCGCGAGACGACAGGGAGGGCGATGTTGACGATGCTGCCATCCAATGTAGCCATGAACGTGAACAAATTGAGAATGACGAGAATGAGCCAACGGTTTTTTTGGATAATCGGATCGTCCTGATAAGTCATCGCATGCCAACCTTCCTTTACCGATGTCCATGGACAAGTTATGGTTGCGAGTGCAACTAATTATGCAAGCCTAGTTTAACTCAATTTAGTTGCGACAGCAACTGATTTGCGCTAAGCTAGACATATTCGATTGCATCGCCTAAAGGAGGGCCGGCATGAGACCGTACACGGTAGGCAAACTCATGTCATTCATCAACCGCATCGCGCAACGGGAACTGGCCGAAAAGCTGAAGCCGCACGGCATCGGAAGCGGCGGGCAGCATAGCTACTTGAAAGCGATTTTGTCAACGCCGGGCATGAATCAGGACAAGCTGACGAGCGTGGTGAAGTTCGACAAAGCGACGACGACGCGCTGCATCCGGCAGCTTGAGGAAGCGGGTTATGTGAGTCGAACGGTGGACGAGGACGACCGCCGGTCGTACAGGCTGTACCCGACCGAGCTTGCCGTCGCTTTTGAACCGACCCTGCAAGCGATATTGGACGAATATAACCGGTTGTTGACCGATCATTTGACGGCAAGTGAAATTGAAACGCTGCATGGGCTGCTGCACAAAATGTATGCCGGATTGGACGCGTCTTTCGCCGGTAATTCAATGGGAAATCAATGAGAAATCAATAATTGCGCCTCCAAGGCGCGCAATTATCGCGCAGATTGTTAATGGAAGTGGACAACCGCTTCAGGACCGGACTGGATTTATGCCCTGGTCATTTGGCATCCTAAAAGTATCCCTGCCGACCGCCGGCGAAACCAAGCGAGGTGCAGTTCATGAAGCTGATATTTTTGGGTACGAGCGCGGGCCGGCCTACGGCGCATCGCAACGTAACGTCGATGGCGCTAGTCTTTCCCGAAGATCAAAACCGATTCTGGCTGTTCGACGCCGGCGAGGGCACGCAGCATCAGCTGTTGAAGTCCAAGCTCAAGCTTGGCAAGCTGAACCGGATTTTTATCACGCATATGCATGGAGATCATTTATACGGATTGCCCGGCATTTTAAGCAGCCGAACGTATTACGAAGGCGCGGACAAGCTCGAGCTGTACGGCCCTCCCGGACTTCGAGCATACGTAGAGAGCGTTCTGCTTTACAGCGAGGCGCATTTGAATTACGAGCTTGGCATTCACGAGCTCGAAGGCGACGGCGAAGCGTTCGATGACGGACGCTTCAGAATTGTAGCCGGCGAGCTGGTGCATCGCGTTCGCAGCTTCGGTTATCGGATCGAGGAGCACCCGCGCTTGGGGCAACTTGACTTGGCGTACCTGGCCAGCCGAGGCGTCCCGCCCGGCCCGCTGTACGGCAAGCTGAAGCGCGGAGAGGATATTGTGCTGCCCGACGGCTCCGTCATCCGGGCGGCCGAAGCAGTCGGTCCCTGCGCGAAAGGACGAGTCGTCACGATATTGGGCGATACGGTCAAATGCGAACGCGCCGCCCTCTTGGCCGAAAATGCCGATGTGCTCGTACACGAAGGGACATTCGGCATCGGGCTGGAAGAGAAGGCGGCGCTTTACGGGCATTCGACGTTTCTGCAAGCGGCTGAAACGGCCTCGCTCGCCGGAGCCAAGCGACTTATTGTCAGCCATATCAGCGCGCGGTACGCCGACGAGGACGTCGAAGCGCTGATCGCTCAAGCCGAGGCGATATTCCCGAATATTGAAGCAGCATTCGACTTCAAGGAAGTATGCATATAGATTCGCTGAAGTCAGGAGGATGGAAACAATGAGCGCCAACGAAAAAATTAAATTGACTTCGCTGTCGAGCAAGGGCGGCTGCGGCTGCAAGATCGGCCCCGGCGATCTGTCCGAGGTAATCCGGAGCTTGCCCGCATGGTCAGCGGATCCTAATCTGCTCGTCGGCATCGATACGAGCGACGACGCAGGCGTGTACAAGCTGAACGACGAGCTGGCGATCGTGCAGACCGTCGATTTTTTTACGCCGATCGTGGACGACCCCTACGAATTCGGCCAGATCGCCGCGGCTAATGCCATTAGCGACATCTATGCGATGGGCGGCAAGCCGTTAACAGCGCTGAACATCGTTGCATTCCCGATCAACACGCTCGACAAGCAAGTTCTCGCCGATATATTGCGCGGCGCCGGAGACAAAGTCCGCGAAGCGGGTGCGACGCTTGTCGGCGGCCATTCCATCGACGACAAAGAGCCGAAGTTCGGACTGGCCGTCACCGGCATCATTCACCCGGACCGCGTTAAAACAAACGCTGGCGCCAAGCCCGGCAACAAGCTGATTCTGACCAAGCCGATCGGCGTCGGCATCCTGACGACATCGATTAAAAACGATCGGCTGAGCGAGAGCGAGATCGCACGCGTGACGCAGGTGATGGCCACGTTGAACAAAACAGCCGCAGAGACGATGGCAGGCTATACGGTGGACGGCTGTACCGACGTTACGGGCTTCGGGTTGCTTGGGCATGCGCTCGAGATGGCCAAAGGCAGCGGCGTCGGCATCCGGATCCGACAAGCTGACGTGCCGGTGCTGCCGCGCGTCAGGGAACTCGCGGATAGCGGGCTCGTGCCGGGCGGCACGAAAAAGAATTTCGAGCATGTATCGCCGCACGTTACGTTTCCCGATGCGCTGGATCAAACCGATCGCTGGGTGCTCTGCGACGCAGTCACCTCCGGCGGGCTGCTTATCGCCGCAGCGGGCGACCAAGCGGACGCACTGCTCGAGGCGCTTGTTGCAGCCGGCGTCGAAGCAAGCATCGTCGGCGAGACGGTCGCCGAGCATCCGGGACAAATCGTCGTCGTCTGACGGAGGAGCGTGGCAGCATGTTCACTGACATTCCATGGAATGAGCTTTCCGAAAAACGGCTTCATAAGCCCGTCACGCTGATCGACGTACGATCGCCCGGCGAATTCGGCAAGGCTACGATTCCAGGCAGCATCAATATCCCCTTGTTCAATGACGAGGAACGGGCGGAGGTCGGCACGATCTACACGCAGGTCGGCTCGGACGCCGCCAAGGAACGGGGACTCGAGCTTGTATCGGCCAAGCTTCCTGCATTTATCAAACAATTTTCAGCGATTCCGGGCGATAAGGTTGTATTCTGCTGGCGGGGCGGCATGCGCAGCAAGACGACGGCCACCGTACTGTCGCTTATGGGAATCTACAGCCAGCGCCTCGCAGGCGGGTATCGCGCCTATCGTCAATGGGTGACCGGGCAGCTCGAGACGCTTGTCTTCCCGCCGACGCCGATCGTGCTGCAAGGCTCGACAGGATCGGGGAAAACGGAAATATTGACGCGGCTTAAGCAAGAGGGACGGCCCGTTATCGATCTGGAGGGGATGGCCGGACACCGCGGTTCGATCTTCGGCGGCATCGGCCTTAAGCCGAACAATCAAAAGACGTTCGATGCGCTGCTACTCGATGCGCTGATCGCTTACCGCGACGAGCCCTTCGTTCTCTTCGAAGCCGAGAGCAAGCGCATCGGCAAAATCGTCGTGCCCGACGTGTTGTACGGTTCCCGTTCGCGCGGCTACCAGATCACGCTCGAGCTTCCTGTAGAAGTCCGCGCCGCGCAAATTTTGCGCGACTATGAGCCTT
Organism: Cohnella sp. GCM10020058; assembly: GCF_042683485.1. Classification (NCBI taxonomy): domain Bacteria; kingdom Bacillati; phylum Bacillota; class Bacilli; order Caryophanales; family Paenibacillaceae; genus Cohnella; species Cohnella sp. GCM10020058. Next base: position 449,154 of record NZ_JBHUJV010000017.1, read on the forward strand.
CTAAGCATGAGCAGGCCTGCATCGTCGCTTTTTCCCGCATTCGAGAGCGCATCCATACGCCGATCGCGGCAGAGATCGACGGCTGCCTTAGAAGCGGGCGTTATGCGCCGGCGGTAGAGCTGCTGCTGAAATATTATTACGATCCGCTGTATGCGCATTCGTCGGCGTCCGCGCTCGAACCCGGCGTCCGCCATGTAACGGTCCAAGCCGATTCGGCCGAAGCGGCCTATGCGGCGACGAAGCGGGCGATCGAGTCGATCATAGACGACCCGTCAGGGAACTAAGGAAGCCCATCCATTCGAATACGGTTGAAAAACGGAAAGACGCTTTCTTCCCGCGTTTGCGGAAAGGAAGCGTCTTTTTTAAGCGATGATCAAACCAAACCGGCCCGGTTATTAATAAGCCGACCAGCCGCCGTCCGCCGTCACGACGGTGCCGTTGACGAACGCCGAGTCGTCGGAAGCCAGGAACAGCGCGACCGAAGCGATCGCCGCCGGATCGCCGACGTCCGTGCGCTGCAGCGCCATGCCGGCCATCGCTTGCTCGAGACCGAACGGATCCGGCTGGGAGCCGCCGATGCCGATGTTGGTCGCTACCGCGCCGGGAGCGATTGCGTTGCAGCGGATGCCGAGCTTGCCGTATTGGAAGCCGACGTTTTTGGTCAGGCCGATGACGGCATGCTTGGAAGCCGTGTATGCCGCGCCTGCGCGGGAGCCGAACAGCCCGCCGACGGATGCCGTATTGACGATAACGCCTTTTCCTTGCGCCTTCATAATCGGCAGCGCTTTGCGAATCGCCCGCATCGGTCCCGTCACGTTAATGTCCATCACGCGCGTCCACATCTCGTCGGTAACCGCTTCGGCGGACATCATGCCATCCATTATGCCTGCGTTGTTGACGAGGACGTCAAGGCTTCCGAAGCGCTCGACAGCCGTATCGATCATGCGGGAAACGTCTTCTTCCTTGGAAACGTTGGCGACGACGCCCTTAGCCTGACCGCCTGCCGCAGCGATCTCGGCGACTACCGCGTCGACGGCTGCGCCGTTGATGTCGGCGACGATGACCTTTGCGCCTTCTTGCGCGAACAGCAAGGCCATCGCTTTACCCATGCCCGAGGCGGCGCCCGTAATAACGACGGATTTATTCTGCAGCTTCATTCGAATCATCCTCCGGATCGTGTAATGTTGGCTGTGTTGTTTGGCGACATTGTGTCGCCTATAATAATAACGAACGGGAAGGGCTACCGGCGTACACTTTGCCCGAATGTGTAGTTTAACCGCAAAATTAGGGAACATTGCAATCGCGCGAAAGGGGAAATGGATGCGGATGCCGCGTGCGCATGAGTCCGATTCGAGAGTCGTCAGGTCCCGCAAAGCGCTGAAGTGGGCGCTGCTGCAGCTGCTGTCGGAGAAGCCGTTCAGCCTCATCAAGACAAACGAAATCGCGAGGTCGGCCGGCATCAACCGGGTGACGTTCTACGATCACTTTTCCACAAAGGAAGAGCTGTTGGACGAGATCGTCGATGACGTGCTTTCCGAATACGGAGACATTATAGAAGGCAGTCCGGGAGATGCGAAGGCGCTTGCTTCCTCCGACGAACTTTACCATACGATTCGCAGCTCGGTTCGGCATATTAAGAAGCACGCCGAATTTTACCGCATCATGCTGCTGACCAACGGCGTGCCGGATTTGTCCAACCGGCTTCACGACCAGATGAGCGCTTCGCTTCATAAAACATTCCGCAAAGCCGGGGCGCTCTCGCCCGCCATCGAATACGACCTGTATATCGATTGGATTATTGGCGGCGCGATCGGCATTTATAAGCATTGGCTGCAAAACGGGCTTCGGCAAACCGAGGAAGAAATCGCAAAGCAGATGCTGATCATCACGACAGCCTCGAGCCGCGGACTCGATCAGCCGCGCATACGTTAGCCTCGGCAAGGACAAGCAGCACGTAAATAAATCGTCGATCGTCGCAAGTTTCGGTTTGGAGACCGTGGTCGGCGTATGGTACGATGCCTAGGAGCGTACTTAAATTCGGAGTCGATACGGGAAAATACGGGAGGAGAGCACGCATGACGATTACTGTGGGGCAAGTGCTGGATACATTGATAGCGCCGGTCGGCAAGCTGGCGGACACGGTCGATACGCTCAAGAGCGGCAATCCGGATGAAGAGGTGCGCGGTATTGCAGTCGTATTCATGGCCACCTTTGACGTTATTCGCCGCGCAGTCGCATCCGGGGCCAATCTGATCATCACGCATGAACCGACCTATTACAGTCACCTGGATGAAACCGACTGGCTGAACGGCGACCCGGTATACGAGCGCAAGCACGCCTTGATCGCTTCGTCCGGCGTTACGATTTTCCGGCTTCACGATTATATTCATAAATACAAGCCCGACGGAATCGTCGACGGCATGCTGCATGCGCTCGGCTGGGGAGCTTACGCCGATCCGGAACAACCGGTGCTGCTGACGCTGCCAAAGGAAGCGGCACACACCGTCCGGTCCATCGCAGAGGAGGTCAAGAGCAAGCTGGGCATCGATAATGTGCAGGTCGCGGGCGATCCCGATCTTCCCGTAACTCGCTTCGCCTTCGCGGTCGGGGCACCCGGCGGGCGCAGACAGATGACGATTCTCAAGGAGCCGGACATCGAATTGCTGATTGCCGGCGAGACCAATGAATGGGAAACCAACGAATACGTACGGGATGCGGCGGACATGGGCTTGAACAAGGCATTGATTATTCTTGGTCACCAAAAGAGCGAGGAGCTTGGCATGCGCACGGTCGTCAAGCTGCTGCGCGACGCCTTCCCGGCATTGCCGGTCGATCACTTGGAATTGCCTTTGGCATTACAGCGAATCTAAACGCGGAAATTAGACATAACGCGTGAACTAGAAATAACGCGAGAATTAGACATAAAAAATAGACGGAAGCAGGTTACTTCGGCATGGCAGCGACGGACAGTCAGAAATACCGGTTCAGTGAAGCTCCGCTTTGGGAGCTTCAGCGCGCTTATTACGAGCAACTGGGCTTGAAGGCCTGGAACAACGACCAGGTCCCGCAATATATTACGAGCAATCCGATGATCGGAGCGGCTTATGCGGAAATGATCTTCGGCTTTTTGCAGGACAGGGCGGCGCAAGGAGAGACGGAGGAGGCAGTAACGCTTGTCGAGCTGGGCGCAGGCGCAGGACGCCTCGCCTATCATGTGCTGCATGAGCTATCCCTTTTGCAAACATACGCGGAAATCGCTTTGCCGCCTTTCAGGTACGTCATGACCGATCTTGCGCTTAAAAACGTGGAAGGCTGGCGCCGGCATCCGGCACTGGCGACATTTATCGAGCAAGGCGTACTCGATGTTGCGACCTTCGACGCCGAGCACGATACGGAGCTCAAGCTGCTCGTCTCCGGCGAGACGATCGCGCCGGGACAGCTTCGCCAGCCTTTGCTTGTCGTGGCAAATTACTTTTTCGACGCCATTCCGCAGGAGCTCATCTACATCGGGGACGGTCTCGTATACGATTGCGACGTCGCCGTCGGCTTGACGGATCCCGAACCGGGACTGACGCTGTCGGAGCAGCTTAAGCGGACGACGCTGACGTACGAGCACCGGCGGGCGCTGCGTTACGAGGAAGACCAATACCCTTACCGCGACGTGATCGCGCTGTATCAGCGCGAGCTAGAAGATTCGCACGTGCTTTTTCCGGAGATCGGCTTGCGGTGTCTGGAGCGGCTGGGGGGCCTGTCGCGCGCCGGTTTCGCCATGATCACGGCCGATAAGGGAGACCATCGGCTCGACAACTGGCGCTTCGCGGAACCGCCGCAGCTCGTCCATCATGGGAGCATCTCCCTGACGGCGAATTATCACGCGATCCAGCATGTATTCGAGAGCAGGGGAGCAGAAGCGCTTTTCACGGACCATCATTACAATAACATCAATGTGGCGTGTATTCTCGTGCTGGAATCGCCCAAACGTTATGTGAACACCAGACTTGCATACCGCAAAAGCGTCGCGCGTTTTGGACCCGACGATTTCTTCAGCTTGAAGCTGCTGGCCGATCGCGAGATCGAGACGCTGCGGCTTCAGCAAATTCTCGCGTTCTGGCGACTCGGCGGCTACGATGCGGAATGGTTCATTCAGACCGCGAGGCGCATCTCCAGCCTGCTTGCGGACGCGAACGACGAAGAAAAGCTGGACTTGCGCGCCGGCATTTTCCGGATGTGGACGTCTTTCTATATCATGCCGCAGCGCTACGACCTTGCGCTCGACGCCGGCTTGATCCTTTTTGAGATGGACATGTATGCGGATGCCAAAACGCTGCTGGAAGCCTCGGCACAGGCCGACGACGATCCGGTATCGACCGTTTATTTTTGCCTTGCGATCTGCAGTCTGGAGCTGGGGCAGGAGGAAGAAGCGCGGACGTACCTGCAACGGGCGCTGGAGCTTGAGCCCGATCACGAGGAAGCGCTCGAGCTGCTTGCGGCGCTGGGCTAATGGCTAATGGCTAAGGCTGAGGTTCAGCCTGGAGCGCTTGAAGCACAAGCACAATTGCAAGAATAAAGACCTCTTCCCGTCGCATGCGGGAAGAGGTCTTTATTTCAAGCCAGCTCGATCGGCGTCAAATAGGAGAGCTCTTCGCTCTTTTCTTTGCGGAAGCGGCCGGGCGTCATGCCCGTCCATTTGGAAAACTGACGGATGAAGCTTTGCGCATTGTCATAACCGATCCGGCGTGCGATCTCTTCGAGCGATAACCGGGTGTTCGCTAGAAGATGCATCGCTTCTTGCTGCCGCAGCACAAACAAGTACTGGCGGGGAGACATCCGGTAAGCTTCGCTGAACGCTCTGTAGCAATGCCTCCGGCTATAGCCAAGCCGGTCCGCGATCGCTTCCATCCAGTTGTCCTGAAATACGGAATCTTCATCGGAGGCTTCCGCTTCAGGGCGCGAGACGATGGATTCGATTTCTCTGGCGATGAGCAGCGGCAGCGCATCCGGCTCGCTTGCATTTGCGCCGATGCGTGCGTTTGCTTCGTCTTCCAGCATTTCAAGCAAAGCGTATACGAGACGGTAGGTACCGGGCTTGGAATCTCCGCGTTCGAACCGCTCTCTTATATCGGAGACAGTCTCAATGAGCTTCGGCGTCACAGCACGGTCTTGCCCAAGCAGCATCACGCCGGCTTCGCCGATCCGTCGCATGAATACGGGATCGTCGATCTGAACATGGAATACGAAGTAGCGCATCGCCGTTTCCGCGCGGAACGTATGGAGCAGCATGGGAGGGACGACCAACAGTTCCCCTGCCGACTGCGTGATGCGGGAGCCTCCGACGTCACCGCCCTGCATGCCTTCGAGCACAAAATTGATTTCCAGCATCCGATGATGCAAATGCCTGGCGCAACGCCAGTCCGCCGGCACGGAAGCGACATGCGCACCGTATAAATACGCTTCGGCTTTGCTATTCGGATACGATTTGAAAGGCACGTTGCCTCCGATGAGCGCCATGTCAAACCTCGTTCCCGGCAGGATGTCCGATTTGGTGCATCGCTAGCCTCAATTAAGGCCCATTTCAACCTAACATTCCTTGAATAAGCCATCTATACTACGGGTAACGATATCACGATTCGTTCGGGATACGCAATTCGAAGGGGGATGGAAACGCATGAAGCTCGTATTGATCGGAGGCGGCAGCTTCGTATTCGCGCCGACCGTGCTGGAGGACGCGATCGTCAAGCATCGGCTCGAAGGCTCGCTGGTATTGGTCGATCCGAATCTGGAGGCGGCGAAGGCGCTCGCAGCGGCGGGGAGAAGGATCGCAAGCGAGTTGAACGTACCGCTTCGGATCGAGGCGGCATCGGATCGCCGGGAGGCGCTGTCCGGCGCGGACTTCGTCATCGTGTCCGCCTCTCCGCAGGGCGCAAGACGCTGGCGCATGGACTACGATATCCTCTCGGCGGCCGGAATGGCCGATCAAGCCAGAGAATGCGGCGGCCTCGGCGGATTGCTGAATTCGCTGCGTTCGATCTCGCTTGTCCTCGATGTCTGCGCTGACATGGAGGAGATTTGCCCTTTGGCGATGCTGCTCGACGTTACGAATCCGATGCCGCGCGTCGTCACCGCGATCGACCGCTATACCCGTATCCGATCGGCCGGATTTTGCAATATCGCCTACCGCGGCAGCAAAGGATACGAGCTCTTGGCAAAGCTGCTGGACAGGGACCGCGAAAGTCTGGACATTGTCACCGGCGGGCTTAATCACTTCGCCTGGGTGATGTCCATCAGAGACAAATCGACGGGCGAGGACTTGATGCCGGAGTTGAAGCGATTGATCGATAGCGGCGACTGGGGCCGCTTCGACGAATGGCTCCGCCGCGAGCTGGCCGTTATTCGCCGCTGGCTCGGCGAGTACGGCGGTATCGCTGCGGGTGCCGTCGATCATCACGGGGAATACCTGCCCAAGCAGGAAGGCATCCATTATCCGGAGACGCCGCCCTATCATGGCACGGAGGCGGAGCGGGAGGCGCGGCTGCAAGAAATTTGGGAGATCGCGGAGGGCAAGCGAGACTGGCGCGAGCTGTTCGACGATCCGAGCTGGGAGCATCCGGTGGATCTGGCCGTCCTGCTTCACGGCGGCAATGCCGCACGCGTAGACATCCTGAACGTCCGCAACGAAGGCGCGATCGCACAGCTCCCGTCCGATCGCATCGTCGAGCTTCCGGTCGCCTTGTCGGACGGAAAGTTGCAGCCGGTCGCCCTGTCGCCTTTCCCGGATAAGCTGGCCGAATTGATAAGGACCGTATCCGACGTCCACGAGTGGGTCGCGGAAGCGGCCGCGACAGGAAGCCGCGACGCGGCAAGACGCGCGGTCGAGATCGATCCGGCGATCGGAGCCGCGGACAAAGACAAGGCGCTCTCCGCGCTCGATCGGATGCTGGAGGCGCATGCCGACCTGCTGCCGCGCTTCGCGACCCGTTGAGCTTTGCGCAGCCCAATTCTATCGGCTGCTCCATTCGATCAGATACCGCACGCAATCGGAAGCCCGAATTCATCGACATGCCCAGACCCTTGCGCAGCAAGGGTTTTTCTCATGGTTCCAATACCTCAACAAAGGGCAAAGGAACGCAAGAATGTCTTCTATCGGCATGCCGGGGGGTCGTCTATACTAAAAGCGATTTTTAACTTTAAGTCAGCCGCGGACAGCCGTACGGCCGCCATCGGCGGCACGGCAGCCGCGCCGAAGGAGCAAGCATGCCAATGGAAGCCAAGTCTGCGCAGTCAACGAAAATCAGAAGCATGGACGAGATCGATCGGGAAAAATTCGCGCCTGCGGGCACGCCGCTCGAGGGCGATGCGATCGCGGTCGAACTGACGCGAGGGGACAAGCGCCACGGCGAAGGCGTCGCGAAGCTGTCGCTGGACGGCGCGTGGGAGCTCGCCATGGAAGGAGCGGAGACGGAGCGTCTGACCGTTCCTTGGACGGACGCCATCGCCGCCGAAGTGCCCGGGAGCGTCCATACGGCGCTGCTCGAAGCGGGGATCATCCCGGATCCGTACGTCGGCCAGAACGACCGGATCGCCAAGAGCTACAGCTTCAAGACATGGTGGCTTCGGAAGACCTTCGAATGGGATGAAGCCGGCGGCAGGACGCGACTGTTGTTCGGAGGCGTCTGCGATTCGTGCGCGGTTTGGTTGAACGGGCGAAGACTTGGCGAGCACAAGGGCATGTTCGGCGGTCCGGATTTCGAAGTGGGAGACTTGCTCCGATCCGGCGCCAACGAACTCGTCGTCCGCCTCGATCCGGCGCCTTATTTGGAACGCACGACGGAAATGAACGACTTTTTCAACGGCATGAACGTCGGCTGGCTCACGACGGCCGTCTTTAACAACGTCTACGGCTGGCATTATATCGATCTGCCCGCGCTCGGCATTTGGCGTTCCGTGACGGTCGAACGGACGCCTGACATTGAAGTCAATAATCCGTTCATCGGCACGATAGACGCGAGCGAAGGATTAATGCGGTTAAATGTCGAGCTGAAAAGCGATAAGCTGCCGATTCAAGGCGAGCTTTCGGTGACGATCGCGCCCGACAACTTCAAAGGCGAGCCGTATAACTTTATTCATGCGGTTAGCGAGGACGATACGGAAACCGGGCTGTTGTTCGAGTTCCATATTCCGGCGCCGCGGCTGTGGTGGCCGAACGGGCTCGGCGAGCACCCCTTATATAAGCTTGAAGTGTCCTTCTCGACCGAAGAAGGCGGCGCGACGGCCGGAACAGCCAAGTGCGTTTTCGGCATCCGCACGATCGAGATGCGCCCGACGGCGGAAGGCCCCCGTGAAGATTGGTACAATTGGATTTTTGTCGTCAACGGCAAGCCGATGTTCGTCAAGGGCGCCAACTGGTGCACGCTCGACGCGCTCATGCGGTTCGAACGGGAACGCTACGACCGTTTTCTGACGCTGGCGGAGGAATCCAACATACAATTGCTTCGGGCTTGGGGGAGCGGCATGCCGGAGACGGACGACTTCTATGAGCTTGCGGACCGTAAAGGCCTGATGGTCATCCAGGAGTGGCCGACCGCCTGGGACAGCGACCGCGTGCAGCCGTTCGACATCCTCGAGGAGACGGCCGTCCGCAACACGCTGCGCTTGCGCAATCATCCTTCGCTCGTCATGTGGGGCGGAGGCAACGAATCCGCGGATCCGACCGGCCCCGCCATCGACATGTTCGGCAAGCTGGCCTGGGAGCTTGACGGCACGCGACCTTTCCACCGGGGCGAGGCATGGGGAGGAAGCCGCCACAACTATGAGGTCTATTGGAGCAAAAAGCCGCTGGATCGCAACCTGTCGCTCGCATGGCCGTTTATCGGCGAGTTCGGACTGGCGTCCATGCCGAACCTGGAGACGGTCCTGCGATACTTGCCGGAGAACGAGCGCGACGTGTGGCCCGCGCCGGAGGACGGCACGCTTATCCACCGCACGCCTGTTTTTAATCTCAAGTGGTGCATGGATAAACTGCTGTTCTATTCCTCCGCGTTCACCGGCAACGATTCGATCGAAGCGTTCGTGACCGGCACGCAGCTCGCGCAGGCGACGGGGGTGCGCCACACGCTCGAGCTGGCGCGCTCGCGCTGGCCCGAGTCGACCGGTATCGCCTTCTATAAGCTCAACGACAACAATCCGGCCGCCTCCTGGTCGACGGTCGACTGGCACGGCATCCCGAAGCTGGCCTACTACTTCATCAAGGACGCTTACGAGCCGCTCCATGCCGCCATCCTCTTGCAGACGTTCGCGCCCGGCGCGGAAGGCCTGTCCGCACCGGTCTATCTGTTCGACGATGCGGGCGCGTTGAAGAACACGGCTTGGGAAGTCACGATCCGCGCCTTCGACAAACAGCTTGCAGAGATTGCCAGAACGGTATACAAAGAGAATAGCGCAGACGAAGCCGTCCGGCGCATCGGAACGTTCGAGCTGTCGGGCGAGCAGACGGATACATGCCCGCTGCTGCTTGTCACGGAGCTGCGAACGCCCGGCGCGCCGGTCAAGCGATCGTTCAGCTGGCTGAACTTCGAGCAGGACAACGGCTGTCTGTTCAGACTGCCGGAGGCGCGCCTCTCGTGGCAAATGGATGGCGATCGGGTCGAGGTCGTAAACGTTGGAGACGTGCCGGCCGTCGCCGTTCGGCTCGCATTCGGCGACGACGAGGAGAATGCCGCCCCCGAAGAGCAATATTTTTGGCTCGACGCCGGCGAGACGAAGTCGATCCGGATCGGCGATGCGACGATTGTCGGCGTGACCGCCTGGAATACGCGTTAACGAGGGAGGCGGTAAGCCCGCGCATCGGTGCGGCTGCCGCCTCTCTTCAGTCGAGGGAGATCATCAGCTTCGAGAGAGAAGAGAGGGATCGTCATGGGCAGCGGCAAAAGGCAGGTCTCGATTCTGGTCAAGCTGATCGTCACGTTTTTGATCGTCATCGCGCCGATGTACGGCATCGGCGCGGCGATCAACAGCTGGGGCGGCGAGCGTGTCCGGTCGGAGGTGTATCATTCCTTGCAATCCCAGGAGTCCTTTTACTTGGAGACGTTCGAAAACGAGATTACGCGCATGGAAAATTTGCTCCGGGAATACGTGAACGACGAGGACTTGGTGTCGCTGGGCATCCTGCCGGACAGCTTGACGGAATTCCAGAAGCTAGGCGCGTTCAAACGGCTTCAGCAGCGGCTCATTTTTTTAAAGGAATCGAGCGTCTACATCTCTCGGGTAAGCGTATACATTCCGCCGATCGGCAAGACGATCAGCGACGAATCGATGGCGGAAGAGTTAACGCAGGACCGGCTGCGCCTTTTGAAGACCGATCTGCTTAAGCAGCCGAAGCCTTTGTTTTACCATGACGAAGGCGACTACTATTTACGCGAGTATTATCCGAATTCCTTGCACGACGACAAACGCGATCCGATGTTCGTCCTCGAGCTTGAGCTGTCCTTGCCCGAGCTGCAGCGATACTTAGCCAGCGTCACCAACTATGAAGGCGCGGGCGGCGCCATTCTGCAAGGCGATGCGGATCTCGTTCATATTGGTAACGAACAGGCATTCGCCGCGATCAGCTCGACCATTCGCCACAGGCTGGAAATGGACGCGATCGAATCCGATGCCGACCATTCGTTTACCGATACGATTCGCTTCGGGGGACAGCGATATCTGACCGTATCCAGCTATTCGGCCTCGCTGAAGATGACCTTGCTATCCTTCATTCCCGAACGCGCCGTGCTGGGAACGCTGGATCAATACCGCGTCTATTTATGGCTGATCTCCGCGGTGGCGCTCGTCGTCATCGTCGTGTTTTCCTACTATATGTACAGGCTGATCCACAGGCCGCTAAGCAAGCTCGTCCGCGCATTCGGCAAAGTCGAAACCGGCGATCTGCAGGTCGCCTTCGTATCCAACCGCAGCGATGAATTCCAGTATCTATTCGACCGTTTCAACGGAATGGTCGCCCGCTTGAATACGCTGATCTTCGAAGTATACGAACAGAAAATCTCCGCGCAAGCTTCCGAGCTGAAGCAGCTTCAATCCCAGATCAATCCCCATTTTTTATACAACAGCTTTTATTTGCTCTACCGGATGACCAAAGCGCACGACTACGACAATGCGACGCGCTTCACTAAATATTTAGGCGATTATTTCCAATATATGACCCGCACGGGCAGCCAGGAGGTGACGCTCGCCAACGAGCTGAGCCATGCGCGCGTCTTCGCGGACATTCAATCGATTCGCTTCGGCAACCGCATCGCTTTTCGCATGCAGGATCTGCCCGCGAAGTTCGCGGACGTCGTCGTGCCTCGCCTGATCCTCCAACCGGTCGTGGAAAACGTCTATCAGCACGGGTTTTCCGAAGGTCACGAAGGCCGGTTTTTGTCCGTCGAATTCGAAGAAAAGGAGACGGATGCGGGACTGCCGACGCTCGCGATCGTCTTCGAGGACAACGGGAAGGGCATGGACGACGAAACGCTGGACAAATGGCAGGCATTGCTTGGCGGCGCGTCGCGGCCGGAAGAGACGACCGGCATGTACAACGTGCACCGGAGACTGTCGCTATGGTTCGGAGCGGACGGCGGGGTCGAGATCGCGCAGCGGGAAGGCGGCGGATTGCGCGTAAGCGTCCGGATACCGATCGGCATGGAACGGGAAGAGGGGGGACGGGAAGATGACGACATTAATGCTGGTTGACGACGAACCGATCGCCATCGACTATTTGGCGGACTTGATCCGCGAACAAGCGGACGTGGAGGCGGAGGTGATGAAGGCGTATTCGGGAGCCGAGGCCTGCCGCCGGATGGAGGACGTCCGCATCGACGTGCTCGTGACGGACATTCGCATGCCCGGCATGAGCGGGATCGAGTTGGCCGAACGGGTGCGGGAAAGATGGCCGAGATGCCGCGTCGTTTTTCTGACGGGGCACGGCGACTTCGGCTACGCGCAGACGGCGATCCGCCAGGGCGGGACCGATTATGTGCTGAAGACGGAAGGCGACGAGACGATTTTTGCCGCGATCCGCAAGGCGCTGCGGGACCTCGCGCAGGAGATCGACCGCGAGGAGATTTTATCCCGCGCGCGCGGTCAGCTGCAAGAGGCGCTGCCCGCACTGCGGCGCGATTACTTGCTGCAGCTTGCCGAAGGGGCGGCGGATGCGGACGAAGCGAGAATGCGCCGCTTCGAGGAGCTGAAGATTCCTTTGGACGCGACCGGGACGGTGACGATCGCCTTCGGACGCATCGACGATTGGGGACCGTTCGCCTCCGCATCGACGAGGACGCTGCTGCCGTTCGCCATCCACAACATCGCGGAAGAGTGCTTGACGCCTTCGCTGCGCGTCGTGACGCTGTCGGTTTCAAGAGATCGTTTTCTATGGCTCGCGCAATCGCGAAGCCATGCCGGGCAGCCGGCGGCGGACGAGCGTACGCCGCGCACGCTAGTGAGCGAGGCGGAGCATGTTCAGCGGTCTTGCGCAAGTTTGTTAAAGGCGTCGATCTCGCTCGCGGTCGCTTCGCGGCCCGTCGCTTGGACCGAGCTGCCGGGCAGGCTCGAGCGGTTGAAGCTTCAGCTCGCGGGCGGTGTCGGCCATGCGGCGGAGCTGCTCATGATGGCGCAGGACGAGGAACAGCCCGTTCAATCCCGTACAAGCCGCGATTACTCGGCCGAGAACGAGCTTCGGGCGGAGCTGCGCAAGCTCGATCTGCTGGAGTCTTATTTGGACAATGGGGAAAAGGAAGCCGCCGTCCAGCTCTTCAAGTCGCTGACGGACGCGGCAAATTCGTTGACGAGCTGCGCGAGAGGGGAGCGGCTGCGCTGCGAGCTGTTCGCGCAGCTGTCCGCGTTTTTGCTCGGGTACGCGAACAAAAGGCAGCTGTCCGCACCGGCGGGCGCGCCGTTCCCGGCGGATCTCGTCGCCAATCTGGGCGCGCATGCCGACACGGCGAGCGGCATCCGGTATTTGGCCAAGATCGGGGAGTCTCTCGCCGAATACAACGGCAAAAAACAGATGGAGCGCGCAAACGATCTGATCGGAACGCTGCACGGCTATATCCATGAATTTATCGGGGAAGAGCTGTCCTTGACCCGGCTGTCCGAGGTCGTTCACCTCAGCTCGTTTTATCTGTCCCGTGTGTACAAGCAAATGACGGGCCAGGGATTGCTCGAATATATCACGGAGGTCCGCATCCAGCGGGCCAAGCTGCTGCTCAAAACGACGGATCTGAAGGTGCACGAGATCGCGGCACAGATCGGTCTCGAATCGCCGGCTTACTTCACCAGACTGTTCAAAAAGGAAACTTCCACGACGCCGCAGGAGTACCGCGAATCCTAAAACGCAACAAGCAAAATCGGGCAACGGAGCGCAAAAACGTCCCGTATCGCCGAAAAATCGCCCGGATTTATAATGAAAACGTAAACAAGAACGAACATGCCGAGAGGGGAAACGCAATGAACAAGCATAACAAAAAGAGAATTCGCAAAGGCACGGCAACGGTCACGATCCTCACGCTGACCGCAGTTCTTGCAAGCGCTTGCGGAAACAACGGCAATAACGAAGCCGCATCGCCGTCGGCGTCTGCGACGGCGTCCGGCAGCGCATCGGCCACCGCTTCGTCATCGGCGACTGCTTCCGCGACGGCGAGCGCATCGCCGTCCGCGACCGACGGAGAAGTCGGCTTCGCCAAGTACGATCCGCCCATCGAAGTGACGACCGTGCGGTCCACGGATTCGACCATTAAGTTCGCGGCCGGCGATTCGCTCGACAGCAACATCTGGACCAAAATCTTCGAAGAGCAGTACGGCATCAAAGTGAAAAACCAATGGGTCGTGGACGCGGGTCAATACCATCAGAAGCTGAACGTCTCGATCGCTTCGGGCGACCTGCCGGACTTCGTCGAGGTCAACCGCGAAGAGATGAAGCGGCTCGTGGACGCGGACATGCTGGAGGACCTCACCGGCATCTTCGACCAATACGCGTCCAAGGATCTGAAGGATATGCTGGCCCAGGACGGCGGCGTCGGCATCAAGGCGGCGACCTTCGACGGCAAGCTGTACGGCGTGCCGCGCACGTTCGCCAACGGCGGCATCAGCACGGCGGAGATGATCTACGTCCGCACGGACTGGCTGCAGAAGCTTAACCTGCCCGAGCCGAAGACGATGGACGATCTGATCAAGACCGCCAAAGCGTTCGCGACGCAGGACCCCGACGGCAACGGCAAGAACGATACGGTCGGATTGGGCGTGGACAACGCATTCTTCGACTACGGCCAAGGCTCGCTGCGCGGCTTTATTAACGGCTTCCACGCCTATCCGAACATTTGGGTGAAGGATGCGTCCGGCAATCTCGTTTTCGGCTCGACGCAGCCGCAGGTCAAGCAAGCGCTGGCCGCGCTGCAGGACCTGTACAAGGCCGGCGCGATCGACAAGGAATTCGGCGTCAAGCCGTCGTCCAAGATCGCCGAAGAAATCGGCGCGGGCAAGATCGGGCTCGCCTACGGTTTCGTGGCGGACGTCTATATCCAAAACGTCAATCATACCAACGATCCGAAGGCGCAATGGAAGGTGCTGCCGCTCGTCTCCGCGGATGCGGACAAAGCGACGCCGCAGCTGTTCGATACGGCGAACTCCTTCTACGTGGTCAAGAAGGGCACCAAAAATCCCGAAGCCGCGATCAAGCTCGCCAACATTTACGTGAAGCACAGATATATGACGGATTACGGGGATAAGGTCAATCCGTTCGTGACGGATCCCGCGACGAAGATCATGGCCTCGAAGTTCGCGCCGGTCATCAGCGATCCGATGAATTACAACCTGGATAACTATCGCCAGGTCCAGCAGTACCTCAAGGAAGGCGACGCCTCCAAGGTGACGCTTAACGCCAAGCTCGGCGCCGAAGGCCTGCAAAAATTCAAGGACGGCGACGACACGCTCTGGCAGGGCAATCTGCTCCTCGGCGAAGGCGGCAGCTACGGCGTCGTGGATTACTACGATCAGAACGGCGGGGGCGTCTACGACCAATTCCAGCTGTCGGCGACGCCGACGATGGCGGATAAGCTGCCGACCCTGAAGAAGAAAGAGATGGAGACGTTCACCAAGATCATCATGGGCGACGCATCCGTCGACGAGTTCGACAAGTTCGTCGCGGACTTCGGCAAGCTCGGCGGAGACGCGATCACCAAGGAAATCAACGAAGCCGTGAAATAACGAACGGGTGGGGGCGAGGCTCTGGCTTCGTCCCTTTCTATTGCCGCTAAAGAGAGACAAAACGGAGAAGGAGATGAATCGAATGCAAAAATGGCGGCTGCAATGGCCTCTTCATCTGATGATTATGCCCGGCATCGTCGGCATTTTGATTTTTTGTTACTACCCGATGGCGGGCGTCATCATCGCTTTTCAGAATTATATGCCGAACCGCGGACTGTTCCATTCTCCCTGGATCGGCTGGGATAACTTCCGGTACGTGCTCGATACGCCCGACGTATATCACGTGCTATGGAATACCGTTTTTATTGCCGTCATGAAGATCGTCGTCGGACTGATCGTGCCGATCACCGTCGCGCTGCTGCTGAACGAGATCCGCAGGCAGGTGTGGAAGCGCTGGATCCAGACACTCATTTATTTGCCCCACTTTTTATCCTGGGTCATTCTGAGCGGCATTCTCATCGATATTTTGTCTCCGAGCGAAGGGATCGTCAACGCCCTCATCAAAGGTCTCGGCTTGCCGCCGGTATTTTTTCTGGGCGACAACAGCTGGTTCCCGTTCACCCTGGTGTTCTCCAACGAATGGAAGGAATTCGGCTTCAGCACGATCGTTTATCTGGCCGCCATCACGGGCATCAACCCCTCCTTGTACGAGGCGGCGACGGTGGACGGCGCGAACAGATGGCAGCAGACCCGCAACATCACGCTGCCCGGCATGGCACCGATCATCGTGCTTATGGCCACATTGAGCATCGGCAACGTTCTGAATGCCGGGTTCGACCAGGTATTCAATTTATATAGCCCGCTCGTCTACGAGAGCGGAGACATTTTGGACACCTTCGTCTATCGAATCGGCATGATCGACGCGCAATACGGGGTCGCGACGGCCGTCGGCTTGTTCCGTTCCGTCGTCTCGCTCGTGCTGATTTCCATATCCTACAGCCTGGCTTACCGTTTCGCGAACTACAGAATTTTCTAGAAAGGGAGGACTCGAAATGCCTGAATACGCAGCCTGGCCCCGCAAAGCGTTCAACGCCGCGAACTATGCCGTGCTGATCTTGCTGGCCGTCCTATGCGTGCTGCCGCTCGTTCACCTGCTGGCCATGTCGCTCAGCACCAATGCAGCGGTATCCGCCGGCAAGGTTACGCTGTGGCCAATCGGCTTCAACTGGGAGTCGTACCGTTTCATCTTAAATAAACCCGAGTTTCTACGTTCGCTCGGCGTATCCTTGCAGCGTCTCGCGCTCGGCGTCGTCATCAACATGCTGATCACGATCCTGGTCGCTTACCCGCTGTCCAAGGAAGCGTCCGCGTTCAAGGGAAGGTCCGTTTACGTCTGGATTTTCGTGTTCACGATGCTGTTCAGCGGCGGCATCATCCCGGTGTATATGACGATCCGCTCGCTCGGTTTGATCGATTCGATCTGGGCGCTCGTCCTGATTCCGGCGGTCAACGTATTCAACATCGTCATACTGCTCAATTTCTTCAGAGGCTTGCCCAAGGAGCTCGAGGAGGCGGCCGTCGTGGACGGCGCCGGTCAATGGCTCATTCTGTGGCGAATCTACGTGCCGCTGTCCACGCCTTCGCTCGCTACGCTCACGCTATTCTGTCTGGTCAACCACTGGAACTCCTGGTTCGACGGCATTCTGTTCATGAATTCGCCGACGCATTACCCGCTGCAGAGCTATCTCTACACGATCATCGTGAGCGTCGATACGCTCGTGAATTCCAATACGGACGTCGAGACGCTGAGCATCATCTCGGACCGGACGGCCAGAGCCGCGCAGATCTTCCTGGGCGCGCTGCCGATTTTGTGCGTCTATCCGTTCCTGCAGCGTTATTTTACCAAGGGCATCGTACTCGGCAGCGTCAAGGAATAATCGGTACCGAGAGACGCTTGATTTTAAGCGCGGCAGGTACACGCAACAGGCATAAGGAGGAAGGGACACATGTCTAACAATATCGCTCCGGCGACGGGAAAGCGTCTCCGCCGCGTCACGCTGGAGATGAGCCTGAAGCCGTTCAAGCGGCTGGACGACGCGTCCGTCGAACAGACTTGCGCGGAGGCGCTGCGCCAGTGGGCGCCGCTGCTGCAAATGGCGGACGGCGCGTCGGTGCTGCTATGGGCGTCGGACGGGAGCGAGATTCTGGAGTGGAGAGGCGAGCTGTCGGATCGTTTCGAATGGGGCAAGTATGTCGGCTTCGCGAATCCGGAGCAGTTCACCCACGCGCAGGATAAGTCCGCGCCGCATATCGCCAAGCCCTATATCGAGGAGCCGCCGGAACTGACGTACGCGGATCTGCAGCGAATCGTGGCCGCGTTCAAGCGCGTCGCGGCGACGCGTTACGGCTTGCCGATGGAGGTCGGCGCAACCTTCGACGCAGGGCCGGAATTCGCCTACTCGGACTTCAAATACAGTCGTCATCCGGAGATCAACCTCGCTGAATTGGGCGGCGAAACGCTGTCGCTGAACGCGCATTATACGGTCGTATGCGCCTGGTCCAAGCTCATGGCGGACCGGCACGCCTACGCCGCCTATCCGGACGGCATCCCCGAAGGCACGCCATTCGGCACCTTCCTGGGCAAGCAGTGCGACTCGTATCTGCCGGCCATCGGCTTCGACTATATCTGGTTTTCCAACGGGTTCGGCGTTTCCTACTTTCCATGGACGTACTTGGGCGCCCATTATGACGGCACGACGTTCGGTAAAGCCGATCCGGCCGAGCTGTCGGGGAAGGCGCTGTCCTTCTGGCGGGCGTTCAAGTCCGAATGCCCGTCCGTGCGGACCGAAGTCAGAGGGACGAATTACGGGACGGGGATGGACCTGGCCAAGGACTGCATCCCTTTGCGCTCGCTTTACGAGGAAGGGTACGTCGCCTATCCGCCGCCGAACTCGCCTTGGGGCGCGCTTAACTATGACTTCGGCCTGGAGCTGACGGGCTTCCTGTCCCGCATCGCGGAGCTGCCGGGCGATACGTATCCGTTCCGCTTCTACGCGAACGATCCGTGGTTCTGGCAAAATCCGTGGCGGGATTACTACGATCGCCAGCCGCACGACATTTACATTCCTTTATCCGCCGCGCGCGTCGGACGAAGCGGCGAGATGGAGTCCGCGGGGATCGTCGAGATATTGACGGTCGACACCGAGCGGGGAGAGCTGAGGGAGGAGGACCCTGCGGAGATCATTCCGCATATCCGCAGGGCGTATGAAGCGGCGCCCGACCGGCCCGGCCTCGCGACCTGGCTCTATCCGTTCAAGGAGCTGAACGCGCTTGCCGCGGATAGAGAAGCGTCCTCCCGCATCTTTTTCCACGACTGGTTTATCCGCAATGCGATCAATCAAGGGTTCCCGCTGAACGCCGTGCTCGGCACCGATACGCTCGCCGGGATGGACGACGAAGCGCTGGCCAAGCTCGAGGACACGGTGCTCGTGACGTCGACCGCTTGGCTGGACGCGCGAGGGACGGCGGTCGTGCGGAAGCTGCTGGCGCGCGGAGCGAAGCTGCTGCTCTACGGCGACGCCCGCGAGCCGAGTCTGCTGGAGCTGCTCAACCTTCGCCGAGAGCAGGCGCTCGAGGGCGACTTTGAACTCTCACATGTCTTCGCGACGGACGAACGGGACGGGTTGGACGGCAAGGCGGCACAGCCTCCGAGACGGCTGCGGCATCGTGCCGAAGTCGGGGACGGCGGCTTGGCCCAGACGCCGCTGGATGCCGCGGACCCGCATACGCGAATATGCGCGGAGGCGGTCGGCCCAGAGGGCAATCGCGTATTCGCGCTGCGGCGCGCGCTGCCGGAGTGGGGCGGAGGCGCGATCGCCTGGGTGCGCGGCTCGCTGCCGTTCGAGGCGGCCGGCGTCACGCATCTGCCCAAGCGGCAGGAAGCGGAGTGGGCGGACGCGTCGGTCCTGTTGCGATATATGCTGCAGTCCTTCGGCTACGTTCTCTTGCAGGAGAAGCAGGATCCCGCTTCCAGGGAGGCGCTTCTGCTCGTGTCGCGCAAGGATGGCGGATACTGGTTCTCCGGCTGCAATCAGGATACGACCGTCCGCTTGAAGCTGCGCTTTCCCGAAGGCGTGCCGGTGCCGGTCGGCCATACGGTCGCCGTCGGTCCGGGCCCCGGCGAATTCGCGGGCTACCGCGGCTTTCACGACGAATGCCGCATTTTCGTCGCGCAGTCCGAGCGATCGCGCGTCTGGTGCAGGGAAAATCAACCGGCGCCCAGCCGGATGATGATCGCGAAGCGGACGCTCACCGTAGCGGGGCTTCGAGGGGCCGACGTATCGGTCTGTCCGCCGCCCGAAGCGCTCGCGAGCGGGCGGATCGAAGTCAAGCTGAACGGCGCCGTGACGGAGATCGGCGAGGCGCTGGCGTCGGCGCGCGGAGGCGTGCTGCGCCTTGGCGGCGTGAACGGCACGCTCGACGTGTCATGGTAGAGGGGAGCGCGAGCATGATTTGGAACGAGCAGGTTGGAGAATCGTTTTTCTTTGCGGGATCGCTGCCGCAGCGATGCCGTCATCGTGCGCTTCGGCCCGGCAGTTTGGCGCTGAGAAGCCGCGAGAATGCGGATCATCCGGACAACGTGACGTACCGGGAGGGCGAGGATTACGAGGTTGACGCCGAGCGGGGAGAGATCGTGCGCCTTCCTGGAGGCAGGCTGCCCGATGGCGGGACGCACCCGTTCTACGGTCTCGATCCGTTCGATCACGTGCGGGACTGGGTGCCTTTCGAGGGTTCGTTCATCGTGTACGGCGATTACGAGTTCGCCGAAGGATCGGAAGGGGCCACGGATTCGGTCCGGCAGCCCGGAACCGCGAGCGGCGGCGAGGGACTTAACGGGCCGCTCGGCGCTGCGATTCGCAAGCTCGCCGCCGGCGACGAACTCCGCATCGCCATGTTCGGCGACAGCATATGCATCGGATCCGACCTGGAAAATAAAGAGCGCTCTTCCTTCGCGGAGCGCTGGGTCCGCGAGCTTCGCGCGCGTTATCCGGAAGCGGACATCAAGCTGCGCAATTACGCGGTTGGCGGCGAGGCGAGCGGCCAAGGCCTAAGCCGGCTGCGTGCCGCGTCCTTGGAGGAACGCTGGGATCTGGTCGTCATCGGATTCGGCATGAACGATCAGAACCGCACGGACGAGGGCGGGCATGCGGTACCCCTAGCTACATTCGAAGCAAATCTATCGGCGATGATCGATACGGTCCGCGCGCGAATGGACGCGGACATCGCGCTGCTGACCCCGTGCCTGCCGAATCCGCGCTGGCGCTACGCCCATCCGCAGGCCCGCATGTTCGCCGAGACGATCCGGCGCGTCGGGCTGCTGCACGGCGCCGCGGTGGCGGACGCGCAGCTGCGGTTCGAGGCGGCCCTCGCGGCAGGCAAGACGCACGAGAGTTTGCTCGGGAGCCATGTCAATCATCCTTCGGCTTACGGACACGCGCTGTATGCGGAGGCGCTCGTCGATTTGTTCGGGCCCGTCGAAGCGGAGGCGCGATACGTTCATCGAGCAGGTCTACCGGGCGGCGCGCTCGCGCTTGGCAGCCAGCTGTTCATCAATGCCTCCGACACGGAAGACGAGGTGCGGGGCTGGGTCGGGCAGATGGCCGATCACGGCTTGAAGCTCATCCGCTTGTTCATGATCTGGGAGCAACTGGAGTCCGAGAAGGGTCGGTGGCGGTTCGACGTATACGACGCCTGCTTCGACGAGGCGGCGAGGCGCGGGCTTGGCATCGTCCCGACGCTCATGGCCGTGAGCCCGCCGGGCTGGCAGCGGATCACCGACGGACCGCAGGGCGTCGCGAACCTGGACGAATCCACGCTCAAGGAGCGGATGGGCGGCTATATCGGCCAGGTCGTGCGGCGGTACGCGCAGCACCCGGCGCTGCATTCCTGGATTTTATGGAACGAGCCGTCCCGCAAGATCCGCAGAAGCCCTCAAGCGATGGCGGGATATGCCGAATACGCGCGCCGGGCATACGGCACGATCGAAGCCTTCAACCGGATCTCCTACTGGAAGTTCGCCAGCTTCGAGCAGTTGGCCGCTCAAGGCACCGGCCCGGAAGGGCCTGAGCTGCCTTTCGTCTCCTTCGCGGAGCGGACCGACTGGGCGCGGTTTTCCGTCGACAATCTGAACGCGATCCTGCGCTTCATCCGGGACGAGGTCCGCCGCTGGGATCCCGTTCATCCCGTGCACGTCAATCCGCACAACCTGCAAGGGGAAATGCAGGCTTCCGGCCAATCCTTGTGGGCGGAGAGCGAATCGGTCGACTTTCTCGGCTGCTCCGCGCATCCGGCCTGGCACTCGCTCCGGTTTCCCGAGCGGCGCTGGAGCCAGTCGGTCGCGTTTTTCTCGGACTTGACCCACAGCGCGTCGGGACGGTCGGACGAACTGTTCTGGGTAACCGAGCTGCAGGGCGGGCCGACGCTCTACTCGGCGGGAACCGCCCATTGCCCGACGGCCGAGGAGATTCGGCAATGGATCTGGGAAGGAATCGGAGCCGGCGCGAGAGCGGTCGTCTTCTGGTGCTTCAACGCCCGCAAGGGCGGCTACGAGGCGGCGGAGTGGTCGCTGCTCAACCAGCTCGGCGAGCCATCGCCGCGGCTGGAAGCCGTGCGGGACGCAGCCTCGATTCTGGATAGAGAGACGGCGTTGTTCGAAAGGGCCAAGACGGCAGCGCCGCGCGTCTACGTGCTGTACTCGGAAGCGTCGTGCGCGCTAGGGCAAGCCGAAGGCTCCGGCAACGATCCGGCCAATCCTCGCAACGGCAACATGTATCTCGACGCGATCGCAGGCGCGTACCTGATGCTGTCGGATCTGTCGGTGCCGGCCGGCTTTATAAACGAAAAGCGGCTGCGCGAAAACGGCGTTCCCCCCGGGACGCGCGCGTTAATCGTGCCCAACGCGATCGTGCTCGGCGCGGAGGAATCGGCCGCGCTGGAAGCATACGTACTCGGCGGCGGACTTGTCATCGGCGACGGGCTGATCGGCATGAAGGATCCGAACGGCAATGTGGACCGCAAGACGCTCGGCCAAGCCGATGCGCTGTTCGGCGCGAAGGTGTTGGAGCTGGAAACGGCGCAGGATCGCTTCGACATCCGGTTCGGAACGGAAGGGACCGGGTTGGAAAGGATCGGGTTTGAAGGGACCAGGCTGGAAGGCTGGTTTTACCGTTTGCCGCTCGCGGCGGACGGCGCCGAAACGATCGGGCGCTTCGATCATGGCGGCGCCGCGGCCGTGACCGTGCGCAGGGAAGGTCAAGGCGCCGCTCTTCGGATCGGAACGCTGCTGTTCCAGCGCTATTTCGCTGCTCCTTCGGCGAACAGCCTCGCGCTGCTCGCCGCATGGCTCGGCGACCGATCGGGCGAGCCCGTGCGGCTGGCAAACGGCGACAGGCGGCTTCGGCTTCGCCGGCTGACGCATGCGGAGGGCGAACTGCTCATTCTCCTGAACGAAGGGGATACGGCCGAGGCGGAGCTCGTCTTCGCCGAGCCGGGCCTGCTGCGCTCCTTGATCTCGCCGGAAGCGGCGGAAAAGGGGACGGCGGCGGGCGGCACGACGCGCGTGCCGATCGGGGCTCGCGGGATCGAAGTGCTTGCCTATGTGAAACGCGATCGGAATGAAGGGGGAAAAGAAATTCATGGTTAACGCGCAAGCGACGCAAGTGTGGAACGAGAAAACGTATGCGGACAAAGTGTATGGCGGCTGGCTGGGCAAAAACATCGGGGGCACGCTCGGGGCGCCGCTTGAAGGCGAAATGCGGCTGCTCGACCTGACTTATTATCTCTCTTTGCCCGACGGTCCGCTCGAAAACGACGATCTCGATCTGCAGCTCGTCTGGCTGCATGCCCTCGAGCAATACGGTCCGCGCCTGACGTCGCAGGAATTGGCGCAGGAATGGCTGGAGCATGTGTTTTTCCCGTTCGACGAGTACGGGTACGCGTTGGCGAACATGCGCAAAGGCATCATGCCGCCGCTCTCCGGCTCGTACGGCAACCCGTTCGCGGACTGCATGGGCTCGCCGATCCGCTCAGAGATCTGGGCGATGACGGCGCCGGGCGCTCCGGGCGTCGCCGCGCATTATGCGCACGAAGACGCGACCGTCGATCACGCCGGCGGCGAAGGCGTTTACGGCGAGATGTTTTTCGCCGCATTGCAAAGCGCCGCGTTCGTCGAGTCGAATCGCGAAAAGCTGCTCGAGATCGGACTGAGCTATATTCCGTCCGAATGCCGAACCGCTCTGGCCGTACGCGCGCTCATCGGCTGGCATGCGGAAGGCGCCGACTGGCTGGAAGCGAGGGCCCGCATCCTGAGGGATTACGGCAGCGACAATTTCACGGACGCCCCGCAAAATATCGCGTTTACCGTGCTGGGCTGGCTGTACGGCGAAAATTTCGAAGACGCGATCCTGAAGGCGGTCAATTGCGGCTACGATACCGATTGCACCGTCGCGACGCTCGGCGCGCTGCTCGGCATCCTCGGCGGCACGGCGATTTTCCCCGCGCGCTGGGTCGATCCGGTGGGCGATCGCGTCGTCGTCAGTCCGGCCATCAACGGCTTCCGGGCGCCGAAGGATCTTCGCGAGCTGACCGAACGGACGATGGCCGTTGCCGGACAGGTCGCAGCTTACTGGCGCACCGGCGCGCTTTTCGGCTCGGAGGACGACCGCTTGAAGCCGGATTCGCTCTCGAACCGGGATTCCGCGACGGCGGCTGCGCTGCCTTCGGCGACTGAAAGCTTGTTCACGCTGCCCCGCGGCGCATCGGCCGCGGATAGCCTGACGATCTGCGTCGCCTACGGACCGGACGGCCCTTGCATCGCGCCTCGCGCGTCGAAGACGCTCGCCGTCTCGCTGACGAACCGTACCACGGCCGATTGGCATGGCCAAATCTCCCTTCTCGGGCCCGAAGGCTGGCGGCTCCCGGCCAGCGAACCGTTCGCGTTATCGCCCGGCGCGACGCACCGCTTCGAATGGACCGCGACGGCCGGCGGCGCGCCGCGCGCCGCGTACGAGCTGTCGCTCGCCGTCGTCCGCGAGCACAACGGGCATCTGTGGCGCGAAGAGCGGATTCCGCTCGCGCTCGCGGCCGCGATTCCTTGGCGGATCGCCGGACCGGAGGGCCGGACTGCCTTGTCCGCAGGTCCGGGGGACCGGATCGACTTCCGCCCGGCGAAGGGTCAGGCGATCTCGGGCACATACCGCGCCGAGACGATCGTCACGGTGCCGAGCGCCAGGACGATCCGCCTGATCGCGGCGGCGGACGTTCCCGTCCGCGCTTATTGGGACGGCAAAGCCGTCATCGATTGCGCTGCGGCGCTGCCGCTCATGCCGGCCTATCACCGGGCGCCTCCCGAACAGGCCGCGCAGTTCGAGGCGGAGGCCGGCGCTTACCGGCTCGCGATCGAAGCCGATGCCGCTGACGGCGGGCTGCCGGTCGTGTATGCGCTTGTCGTCGCGCCCAAGGAAGTCGTTCAGCCGGGCCCCTTTTTCCCCTATATCGATCTCATCTATTCGGATACGGAGGTATGAATGTTGACGAACATGAAGCAACCGCCCATCGGATTGGAAAATTTGGAGCGGTTCGACCTGCTGCCTTTGCTGAGAGACGGCGTGCAGGTGCACTATGAAGGCAGCATCGACAAGAAAGGCTTTAACTGGGACTGGGATTGGCTGCTTTACAAGGACGGGACGGAATACGTCATCTTCGACGTCGACGGCCCCGGATGCATTTATAATTTCGTCCAGCACCGGTACCCGGACAGCCCGGAACCGACCTTTCGCTTTTACTTCGACGGCGAGAGCGAGCCGCGATTTACGATCAAGCATTCGGAGTTCGGACGCAAGCATCCCTTCGTGACGCCGCTCGCAGACGCCTATATGGGGCCCGAAGACGAGGGGCGGGGACCGATCCGCGTCGTGCGTAGCTTCGTGCCCATGCCGTATGCGCGGTCCTGCAAAATCACGACCGATCTGCAGCTGAAAGGGTTCGAAAAAGGGGAAGGCGGCTGGGGGCACGTCAACTACCATGCGTATTCGACGGCGGACGGCATCGAGACCTATACCGGCCAGGAATCGTTCGACCGGCTCCTGGCCATCTGGAATCGCGTTGGCGAGGATCCGAAGCCGCAGGTCGACACGGAGGTTGCGACGATCCGCAACGTGACGCTCGAACCCGGCCAAGCGGCGCTGCTTCTCGATATAACGGGCCAAGGCAGCATCGTCTCGATCCTGGCCGACGCGCCTGCCGTGTCCGGCTTAGTCAGGCCGGACTGGCTTCACGAGGTATGGATCCGGGCTACCTGGGACGATCATGCCACGCCGGACGTAGAGAGTCCGCTTGGCGCCTTTTTCGGCAACGAACTCGGATACAACGCGATCGGCGTGCTGTCGCACGGCACGCGGACGGACGGCGTCCTGTACAATTACTTTCCGATGCCGTATTGGCGAAGCGCGCGGGTCGAACTGATCAACAAGGGCAAGCGGAGCGTCGAGCTGCCGAGATGGGAGATTCGACGGACCGACGAGAATAACGCGCAATATCCCGAAGGCGGTACCGGATATTTCCGGACGTCCGGATACCGCGCCTCCAAAGCTACGCATCTGGCGGACAGCGTCATCGGCCGCATCGAAGGCAGAGGCCACATGGTCGCGGCCATCGTGACGGCGCATGCCTGGAGGGCAGGCATCATCAGCTGCGAGGGCGACGTGCGCGTCCACATCGACGGCATCCGGACGCCGCAGGTCGAGAGCGACGGGTCCGAGAGCTACGTATGCTACGGGTGGGGCTTCCCGACGCCCCCCGAAGTCAATCCTTCGAGCGGCTACGACGGATTGAAGGACAGCCCATGGTCGATGGTCCGGCTGTGCGCCGGCGATTTTTACCCGTTCCGTACCGAGCTCGTCTTCGGCATCGAGGCCGGAGGCGCGAACAACCAATACCTCAAGCATTCCGGTATTCTTTTTTATTACGGGGTGGACGCGCCAGGCATGGCGCTCACGGACGAGATCGACGTCGGCAATCACGATTCGCAAACGTATCACTGGTACAGCATGAAAGGCGGGGCCGGCAGCTACGAGCTGGACAGCGGCTACGAGGACGGCGCCCGAACGACGCTGCGCGACCGGGGCAACGAGTTCTGCGGACATTCCGAATTCAGAGTCGCGGTCGATCCGGACAATATCGGCGTCCGGCTTCGCAGAAGATCCGACCAAATCACGGGACGGCAACGGGCGAACGTATACGTCGACGGCGTCTTGGTCGAAGAGCGCAGCTGGTACTTTGCGGATCGCAATCCCTACAAGCGGTGGCTCGAGGACGAGTTCGAGATTCCGGCCAAATACACGGCGGGCAAGACCGATCTTGGCATCCGCATCGAATTCGTCCAGGAGGGCGAGTCGCGCACGTGGAACGAATTTTATTACTGGATCTATTCGTTGGTATAAGGGCGGATGAGCATGGAGCGGATATCAAACGTTAATGGCGTTAACGATCGGGATACTACCACTTCGACGAGCCTGGATGCGCTCGAACGCCAAAGGTTCGCGCCGGGACCTTCGCCATTCGATCGGTTGACGCGTCAGGTCGAGCTCCGAACAGGGGAGACGGCGCCGGAAATGCCGGAGGCGCCGCCTGCCCTCCTGCTGGACGGCCGATGGGAGCTGGCGGAGGGGGGCGATCCGGAAGCGCGGCTGTCCGGCGCTTGGCACGATGCGATTGCTGCGACCGTCCCCGGCAGCATTCACGCCGCGCTCGTGGAGGCGGGCGTGCTGCCGGATCCTTCCTTCGGCGAGAACGCGGCAATCGCCAAAGCTTACAGCCATAAAACTTGGTGGTACCGGCGCAAGTTCGACGCGCCGGGCTGGCCGATCTTAGGCGATGGGTCAACGCTGACGTTCGAGGGCGTGTCTCCCGGCTGCGAGGCCTGGCTGAACGGCGTCCGGCTCGGCGATCACAACGGCGCTTTCGGCGGACCCGGCTTTCAGGGCGTCTCGCTGCTGGACACGGGCAACGAACTGGTCGTCAAGGTGCTGCCCGCGCCGCTCGGCAACGAGTGGACGGCCTGGCATGCTTCCGTCGTGTTCAACTGCAACTACGGATGGCATTACGTCGACCTCCCCGCGGTCGGCATCTGGCGATCGGTTCGGATCGATGCGCTGCCGGCCGTGTCGATCGGCCGGCCGTTCGTCGCCGCGACCTCTGCGGACCGGGCGCATGCCGGAATCGTGGATATCGCGGTGGAGTTCGCCGGCCACAGCGAAGACTGGTCGGGATTGCTGCGCGGCGAGATCGCGCCGGACAACTTCGAGGGCGAGACGTATGCGTTCGCGCTTCGCGCCGATGCCGCGCGGGATGCCGGCGGACTGCATCTGGAGGTCGCCGTGCCCGACCCGCGCCTGTGGTGGCCTGTCGATATGGGCGAACAGCCCCTATATAAGCTGAGTCTGTCGTTTTCGCCCGATGACGGAGCTATGCCGGACCGCAAGGAGACGACGTTCGGCATCCGCTCGATCGAGATGGGCCCGCTGCCCGGCGGCGAGCGGCCGGAGGCCTACAATTGGACGTTTATCGTGAACGGCAGGCCGACGTTCGCCAAGGGAACCGGCTGGTGCACGCTGGATGCGCTCATGGATTTCACTCGGGAGCGGTACGATCATTTCCTTTCGCTGGCCGCGGCGCAGCATGTCCAGCTGCTGCGCGCCTGGGGCGGAGGCATGCCGGAGACCGACGACTTCTACGACCTGTGCGACCGCAAGGGCTTGATGGTCATGCAGGAGTGGCCCACCTGCTGGGGAAGCCATGATCAACAGCCGGCGGACGCGCTCGAGGAGACGGTGCGGATCAACACGCCGCGTCTTCGGAATCATCCCTCGCTCGTCATGTGGGCGGGAGGCAACGAGATCGGCAAAGGCCTGGACAGCCCGGTCATGGACATGATGGGCAGGCTGGCCGCCGAGCTCGACGGGACCCGTCCTTTTCACCTGACCGATCCATGGGGCGGGAGCATGCACAGCCATATCGTCTGGAAGGGCTGGACGCCCGCGTACAGCTTCGATTATTACGCGAATCTGGACAGCGTGCTGATCGGCGAATTCGGACTCGCTTCGGCGCCGAATATGGAATCGATGCGCCGCTTCATGCCGGCCGGCGAACTCGAACAATGGCCGCAGCCCGAGGGGCGCAGTTTTTATCGTCATCTGCCCGCTTTCGATACGCGCGGCGACTGCCGGATCCTGACCGAATACGCGGAATCGTTCGTCCGCTGCGACGGTATGGAGGCGTTCGTCCTCGGCACGCAGCTCGCGCAGGCCACTTCGCTCCGCCACAAGATCGAGCATGCGCGCAGCCGCTGGCCGCACGAGATCGGCGTGATCACCTACAAGCTGAACG
Source organism: Cohnella sp. GCM10020058 (assembly GCF_042683485.1). Lineage (NCBI taxonomy): Bacteria > Bacillati > Bacillota > Bacilli > Caryophanales > Paenibacillaceae > Cohnella > Cohnella sp. GCM10020058. The sequence goes on from NZ_JBHUJV010000017.1 coordinate 477,771, forward strand.
ACGTCTATATCGGCATGTCCTGGGCGACGGTCGATTGGTACGGCGTGCCGAAGCTGTCGCACTATTTCACCCAGGATGCCTTCGCGCCGACGATGGCGAGCGTTCTTTTTTCAAAGCTGAACAGCCCCGAGGAGCCGCAGACGCTCCCCGTCTTCGTCTTCGACGATAACGGCAGGCTGAGCGGCGGCTGGAAGGCGACGGTTCGCTTGTATGGGTCGACATTGGAACTGCAGTCGTCCGATGCGTTCGAAGGCGAGGGGGCGTTCGATCGCGTAAAGCAGGTCGGCCAAGTCGCGGTCGCCGGGCGCTCCGTCGAGGAAGCGCCGCTGCTCGTCGTATCCGAGCTGTCCGACGGCGACGGCATGCTGCACCGGACGTTTTACTGGTTCAACTTCGACGCGCGGCAGGGCGCGCTCGGGCATCTGCCGCGGACGGCGCTTAGGCTGGAGACTATCGATGAGACGCGAATCGCCGTGAAAAATACCGGCGAGCTGCCGGCCGTCGGCGTCGAGCTGTACCGCAAGAGCGAAGCGCATCGGGACATCGACGGGCCGACGGCGCATTTGATCTGCGCCGACAACTTTTTCTGGCTCGACGCCGGGGAGACGCGCCTTGTCGACGTGAACGACACGCGCAGCATTGCCGTTCGTGCTTGGAATGCCTGACCCCGGAAGCCATATACGCAAAAAGCAGGCTGTCGAGCGCAAGTCTCGACAGCCTTTCAGCGGTTTAATGAAGTTTCCCCGCTGGCGCGTTATTCCCACCAATGCTCCATTTTGCGATAGCCGACGTCCCACAGCACCGCGTTCCCTTCTACGACGATCCGAAGCTCGTCGATCCGTTTGAAGGGGACGATGATCGTTTCGATGCCGGAGACGTATTCTCCGCTGAACTCGGCGAACAGCGCGCCGTCAGCGAAGATGGACACGCGCCCTTCATGCGCCGAGCGATCCGGAATCCCGTAATTGGCGTAAAAACGTACGTTTTTCAAATGCCCCGGCTTCAACGTATAGCTTGATATAGAACTGGCGACGTAAGTATTGTACTGAGGCGCTACGGACTCTCCGCCTACAGTAAATGAGGACAGGCTGCCGGCTGCGGGGGCATCGGTTTTTTCAGGGACGTTCAAGGCTTGAAACGTTCCCTCTTTCTTTTTGATCGCCGCATCCCATCCTTCCGATATGAGCATGAGGCCGACGAGCAGCGCAACCGAGCTTAGGAGCGCTGCCGCCCATCTGCGTGCCGGGCGTCCGGATGCGGAACCGATCCGCCAGGCGGCATAACCGATGCAGGCACCCAAAGTGTTGGAAATGATGTCGTCCACGTCGAACGATCCGAGTCGCGTCAGCGCCTGGAGCGTCTCCAGAAGCGTAATCGCCGCAATAAAGCTAATGACAAATCTCTTAAACGACCATCGGAATAAATAAGGAATCATCACGCCGAAGGGGATAAACGCGGCGACGTTTCCAAAGCTGAACAGCCACATAAAAGTCGGCTCGGGAAACCGCAGAGGTACCGTCTCCGGCACGAACATAAACGTATAATCCCAATCGCCGTCCGCGCGGCCCGCCCTGTTAAAAGCGATAAACATAAAATACAAAATGATCACGGCGTACAGCACGGCAGCTATAGCGACGATTCTCCTGCTGTTCTTCTTCAAAGGAGATCTCCTTAATAAAACCTAATTAAACATCTTTTGGATAATGAGGGCTTGCAAAACAGATACGTATTCATACGATATCAAAATTGAGCAATGACAGCAAAAATGTCTCCTATAAAAGGGACCGGCGCGTCTCCTATACTGTAATCGATTCCACCCCCGAATAGAAGGAGGCGGTAGGACGCTTATCAAGGCGCGAAGGACGGGGCGCGCCCCGGCACGGGTCTTCGCGCGACACCGAGCCACACGAACGGCATCACCATTCGAAAAGGAGAGGTGAATCATGATTTTGAACCGCAAGGCGATCGACAAACGTTGGGCCGTATTAATCGTTTTGGCCATGCTCGCGTCGCTGCTCGCGCCGCTGGGCCGCCATGTCGCGCACGCGACGGCGCCTAACGACAATTTGCTGGTCGATCCCGGCTTCGAGAGCGGCAATTGGTACAACTGGGGTTTTTTCAACAACAGCTTTTCGACCATCTCGGTGCAATCGGCGGTCAAGCGCAGCGGCAATTACGCGTTCAAAGCGGTCCTTAACGGCAATGCGGAGCTGCAGTACTTTAACAACAATACGCCGGCCGTAACGCCGGGCACGAACTATTACTTCGAGGTGTGGATGAAGACGGACAGTCTTACGCCGACGGGCCAAGCGAGCTCTTATTATCCGGGCATGAAGATCTCGGCGTACAACAACAATACGTTCGTCTCGCAGCCGGGCGGCATCCAGTACGGCACGTCCAATCAGGACTGGACGAAACTGAGCGGTTCATTCGCTTCGCCTGCGGGCGCGAACAAGCTGTTGTTCTTGATCGGGCGCTTCAACACGGCCGGATCGGTGGCGGGTACCGTTTATTACGACGACGCCTTCCTCGCCAAGCAGCCCGATTCGATCACGTTGACGCCTTCGGGCAGCGGAACGGCGCCAGGGACGCTGAATCTGTCGACGATCGCGGCCGCGGCCGTTTATAGCGGCAGTCCGACGGCCGTCGCAGCCAGCGATCCTCACCTCGAGTGGAGCGTGCAAAGCGGATCGGCGACGATCAGCGGCGGACAGGTCGCGTATACGGGTACGGCGTATGGCGGCCAGGTGACGCTAAAAGCTTCTTATCTGGGCAGGGACGCGACTGTAAACGTTACATTCAATCCGAACGACAGCACGGCGCCGACCTGGACGAGCGGCGCGGTCAACGAAACTTATCCGACGCCGTCCACGCTTCATCTCGCATGGAGCGGCGCGAGCGATAACATCGCCGTCACGAACTATAAAGTGTACGTGAACGGCCGCGTCGAACAAACCGTGCAGACGGCATCGGCGGATCTGACGGTGACGCCCGGCACCTCTTACCGAATTAAAATCGAGGCGGGCGACCAAGCCAACCAATGGAGCACGAACGGACCGTCCAAAGATCTGACGGCGCCGACGGTACCCAGCGTTTGGACCGTAGACAAAGGTATGTCGGCGAGCAGCACGGACGCCGGCGTCGTTCTGAATTGGAGCGCGGCCGCCGTGCCGGCCGATGTCACGCAGTATAAAATTTATCAGAACGGCACGCAGGTCACCACCGCTGCCAATACGCGGACCTTTATGCTGCTGAACGGCTTGACGCCGTCGACGACCTACGTGTATAAGGTCGAGGCGACGACCGCTGCCGGCACGTCCACGGACGGTCCGTCCGTGACGATCAAGACCCGCTCGCCCGCGGAAAATATGTCCAACAACGGCGGGATGGACTACGACGGCAGCTGGAACCGCAACTTAGGATCGATCGCTGTGAGTGCGCAGTCTCAAGTGAAGCACGGCGGCACCGGCGCCTTCAAATTCGCCTTTACGGGCACGGATGCCTTTCTGGGCTACGACCAATATTTGCCGGTGAATCCGGGCGATACGTATTACTACGATTTTTGGGTCAAGACGGACCAACTAACGGACCAAAATACGTCCGCGAGCAACAAGCCGAACGTCTCGCTGCAGCAATTCATCGTCGGACAGCAATATCCGGTCATTACGCAAGTCGCCTCGAACTTGCCTGCGACGCAGGATTGGACGCAGTATAAAGGCACGCTCGCGATCAACCCGAACGCCTATGAAGTGCGGGTGCTCATCGAGCGTCGCACGCTCGGAACGGGGACGGTATCCGGAACGCTCTACGTCGACGACTTCACGTTCACGAGAGCGCCGACCGCGATCACGCTGACGCCGAGCACCAGCACATATTCGGTCGGTCAGTCGGTATCCCTTGCGGACGCGTTGAACGTCGGCGCGTCTTATGCCGGCTCGCTGTCTGGCACGGTCCCTTCTACGGGCCCGATCGCCTGGCAAGTGACTTCCGGCAGCGCGACCGTCACGAACGGCAAACTCGTCTACACAGGCGCGGCCACCGGCGGCACCGTCACCGTGCAGGCCACCTACGGTTTGAAAACCGCGACGGCAAACATCCAGTTCCAGCCGGAGAGCGTCGCGCCGACATGGCCTTCAGGGGCCGCGATCAAGACCGACGCCAAAGGCACGGGCACGCTCAAGCTCAGCTGGCCTGCGGCGACGGACAACGTAAGCGGCATCACTTACGAAGTCAAGGTGAACGGGACCTCGCAGGGTCTCCAAGCAGGAACGAGCATCGCGCTGACGGGTCTGACGACGGGGACGACCTACGCGATTACGGTGCGGGCGAAGGATGCCAGCGGCAACTATACGTCGTCCGATCTGACCGCTTCGATCGCGACTTCGTCCTCGCAAGATCCGATCTGGAGCGCGTCGGGCGAGCTGCACGTCGTCGCCGGCAGCGTGACGAGCAGCGGCGCCACGCTCGCTTGGAGCGGCGCGACCGACGACGCGGCCGTCACGCAATATAAAATTACCGGCACGAGCGCGTCGGGTCAGACCGTCACGTTCACGACCGGCGCGGTCAGTACTTATGCGGTAACCGGTCTCCAATACAATACCGTTTATACGTTCAAGATCGAAGCCGGCGACGCGGGCGGGCGTTGGACGATCGGCGGCCCGGCGGCCTCGCTCACGACGGCGAAGCCCGCGAGCCTCGCCGCCAGCCTGGCCGTGCATGAGACGCAGACGATCCGCGCGGCGACGAACCAGCTGCTCGGCTATAATACGGATTGGCTGTCGTCGCAAGATATGCTGATCGATTCGACCACTTCCACGACGGTCAAGCAAGCTTTCTATGATTTGATGCAGGGCGTGCCTGCCGGACTCATGCGCGTCGCCGGCACGGATTCGATGGCGATGCGGTGGAAGTATACGATCGGCACGCTCGAGGAACGTACCGCATTTCCGAGCGTATACGGAGGCAACACGGGCAAGCAGCGGTACGGCATCATGGAATGGCTGAATTCCACGAAGACGCTCGATGCGAACCGCAAGATCACCTGGACGTTCAATATGCTCAAGGAGACCGCGATGGACCAGGCCGATCTGGCCGAATTTCTGACCGGCGACGGCGTCCACGATCCGAACGGCGGCACGAACTGGGCGCAGAAACGCATCGATCTCGGACACACGGACCCGGTTCAGATCGCGACCTACGAGCTGGGCAACGAGCTGGACCAAAGCTCCCGTTTTCCGATCAATACTTATATTCAAAAGAGCAAGGACATCATACGCGAAGTGAAGCGCGTCGATCCAAACGCGAAGTTCGCGGCGCTCGCTGTCACGGGACCTTGGGGGTCGAAGTACGGCGGCCCGACGGGCAACTGGCGCGACTGGCACAACGCGATCCTTGCGCAAATGGGCAACGACATCGACTATATTACGTTCCACCCTTACTATTACGGCTTGCCGCCGAGCGAGATCGAAAAATATTTGAATTCGCTTCGCGACGATATCGCCGCTTGGGAGAGCAGCTCCGCCAATCTGAATCCGGCGCATCACATTCAGATTTATATCTCGGAGCACGGCGTATGGCCGCTCGGAGACGGGGAGCCTGCCAATTACGCCACGTACGCTTACCGGACGCATGACCTGAACGGCACGCTCGGCGTGGCCGAGTTTATCAACCGCATGTACAAACGTCCGGAAGTGTCGCTGATGGCCTTGCACGTGCTGGTCGGCAGCCCTTGGGGCGTGTTGAACGAAGCGACCGGCGACACGCTGTATGCGACCGGCCTGCGCGATCTGATGAAAGTGGAAGGCGAGTCGCTCGGCGCGAACGTCGTCCAGACGAGCATATCCGGCGACCTGACGAATCCCGACAACGCGTCGTCGACGATCTCCGTCAACGCCATGACGACCGCAAGCGGGGGGATCAACCTCGTCATCGTCAACCGCGATCCGGATATCGAACGGCCGCTCAGCCTGACGTTCGACGGCGGCAGCTACAAGCTCGTCAAAAAGACGGTGCTCACGGCCGATACGCTGGAGTCGACCGACACCGCGACCAGCCGGCCGATTACCGTGACGACGACAAACGAGACGGGAACGTCCGCCATCACGTCGTACACGGTACCGAAGAAGAGCATGGTCGTGCTGCACCTCCAGCATCTGTAAAAGGACGCATAAATAGAAAACAGCCTTGGAGCGGAAATCGCCCAAGGCTGTCGTTCGTATCGGTCCGGCGCTCGGCGCAGCCGGTTAAGCGTCCGGGGCCGAGATTATTTTGTTTTGTACACGATAAGGATCGAAGCCCGTTGATGGACGACGCCTTGCGTCTGGGACTTGGCATATGAACCGTACAAAACGTTGACGACTTGTTCTTCTTCCAGGCCGGCCAAAAATTCATTGGCTCTTTTTTCCGCGAGCGAATATTCGGTATCGAGGAATTCCTTTAGTTGGATCAAGCTTGATCTCTCCTATTCAAGTTGTGTTGAGGGATCTTCGTCTCATCATAGCACAAAATTATAGCTTGTCCACAATCGCGCGGCAATCGAACTGACGAAGTCATGAAACAATGATGTCAGCGTCAAGGGTTGGAAAATCAAACTTTGCAAGTTACATCGCATGTGAGTTATAATTTTGTCGATATTCGCTAAGGGGGAAACGATTATGTCGTCCAAAATCAGGATCGGAATCGTCGGCTACGGTAATTTGGGCCGCGGCGTACATAAGGCAATCGGTCAAAATGAGGATATGGAGCTCATCGCGATTTTCACGCGGCGCGACGCGGCCCGGATGAGTGCGGATACGAACGTGAATGCGCGATTCGAATCGATCTCGGATATTGAACGCTTCCGGGGAGAGGTCGACGTCATGATTCTGTGCGGAGGCTCGGCAACGGATCTGCCGGAGCAGACGCCGCTGGTAGCCGCCCGGTTCAATACGGTAGACAGCTTCGACACGCATGCGAAAATTCCCGAATTTTACCGCGCGGTCGACGAAGCGGCGCGTCAGGGCGGCAATGTAAGCGTCATTTCTACCGGCTGGGACCCGGGGCTGTTCTCGATGAACCGCCTGCTGGCGGAGTCGATCCTGCCGCAGGGCAAGGAATATACGTTCTGGGGTAAAGGCGTGAGCCAAGGTCACTCGGATGCGATCAGGCGCGTAGCCGGCGTCAAAGCGGGCGTCCAGTACACGATTCCGGTCGAACGCGCGATCGCCAGCGTACGCAGCGGAGAAAACCCGGAGCTGACGACGCGGGAAAAGCATGAACGTCTGTGCTACGTCGTCGCCGAGCAGGGCGCGGATACAGCCGCCATCGAACGTGAGATCAAAGAGATGCCGAACTACTTTTCCGAATACGATACGACGGTCGAGTTTATTACCGAAGAGCAGCTGCAGGCGGAGCATAGCGGCATGCCGCACGGCGGGTTTGTCCTCCGCAGCGGCGTGACGGGAGAAGGCACGCAGCAATTGATCGAATTCGGCCTCAAGCTGGGCAGCAATCCCGAGTTCACCGCGAGCGTGCTGGTCGCCTACGCGCGGGCGGCGGTACGGCTGTCGCAAGAAGGCGCAACCGGCGCGAAAACCGTCTTTGACATTCCGCTCGGACATCTGTCCCCGCATTCGGCAGAAGCGCTGCGCGAACGCTTGCTGTAATCGGCTGGCTTCGTCTACTTAGCGGCAAGAAGCCGAATTTGCTATAATGATGGCAACTTGCGAATAATGGAGAGCGGATATGATACTACCGATTATTCTGGTTGTCGTCGTGATGGTCGTCGGCTTTGCGGCGACGATCGCGATCGGGCAATCGAGGACGAACAGGGAAGGCAACCCGGCCTATTTCCAGCAGACGGGCAAGAAATGGGCGAACCTGAGCTGGATCTACGTCGTGTGTACGATTGTGATCGTTGCAGTGCTGATCTATGCGTTGAATCGATAGACCTTGTTCATTCAGGCCGCGCTTTGCGCGGCCTTTTTGCGCTGCACGGCTTGTTCACATATTATGACGCCGCCCGGAATAAAGTGAAGGATAGCAGCTTGTCTTGCGATATCCGAACGAAAAGGGGTTGAAGCGTATGATGAGAACCATAGAGCCGTCGATCTCAATGCTCGGCATCGGGACTGCAGTGCCGGCGCACAAGCTGGACCAATTGGACACGGCCCAGCGCCTGGCCGATGCCCTGATGAACTCGCCGGATGCAGCCCGCTGGGCCAGGCGTCTGTTCAAGCAATGCGGCGTGCAAACCCGCTACACCTGCGAGCCTGCACTGCTCGAGCCTGCAGCAAGCAACCGATATTTCGCCCAGCTGTCGGGACTTCCGGTACCCGTTACATCGGAACGCATGGCGGCCTACAAGCAGGCGTCGGTACCGCTTGCGCTTCGCGCCGCATCTGCCGCGCTTACTGACGCGCGTGTTTTGCCCTCGGCGCTGACGCATTTGCTTACGGTCAGCTGCACCGGTCAGTTTCTGCCGGGGCTCGACACCGTGCTGGCCAAGCAGCTCGGGTTAAAGGATACGGTAAACAGGATCCCGCTGACTTTTCTCGGATGCGCGGCCGGACTTAAAGCGATCGGCATGGCCCGCGATATCGTGAGCGGACAGCCAGGGGCTGCCGTCCTTATCGTTTGCGTCGAGCTGTGCACGCTTCACATTCAGCCATCCGCCGGGAAGGAGGCGCTCTTCGGCGCTTCGTTTTTTGGAGATGGCGCATCCGCCTGCGTAATCGGTAACGCTGAAGACGGTGCCAGGGAACGGTTCGAGCTCGGAAAGCCGATCAGCGCGCTGCTGCCGGAAGGCGAAGGAGAGATGGTGTGGGAAGTCGGCGATTACGGCTTCGACCTTTATCTGTCTTCCCGCATTCCCTCGCTGATCGGCCGTCATGTGCCTGATCGCTTGGCTTCCGTGTTGGGCGAACGGGAGTCGCTGCCCGACATTTGGGCGATCCATCCCGGCGGAAAAGGCATTATCGATGCGCTCGAAGCGGAGCTCGGACTGACGGACAAGCACACCGGATACAGCAGAGGCGTCCTGCGCGACTTCGGCAATATGTCCTCCGCGACGCTTCTGTTCGTGCTGGAGGCCATCCGGCAAGCCAAACGCGAGGAAGGCGCGCCGCAATCGGAGGGCGTCTGCCTTGCGTTCGGGCCCGGGCTTTCCTGCGAGCTGCTGCCGATCGCCTATCGGCCGGGCGAGCAGAATGCGGCCCGTTCGGACGTGGATCTTGCCGCTGGGACCGGGCGCGAACCGAGCGGCGAGGCGCGGTTGGCCTCGCATGTTTAGAAGGCTGGAGGCGCGTGCGCAAGCACCCGAGCTGATGGACGATCTTGCGCAGGGCGGAGCCGAGCTGCGCGAAGCGCTCCGGCATTTGCGCAGGCTGAACCGCCTGTTCGCGGCATCCGGCCGGACGCTGTACGGCGTCGCCCGGCTCTGGGAGCAGGCGGGACGTCCGAAGCGGCTTACGGTGCTGGACATCGGGGCAGGCTCCGGGGACGTCAACGCGGCGCTGCTCCGATGGGCGGACGCGCGTGGCGTCGCGATCGGCATCACGCTTGCCGACCGGACGGAGGAAGCGTGCGCTGAAGCGAGGGCATTTTACGCCGGCGAGCCGCGCGTGACCGTCGTGCGGCGCGACCTGTTCGCGCTGGAAGAAGATGCTGCCGACATCGTGACCGCGTCCCAGTTCATTCACCATTTTGGAGACGAGGAACTGCCCGATGTGACGAGAGCGATGCTGAAGGCGTCCAAAATGGGAGTGGTTATTCAGGACATCCACCGCCATTGGCTTGCGTGGACGGCTGTGTGGCTGGCAGCCAGAATCGTCTCGGGCAACCGCTTTGTCGTGAACGACGGTCCGTTGTCGGTCGCGAAGGGCTTCCGGGCTGCGGATTGGGAGCGGCTTCGGCTTCGCTTGGACGCGAGCGGAATGGCTTACAGCTGGCGGCCTTTATTCCGGTATGTCGTAACGGTGCCGAAGACGGTCGCCGCAAAGACGACCCTCCACGGAAAAGGAGGCGGGCCCGCTTGAACGAGGTGAAAGATAGCGCCGCTTTGTTTTCCGAGACGACGGACGTGGTGGTGATCGGCGCCGGCATAGCGGGCAGCAGTCTCGCCAAAGCGCTTGCGGATCGCGGGCGGAGGGTGCTGCTGATCGACCGGAAAGGGTTTCCCAGGCACAAAGTATGCGGGGAGTTTCTGTCGCCGGAATCGATCGGCATTTTATCCGAGCTGGGCTTCGCTTCCGCACTCAGGTCGCTCGAGCCGGCAGACATCCGCGCGACGCGGATCCATGCCTTCGGCAGCGCGCCCCTGCGCATACCGCTGCCCGGCGCGGCATGGGGACTCAGCCGCTATGATCTCGACGAGGCGCTTCACCGCGAAGTCCGTCTTGCCGGCGCCGAGATTGCGACGGGAACGACCGTCGCGTCGATGGCGCGCGAAGCGGACGGCTATACGCTGAACCTCGTGTGCGGCGGCTTCGTGCGTACCGTGCAGGCGCGCGCTGTCATCGGCGCATGGGGAGGCGGAGGCCGTCTGTCCGTATTAACCGGCGCGAAGCGAAGGAACAAGCCGGCAAGCTCGCCCTACCTTGGCGTCAAAATGCACTTTACAGGTATAGAAGCCAGGGACGAAGTAGAGCTATACTTCTTTGAAGGAGGCTATCTGGGCTTATCCCCGGCGGGCAGCGGCATCGTGAACGCCGCCGCGCTGCTCGATAGGCGCGCGGTCCGGGATGCCCCGACCGCCGTGCAAGGCTGGCTCGAGCTCGCGCAGGCTCGCAGCCCCTCGCTCAATCGGCGGTTGGCCGGCGCGCAGCCTGTTCCGGGCACGCAAGCTGCAATCGCGCCCGTGCGTTTGTTTGCGAGGCCGATTCCTTGGGACGGCATCCCGCTCGTCGGCGACGCGTGCGCGACGATACCGCCGCTGTGCGGGGACGGCATGTCGATGGCGCTGCGCGCCGCGCAGCTATGCGCGCGGTCGGCGGAGCGATACCTCGGCGGCGAGCTGTCGCTCTGCGAGTGGGAGGAGGACTACGCCCGCGCGATTCGCAGCGCGTTCGACGGCCCGCTGCGATGGGGCAACCTGGTGCAGCGGGCCGCCGGCCGGCCGCTTCTGGCCCGTACCGCGCTGACCGCGGTACGCTGCATGCCGGCGCTCGGCCGCAAGCTCGTGCGGGCGACCCGGCTCCGGCCGATATCCCAGTCGTGATCTCGCTTAATGCCGCTACCGCCCCACGTGTGGCGCCTACGTGGCCCAATAACGGAACTATTTTCCGCTATCGCCCCAAGTGTGGCGCCTGCGTGGCCCAATAGCGGAACTATTTTCCGCTATCGCCTCAAGTGTGGCGCCTGCGTGGCCCAATAGCGGAACTATTTTCCGCTATCGCCCCAAGTGTGGCGCCTGCGTGGCCCAATAGCGGAACTATTTTCCGCTATCGCCCCAAGTGTGGCGCCTGCGTGGCCCGGTAGCGGAACTATTTTCCGCTATCGCCCCAAGTGTGGCGCCTGCGTGGCCGGTAGGGGAACTATTTTCCGCTAGCGCCCCCAGCCGCAACCTAGTCAATCTGGAGGAAGGAGCGGCGCAACGCCAAACCTCAAACGCCAAACCTCAGGGTAGACGCCGCATAGATCCTGTAATATAATCGTGTCAAGTTCATATGCGCGGCGGAGAAAAGGAGAGCACGCGACTCAGGTCCCCTAGGGGATGAGTTCGTGATTTCCTTTTTTCTTTTTTTACAAGACCGAACGGAGGGAGCTCCCTATGCCATTCAGCCGACAGCGGATTCTCCCCGCGGCGCGCAAGGTGAAGGATCTGGAGAAGCTGATCAAGCTGCCGTACGAATATATCGTGCTGCTAGACATGCATGTCGCACAGCTGCAGCCGATCGTGCAGCTCGCGAAGTCCAACGGCAAAAAGCCGATCGTGCACGCGGACCTGATCGAAGGGCTCAAAAACGACGAGTACGCAGCCGAATTCATCTGCCAGATCGCCCGGCCTGCGGGCATCGTCTCGACCAGGGCGAGCGTGATCGCCAAGACCAAGCAGAATAAGCTGCTTGCCATCCAGCGGCTGTTCCTGCTCGACACCAACGCGCTCGAGAAGAGCTATGCCATGTTCGAGCGGACGAAGCCCGACTTTATCGAGGTGCTGCCCGGCGTCATTCCGCATATGATCGCCGAGGTGCACGAACGAACGGGCATTCCCGTCTTCGCCGGCGGCCTCATCCGTACGGCAAACGACGTGGAGCAAGCGCTCGCTGCGGGCGCCTCCGCGGTCACGACTTCCAACAAGGAACTATGGAAGCATTACGAAAACGGGATACGATAGGGGGAGCGTACATGGAAAAACGCTATATTTTAGCGCTCGATCAAGGGACGACGAGCTCCCGCGCGATCCTTTTCGACAAGGGCGGCCGCGCCGTCGCCGCCGCGCAGCAGGAGATCAAGCAGTACTTTCCCAAGCCCGGCTGGGTCGAGCATGACGCCAACGAGATCTGGCTGTCCGTGCTGGGCGTTATTGCGCGCGTCCTGACCGAAGGGGATATTCGGCCGGAGCAGATCGAGGCCATCGGCATCACCAACCAGCGAGAGACGACGGTCGTGTGGGACCGCCATACGGGCCGTCCGATCCACCGCGCGATCGTATGGCAATCCCGGCAGACCAACGATATTTGCGAAGCGCTGAGGCAGCAAGGACTGGACGATCTGTTCAGGCAAAAGACGGGCTTGCTGATCGATGCGTATTTTTCCGGAACGAAGGTGAAGTGGCTGCTCGATCATGTGGACGGCGCACGCGAGAGGGCGGCGAGCGGCGACCTGTTGTTCGGCACGATCGATACGTGGCTCGTCTGGAAAATGAGCGGAGGCGCCGCGCACGTGACCGACTTCTCCAACGCCTCCCGCACGCTGCTCTACAACATCCATACGCTCGAGTGGGACGATGAACTGCTAAAGGCGCTGGACGTGCCTCGTTCCATGCTGCCGGAGGTGCGTTCCTCCTCCGAAGTTTACACGCATACGGTGGATCATCACTTCTTTGGCCGCAACATTCCGATCGCGGGGATCGCGGGCGACCAGCAGGCCGCATTGTTCGGGCAGGCTTGCTTCGAGAAGGGCATGGTTAAAAATACGTACGGAACCGGCTGTTTCATGCTCATGAATACGGGCGCGGACGCGGTCGCATCCAAACACGGACTGCTGACGACGATCGCCTGGGGGCTCGAAGGCAAAGTGGAATACGCGCTCGAGGGCAGCGTTTTTGTCGCGGGATCGGCGCTCCAGTGGCTGAGGGACGGACTTCGCATGCTGAAGACTTCGGCCGACAGCGAGACGTACGCCGCGCGGGTGGAATCTTCAGAAGGCGTCTACGTCGTGCCGGCCTTCGTCGGTATGGGGACGCCTTATTGGGACAGCGACGTGCGGGGCGCGATCTTCGGACTGACGCGGGGGACGACCAAAGAGCACTTTATCCGCGCGACGCTCGAGTCGCTCGCCTATCAGAGCAGGGACGTGCTGGACGCGATGATCGAGGATTCGGGACTTCCGCTGCAGCGGCTGCGGGTCGACGGCGGGGCCGTCGCCAACAATTTGCTCATGCAGTTCCAGAGCGACCTGCTCGGCGCGGAGGTCGAACGTCCTTCGGTCGGCGAGACGACGGCGCTCGGCGCGGCTTATCTGGCGGGGCTCGCGGTCGGCTACTGGCAGAGCAAGCAGGACATTGCGGACAGCTGGAGACTCGATCGCTCGTTCAAGCCCGTCATGCAAGACGCCGAGCGGCAGCGATTGTACGCGGGCTGGCAGAAGGCAGTCAGGGCCGCCATGGCTTTTAAGTAATAAGACAAGTTCATATCCGGTCGGAGATCAGGAGAAACCACGATATCGGCCGCGCCACTATGGCGCGGTCTGCATCATCGTGGTTTTATTGCATTCGAAACGACAGAAAGAAGGGCATCGACATGATGAGCGCATTCGCCGGGACGAACCGGTCAGCCAAACTCGAAGAGATGGAAAAGGACATGTATGACGTGCTGGTCGTCGGCGGCGGGATTACGGGGGCGGGGATCGCATTGGACGCGCAGCGAAGAGGAATGAAAACGGCGCTGATCGAAATGCAGGACTTCGCGGCTGGAACTTCAAGCCGATCGACGAAGCTGGTCCACGGCGGTCTGCGATACTTGAAGCAGTTCGAGGTCAAGATGGTCGCCGAGGTCGGCAAGGAACGGGCGATTGTCTACGAGAACGGCCCGCACGTCACCACGCCGGAGCGGATGCTGCTGCCCTTATACAAGGGCGGAACGTTCGGCAGGCTGAGCACCTCGTTCGGGCTGAGGCTGTATGATTTCCTGGCCGGCGTGAAGCGGGACGAACGGCGCCGCATGCTGAGTCCGGAGGACACGCTGGCGCTGGAGCCGCTTTTGAAAAAGGAAGGCATGAGAGGCGGCGGCTCTTACGTAGAATACCGGACGGACGATGCGCGCCTGACGATCGAGGTGCTTAAAAAAGCGGCCGAATCAGGGACGGTTGCCGCCAATTATACGAAGGCGGAGCAGTTCCTTTACGATGAACGAGGAAGGGCGACGGGCGTGCTGGCCCGCGACTTGATCGGAGAGGGCGAATACCGGATTCGTGCGCGGCAGATCGTCAACGCCGCAGGGCCTTGGGTCGACACGCTGCGGGAGCTGGACCGGTCCAAGCATGGCAAGACGCTACGGCTGACCAAGGGCGTCCATCTCGTTTTCGACGGCAACAGGTTCCCGCTTCGTCAAGCGATCTATTTCGATACGCAGGACGGCCGCATGGTGTTCGCGATTCCGCGCGACGGCAAGACGTATGTCGGCACGACGGATACGGATTATGCCGGCGATACGGCGCAGCCGCGTGCGACGAGGGAGGATCGGGACTACCTGCTGGCTGCCTGCAACGGCATGTTCCCGAATTTGCGCCTTGGCGAGCTGGACGTCGAATCGAGCTGGGCGGGCCTGCGGCCGCTTATTTATGAAGAAGGCAAGTCGCCTTCCGAAGTGTCGCGGCGCGACGAAATCTTCGTGTCGCCGTCCGGCCTGATCACGATCGCGGGCGGCAAGCTCACCGGCTACCGCAAAATGGCGGAGACGGTCGTCGATCGGCTGGCTGCCGCGCTGCGTGCCGAAGGCAAAGGTCCATTCGGACCTTGCACGACCAGAGAGCTGCCGATATCCGGCGGCGACGTCGGCGGCTCCGGACGTTACGCGGCGTATGCAAAAACGGCTGCGGCTGCCGGAGAAGCGATAGGTCTGTCAGCCGAGACGGCGCTGCAGATCGCGAGCCGATACGGATCGAACGCGGATGACGTGTTCAAACGCATCGCAAGGCGGCGGCATGAAAGCGCCGACGGTGCGGGGCTTTCCGACGAGACTTATGGCATGCTTGCGTATGCGATCGAGGCGGAGATGGCGGTAAAGCCCGCCGATTTTCTCGTCAGGCGCACGGGCGCCCTGTTTTTCGATATCGGCTGGGCGCGGCGGAATCTGGCGGCTGTCCTCGACTATATGGCCGAAGTCCTCCAATATAGCGACGCTCAGCGAACCGAGTACGAAGCGGAGATGAAGCGGGAGCTTACCGCGGCGGCGGAAATTTAGAATTTCCAAAAATCGCTTCATGAACGGACGCGGCTAGGGTAAGATTAAATGGAAACGAGTCTGCAGCCAAAGCGAGGAATCGCGCATGAAGATCGTGGTCGTATCGGATACGCATATGCCGAGAATGAGCAAGCGCCTTCCGGCGGCGCTGCAGCGCGAGCTGACGGACGCAGAGGCGATCGTCCATGCCGGAGACTGGACGCGCATGAGCGTATTCGATGCTTTGTCCGCGTACGCCCCGGTATACGGCGTCGTCGGGAACAACGACGGACCGGAGATCGCGGCCAAGTTCGGGATGCGGCTGCTTCTGACATTCGGCGGCTGCCGGATCGGCGTCGTTCACGGGCATGGGGCGGCGCTGCGGACGAAGACGGAAGCGCACGCGGTTGCGGCATTTAAGGAAGTAATGCCGGATGCGATCGTTTACGGACATTCGCATATTCCCGTTCTACGGCGCGACCCGAAGAGCAACATGCTGATTTTTAATCCCGGCTCGCCGACCGACAAGCGGAGGCAAGCGCAATTTTCATTCGGCATCCTGGATGCCGAGGACGGCCGATTAAGTGCGTGGCATGTATTTTATGCGGATAAAAGCTAGGCTCTGCAAATAAGTACAAAATAAGCGCTTCGTACAAGAAAAGCGCGCGAAGGGAGACGTTATGACGCATCTTGATTCCACGACAACGGTCGGCTGGCGCTTCGACAACAGCTATGCGCATCTCCCGTCTTTTTTTTACTCGAAAATACCGCTAAATCCGGTCGAAGCACCGAAGCTAGCCGTATTGAACGCCCGGTTAGCCGAGTCGCTCGGCTTGAACGAACAAGCGCTGCGAAGCGAATCCGGCACAGCCGTCTTGTCGGGCAGCGCGTCGCCCGAAGGCGGCGAGCCCTTGGCGCAAGCGTACGCAGGGCATCAGTTCGGTCACCTGACAATGCTGGGAGACGGACGCGCGCTGCTGCTGGGCGAGCACATCGCCCCTGATGGTCAGCGCCTGGACATTCAGCTCAAAGGCTCGGGCCGCACGCCTTATTCGCGCGGCGGCGACGGCCGTGCGGCGCTCGGACCGATGCTGCGCGAATACGTGATCAGCGAGGCGATGCACGGCCTGGGCATTCCGACGACGCGCAGCCTGGCGGTCGTAACTACCGGCGAACCGGTATTTCGCGAGGACGAGCTGCCTGGCGCCGTGCTGACCCGTGTCGCGGCGAGCCACGTTCGGGTCGGGACGTTCCAGTACGCCGCAGGCGCCGGCGGCGCGGAGCAGGTTCGCGAACTCGCCGATTATACGATGCAAAGACACGATCCGGCAGTCGAAACCGGCGACTATTTGTCGTTCCTCAGAGCGGTCGTCCGCCGGCAGGCTTCGCTGATCGCGAAGTGGCAGCTGATCGGCTTCGTGCACGGCGTGATGAATACCGACAATATGGCGATCAGCGGACAGACGATCGATTACGGTCCCTGCGCATTCCTCGACGCGTACGATCCGTCGACGGTGTTCAGCTCGATCGACGCGCACGGCCGCTACGCCTATAACCAGCAGCCGCGGATCGCCGCCTGGAACCTGGCCCGATTCGCCGAGACGCTGCTGCCGCTGCTCGCCGAAGACGAAGAGCAAGCAGTAGCTTTGGCGGAGCAGGAAATATCGGCATTTCCCGAGCTGTTCGAGACCGAGTGGCTCGCGGGCATGCGGGCCAAGCTCGGATTGCCCGGCGAAGCGCCGGATGACGAACCTCTCATTTATGACCTGCTCAATCTGATGGAAGCGCACAAGGCCGATTATACGAATACGTTCGCGAGCCTGTCGACGGGCGCGACGCAAGAAGGGGAGCTGTTCGCGTCGGAAGCGTTCGCGGGCTGGCGCGGCAGATGGCGTGCCCGAATCGGCGACACGGAAGAGGCGGCCGATGCTGCGCGGCGGCTGATGCGGCGCAGCAACCCGGCGATAATCGCCCGCAACCACCGTGTCGAGGAGGCGCTGGAGGCTGCGGCCGGACGCGGCGACTACGGCGTCCTGGAGCGTCTGGTCGATGCGCTTCGCGATCCCTACGCCTACGACCCCGCGCATGCCGCTTACGCCGCGCTCCCGGATCCGTCGTGCGGCCGTTACCGTACCTTTTGCGGGACTTGATCTTGCGATGGATTTCGTCAGGAATCCAAGCTTGCCGTTGCGGCAGGCTTGTTTTTTTTTCCAAAATAGCAATTGACACTCGATTCTATCATCGTTTACTGTAATTCAGTGCAAAGATTCCAAAATCGGAAGGGTGTAGGAGTTGGATAACGGGATTGCCGTCTATCTGATGGAGAAAAACGAAGCGGGAGAGCTCAAGTTTATCGACGAGCGCACCTGGACGTTAAACATGGTCGCGGCGCTGGAGCACGTCAACTTTATAACGGTCGGCGGCTTTGAATACGAGACGGTCGAAGGCAGGCTTAATCTGGATTCAGGCAAGCTGGAAATTCTTGTCGTCCGTACAGGCACCGAGCCCTGAGACAGGACGCAGCGGGAGGCACGCATCGTGAAAAGACAAGATAAATCGGACGATTCGGCAAAGTTCAAGCTCTTCGGCAAGGACGGCGCGCCGCTGAAGACGCTGTCTACCTCGCTCGGTATCGCGCTGCTCGCCAACGCGGCTTTGGGCTCCGCATCGTTCGCAACGGAAGCGACGCCTTCGGGGACGGCGGCAGCCGCCCAGCCCAAGCTGGTCGAATGGTCGTCGGAGGACGTAAAGGCGTTTTACGACCCGGCAGTCGACTGGAACCTGCCGCTAGCGGGCGACGGGGAGGAATGCAAGGACGGCGATGAGGCCGTCCCCTGTCCGCCGGCTTCCGGCAGCGGGACCGGATCGGGCACCGGTTCGTCGGGTACGGGAACCGGAGGACAAACGGTCATCGTCAACAACGGCTATCACTCGGGCTTCGGCTGGGACGATCTTCTCCTGTACCATTTGATTTTCAACAACGGTTCTTCCTATTCGTCTGCGGCTTGGGCGAATTCCCATACGACCTATTATGCGGGAACGACCAGGCCTTACAAATCGAAATCATACGATAGCGAAGCTTTCCGCAGCAAGCCGGTCGTGGGCTCCTCGGTTCGTCCCAAGACGAGCGAGAAGAGCGGATCGGTCACCCGCCGCTCCTCGTCGTCCAAGCCGGGCGGCATCGGAGGCAACTCCAGCGGGTTCAGCGGGTCGTCGTCCGGGAGCTCGAAGTCCAAAAGCGTATTCGGTTCTTCGGGCTCGAGCGGTCGATCGAGCTCCTCGGGCGGGTTCGGGGGATGAGCGGCGGCGTATTCGAGCTTCGGGGCATGCCGCATCCCGACAGGGCTGGCCGGGTCGCCAAGCTTGCGGAGCTCGGTTTTGCCTGGGCGGACCTGGAGGAGGAAGCCTATTGGCTCGATCAGATCCTGGTCATGCCCAAGTCGCTGTACGAAGAGCTCGAGACTGCGTCTGCCGCGCTCTGGGGCGTGCTCGACAAGACCGCCCGTTACGTATTCGGCAAACGAGAGTTATATGCGCTGCTTGGCATCCCGGAGATTTTATGGGATACGCTCAACCTGCTGCCTCCGCCGCCCGCGGGGCTGATCAGCCGGTATGCGAGGTTCGATTTTGCCGTCTCGGCGGACGGCGCGATCAAGCTGCTGGAGCTGAACGCGGACACGCCGACGGGCTACGTCGAAGCCGCGGTCGCGACGCCATGGCTGTGCGCGGAGGCCGGCATCGAATCGCCCAACGCGAACATGGCGGACCTGGTCGCCGCGGCCTGGGCGGCAGAGCGCCCGGAGGCGGCCGCTTGCATGGACTACGGGAGCCATCTGGAGGATTCGGGCACGATCGAAGCGCTCGCAAAGCACGGCCGCCTGCCGGTTCGGTTCGTCGATTGCCTCGAGTTATGGGTGGACGAAGGCGTGCTGAAGGACGGCGAAGGCAGGCCGATCCGAAGGCTGTTCGCGCTGTACCCCAAGGAGTGGCTGGCCTACGACGAAGGCGGGGACGCCCTTTTATACGCGGTGGACACGGGCAATCTCGCATTGTTCAATTCGCCGCACAGCATTATTTTGCAATCCAAAGGCTTGCTGGCGGCCGCATGGGGCTTATACGAGCTCGGATTGTTGTTCGACAGGGACGAGCGCATTGCGATCGCCCGGTATATGCTGCCGACTTACGACAAGCCCGTGCTCGCGTCCGACTTTGTGTCCAAGTCCATGTTCGGCAGAGAGGGCGGCTCGGTCAAAATGTACGACAAGAGCGGCGCGCTTGAAGCGGAGGACCGCGACGGGTTCGATACGAGCGCGTTGTTTCCTAGCGTTTACCAGCAGCGTGCGGAGCTTGCTCCCATTCGTACGGCCGCGGGCGAATTCCGCCTGCTTACCGGCATGTTCGTGCTCAACGGCAAGCCGTGCGGGCTGCTCGGCCGGGCAGGCGGCCTCATTACCGGCAACACGAGTCATTTTATCCCGTTGGGAGTGAAGTAAGCGAATGAAGGAACAACGGTTAGACGGCGTAGCCGCTTGCGTACCGCCTCGGACTGCCGTAAAGATCGGAAACGCGTTTCGCCTTGCGGCGGCATTTTTGCTTGTTGCGTGCCTGCTCGGCGCATGCACGAACGAAAAATCGGTATTCTCCAAATCTGCGAGCAGGTCGGATGCCGGGGCGTCCGGAACGAGCGTTCCGTGGGATTATCGGATCGTGGCGGGTACGGTCGGGGATATCGTCGGCAGCGATATGACCGTGCTGCCCGACAATGCGCTGCTGCCCAACGACGGCAACTACGCCACCGGCGACAAGATCTGGACGCTGCAATATATGAGCGCGGAGATGAAAGAGGGCGAAGGCGGCCGCAGCGAGGTAAGACTGTCCGCCTGGACGCCCATCAAATCCTTTCCGGATGAAGCCAAAGCCAAGGCCGACATTGCCGAACTGAAAATTTCCGTTCAAACCAACGTCGAGCTGGTCGGCGTCTACTTGACCGAATATAACGGCCAACAGCGCCGCTTCGCCGTAATTACGCTGCCGTCCGGCAACCGTATCAAGCAGCCGATCGACCAGGAAAGGTACGCCAAGCTAAAAGGCTTAAAGAAAGTGCCCATCCTGGTGGAGGAAGTCCACGATTACGGACAATACGATCTTTCTTACGCAAAATTCAGGGGGTGGGCTTGATGGTCGTCGTCACCAATATCGTCGCCAGCGTTATCGTCATCATCGTTTTGCAGTTGATCGGGATGCTCGTATTCAGCTGGATGACGCCGTTCAAAGACATGGAGGAGCTTCGCAGAGGCAACGTTGCAGTGGGACTTGCGTTCGGCGGAAAGTTTATCGCGACCGCCGTCATTCTCGGCGTTGCAGCGTATACCAACACGTCGATCTGGCACATGATGCTATGGTTCGCGGTCGGCTATGTATGCCTGATCGCCGCCTACTGGATTTTCGAGCTCGCCACGCCGGGACTCAAAATTTCCGAGCATCTGCAAAAAGGAAACGTAGCGATAGGCATATTGCTTTGCGCCGTTTTTCTCGGCACGAGCTTCGCCGTCAGCAGCCTGATCGTATGAGGCTCGAGCCGAGGGCCGGAAGAGGATGACGAACGCGCATGCATTTTTTTCTCAGGCTTCTGATCCGGACGATGCATTTTAAAAACGCGTCAATCGTTACGGTGGCGCTGGGTTTTATTCTGATCAGCGCAACGTTGGCGTTCGCCATCGAACCGGACACGTTCCGCAATTGGTTCAACGCCTTATATTGGGTGCTTACGACGATGTCTACGGTCGGCTACGGCGATTATTACGCCAAGACGGCTTCCGGCAAGCTGCTCACTATCTTTTTGTATATCTTCGGCATCGGCCTGCTCAGCATACTGATCGGCAAGGTCATCGATTCCGTCGCGTCCATCCAAAGGCAAAGGGAGGCCGGCCAATTGACCTATCCCGGCAAGGATCATTTTATCGTCGTCAACTGGAGCAAGAAGGCGCAGTATGCGGTTGACGAAATTTTGGCCGCTCTCCCCGACGCGGAAATCGTCCTCGTCGACGAATCCGACCGTCATCCGCAGCAGCATCGCCGCAATGTACATTTCGTAAG
Organism: Cohnella sp. GCM10020058; assembly: GCF_042683485.1. Lineage (NCBI taxonomy): Bacteria > Bacillati > Bacillota > Bacilli > Caryophanales > Paenibacillaceae > Cohnella > Cohnella sp. GCM10020058. The sequence continues at coordinate 499,448 of NZ_JBHUJV010000017.1, forward strand.
CGGCGATCCATCGGCGCTTCAGCCAACTGCTTATCCGCGAGCACGGGGACGAGATCTACGAGGTTCCCGTCGAACGTACGTGGCGCACTTACGGCGACGCCTTTCAAGCGTTGCTGTCCCGCGGCGCGACGCTCATTTCCGACCGGGGGGACCTGGGCGTGAACCGGAAGCTGGATCAGCCGATTCCGCCGGAAGCAAGGCTTTATATTTTGGCGGACGAAGCCACTTTTCGGGTCCTTAAAGAGACTGCAAGCAAAAATGGAACGCCTAAGTAAAGAAACAAGGCTGCATGTTCGGCAAAAATCGTTCTCGATTGGGGAACTTGCCGGCATGCAGCCTTTTTTGTGTTTTTAAGATGGGTTACCTTGCGAGAGCGCGGCGAAACGCGAACGGGCATCGCCCTGTACCCAGCCGCCGTGGTAACAAATCACGCTCTGAATATCGAACGCAGCCAGCTTCCCGAGCGAAGCCAACGCGGTATCCATATCCGGCGTCATAGGCGGATTGGGCCCGGCCAACTCGCCATCACGCGCAACGGAGGCGTCGCCCGCGATAAGCGTCTTCGAGGCGGAATGGTAGAGACAGACGTGGCCTGGCGTATGTCCGGGCGTATGGATAACGGTCAACCCGCCGCCGAACGGGAGCGATTCGCCGTCCTCGAACGTGCGATCCACGTTCGGCCGGGCGGGATGGAGGAACGTCCGTTCAAACTGGTTGCGCACCTCGTCCGTTGCTTGCTGCAGGAAGCCGGCGAGCCGTTCGGGCGACATTTTGATCATGGGCTCCGCCCCGTTGATCGCGCCGGCATCTCCGGGATGGGCATATACGGTCGCGCTGCCCCCGGTCGCCTCAAGCACGCCGGGCAAGCCGCCGATATGGTCCAGGTCCTGATGCGTCAACAAGATCGCCTTGAGAGGCCGATCCCCGATACCTGCCTGCTTTGCAAGCTCAAGAATCGCCGGCGCGGATCCCGGCATGCCCGTGTCGACCAGCATCCACGAGTCCTCGTCGATAAGGACGGTCGGATGGATTGTCATCGTGCCCAGCTTCAATTCCAGCATTTCGATTCCTTCGGCGATTCGCATGTTCGCGCCGGGCCGACTTCGTCCTGCGAATCGGACGGCGGCTTCCGGCTCCCTCCCTGATCGGTAGAATAGAAATCAATGAGTCCAATATAAAACCGGCGAGATCCAAAGTCAAAATTCGAAGATGATCAACAAAAGGCAACGACCGCAAAAAGGTCTCGTATCGCCAAGACTGAATGCGACTCTAAAATTGAAAGCGGTTACCATAATCGATCCCGGAAAGAGAGCGAGCGCGTCAGGGAGCGGCTAGCCGAAAAGCCAATCATATCGTGGTTAGGATGATAGGAGGGAATGTCATGTCAATCCGCAAAAAAACGCTGTCCGTCACGCTTGCGCTGTCCCTGCTCGCAGCATCGTTGCTCCCCTCGGGCGGAGTTCCGATCGCCCAGGCTGCGGAAAATGTAGGAAATGTGTTGTCGAACGGCGGATTTGAAACGGGGAACCGAAGCGGCTGGGGGGCCTATAGCGGGTCCAACGTAATCGTTGCCGTCCAGTCGGCGGACAAGCATAGCGGGAATTATGCATTGTCAGCCGAATTTACGGGCAATACGAGCCTTCAACAGTATCAGGATGCGGCTGCGGTGCCGGGCAAGACTTATTACTACGAAGCATGGGTAAAAATCGCCGGAATCTCGCCAACGGGGCAGTCGAACGGTTTTTATCCGATGATTCAGATCAGCGCGTATAACGGAACGGCGTTCAAAGGCAATATGGCGATCCCGCCTCAGTTCAAAGCGGATCAAGACTGGACGAAGGTAAGCGGCTCGTTCGTATTCCCGGCGGATGCCGCCACCTTGAAGTTCAATTTCGGTCGGTACGGCACAAGCGGGACAATCGGCGGCAAGATGCTCGTCGACGATTTATTCGTGGCCCGCAAGCCCGACTCGCTGCAGCTGTCTGCGAACGCGCCGGGTTATGCGTCCGGATCGCCGCTCGATCTGGCATCGGCGCTCACGCTCGTCGGCGATTATGGCGGCAGCGCGATTGCGGTGCCGCCTTCGGAAGCGATCGTGTGGGAGGTGGCCGGGGGCAACGCGGTCATCGAGAACCGTGCGCTTGTCTTTAAGGGCGGACCGGTCGGCGGGGATGTGTCGGTGAAGGCCTCGTACGCCGGCGCTTCGGCGACAGTCACGGTCCACTTTAATGCGGATACGCAGGCGCCGTCCTGGAACGGGAATGCGGAGCTCACCGCCAGGATGAGCCGGGACGCGGCAGATTTATCTTGGTCTGCGGCGACCGACGATACAGGCGTCGTTCGTTATCATATTTATCTAGATCAAGCGGAGATCGCTTCGGTGACGGGCACGGTCTACCAGATTGCGGATCTTGCGTCCGACACGAATTATCGCTTCGAGATCGAGGCCGAGGACGGCGCCGGCAACCGCTCCGTCAAGCTCGCCGCGGACGCGGCGACAAGATCCGCTGCTGAGCCGTTCTGGACGGACGGGGCGTTGACGGCTTCCGACATCCAGTACGCTTCCGTGAAGCTGCATTGGAACGGCGCGATCGACGATGTCGGCGTCGTCGGCTACAAGATTTTCCGTGACGGCACGGAGATCGCGACGGTGCCTGCCGCTGAAGAATATACGGTGTCGGGACTGCTGCAGCATACGAAGTACACGTTTCGCGTAGAGGCGGTCGACGCGGACGGACATTGGTCCGTCGGCGGACCCGAGCTGGCGCTCGAGACGACTTATCGCACGAGCGCGCCGGCCGCCGTGGATGTGAAGGAATCCGAAGTCCTGCGTTCGGCGGACAAGGAGCTCCTCGGCTACAACAACGATTGGAACGAGAGCCAGCGCGTCATCATGCAGCCAATGCCGAGTCTGGCTTTCAACGATCAATACTTGCCGCTCATGCAAGACGTCGAGCTTCCGCTTAGCCGGATGGCCGGCACCGATTCTCAGGCTTTCATGTGGAAAAAGACGCTTGGCCCCTATGCCGGCCGCACGGGGTTTCCGAACCAATGGTACCCGGTCGTGCCGATGAACATGGGCATCGTCGAATGGTTGAAATCCGTGCTTGCGGTCACGCCGGACAGCGAGATCACATGGACCCTGAATATGAGACAGGCCGACTACGCGACGGATGCGGCGGATTTGGCCGAATTTCTGACGAGCCCGGGAGACGGCAGCGTGAATCCGAACGGAGGCACGGATTGGGGCGCGTTGCGGCGCCAATACGGCATTCAGGATCCGATCCGCGTCATCTTCGAGCTGGGCAACGAACTGGATCAGAGCAAGAGCTTCCCCGCGCCCGTCTATATTCAGATGAGTAAAGAGATTATCGCAGCCATCCGCGCGGTCGACCCTGACGCGAAGTTTGCCGCCGGAGCGAAGACCGGTCCGTGGAGCAGCGATATCGCGGGCGGAGGGACGAACGACGGCACGCCGACGGGCACCTGGCGCGACTGGCACAAGGCGGTGCTTGCAGGCATCGGCAACGATATCGACTATCTCGTGCTGCATCCTTATTATTTCGGAGAAACGCCTGCTTACGTCGAGCAGTTCATGGATTCGATCACCGGCGACATCCGCGATTGGGAGAACGGAGGCGGCAGAACCGATCCTTCTCATCACATCCGCCTATATTTATCCGAACACGGCATCTGGCCGCTGCGCGGCGAGCCTTTCGACCAGATCAACAAATACAGCTACCGGACGCACGATCTGGAAGGCACGCTTGGGACAGCCGAGTTTATCAACCGCATTTTCAACCGTCCCGACGTCGCCATGGCCGCGCTTCACGCCTTCTCGTCGGGACCGTGGTTCGCCTTTGACAAAGGCACGAACGGTCTCTTCCGGACCGGGATCGCCGAGATGATGATTGTCATGAACCAGGCGCTCGGCAAAGACGTCGTCCGTTCCACGGTCACCGGAGACTATACGGACAAGACGAAGGACGACGCATCGTTCACGGTCAACGCCATGTCTACCGACACCGGCGGACTTAATATCGTGATGGTCAATCGCGAAGACAAGATGCGGCGCGATGTCGGCTTCACGTTCGAACACGGTTACCGGCTCGTCAAAAAGACGGTGCTGACCGGGCCCGATATGCTGTCGGACAACTTAAACGGAAGTCATCCGATTACGGTTCAGACTGAAGCGGTAGACGGCGCGGAGCCGCTCGCGTCCTATGTCGTGCCGGATAAGAGCATCGTCGTACTCTACCTGGAGTGCATCGACGACATCGCGCCGGTTACGACAAGCGACGCGTCTGACAACTGGGCAAAGGGACCGGTGAACGTAACGTTGACTGCATCGGATGAGGGGAGCGGCGTAGATGCGACGCACTATAAGCTCGACGGCGGAGCGGTCCAGACCGGCAATGAGGTAGCCGTCGATACGGAAGGCAAGCACGCGCTCGCGTTCTGGAGCGTCGACCGGGCCGGCAATGTCGAGTCGCAGCACCAGGTCGTCGTTCGTATCGACCTGACGGCACCGACAATCCTCTGGAGCGGCAACGCCGGCACTTACACGGTAGATCAGCGTGTCGTATTGGCTTGCAAGGCCAATGACGCATTGTCCGGCATCGCTGCGCAAAGCTGCAAAAACGTCGATGCGGACGCGTATATTATCGGCGTCGGCAGCCATACGGTTTCGGCGACGGCGACCGATACCGCCGGCAATGCGGGCACGGGCTCCGTCACTTATACGGTCAAGGTCGATTACGCCAGCCTTGGCCGACTTACGACGCGTTTTTCTTCGAAACCGGCCGTCGCCAAGCTGCTCGCGCTCGAACTGGCGCTTGCCGAAAAAGCGGACAAGGCCGGACTTCTTCAAGTGAAAGCGCTGAAGATCGCTGCTTACATGCTGGGCGTGAAGGCGGAGAGCGGCAAGGCATTTACCAAGACGGAAGCCGACCTGCTGGTACAGCTCGCCAAAAAGCTATGATTTCCGCTTTTCCAAGTTCGCCGAATTGAAAAAGCACCGCAAAGCACGCAGCGCCACGCGCTCCGCTTTGCGGTTTTTCTTCTGTCTGCCTGGAATGCCCAAATGATAGAATACCGTATAAAATGAACCGAATTTGCAATCGAAACGAAAGCCTTTTCAGTCTAAAATATAAAAGGATAAGGCAAGCTTGAACCCATCATTTTCGATACATAAAGGGGATTAATAAATCATGTTGAAGGTCGGCGTTATCGGTACGGGCGGCATTTTCAAATTCGCGCATTTGCCCGGTTGGCTATCCCACAAGGAAGTGGAGCTCGTCGCGTTCTGCGACGCCTTTCGCGCTTCCGCCGAATCCGCGGCGCTCGCGTTTCCCGGGGCAAAGGTGTATGAGGATTACCGCGAGCTGATCGCGGATCCGTCGATCGATATCGTCGGGGTCAGCACGCCTAACCTGTATCACTCCGAGATTGCGATTGCGGCGCTTCGCAAGGGCAAGCATGTGTTCTGCGAAAAGCCGGATGCCGTGAATGCAGAAGAGGCGCAAAAGATGGCGGACGCAGCGCGCGAATCGGGCAGGCTGCTGATGACGATGCGCAACAACCGTTTCAGCGAAGAGGCCAAGTTCATTAAAAAGCTGATTATGCAAGGCAAGCTTGGCGAAATGTACATGGGCCGCTGCGGTTGGATCCGCCGCAGAGGCATTCCCGGCCGCGGCGGCTGGTTCACGACGAAGGGACTGTCCGGCGGAGGTCCGCTCATCGATCTGGGCGTCCATATGATCGACATGGCGATGTGGACCGCGGGCAATCCGAAGCCGGTTACCGTATCCGGCTCGACCTACCGCAAGTTCGCGGACCGTCCGGACGCCTCCGGCAACGTTCCCGAAGGAACGTTTGACGTCGAAGACCTGGCTGCGGGCTTTATCCGCTTCGACAGCGGCGCCTCGCTACAGATCGAATTCAGCTGGGCATCGAACATCGAAGAAGAGCAGAAGTTCCTCGAGTGGCGCGGCACGGAAGGCGGGTTCAGCCTGATCAACGACAAGCTGAAGCTTTATACGGAAAAAGAAGGCGTACTGATCGACGAGCAGCCCCGATTCCCCGAATCGGCGGTACCGCAGCATACGGCCAACATCCGCCATTTCGTGGAATGCGTGCTCGGACACGAGTCGCCGATTTTCCTGCCCGAGCACGGCGTCGACATGATCAAAATTTTGTCGGCCATTTATGAATCCGCCGAGCGCGGCCAAGAGATCAAACTGTAACGATAACGGCTTATAATATGAGAGGTAGTAAGCCCCCCGTTTTTCGCTTTCCGGCGAAGGACGGGGGATTTTTCTGCTTGGGATGCCCGATACGCTATCGGGGCAAATTATAAAATGACCGAACGCATGCATCCGACGATGAGAATCGTCGAAAACGCCCGACAAGGAGGCGGTCAGATGAAATTCGTATTGAAGTGGCTCGTAAATGGCGTCATCGTAACGACCTTGTTGATGTATTATTCCAATGCGTCGTTTCTTGGCGCGGCGACGACCGCCACCATCCTCACGATTATCGCTTACATGCTAGGCGACCAGATTATTTTGCGGTCCACCAACAATGCGATCGCGACCGTGTCCGACGGCATTATGGCTTACTTGCTGGTATGGATCGCGGCATACGCGATGAAATGGACGATCAGTCCGGGAGAAATTTTGGTTGTCGCGGTCATAACGGGCATCGCTGAGTTTTTTATTCATCGCTATGTGTTCCAGGCCAGGCTGTCTTACCAACGCGCATAAGCAAAAAGGCCCGTTAAGTTCCTGCTGCATGACGTGCCGTTCGCACGGACCGGCGTCTATTTTTAAACCCGCGCCTCGGCGTAGGGTTTATTTTTCCGTTTTTACAGAACACTGACCGTTTCTGTCAGGGATAGAGGCTTATACTCGTGATCGTTAGAGAAAACGTTCATGGAGGAATGGCTTTGTTTACATCCATCGCAAGTTTGGTAGAAGAGTGGGAGCGGGAAGCTAAAATGACGGCGGGATTGCTGGACGCGTTGACGGATGAATCGCTTGACCGATGTTCGGAAAACTAACAGCCTTACCTGGGAAACGGGGCGAACTCGCCGAGATGATGCTGGCATCGAGCGATACGCTTCGCGGCATGGCAGGTTGCATCTATTATATCGTTCACGAGGCGGAGGAAGAGCCCGATGTACTGTGGATCACCGAGCTGTGGGAAAACCGCGAAGCGCATGCGGCCAGCCTGCAGAACGAGCAAGTGCGCGAGCTTATCGGCCGCTGCATGCCGCTGATCGCAGAAGCAGGAGGGATCAAAATAAAGCCGATCGGCGGAGTCGGGTTTTAAATGATCAACGAAAACCTTGAACGGCCATGCGCCGCGCAAGGTTTTTTTAATCACATAAGCGGCAGAATAAGCATGTGGTTTACGCCGGATCGCAGTTTAAGGTGAGGAAATATAACATCATTTTTAATCAGACACAAGTATACGCTTCCACCAATAAATGTAAGCGACAACAAACGAGGTTCAAATTGTCGATTTCGAACAATAAACAAAAATAAGCTAATAAAAACAATTTGCGGCCATTTGAATGTGACGTAAATTTACATACTATTGGGTTAGGCCAGAACAACAAGCAGAAACGGGGAGAGATACGAGAGATGAAAAAGAATGTAGCGGCAACAATGGCAATGGCACTGGGCGTCGGGCTGCTCGCAGGTTGCGGCAGCGCAAATAACGACGATGCGAACGCATCGGCATCTGCATCCACGCCTGCAGCAAGCGCATCCGGTTCTGCAGCGGCAAGTCCTTCCGGCTCCGCGGCGAGCGGAGGAGCGGCCGAAGGCAACCTTACGGGCACGATTACCTGGGCGACGCACCGTACCGAGCTGGTCGATACCGACCTGAAGAAGTACGTCGACGCGTTCGAGGCAAAGTACCCGGGGACGGAGGTCAAGATTGAAGGCCTCAAGGATTACGAGCAGACGATCCGCGTGCGGATGGCGGCCAACGAGCTGCCTGACGTCCTGTCGCTCGTCGAGACGACGAAGGCGGACTTGCCAAAGTTCTACGAGCCGCTCGACGATCTCGGCCTCGACGACAACATTTACTTCAAGGACTACAACTCCTACGAAGGCAAGCTCTACGGGATCACGCAGCAAGTGGCGATCAACGGTCTGCTGTACAACAAGCAGGCGTTCGAAAAAGCGGGAATTACCGCGCCGCCGAAGACGCTGGACGAGCTGTACGCAGACGCGGACAAGCTTAAGGCTGCTGGCATCGTTCCGATGGCGACGGCATTCAAGGATGCCTGGACGCTGCAATACTGGACCGACCCGGCCGAATTCATCTACGGCAGCACGAACCTGCGCAACGACAAGATCAACTCGGATGCGCCTTTCACGGCAGACGGCGCCTATGGACAAGGCCTCGGCATCCTGAAGAACCTGTACGACAAGGGCGAGCTGGAGAAGGACGTATACTCCGCAACGTGGGATCAGACGCAAAAGGATCTGGCTTCGGGCAAGGCAGCCATGATGTACATCGGCAACTGGGCGATCTCGAACCTCATCAACAACGGCCTGCCGCTCGAGCAAATCGGCTTCGCGCCGTTGCCTTACGACAACAGCGGCACGGTCAAAGGCATGATGCGCAATGACTGGGCGTACGCCGTCAGCTCGACGAGCAAAAACAAGGCGCTGGCCAAAGCGTTCATCAAGTTTATGATCGAGGAATCCGGCGACTACGCGGACCACATGATCATCTCACCGCTTAAGGATCAGCCGCAAGACCTGGCGCCGATCGCCGACTTCATGGCCAACAAGCCGGAAATGCTCGAAGCGCAATCGGTGAGCGAGCAAGTGACCGCAGTCGAAAACAAGATGCAGTTCGACCCGTTCAAGTTCATCCAGGAAGTGACGGTCGGCAAAATGCAAGACGTGTTCGACAGCTATAACAAAAAATGGAAAGCAGCGAAAGCCGCCGTCGCGAAGTAAAGCAAGCGACAGGCTCCGCCGCTCGATCCGACCGACAAAACGGATGGCCGGTCCGCGCCGCGCCGTCCGTTTTGTCGTCTCTCGGGCGCGGATGAAAAGGAGTTGAATCGGATGAGCGATAGCCTATCTTACGCCAAACAGAAAAAAATACTGATCATCCTGTTCTTGCTTGTGCCGATCGCGCTGTTGGCGATGTTTGCCCTGTATCCGGCACTTTATCTGGTTTATCTCAGCTTTATGAGCTGGGACGGCTTCAGTCCAGAAAAAACATGGGCAGGCGTCGGCAATTATAAAGAAGTATTTGAAAACAAGGAAATCTGGGCGGCCTTCCTCCACAATCTCGTTTACCTCGGATGGGGTCTTTTCCAAAACGCGCTCGGTTTGTTCTTCGCGCTGCTGCTCAATTCGCAGCTCAAGGGCCGCAACGCCTACCGGGTCATGCTCTTCATGCCTTATATCATGAACGGCGTCGCGGTCGCTTACATGTTCAACTACGTGTTCAATTCGGAGTACGGCTCGTTCAACACGCTGCTGCGCAGCGTCGGGCTCGACTCGCTCGCCATCAGCTGGTTCGGTTCCCCGCATGCCGTCAACCATGTGCTCGGCTTCATTACGCTGTGGAAATTCATGGGTCTTAACATGGTCATTTATCTGGCAGCCCTTCAGTCGGTTCCGTCGGAAATCATCGAGGCCGCGCGCATGGACGGCGCGTCCCGCCTGCAGACGTCGCTGCGCGTCGTACTGCCGAATATTACGAAGGTCATTGAACTGAATCTGTTCCTGACGATTATCGGCACGCTCGAGATCTTCGACCTGCCGTTCATCCTGACGGGCGGCGGACCGCTCGGCGCCAGCGAGACGTTCCTGACCAAGACGATCGATACGGCCTTTAAGTTCAACAACTTCGGCATGGCTTCCGCGATGAGCGTCACCTTGATCGTTGCCGTCATCGTCGTGCTCGGCATCCAGCGCTTTGCGACCAGGAGGTGGTCGGATTGAACGCGGCAAAGTTCAGCCCGTTTTCCGTCGTCAAGCACGCGATCCTTTGGGTCGCCGTCGTCATGATCCTTTTCCCGCCGTCGATTCTCGTGCTGAACGCCTTCAAGAGCAAAGCCGAGTTTTCGCAAACGAGCGTGTTCAAGCTGCCGTCGAACTTCCTGAACTTCGAAAATTTCGGCACGGTCATGACCAGGGCGCATCTGGACCGCGCTTACCTGAACACGCTGACGATTATCGTCGTGGCAGTCATCGGCAACGTGCTGCTCGGCACGATGGTAGCTTATATCCTCGGACGCTTCGACTTCAAGCTGAAGAAGACCGTCATGGGCGCCTATATCGCCGTATCGTTCGTGCCGACGATCACCACGCAAGTGGCGACGTTCACCGTCGTCCACAACCTGCATCTGTACAACACGATCTGGGCATCCATCGTCCTGCATCTGGGTACGAGCGTGCTGCAGCTATTCATTTATTTACAGTTCCTGCTCAACATTCCGCGGGAGCTTGACGAGGCGGCGATGATGGAGGGGGCTTCCCTGTTCCGCATTTACCGCACGATCATCTTTCCGCTGCTGACGCCGGCGACGGCGACCATCGTCATCATCAAGACGATCGACATCTACAACGACATGTTCATCCCTTATCTGTACATGCCCGCACAGAAGCTCGCCGTCGTATCCACGAGCCTGATGAACTTCTCCTCGGAGCGCAGCACGGAGTGGGAGCTCATGTCCGCGGCGATTTTGATGATTATGGTGCCGATCGTCGTCATCTACTTGTTCTTCCAGCGGTACGTGTTTGCCGGGATCGTAAACGGTGCAGTAAAATAGCTGTACTCGCATAGGCAGACACGGAGGGGTACGAAGGATGAGAGGAAGCATAAAGGGAGCCGTCGGCAAAATAGGAGAGCGGTTGTGGCTCGCCTTCGCCAACCTGAACATGCAGCAGAAGCTGCTGATCGTCTTTCTGACACTGGTCTGTCTCCCGCTGGTCATGATCAGCTATGCTTCCTCGACTTACTACACGCGGTCCATAAAGGCAAATACGATCGCCTACGGGACCGAGATGACGTCCAAGATGTTGCAGAAGTTGGACGACTACGTAACTGATCTTTTTAATATGTCCGCCATGCCTCTGTATAACAAGGATTTTTTGAACTGGCTGGCCGACCCGGAATGGACGCTCGCCAAAACAAATGGCATGTACTATTACATTACTACACTTAATAAAATCAAGCCGGATACCGTATCGGTGTATGTATTCGATAATTACGGCAATATGACGTACAACATCAAGTCCGGCGGCAAACGCAACAATCTGGAACAGGTCAAGTCGGAATGGGCGCGGATCGCAGCCGAGGGAGACGGCAAGCCGATGATCGTCAGCACGCAGGAGGTATCCAGCGGCCAGGAAGCGTATTATGCGTTCTCCGTCATTCGCGAGCTGAAGCAGACCAACAAGGATTTGAGCCCGATCGGCTATATCGTGTTCGATACGAATATTTCGGCGATCAAGCGGCAGATCCAGGATTTCGATCAGGTGACCAAAGGCAAGACCCTGCTCGTCGACGACCGCGACCGCGTCGTGTTCGACAGCGAAGGTCAGCTTACGACTCACGATCTGTCCGCCGACCTGTCCATTCGGAAAGCGACCGGGAACGTAGGGGCTTTTCCGTATGAGATCGAAGGCAAAAAGTATATTACGACATACGCCAAGTCGTCGCTCACCGGATGGAAAATGTTCGTCTATATCCCGATGGCGGAGGCGACGCGGCAGGCGACTGTCACCCGCAACGTCACGTTGCTCACGTCGGCCGGCTTCGTCACGCTGGCGCTGCTGATCGCCATCGCGATCTCATACGCGCTGACGCGGCCGCTCAGCAAGATCAAGCTGCTGATGCAGGAGGTTCAGACGGGCAACCTGGACGTGAGCTTTAATCAAAAATATCGCGACGAGGTCGGATTGCTCGGACGTCACTTCAACATTATGGTGACCCGTATTCGAGATCTGCTCGAGGAAGTGAAGGAGACGCAGACGCGCAAGAAGGAAGCCGAATACGCCGCTTTGCAGAGCCAGATCAATCCGCACTTCATTTACAACACGCTCGAGACGATCCGGATGAAGGCCGAGCTGAACGACGACGAGGAAGTGGCCGATATGACGTTCACGCTCGGCAAGCTGCTCCGGTACGGCGTCAATCACGGTGAACAGCGGGTCTCGATCGCGGACGAGCTCGAGCATTTGTATAATTACGTCGCCTTGCAGAACATGCGGTTTTCGAACAAATACACGCTGATCGTCGACATTCCTGAACGGGATTTGCGGATACCTTCGATCAAGCTGATGCTGCAGCCGGTCGTGGAAAACGCGATTCACCATGCCTTCAAGCAGCGGACGGGTCCGGGCACGATCCAGATCGGCGTCCGGCACGAAGGCGAGCAGTGCGTATTTATCGTGACGGATGACGGCAGCGGCATGAACGAAGACCAACTCAAGGAAATTCGGGATCACGTTTACGGCAGGCGTCCGCTCGCGGTGGCCGGCAGGGGCATCGGACTGCGCAACGTGCACGAGCGGATCAAAATGCAGTTCGGAGAAAGCTACGGGCTTCGTATCGACAGCCGCCCCGGAGAAGGGACGACGGTGGAGCTCGCCATTCCTGGCCGTCAGGACGAAGAGGAGGCGGAAGATTGATGTTGAAGGTGATGATCGTCGACGACGAGGAGCACATCCGGCTTGGGATCGCGAAGATCTTGTCCAGGTACCCGGGCGGACTCGAGATTGCAGGCCAGCATGCCAACGGACTGGAAGCGATGCTCCGGCTGTCGGATATGGAGCCGGATGAACTGGACGTCATTATCACCGACATCGAGATGCCGATGATGGACGGCCTGCGTTTCATCGAGCAGGCAAAGGCGAAGCTGCCCGGCGTATTTATCGTGATGCTGAGCGGCTACAACGACTTCGAGTATGCGCGCCAGGCGCTGCGGGCCGGTGCGGCAGACTACTTGCTTAAGCCGATGGACAAGGTCGAAGTATTCAAGCTGCTCGACCGCTTCGCCGCGCAGAAGCGCGAGCGCCAAGACGGTGCTGACGACGCTGATCCCCAGCGGACCGCGGTCGCCGCAGCTCCTGCCGAAAGCGTCTCGACGGCCGACCGAATCTGCCGTCTGATCGACCAAGAATACAACAAGGAGCTCGATCTGTCCTATATCGCGGACAAGGTCGGCTTTAATGCGAGCTATATTAGCAAGCTGTTCAGCCGCGAGCGGGGAGAGACGATTACGGATTATTTGAACCGGGTGCGCATCGACAAGGCCAAGCAGTTTCTGCGCGATCATCCGGGCCTTAAGGTGTATGAGATCGCCCATATCGTCGGCTACGGCGACAAAATTTATTTTCAGAAGCTATTCAAACGAACGGTCGGCGTCACGCCCAACGAGTATAGGGGCGGAGGGGCCGACGGCTAGGAGCGATCCAACATGGCTACTTTCGCGATCCAAGGCGACGGCTTCGTGTATAACGGCGAGCCGTTGCGCATCATCAGCGGGGCGATGCACTACTTCCGCATCGTGCCGGAATACTGGGAGGACCGGCTGCGCAAGCTTCGCGCCTGCGGCTTCAATACGGTCGAGACGTATGTGGCCTGGAACCTGCACGAGCCAAAAGAGGGCGAATTCCGGTTCGAGGGCATCGCGGACGTGGAGCGTTTCGTTCGGCTGGCCGGCGAGCTTGGGCTGCATGTCATCTTGCGTCCAAGTCCTTATATATGCGCGGAATGGGAATTCGGCGGACTGCCGTCCTGGCTGCTTGCCGAACCGGACATCCGGCTGCGGTGCAGCCATCCGGTCTATCTGGCGAAGGTGAAGGCGTATTACGACGAGCTGCTGCCGCGGCTGAAGCCGCTGCTATGTACGTCGGGCGGTCCTGTCATCGCGCTGCAAATCGAAAACGAATATGGAAGCTATGGCAATGACAAGAATTATTTGAATTTTCTAAAATCAGAGCTTGAAAACGGCGGCATGGACGTACCGCTCTTCACGTCCGACGGTTCTGAAGACTATATGCTCCAAGGCGGTACGCTGTCCGGCGTCCTTGCCACGCTGAACTTCGGTTCCAAGCCCGAGCAGGCGTTCGCCAAGCTGCGCGAATACCGGCCCGAAGGGCCGCTCGTCTGCATGGAATATTGGAACGGCTGGTTCGACCACTGGGGAGACGAGCATCATGTGCGCGGCTTTGCTGACGTGGTCGACGTGCTTGACCGCATCCTTGCGGCAGGCGCATCGGTCAACTTCTATATGTTCCACGGGGGCACGAACTTCGGCTTCTATAACGGCGCCAATCATATCGAGCATTACGAACCGACGGTGACGAGTTACGACTACAATGCGCTTCTGTCCGAATCGGGCGAGCCGACGGGAAAGTATTGGGCGATCCGGGAAGTGATCGGCCGCTATGCCGAGCTGCCCGGGGAACCGCCCGCGACGCCCGCGAAGCGAAGCTACGGCACGGTGCGAATGGAGGAGCGCGTGTCGCTGTTCGATGCTTTCGACGCACTGGGCGAAGCCGTTCAGACGGTCGTTCCCGAGACGATGGAGCGACTGGGGCAGGACTATGGCTTCATCTGGTACGAGACGGACATCAGCGGACCGCAGGCGGACTGTGAAATCATGCTGCAGGAGGTGCGCGACCGGGCGACCGTGTACATCGACGGCGCTTACTGCGGCACGGTCGAGCGTTGGAGCGGCGACGGCGCGGTGAAGGCGGACATTCCGACGGGGGGCGCAAAGCTCGGCATCCTGGTCGAGAATATGGGACGCATCAACTACGGCGCAAAGCTGCGCGATCCGAAAGGCATCACCGAAGGCGTCAAAGCGGGCGCAAAGCTGTACCATCATTTTATGTTCGGCTGGACCGTCCGCTGTCTGCCGCTCGACGACTTGTCCGGATTGCGATTTGCGCCTGGCGACGGCGCATCGCAAGCGGATGAGCCTGCATTCTACCGCGGTTTTTTCGAGGTAGAAGACGCTGGCGATACTTTTTTGAAATTGGACGGCTGGAAAAAAGGCGTCGCCTTCGTGAACGGTTTTAACCTGGGACGCTACTGGGAAAAAGGTCCGCAGAAGACGCTGTACGTGCCCGGTCCGCTGCTGCGCAAGGGGCGAAACGAGCTTATCGTTTTCGCGCTGCACGGAACGTCTTCGCTGCAAGCGAATCTGCAAGATACAGCGGAGCTTGGGTAATGCCGTCAAAGCCGCGCGGACCGTCGGAAGCTGAAAGGAGTTCATCGAAATGAAAATCGGAATTATCGGCTACGGCACGCGGATGCACTACTTTCTCGATCGGCTATTGGAGCTGGAGGCGGGCGTCGAAGTGGCTGCGATCGCGGATATCGACACCGCCAAGGCCGCGAAGCTGCTCGCGGAAAAAGGAATCGAGGCGCCGGCCGTGCGCTTTTATGAGGACGCGGACGAGATGCTGGCGCAAGAGGCGCTTGAAGGCGTCATGATCGGTACCCGCTGCGCGCTTCATGCCGAGATGGCGGTCAAAGTCATGCGGCGCAATCTGCCGCTTTTCCTCGAGAAGCCCGTCGGGATCACGTTCGCGGATTTGCAGTTATTGTCCGAGGCGGAGGAGATGTCCCGCTCGGAGGTCGTCGTCTCGTTCCCGCTGCGCAACACCCCGATCGTCAAGCTGACCAAGGAGATTATCGACTCTGGGCGGCTGGGGACGATTGAGCATGCCCAAGCCGTCAACAACGTTCCGTACGGCGGCGTCTACTATCACAGCTGGTATCGGGACGAAGCCGAGACGGGCGGTCTTTTTTTGCAAAAGGCGACCCACGATCTGGACTGCCTGAATTACCTGATCGGCCAGCAGCCTGTCTCGGTCGCGGCGATGGCTTCGAAGCGGGTTTTTAAGGGAGACAAGCCTGCCGGCCTGCGCTGCGGCGATTGCGCGGACAACCGCATCTGCCCGGAAAGTCCTTACGTTCTGAAGCGGTTCAGGGACGAAGAGGTGACCGGCGATCAGTGCGCGTTCGCGGTCGACACCGGCAATCACGATTCGGCGAGCGTCCTCATCCGGTACGAGTCGGGCATGCATGCCGTCTATTCGCAGAACTTCTACTCGCGCAAAGCGGCCGCCCGGCGGGGCGTCCGGCTCATCGGTTATGAAGGCACGGCGGAGTTCGACTTTTACCGCGACGAGGTTAACGTATTCATGCACCATACGCGGCGGGTAGAAAATTATAAGCTGGAAGCGGCCAAGCTGCCGCATTTCGGCGGCGACTCGGCGCTGGCGCTTAATTTTATCGGCGTCATGGCAGGCAAAGAAAAGTCGGCTACGCCGCTCGCCATGGGCATCAGAAGCGCGCTGACCTGCCTTGAAGCCGAGCGGTCGTCGAAGAGCGATGCCTTCCGCGGCATCCCGTCCGTGACAGCGGGGGCGGCGATATGAAGAGCGGCATGTCGATGCATTCCGCCGTGACGCATGACGCCCATGACGAACGGCACTTCGGCGCCGTGCATACGCCCATATACGACAGCAGCTTGTTTACGTTTCCGAACGTCGCCGATATGGAGCGCGCCGGAGGAGACGCGGATGCCTTTATTTATTCGCGCGGCAACAATCCGACCGTCCGCGCGCTCGAGGACAGGCTCGCGGAGCTGGAGGGCGGGGAGCGGGCGCGCTGCTTCGCTACGGGCATGGGCGCCATCTCGGCGGCCGTGCTGTCATCCGTGAATACGGGCGATCATATCGTATGTGTAGACCAAGCCTACGGCCCTGCCAGAATATTGATGGGCAGCTACCTGAAGCGGCTTGGAATCGAGACGAGCTTCGTCGACGGCGCCGACATAGACGATATCGTCGCGGCGATTCGGCCGGAGACGAAGCTGCTCTATTTGGAGAGCCCGACGAGTCTATTGTTCGAGCTGCAGGACTTGCGCCGATGCGCAACGCTGGCGCGGGAGCGGGGGATTCGGACAATCATCGACAATACTTGGGCGACACCGTGCTATCAAAACCCGCTCGCGCTCGGTATCGACCTCGTTGTTCACTCGCTTACGAAGTACGCGGGCGGACATAGCGACGCGATGGGCGGCGCCGTCGTCGGCAGCGCCGAAGCGATTCTGGCGCTGGACCGCAGCGAGCTCGTCCTCCTAGGGGCGGTCATGCTGCCGCAGACGGCTGCCGTGATCATGCGCGGGCTGCGCACGCTGCCGCTGCGGATGGAGCGTCATCAGGCAGGCGGCTTCGCCGTCGCCGGCTATCTGGCCTCGCTGCCTTTCATAGAACGCGTCCGCCACCCGGGGCTGACCTCGCATCCGCAGCATGCGCTTGCACAGTCGCAAATGTCGGGCTTCGGCGGGCTGATCTCGTTTGAGGCCGGATCGGATCGGGAACGTCTTACGCGGTTCGTCGATTCGCTCACTTATTTTCGCATCGGCTTTAGCTGGGGCGGCTACGAAAGTCTGGTCTCGCTCCAGGACGGCGCTGCGGGACGGCCGCGTACGACGCGTCCCGTCGTGCGGCTGTATGTCGGGCTGGAGGAACCGGCCGAGCTGATCGCGGACTTGTCGCGCGCGTTCCGCGCGGCGGGCTTCGATCATCAAGAGGAGGTACAAAAGGATGTCCGGTAAGTTTGCGCTAGAAACCCGTTGCTTGAGCTCGCTCGCCAAGGTATTCCCGGACGAATCGGCAATGCCGGACGAACGCTTCGGAACGGGCACCGCGCTGCGGGGGGAATTTTATTCGTTCCAGGTCGCCTATCGGGGACCGGAACTGACGAGGGCTGCGCGGGTTCGCGTGGAGGTTGCGGCGCCCGGGCTTGAAGGCAAGATCGTCGTCAAGACCGTCGGACTCGCACCGTCCGCGCTGCCGTGCTACGGAGATCCGGACGACGGTATTTTGCGCGGCGTGCCGGGGCTATATCCCGATCCGCTGCTTCCGCTCGGCCGGGACGACACGTTCAAGGTGCCGCCGCGCCAGTGGCGATCGCTATGGATCGAGGTTGCGGTCGACAGCGGCACTCGCGCTGGCGGGCATGCGATCGAGATCGCGTTTGTCTCCGAAGAAGGAGAAGCGCTGGGACATGAGGTTTTCACGCTGGAGATCGTGCCGGCCGAACTGCCCGAGCAGGAGCTGGTCCACACCGAGTGGCTGCACGCGGATTGTCTGGCGACGGAATACGGCGTCGATATATTCGGCGAGCGGCACTGGGCGCTGATCGAGTCGTACGTCGGTACGGCGGCAGCGCACGGCATGAACATGCTGCTCACGCCGTTGTTTACGCCGCCGCTCGACACGGCGATCGGCGGCGAGCGGCCGACGGTTCAACTGATCGACGTCCGGCTGGATGGGGAGGCTTACCGCTTCGGCTTCGACAAGCTGACCCGCTGGATCGAGATGGGGCTGCGCAAGGGCATCCGTTATTTCGAATTTTCCCATCTGTTCACCCAGTGGGGCGCGAAGCATGCGCCGAAAATCGAGGCGCTGGCGGAGGGTGTGCCGATCAAGCTGTTCGGCTGGCATACCGATGCGGCCGGCGAGCCTTACCGCCGCTTTCTCGATGCCTTCCTGCCGGAGCTCGTCGATTATATTCGCTCCCGCGGCCTGGAAGACCGCATCTATTTCCATGTATCCGACGAGCCGCATGAAGCCGATGTCGAGTCGTATCGCGCCGCCGCCGAGATCATGCGCAAGCATTTGCCCGGTTTTCCGATCATCGATGCGCTGTCCGATTTCGCCTTTTATGAGTTGGGTCTTGTCGGACAGCCGATCCCTGCGAACGATCGGATCGATCCGTTTCTGGCGGCCGACGTACCCGATCTTTGGACGTATTATTGCTGCGCGCAGTACAAGGACGTCGCTAACCGCTTTTTCGACATGCCCTCCGCCCGCAGCCGCATTCTCGGCTTGCAGCTTTATAAGTACGGAATCAAGGGTTTCCTGCACTGGGGCTTTAACTTCTGGTACGCGCAGTATTCGGAGCGTCCGATCCGGCCGTTCGAGGTGACCGACGCGGACGGCGCATTCCCGTCCGGGGATGCTTTTCTGGTGTATCCGGGAAGCGAAGGAGAGGATCCGATTGAATCGATCCGGCTCAAAATTGTGCGCGAGGCGCTCCAGGATCTGCGCGCCCTGCGGCTGCTAGAGACGCTGGCGGGCCGCGAAGCAGCGGCGGCGCTGGCGGAAGGCGGACTCGAAGCCCCCCTTACCTTTGCCCAATATCCGCGCGACGCCGTTTGGTTGCTGCGCAAGCGGGAGCGTATCAATCAGGCAATCCGGGATTTCAACCGGTAATCGCGCCGTAAAGCGTGCGAATCTGCTCAAATTGGCGCTTATCGGCCGTCTATCATTTTTCTTCTATTGAATGGAAAGAGTTGCCGCTCTATGATAGCAATAGAATCGATCCCACGCTATTGCGATCGAAGCAGCGTCGTAGGCGGACAACTCGAGCCGGGAGGCGGAAAAATGAAAATACGAAAAGGCGCGATCGCAGCCCTGCTGGTTTTGACTGTGCTAAGCGGATGCAAAGGCGGCGCCAACAACCTGACGCCGGAACCGACGCCGGAGCCGACGGCCGAAGACGCGATCGGCGTCTATCTCAAGGATTGGCAGCAGCTCGACTATGCGGGCATGTATGCGATGCTGACGCCCGACGCCAGGAGCAAGCAGACCGCAGAGCAATTCGCCGAGCGCTACGGCAAAATTTACGAAGGTATCAAGGCTGAGAAGCTGGAAGTCGAGGATGTCTCGCCGGCACCCGCGAGTTCGCCTTCGGGGTCGCCGGCTTCGACCGCCTCGGCCGGGCCGGTCGTTCAGAAGTTTCAGTTCACCGTTCAAATGGTGACGATCGCAGGTCCCGTCTCGTTCAAGGGCGAAGGCACGGCTAGAAAAACGCAGGACGGCGAGGAGCAAAAATGGCGGATCGACTGGGCGCCG
This sequence comes from Cohnella sp. GCM10020058, assembly GCF_042683485.1. Classification (NCBI taxonomy): domain Bacteria; kingdom Bacillati; phylum Bacillota; class Bacilli; order Caryophanales; family Paenibacillaceae; genus Cohnella; species Cohnella sp. GCM10020058. The sequence goes on from NZ_JBHUJV010000017.1 coordinate 519,376, forward strand.
TCGATGATTTTCCCGGAGATGAAGGACGGGGACAAGGTGCGCGTACAGACGTTGGCCTCCGAACGGGGCGAGATCGTAGACCGCAGGAGCGAAGGGCTTGCCGTGAACGGGACGGCGCCACAGCTCGGCATCATTCCCGGGCAGCTCGGAGACGACCCCGCAGCCGTCAAAGCCAAGGTAGCCGCCAAGCTCGGCATTACCGTTGCCGATATGGACCGCAAGCTTGGCGCTTCCTGGGTCAAGCCGGGACTGTTCGTACCGATCGGCATCGTGGACGAAGCCGACATGGATGCCTTCGACGGCGTGCCCGGCGTCGCTTTTCAGCAAAAGAAGCTCCGCGAATATCCGCTTGGCGAAGCCGCGGCCCATTTGACCGGATACGTTGGAGAGATCAATGCCGAGCAGTTGGAGCGTCTCAAGGATAAAGGCTACAAGACCGGGGACGTCATCGGCAAGGCGGGGCTGGAGCAGGTGCTTGAAGACAAGCTGCGAGGAACGGACGGCGTCGTCGTCGCGATCGAGGACGCCGGCGGCCAGCGGAAGGCGGTGCTCGCCGAGAAGCCGGCCGAGCCGGGAACGTCGTTTCAACTCACTGTGGACGCAGGCCTGCAAAAAAAGATTTACGAGGAGATTAAGGCGGACGCATCGTCGGCTGCGGCAATCGAGCCTCGGACCGGCGAGGTGCTGGCGCTGCTCAGCAGCCCGTCCTATGATCCCAACGCCTTCGTGCGCGGGTTGTCCGCCAAGCAGTACGCAGCCTGGAACGACGATCCGCGTCACCCGTTTCTGAACCGGTTTTCCAAAGGCTATGCGCCCGGTTCCTCGTTCAAGCTCGTCACGGCCGCAATCGGGCTGGACGAAGGCACGCTCGATCCGAACAAGGAAGTCGAGATCTCCGGCTTGAAATGGACGAAGGACGGCTCGTGGGGCAGCTACTACGTGAAGCGGGTTCATGCCGTCAATCCGGTCGACCTGTCCAAGGCGCTCACGTACTCGGACAATATCTACTTCGCGCAGGCAGCGCTCGCGCTCGGCAAGGACAAGTTCACGGAGGACGTCGCCAAGTTCGGCATCGGGGAAGCGATCCCGATCGTCTATCCGCTGGCCAAGTCCCAGTTGTCCAACAAAGGAATCAAAAGCGAGATTCAACTCGCCGATTCGGGCTATGGACAAGGCGAGGTGACGATGACGTCGCTTCATGTGGCGCTTGCCTTCTCGGCGATCGTCAACGGCGGTAATATTGCCTATCCTCGCTTGACGCTGGAGGACGATCCGGATTCGCCGCAGATCTGGAAGGCGGCCGCGATGGCGCCCGAGACGGCGGAGCTTTTGAAAAAGGATCTCGTGCTGGCGGTGGCGAGTCCGGAGGGCGTCGGTCATGGCGCCTACATTCAAGGAGCAGCGATCGCAGGCAAGACGGGCACGGCCGAGCTTAAGGCGACGAAAGGTATAAAGGGCGAGGAGAACGGCTGGTTCGTCGGCTTTGACGCAAACGATCCCAAGCTGCTGCTCGCCGTCATGGTCGAAGACGTCAACGGACGCGGAGGCAGCACCTATGTCACGCCGAAGGTCAAACGGATTTTTCAGCAAGCGATGAAAGGCTGAGCACGAACCCTTTGCCGCGAACGTTTTCGATGGAGAGGACGGGACCCGTTTTTTTGCGGATCCGGTACAGGAGAGAGTTGATCTCTTCGGAGCCGGCCGCCGGGCTCCCGTCCTCGCCCGTTCGTTCGGGCCATACGCAGCGGGCGATTTCCTCTTTGCCGACGAATCTCCGTTCCTTGCGCAGGAGCAGCTCGACGCATTTGTATTCTTTGTCCGTAAACGGGTAGGTGGTATTGCGAACAGTTAGCGCTTGCCTGATCGGATCCAGCGCGAAGTGGTCCGCAACGGTGCCAGGCAGGATCTGTGTGTCGCGCTCGAGCTGGAGTTCCAGCGTTTCTTCCAATGCCCGGCTGGAAAAAACCAGGCAAACCGTGCCTTTGGAAAAGGCGACGATGTCGGAAGCACTCAGGTTGACGGATTTGAATGGCATCACGCTGTTGCCGTTTACCGTTGTGCCGTGCTTGCTGCCAAAGTCCGTCAAGGTGCACATTCCTTTTTCATAAGCGATCCCGGCATGCTTTCTGGACACATAGGCATTGTCGAAACCGATATCCGGCGTCCATTCGGCATCTTTGCGGCCCAGAATGACGTTGGGCCGCTCCAGTGCCAGAACGGTACCCTCATCGTATGGATAGCCGCGAATGACGACGAGGCAAGGGGATGAATTCATTTTTGCTGCACCTCGATTTTTTCAGAGTCGAAGATTATGCTGTAAATAAGACGTACGATGCGGTCTGCAGGTTACGGCGGTCCCGTCATCTGTTGCATGGAACTGCCGTGATGCGGACCCGCCGGAAAGGGAGTGGATTAATGTGAAAATCGTCGTGCTTGACGGCTATACGCTGAATCCTGGCGATCAGTCTTGGAGCGGCTTCGAACGCCTGGGCCAAGTGGAAGTATACGATCGGACGGAACCAGCGCTTGCGGAGGAACGGTCGCGAGATGCGCGCATCGTGCTGACGAACAAGACGCCGATCCGTGCCGAGCTGCTGGCGAAGCTGCCCGCGCTAGAATATATCGGCGTGCTGGCGACCGGATACGATATCGTCGACGTCCGGGCGGCTGGCGAGCGAGGCGTCGCCGTTACAAACGTGCCGGGGTACGGAACGGATTCCGTCGCGCAATCCGTTTTCGCCTTGCTTCTAGAGCTATGCCAGCACGCAGGGCTGCACGATCGCTCCGTCAAAGCGGGAGAATGGGCGGGCAGCCCCGACTTCAGCTATTGGCGGACGCCACTCACGGAGCTGAGCGGGAAGACGCTCGGAATCGTCGGCTACGGCCGCATCGGCGAAGCAGTTGCGCGCATTGCGCAAGCCTTCGGCATGAAGGTCGCCGCGTACAAGCGTCATCCCGACGGTGCGCCTCCGTTCGATGGCTTCGAGTGGGTATCCTTGCACGAGCTGCTGGAAAAATCGGACGTGGTCAGCTTGCATTGCCCGCTCACGACAGATACGGAAGAACTGATCAACCGCGACAGTCTCGCAAGGATGAAGCGGTCCGCTTTCCTGATCAACACGGCGCGCGGACGCTTGATCGCGGAGCAGGATCTCGCCGACTGCCTGGACGCCGGCGGCATCGCCGGCGCCGGGCTGGACGTATTGTCCGCGGAGCCGCCGTCGGCCGATAACCCGCTGCTGTCCGCCGCCAACTGCATCATCACGCCGCATCAGGCGTGGGCGACGCGGGAAGCGCGGGAGCGGCTGATGGCGATCGCCGTCAGTAACCTGGAGGCGTTTTTGGCAGGGAAGACGGCCAATCGGGTCGTGTGAGTGGCGTGAAGGCGCTCATCGCCTTCTGTACGAGAGGGGATGCGACGGGTGGAGTCTTCATTTTCGGTTAATCGATGCGCCCCAGCCAAGCTTATCTGAGTCTTGCCGATTTTCGGCGAGGCTTTTTTTTTATTGCAATAACGATTTGACATAATAACAAGGTACCTGTATTATTAAGTCAGGCACCTGATAGTCAGGCCCCTGAATAAATAATTGGAGGCAATCGCCATGGAAAATAATCAATCGAATTTGATGGAGCAATTGTTCCGCATCGTCATCCTGCTGCGTCGATACCAGCACCATTTACTGAGAGAGCGCGCAGGGGGAGGCGACCCGCTTCGCGGACAAGGACGCGTGCTGTCATTGCTCAAGCTGAAGCCGGAAATTACACAGAAGGAGCTGTCCTATTTGCTCGATATGCGCAATCAATCGCTTGGCGAGCTGCTCGGCAAGCTCGAACGCAGCGGTTACGTGACGCGTACGCCGTCCGATCAAGACCGTCGAGTGATGAACGTGAAGCTGACGGAAGCCGGCGCGCAGGCGGCGGAAGAGATGGAAAAGCAGCAGGAGAACCATAACAAGCTGTTCGAGTGCCTCAGCGAGGACGAACAGCGAACGATGGGCGAGTACCTGGACCGGTTAATCGCGGAGCTGGAGCGGCAATTAGCCGGGGCGGAAGGCCTGGAGGGCCGGGACGACGATCGACGCGGCGGACGGGGACATCCAGGACACGGCTTCGGTCCTCGCGGTTTCGATCCCCGCAGCAGAGGTCACGGCGGTCACCCGGAACATGGAAGAGGACACGGCTTCGATCCGGCTGGCGGACGCCATCGCAGACCGGCGCCGGGCGGAGCGGGTTGGGGCATCCGCCCGAGGCCGGACCGGGATTCGTTTTAACTCAGCCATTGGTACGGGAAATGTATTCAGCAATCGATAAGAAACGTATGCACCCGGTGCATGTTAAACTGAGATCATCCGAAACGAAGGGCGGAGGATGGGCTTGAAGCTATCTCATATGCGGTTGCTGGCACCGAATATCCAGGAATGCTTTAGATTTTATCGGGATATCATCGGACTTGAAGTGCGATACGGGGACGAAACGACGCCTTTTGCGGAGTTTGCGACGGGAGACGTCAGCTTTGCGCTCGAGACGCCGATGGCAGATGATCCGGTCGAATTGAGGCCCGCGTCGTTGCCGTTCAGCGGCCGCGACCAAGTCGCGCTCGTGTTCCGCGTAGAAGATGTAGATGCTGCGTATGAGGCGTTGCAGTCAAAGGGCGTTTCGTTCGTTCAGCCGCCTCTCGACACCCCCGAGTGGGGACACCGCGTCGCCTATTTACGAGACCCAGCGGGGAATCTCATCGAATTGAATCAGGGTATTTAATGCTGTTAATTGTTCGAGCATGCGGGAAATGAAGCCTGCATGCTCGTTTATTGTTTAAACGGCTCATTGAAGCGGACAGCAGCGCCGTTATTTTAGGATTTTTGCATGATTTCGGAGTGGGAACGGACCGTGGCTCCGCTACTTCACCAAGCCGATAAACGCATGCGCCGCGCTCGACAGCGGCATATTTCGCATCGTTAACAATCCGACGTGGGACGGCGGCAGCGGAATGTCGATGGCCACCTCGAATAACGAGCCTTCCTCGAGCTCCTTGGATACGAACTCCCTGGTCACGTAGGAGATGCCCAACCCCCGCCTCGCGAATTCGATAAGCAGGTCGACGCTGCCGACTTCAATTTCCGGCTTGATGGAATAGCCATAGTTATGGAAAATCTCCGTTATCGTCATCCGGGCCCGGCTGTTGCGCGAGAACAAGATGATCGGATACTGAAGCAGGGCATCGATCGTCAGCACGGCGTTCTTCAGTTCGGCATACCTGGCGCCGGCGACGAAGCAGTCCTGCAGTTGAAAGCTCTCGGTCACCTGGAGCTGGGGATCGACGATCGGCATGCGCACGACGCCCAGATCGATGCGGCCTTCCTTCAGAAAAGTGATGACCTCGGGCGTCGTACCATGATTCAGATGCAGCTTCACGCCGGGATGGCGCTTATGGAACTGCTCCAGATAAGGCAGCACGTAATGCTTGAACAACGAATCGCTGCCGCCGATTCGAAGCTCGCCGCTGTCCAGGTTTTTAAGCGCGGCCATTTTTTCTTCCGCCAGCGTGATCAGAATTTGCGATTGCTCGATGTACGCGTACAGGACCATCCCTTCCTGCGTCAGCTCGACCCCTTTGGAATTGCGGTAAAACAACGACACGCCGAAGCTTTCCTCCAGTTGCTTGATCGCATGGCTCACGCTCGGCTGCGTCAAAAAAAGCGCCTTGGCCGCCTGCGTCAAACTCCCCGTTTTAGCCGCCCAATAGAACACTTTGTAAAGCTCGTAATTGTTACCCATAGACATGGTCTATATCTCCTGTGAAATATATTGATTACTTGTATGGCTCCGATTCGTATTATAGTGAAAATACAAATTAGAAACCAGAGCGTACCTTCGCTCGAAGGAAGGAGAAGGAAGATGGAACCGACCACTTTTGTACTGTTCGGGGCGACAGGAGACCTGGCCAAGCGCAAAATCTATCCTGCCCTTTATAACTTGTTCATCCGCGGCAAGCTGCCGCAAGCCTTCTCCGTCGTCGGTCTCGGCAGAAGAGAATGGACCGATGAAGTATTCCAGGCTGCCGTCGAACGCTCGCTGTATCAGTTTTCGCGAACGCAGCCCGACGACAAGGAAAAGCTGAACGCCTTTTTGGAGGCTTTCCGATACAGCGTGCTCGATATCGGCCGCGAGGAGGACTACCGCAAGCTGCTGGCGCTCGTCGAATCCCGCGAACAAGCGCTGCAAATGCCGCCGAACCGGTTGTTCTATCTGTCCGTCGGTCCCGAGCACTTCGAACCGATCGCCGACAACATCCGCGCGAGCGGGCTCGGCTCCGCCGACGGCTGGAAGCGGCTCGTTATCGAAAAGCCGTTCGGCCACGATCTCCCGTCCGCGCGCGCGCTGAACGCGAAGCTGTCCGAATCGTTCGCTGAAGAAGAAATCTTCCGCATCGACCATTACCTGGGCAAACCGGTCGTGCAGCGCCTCGAATCGCTGCAGCAGGCCAACCCGGTCATCCAGGCGCTCTGGACCAACCGGTACATTGCCAACGTGCAGATTACGGCGAGCGAATCGGTCGGCGTCGAGGAACGCGCAGGTTATTACGATCACGTCGGCGCGATCCGCGACATGTTCCAGAACCATCTGCTCCAGCTGCTCATGATGGCGGCGATCCACCTGCCTTACGACAGCAGCTCCGAGAAGGTTCGTTTTAAGAAGAAAAAGATCATGGAGGCGCTGGTCCCCGTTGCAAAAGAGGACGTCGGCCTGCATCTCGTGCGCGGTCAATATGCGGAAGGGAGCATCGGCGGACAGCCGGTCGGAGGCTACAAGTCCGAGCCGGGAATCGGGCCCGACTCCATGAACGATACGTTTATCGCAGCCCGATTGCGCATCGACAACGGCGATTGGCGCGGGGTGCCCTTCTACATCCGCACCGGCAAGCGCATGAACAAAAAATCGACGCGTATCGTCGTCGAATTCAAGGAGCCGCTGAAGCAAGCTTGGTCGCAAACGGAGGACGGCGTCGCGCCGAACCTGCTCGTGATCGAGATCGGTCCGGGCGAAAGCATCACGCTCAGGCTGAATACAAAGGAAACCGGCGCGCATGGCGGCTTCAAGCCGATTCATATCGACCTTCATTCGACGCCTGCCGATTCTCCCGAAGCTTACGAGAACTTGATCGGCGACGCCATGAAGGGCGATCCGACCTTCTTCGCGCATTGGGACGAGGTCGAAATGTCCTGGGAGTGGGTGCAGCCGGTGCTGGACGCATTTGCGGAAAATACGGTGCCGCTGCGCAGCTACGCAGCCGGCAGCCATGGACCTGCCGAATCTGACGCCTTGCTGGCGGAGGACGGATATCACTGGTGGTACGACGAAGAATCCGAAGCGCTGCCTAAATCCGATAATAAAGAAGGAGCAGATTATGCCTATCACGCAAACCATTGAACAGTTGTCCGTCGATACGATCCGTACGCTCTCGATCGACGCCATCAACGCGGCTAACTCCGGTCACCCCGGCCTGCCGATGGGGGCGGCCCCGATGGCCTATGCCCTCTGGTCCGAGCATTTGAACCACAATCCGTCCAACGCCAAGTGGTTCAACCGCGACCGCTTCGTGCTGTCGGCCGGGCACGGCTCCGCGCTGCTGTACAGCTTGCTTCACCTGTTCGGCTACGGGGTAACCATCGATGACCTCAAGCAGTTCCGCAAGCTGAACAGCAGGACGCCGGGGCATCCCGAGTTCGGGCATACGGACGGCGTGGACGCAACGACAGGGCCGCTGGGCCAAGGGATTGCGATGGCGGTCGGCATGGCGATGGCCGAAGCGCACCTGGCTTCGAAGTTTAACCAGTCCGGTTTTCCGGTTGTCGACCACCATACGTACGCGCTCGTCGGAGACGGCTGCCTGATGGAAGGCATCTCGTACGAAGCGATGTCGATGGCCGGACATATGAAGCTGGGCAAGCTAATCGTGCTGTACGATTCCAACGACATCTCGCTGGACGGCGATCTTAACCTCAGCTTCGGCGAAAACGTGCAAAAACGCGCCGAATCCGCGAACTGGCAATACCTGCGCGTCGAAGACGGCAACGATCTGGCGGGGATCTCGGCAGCCATCGCGGAGGCCAAGGCGCACGGCGATCAGCCGACGCTCATCGAGATCCGCACGATCATCGGATACGGCAGCAAGGCGGCCGGTACCCACAAGGTGCACGGCAACCCGCTCGGTTTGGAGGAAGCAAAATCGACCAAGCAGGCATACGGCTGGCATTACGAAGAGGAATTCACGGTGCCTGACGAAGTTCGCGGACACTTCGAGCTGCTGAAGCGGCAGGGCGCCGCCAAGGAAGAGGCATGGCAAAAGCTGCTGTCCGCTTACGGCGAAGCGCACCCGGTGCTCGGTCAAGAGCTGGCCGGCGCGATTAGCGGCAAGGTAACGCTAGAGGACGGCGATATCCTGTCGTTCGACGCGGCCAAGTCGATCTCGACGCGGGTAGCGAGCGGTGAAGCGATCAACCACTACGTGAAAAAAGTGCCGACGATTTTCGGCGGCAGCGCGGACCTGTCGCATTCGACGATGACCGACATTAAGGGCGAGCCCAAGTTTGCGGTCGACTCGTATGCTGGCCGCAACGTGTACTTCGGCGTCCGCGAGCATGCGATGGGCGCGGCCGGCAACGGCATGGCGCTGCATGGCGGCGTCAATGCCTTCGTCAGCACGTTTTTCGTATTCAGCGACTATCTGCGTCCGTCCATCAGACTTGCCGCGCTGCAGAAGCTGCCGGTCGTCTACGTATTCACGCACGACTCGATTGCCGTGGGCGAAGACGGACCCACGCATGAGCCCGTCGAGCATCTGGCCGCGCTGCGCACGATTCCCGGCCTGACGGTCATCCGCCCGTCGGACGCCAACGAGACGGCCAACGCCTGGGCTTATGCGCTGACCCAGCAGGAGGGACCTGTCGCGCTGATTCTCAGCCGGCAAAATCTGCCGACGTACGAACAGACGAAAGCGAACCGCGAGCAAGTCGCGAAGGGCGCTTACGTCCTGACCGAGACGAATGCGCAGCCGGACCTCATCCTCATCGCCACCGGTTCGGAAGTATCTCTCGCGGTTAACGCGAAGGCGGAGCTCGAGAAGGACAATGTCTCCGTACGCGTCGTGGCGATGCCGAGCCGCGAATTGTTCGACCGGCAGCCGGATGCTTACAAGCAATCCGTACTTCCAGATGCCGTATCAAAACGCTTGTCCATCGAAGCGGGAATCTCGCTCGGCTGGGACCGTTACGTGGGCAAAGAGGGCAAAGTGCTCTCCATCGACACATTCGGGGCATCCGGATCCGGCGGCGCGGTTATGGAATACTTCGGCTTTTCCGCAACGAATGTCGTGCGAATCGCCAAAGAACTGCTATAATTTGTAACGGCAGCCCATCCAAACTTAAAATTAATGGAGGTTTTTGAATCATGAAGTTTTTCATCGATACCGCAAACCTGGCCGACATCAAAAAAGCGTACAAGATCGGCGTACTGTCCGGCGTCACGACGAACCCTTCCCTGGTCGCCAAGGAAGGCGTTAAGTTCGAAGACCGCATTGAAGAGATCCTGAAGGAAGTGCCCGAAGTCGAATCGGTATCCGCCGAAGTCACGCCGGACGCCCTCACGGCAGAAGAAATGATCGCCCAAGCCAACGAGCTGATCAAGATCAACAACAACGACAAAAACATTACGATCAAGCTGCCGATGACGCTGGCCGGTCTCGAAGCTTGCCGTTACTTGACCAAGAAAGGCGTCAAGACGAACGTCACGCTGATTTTCACGGTCAACCAGGCACTGCTCGCCGCACGAGCCGGTGCAACCTACGTATCCCCGTTCCTCGGTCGCCTGGACGATATCTCCGAAGACGGCGTCCTGCTCGTCGCGAAGATTGCGGAGCTGTTCCGCATCCATAACCTCGACGCGCAGATCATTGCAGCTTCCGTCCGCCACCCGGACCACGTAACCCGGGTCGCCATGGCCGGCGCGCATATCGCTACGATTCCTTTCTCGGTCATCGAACAGCTCACCAAGCACCCGCTCACCGAGCAGGGCATGGAAAAGTTCGCGGCCGACTGGAAAAAAGCGGTTCAATAATAAGCGTTAAGCATTCCGATAAAATAGCGTTCAAAAATAGAGAGAGCATGAAGCACGGGAGGATGGGGAAAGATGAGCAAGCAGCAAATCGGCGTGGTCGGACTTGCGGTAATGGGCAAAAATCTCGCCCTTAACATCGAGAGCAAAGGCTTCTCGGTCGCGGTATACAATCGTTCGCCCGAGAAGACGAAGGAACTGCTGGAAGAAGCGAAGGGGAAAAACTTCGTCGGCGCATACAGCGTCGAAGAATTCGTCCAATCGCTGGAGACGCCGCGCAAGATTCTGATCATGGTAAAAGCGGGCAAGCCGACGGACGATACGATCGAGCAGCTTGTACCGTACCTCGATCAAGGCGACATTCTGATCGACGGCGGCAATGCGTACTTTCCGGACACCCAGCGCAGAAATAAGGCGTTGCAGGAAAAAGGCTTCCGCTTCATTGGAGCCGGCGTATCGGGCGGGGAAGAGGGCGCGCTGCACGGTCCTGCGATTATGCCGGGCGGGCAAAAGGACGCTTATGCGCTCGTCGAGCCGATCCTGACGGCGATCTCCGCCAAGGTGAACGGCGATCCTTGCTCGACGTATATCGGCGCTGACGGTGCCGGCCACTATGTCAAAATGGTGCATAACGGCATCGAGTACGGCGATATGCAGCTGATCGGCGAAGCCTATCACTTGCTGAAGGACGTGCTGGGTCTGGGCGCCGGCGAGCTGCACGACATTTTCACCGAGTGGAACAAGGGCGAGCTGGACAGCTACCTGATCGAGATTACGGCCGACATCTTCTCCAAGACCGATCCGGAGACGGGCAAGCCGATGGTGGACGTCATCCTTGATTCCGCGGGGCAAAAAGGAACGGGCAAATGGACGAGCCAAAGCTCGCTCGATCTGGGCGTGCCGCTGTCCATTATCACCGAATCCGTCTTCGCCCGCTTCCTGTCGGCGATGAAGGACGAGCGCGCCATCGCGAGCCGCAAGCTGACCGGTCCGGAAGCTTCGAGCTACGAAGGCGACGCTAAGGAATTCATCGAAGCCGTACGCCAGGCGCTTTTTGCCAGCAAGATCGCTTCGTACGCCCAGGGCTTCGCGCAAATGCGCGCCGCTTCGGACGCATACGGATGGGATCTGAACTATGGCGGCATCGCCATGATCTTCAGAGGCGGCTGCATTATCCGCGCCGGCTTCCTGCAGAACATCAAGGACGCATACGACCGCAATCCGGAGCTGCAAAACCTGCTGTTGGACGAATACTTCGGCGGCGTCGTTCGCGAGTATCAGGGCGCATGGCGAAAAGTCGTCGCTGCGGCCGTAACGAGAGGCATTCCCGTACCGGCCTTCGCCTCTGCACTGGCGTACTACGACAGCTACCGTACGGAGCGTTTGCCGGCCAACCTGCTTCAAGCGCAGCGCGATTACTTCGGCGCGCACACGTTCGAGCGGCTGGACCGCGAAGGCAGCTTCCATTTCCAATGGATCGGCGGCCAGCAATAATCGGATTCGATGGTCGCAACGTGTTGCGTCCGCGTCGTCCTTTCGACGCAATGCCTGCACATATACAGCTAATTATGCCTATGACTGCCCGTTTGGACCGGATAGATGCTAAAGCGCAGTTATTTTCCTCCAGCAGCCCGATTCCCGGTTTGTGCTTTGATTATAACTGCATATTTGCAGGTTTTTTATCCCGATTCGCGCCACGGTGGAAAATGGATGTAAAAATGCAGGTTTTCGACCCGCCAAACATCCGATGAGATCAGGCACGCCGAACACGCTCAAGCGTATCCACGATTCGCCGCCGCCCGAGTCAGGAAGGAATTAGTCACAAAGAAAGCACGCCGCGTTCTCGCGACGTGCTTTTCTGCATGCTCATAGCCTGGGGCGCTCATTCGTCGCTCCCCTCGACCAACACGCTGTATTCGTTCGATTGCGACGCGCCGGCGTGCTCCCGGCCGTTCAGCGCGAACGTAAACCTCGCCGTCAAAAATCCTTCGATGAATTCCAGTATCGTGTTCTCTGGGACGATCACGCGGTAGGCGATTCGTATGGTTTGATCCGGTTCCAACGTTCCCAGCACGGCCGACCCGTCCAGCGAGATCGCGACAGGCGCACCGTCGACCTTGATGCCGTAGCCAGCGAGCCTCGTACCTGCGGGCACGAGTCCTTCAACGACGACAGACGCAGCAGTATTGCCGTTGTTTTTTACCTCGGCACGGAAAACGATCTCGTCGCCCGGGTAAACTTCCGCAGGATCGGCTGCTACCGATATGCCAATCAATGGAGAGACGACAACGGTAATGACGGTACCGGATGCCGTGACCGCTCGCACCGCGCGGCCGTCGTTCAATCGGAACGCATAGATCAGCTGTGCCTGATTCGTATAGGAAGGCAAGATGTCGGCACTGCTGGCGAGCGGCGGGATGCGCGCTTGAAAGGTGACGGTCACGCTGCCGCCCGGTCCGATCGTGCCAAGCGAGATGCCCGAAGCGGGCGAAGCCGAAGAAGCGGGTTGCCCGGCGGCGATCACGCTGCCGACGATAAAAGTCAGCCCGCCGGGCAGCAAATCCTGAAGCGTCGCTTCGATTGCGATCCGTGAAGCGTTGTATGCGACCAGCGTATACGTGATCGGGTCTCCAGGCGCCGCTTGACCCGGGCTTACTGATAACGTCAGAGACACCTCCGGCTTAACGACGACGACAGCGGCCGTGTTCGTGCCGGTCGAATACGATTGACCCGACGACGAATAGGAGACGAGCGCGTTCACCTGCAGGACGCTGCCGTCGGGCAGGTCTCCGACCTGCCCGGCAAATGTAACGACAGCAGACCCGCCAGCGGCAATCGTTCCGACCTCGACGCCGGACAAGAGCGATGCTCCGGGCGCACGGACCTGGTCGACCGTGACGCTGCCCGCCAGGAAGGTCAAACCCTGCGGGAGCGTCACGACGACATTGACGCCGGAGACAGGCTCCGAGCCTTCGTTCATCACGACGACATCGTAATATACAACGTCTCCGGCGAACGTCTGACTCCACCTGGTACCGATCATCGCAGATAACTTGACGCCGATGACCGTTACCGTTACTTCGTTGGACTCCGTCTCTCCGTCGGAAGTTCTGCCGTCCGGGGTCGCGAAAGCGAATGTCGCGCGCGCCCGATTCGAGATCTCTCGCGAGTCGGGAATCGCGGTCACGATAAGCTGGAACGTTACGGCGACTTGCCCGCCCGGCGCGAGGGTGCCGAGCGGGATGCCGGCAGGCGGTTTTGCGCCGGGCAGCGGCATGCCGTCGAGCAGAACCGAGTTCGAAACGAGGGACGTGCCGGCCGGGAGCGGATCGTACAGCACGGTATCGGCTGGCGCATTGCCCGCATTGGCAACGGTCAGGCGGTACACGATCGTGGATCCGAGCTCGGCCTTTGCAGCGTCCGTCGTCTTGCTGACGGAGATCGCCGGACCGTAAAGCGGAATCGAAACGACGTTGGAATAAGTGACGGACGGATTAGGCCCCGACGTGAACCGGACATGCGATTGATTGCGCAAATACGGATCCGGCAGGAGGGGCGTCATAAAGTTACGACCCTGACCTGGAACGTAACGGTGACGGTAGCACCGGCCGCGATCGGGCCGATTACGATGCCCGTATTCGGGTTGGCTGCGGGCCGTGCGATGCCGTCGACCGTGACGCTGCCGCTAACGAATACCGTGCCCACGGGGACGGGGTCGACGATGACGACATTGTTGACGGTCTCTATCCCGCTGTTCTCGACCAGGATCGTATACGTGATGACGTCGCCTACGATGGCATCGACCGCGTTCGTACTCTTGGTAACGACGACATCCGGCGCGGACACCGGAATGATCAGCGTATTCGATGCTGCGGTTCCGTTGAGCACACGGCCGTCCGGCGGCGAATACGTGTAGGTCGCCGTCGCCTGATTGGACAACTGCTGCGGAGAAGGCAGCGCGTCAACGGTCACCTCGAGGTTGACGGTTACGTTCACGGAAGCGCCTGGAAGCACCAGGCCGACGGGCACGCCGTTCGACGGATCTACGCCCGGCTGCGGCACGCCGTTTACCAGGACGCTGTTCGGCACGAAGACCGTACCGGCAGGAATCGTATCCGTCACCGTCAGATCGGCCGCCAAGTTGCCGGTATTGGTAATATTGATGCTGTAGAAGACCGTATCGCCTACGGTCGCGTTCGTCGTATTCGCGGACTTCAGCATGCCGATGATGGGCTGGAAGACCGGCGTTACAACCGTATTGGAGAACGTCGTTGCAGAGAACGCGCCGGAGGTGAAGCTGACGGATGCGCGGTTGCTGAGCGTATTGGGGACCGGCAGCGTTGTGACATTAATGGTAAACGAGACGATAACCGTCGCGCCTGGCGCGATCGAACCGAGCGAGATGCCGGCCTGCGGGTTCGCGTTCGCCCGCGGCACGCCGTCGACCACCACGCTGCCGGAGACGAAGACAGCGCCGGTCGGCGTCGGATCGCTCAGCAGCACGTTATTGACATTTTCGATGCCGTTATTTTGCACGGCGACGGTATACACAAGATTGTCGCCGACGACGGCATCGGTCGCAGAGGCGGCTTTTACCACGCCGACATTCGGCGCGCTGACCGGAACGACAAGCAGGTTCGAGAGGAACGAACCGCCGAACGCCCGCCCGTCCGGAAGCGTATAAGCGTACGTAGAGGATGCCTGGTTCGAGAGCAGTTGCCCGGGCGGCAACGAACCGACAACGACAGAGAAGGTGACCGTTGCCGTCGTGGCGACGCCGGGTACGAGGATGCCTGCAGAGGGATCGGCGCCGGCAGCCGGCTGTCCGTTGATCAACACGCTGTTCGGTACGAGCGTGGTTCCCGCCGGGATGTTGTCCGTTACCGTAACGTTCGCCGGATAGTTCCCCGTATTCGACAGCGCGATCGTATATGCGACGGTATCGCCAACCGTTGCGTTCGCCGTGTTGGCGGTCTTGACTGCCGATAATATCGGTATATAGACCGGCGTCGTGACGGTATTCGAAAAGGTGACGCCGGAAAACGCGCCTGAAGTGAACGTCACCGTCGACTGGTTGGATAACGTCTGCGACGGCGGCAGCGAAGTGACCGTCACGTTAAAAGCCACCGTAGTCGTCGCACCGGAGGCGATCGTCGTAATGCTGACGCCTGTCGCCGGATTTGCCGCCGGACGGGCGACGCCGTCGACCGTCAGCGATCCAGGCACGAATGCCGTTCCGGGCGGGAACGGATCGGTGAAGATGACGTTGTTTACGCTGGCGATTCCGTTATTCAAGATGACGGTCGTGTAGGTGACCGTATCGCCGAGCGTCGTCGAAGTCGTCGGCGTGCTCTTGGATACGGCGACATTGGGCGCGGATACCGGAATCGTGACCGTATTGGATTGGACGGACCCTGTCAGCGTGCGCGAATCGGGAAGCGTAAACGAATACGAAGTCGTTCCTTGATTGACAAGCTGCTGCGGTGACGGCAGCGTGGTGATCACGACCGAAAACATGACGGTGCGGGTTCCGCCGGCTTCGATCAGGCCTAGCGCGATACCGGTCGACGGATCGGAGCCTGGTATCGGAAATCCGTTGATGATGACGCTGTTCGGCACAAAAGTGGTACCGTCCGGCACATTGTCCGTCAAGGCCGTCGTCGCGGGATAATTGCCCGTGTTCGACACGACGAGCGTATAAGTTACCGTATCGCCTTCCGTCGCATTGGACGTGCTGGCCGACTTCGTAGCCGAGATCGACGGCTGGTAGACGGGGGTGGAGACTGTATTCGAGAACGTCGTCCCTGAGGATGCGCCGGAGGAGAAGCTCACGGAAGCTTGGTTGCCGATCTGCGCAGGACTCGGTACCGAGACGACATTCACGCTGAAAACAACCGTCGAGGTGGCGCTTGGCGCAATCGTGCCGAGCTGAATGCCGCTCGACGGCACCGCGGCAGGAGCGGCAACGCCGTTGATGATAACACTGCCCGCCACGAATGCCGTGCCGGCGGGAACCGGGTCGGTAAAGAGCACATTGGTGACCGCGGCGATGCCGCTGTTCAATACCGTCGTCGTGTACGTCACCGTGTCCCCAAGCGCAACGGACGTTGAGGGCGTCGTTTTCGAGACGGTGACGTTCGGTGCGGAGACAGGGAACGTGACCGTATTGGACGTTACGTTCTGGGTGATCGTACGGCCGTCCGGCGGCACGTAGGTTAGAACGGCAGAAGCTGTATTGGACAGCTGCTGCGGCGACGGCAGGGATGTGACGACGACGGCGAAGGTGACGACGACGGTCTGCCCGGGCACGACGACGCCGAGCGGTATAGGCGTGGTCGGGGTGGCGCCGGGCTGCGGAACGCCGCCAACGATGACGCTGTTGGGGGAGAATGTGGTGCCGGCGGGGATCGTGTCGGTGACGGTGACGCTTGCGCCGAAATTGCCCGAATTGGTGACGTTGATCGTATAAACGATCGTATCGCCGACCGTTGCATTGCTCGTATTTGCGCTTTTGACGAGCGCGATCTGCGGCTGGTACACGGGAGTGACGGTCGTATTCGAAGCCGACGTGCCGGAGAAGGCGCCGGACGTGAAGCTGACCGTCGATTGGTTGGTAATTTGAGACGGTATCGCCATCGTGATGATCACCTCGAATGTGACGGTAGCCGAAGCGCCGGGGGCCAAGGCTCCAATTATAATGCCGGATGTCGGATTCGCTAGCGGCCTCGCGGCGCCGCCCACAAACACGCTTCCGGACACTAACGAGACGTTTGCCGGAAGAGGATCGCTGAATACGACGTTGTTCACCGCAGCGATGCCGTTATTGGTAACGACAGCGCTGAAAGTCAGCGTGTCGCCGACAATGCCCGACGCCGGCGCGACGGCTTTGACGACGCGCACGTCGGGCGCGGAGACCGGAACGGACAGGATATTGGATACAGCTGACCCTGGGATCTGCCTGCCGCCGGGCAGCGTGTAGGTATACGAGGCGGAGGCTTGATTGTCCAGTCGTTGGGACGCCGGCAGCGCGTTGATCGTGACGACAAAGCTTACGACGACCGTCTGCCCGGCACCGACGGTGAGCGGAATGCCCGTGACGGGATTGACGCCAGGCGTCGGAACGGCCCCGACGATGACACTGTTGGTCTGAAACGTTAGACTGGACGGCAGAATGTCAGTAATCGTCGTTTGCGCTGCGGTGTTGCCGGAATTGGCGACCGTGATGAAATAGGTGAACGTGTCCCCTACGGTCGTGCGTGTCGCACTGGCCGTTTTCACCATGGACAGCGCGGCCTGAAACACGGCGGTGACGGTCGGCGCGGAAGCTGAAGTGCCCTGGAATGCCCCTGACGTGAACCCGACTGTCGCTTGATTGGACAGTTGGGCCGGATTCGGCAGCGATACGACGGTCGCCTGGAAAACGACGGTGACGGGCGTACCGGGACTCAACGTGCCGAGCGGGACGCCTGCGAACGGATTCGCGGTCGGCTGCGCCACACCGCCGATCGTAAGACTGCCTGGCACAAAATTGGCACCAGTCGGAACCGGATCCGTCAAGACTGCATTCGTCACCGGCTCGATCCCGTTGTTCGTCGTGACGATCGTGTAGACGAGCGTATCGCCGACCGCCGCGTTCGCCAGATTAACCGACTTCGTTACGGATACGTTCGGCGCGGAGGCCCCGATCGTCACCGTATTGGACACCGCCGAACCGATCAGCGACCGTCCGCTTGGCAACTGGTAAGTATAGCCCGCGGCGCCTTGGTCCACCAACGTCGGCGGAGAAGGGAGCGAGTTAAGCAGCGTCCGGAAGGTCACGGACACGGAAGCGCCGGTCGCGACCGAGCCGATCGCAATGCCCGTTAGCGGCGAAGCGGAAGGCTGGGATGCGCCGCCTACGGTGACGCTGCCCGCGACAAAGGTGGAGCCTGCAGGGATATTGTCGGTCAGCGTTGCCTGTGCGACTGCGATATTGCCTGAATTCGCCACATTTAGCGTATATAGAATGGTGTCGCCCACCGTGGCGTTCGTATGGTCCGCGCTTTTTGCGACGGTAACGATCGGCTGGTACACCGGCGTCGTTATCGTGTTGGACAGCGATTGGCCATTAAAGGTGCCGGAACTGTAAGAAACGGATGACTGGTTGTTCAATTGCGCCGGGCTCGGCAGCGAGACGACTCGTGCCTGGAAGCTCACGGTAACCGTGGAACCGGCTGCCAGCGTGCCGAGCGCGATGCCGCTGGCAGGCGAAGCGGCAGGGATCGACGTCCCGCCTACGACGACGCTCCCGGCTACAAACGTCGTTCCGGCAGGGACCGCGTCGGAGAGAATCGCGTTCGATATCGCTTCGGTGCCGTTGTTGGCAACGGCCGACGTGTACGTAAGCGTCTCGCCCACCGCGACGTCCGTCAGATTTGCGCTTTTGACGACAGACACGTTCGGCAGCTTCACCGGTACGGTAACCGTATTGGAGGCCGCGGAACCGGATACGGTTCGCAGATCCGGCGGCTGGAACGTATATGTGGTCGTCGCCTGATTGACGAGCTGCGACTGGGCGGGCAGCGCATTGACGCGCACCTGGAAACTTACAGTTGCGGTAGCGCCCGCTGCGATCGTACCGATCGCTACGCCGTTCGCCGGATTTGCGCCCGGAACGATGACGCCGTTCAGACGGAAGGTGTTCGGCTCGTATGCCGTGCCGGCCGGGATATTGTCAAAAAACGTCGTGGTCGCGGCGGCATTGCCCGAGTTTGCGATCGAGACCGTGTACGTCACCAGACTGCCGACCGTCGCGTTGGCCGTACTCGCAGTCTTGGTCATCGTGAGCACCGGCGAATACACGGGAATCGTGTATGAATTCGACGGAATGACGCCTGAAATGATCGAACCGCCGGCAACGCTCTGGAACGTAAAGGCGGCATTCGCGACGTTGGTCAACTGCTGCGGGCTCGGCAGCGAGGTGACTTTTGCCTGATAGGTCGTCGTGATGGAAGTGCCAAGCGCCAGCGACCCGAGCGATACGCCTGTCGTGATGTCGAAGGTCGGGCGCGAGACGCCCGCCACGACGACGCTGCCCAAGACGAAGGTCACGCCGGGCGACAGGGCGTCGGTGAGCACGACGCTTGCCGCGCTGGCGGTTCCGGCGTTGCTGACCGTGACCGAGTACGTCACAGTATCGCCCACGATCGGCCCTGTTACATTCGAGCTCTTGGATACCGTAATGATCGGCGCGTTGATGTCGACCTGGATCGCGTTGCCGTTCAAGACATAGGCGTCGCCTGAGGTCGTCAGGCTGAGGACGGCCGACGACTGGTTATTCACCAGACGCGCGGATATGTCGACGTTGGTGATATCCCAGCCTTGACGTCCGCCGACGATATTCGTGCCGGGCGCACCGTTGACAGGGTTTCGCGTGCCAAACGTGCCCGTCGTGTTCAGCTGTCCGAGATCGTTGTTGATCTGCGAAGCAAAGAAATTGGCCGCAAAGTTATTGGGCCCGGACAGCGCAACGAGCGAGGAGGCCGTCGGGCCGAATAACGCCTGGTCGCCGGTCCGGTTCGCGTCTCCCTCCTGGGCGCTGAAAAGCGCCCGTCCGCCGAGCGAGCCAGAGATCGGCGTAGCGAAGCCGGTAAGCGTCGTATTGACAGGACCCGACGTCGCTTGCACGAGTATCGCCCCTGCCCGCAGCGACAAGTTGCGGAAGGGCAGCGTCGGATTCTGATAGATGACGCCAAGCGTCCATCCCGCATGATTGGCCGTCGAGTCGCTCGGAATGACGATCGTGCCGACAACGCCGGCGGTAACGTAAGTACCGGCGCCCCCCGCTTGTATTAGCGAGGTGACATTGTTTGAGCGCACGTAAGCTAACGCGCCGTTGCCCAGATCGACCGAGTTGGCGGTCGCCGAGTCGGGCGAGATGCTGAACGTGCCTGCCGGCGTCGTCAGGCTGACCGGATTGTTGATGGCCGCGGTCAAATTAACCGTGCCGTTGACATAAGTGCCGCCCCAGATCAGCTCCGCATACAGCACGGTGCTTCCGGCGGGGAGAACGAGGACGGCGGCCGAACTGTTGACCAGATAATTGCTTGTCGTGCCAACCGGATAAGTGCCATACTGCGAAGCGGCGCTCGTCGTCGTAAAGGCCCCGATGCTGTCGAGCGTACCCGGGACGCCTGCCGTGTCGGAACGGCTAAGTCCGAGCGTGTTGCCGGTGAACGTAATGGCGCCCGTCGCGTTGAAGGTCGCCCGGACGATAAGCGGAATTGGGAACACCTCCTCTCCGTCCCATAAGCGATGACAATGCGCGCTTACGGGCGCGCATTGCGCATTATTTGAACTATATGAAGGAAGCCAGGGAGATTTGTTCGTCCGACGATAAATTTTATCAAGGCGTGCGAATCCCGATTCGAAGTTGCTGATGCGGAAAAGTCCATATAGCTGATTTTCCATTTTTTCGATTATAATCGAGTAATTATGACAAGATTTTCATTGGTTTATGAATGGAATCCAACCGTTTTTTCTTATCTAAAAGGAGTGTAGCCATGATTCGCAGCTGGGGGATTTTTGCGCTCGTATTTTTGCTGATCGGGGTGCCCGTAACGGTAACGCTCTGCGGGTCCGGGGCCGCTGCCGCATCGTCGCGCATAGCGGTGATCCGATCGCTTGGCGGCGACGTGCAGGTGCAGAAAGCGGGCGGCGCCAAGACGTTCAAGGCGTTTGCGAAGCTGAGCCTGAACCAGGGGGATAAGCTCATGACCGGGAGCGATGGGACTGCCGAGCTGCAATTCGCCAACGGGACGTCCGAGGACGACCTGCTCAGCGTAGGCGAAAATGCGACGCTCGCCTTTTCGAAGCTGTCGGACAAAAAGGGAACGGTCACCAAAGTGAGCATGCTTAGGGGAGCGGCCTGGGTGGACGTGAAGTCGATCAAGAGCAAGGAGGACGACTTCCGTCTGGAGACGCCAACGGCGGTAATGGGCGTGCGTGGCACGGCTTTTTATGCGGCCGTGAATCCCGCGTCGGGATCGACGACGACGGCGGTATTGTCCGGCGTCGTTCAATTCGCGAAAACAGGAAAAACGGCCGCAGGAAACATGTCGCTAAGCCTGTATCCGACGCAGGAGATCACGGCGCGTCCGGACGGCGGCCCGGCCGTACCGGATCAGGTCATGCCCATGAACATCGGCGAGCTTGTGAAGGGAATGTCGCCGGCCGTCGTCGCCTCGCTCCTTCGAAGCAAGCAAAAAATCGACGATGAAAATCGGGAGATGGCTGCCCGGTTTTCGCAGGACAAGCTGCCGTCCCCGCTTGGAACGACAGCCGAGGATCTGGCGCGATTCAGGCAAAATACGCTGGACCTGTCCGGCATCTTCGCGAAGCAGGCGATCGAGCAGAAAAAACTCGACCTCGCGCAGCTGAGGCAGATCGAGCTGGAAGGGCGGACGACGTTTAATCTCGACAAGACGGAATTGCAGCTGACGGAAACGGACAAACAAAAGCAGGAAGCCGCCAAGCAGCAGGAAGCCGAAGCTGTCAAAAAGCAGACAGCGGCAGACGCAGCGCAGCTTAAGGCGCTTCAAGATCGGCTCGCAGATCGACTGCTGACGATCGAGCAAGCGAAGCAGGCTCAGACGGCCGCCAACAAGCAAGCGGCAACGGAAGCCCAGGCCAGGGCAGAGGCTGCACTGCTGTCGCAATTGAACGAGTCTCAAAAACAGCAGTTTTTGACGGACAAGACGTCGAATCAGACCTCTTCCGGCGTGCCGGCTGCGGCACCGGTTGCGACGCCGACGCTCTCTTCATCCGAGGCGAGGCTCGCTTCCTTGGCAATACCCGGCGTCACGCTTAACCCGGCCTTCTCGCAAAATCAGCCGAACTACACGGCCACCGTAAACGGCAGCCTAACAAGCGTAGATATTAGGCCTGTCGCGCTTGATTCGGCCGCGACGATCGACGTAAACGGGCAACCGCTCACAAGCGGGGGCAGAACCGTGGCGTTGGACTACGGCGCGAATGCCGTCGATGTTCAAGTGGTGTCGCCGGACCGATCGCTTACGCGCCACTATAGCGTTTCGATTACGAGGGAGCTTCTTGGCGTAGCGGATATTGCCGTCGGCTCAAGCAGTCTCCAGATCGACTTCGCAAGCGGCAGCCTGTCGACGCCGTTCAGCGTGCCCGGCGATATTGCTTCATTGGAAATGACACTAAAGGCGGCGGAAGCCCCGGACATCCTGGTGAACGGGACAGCCGTAGCGTCAATGCCTGCGCTTGTCGGCACGTTGACGACGAACGTGACGGATGTCTCCTGGCGCTTCAGCTTGCCGCTCCAGACCGGCAACAACACGATTGCCATTGCGGCCAAAGCAGGCGGCAAGACCAAAACCTATACGCTAAACGCGAAGCGGCTGTCACTTAATACGAATCTGTCGAGCCTGTCGATCAAAAGCGCGGACGGACAACGCAACTTCGGCGCATTCCTTGAACAGGACGGCAAGTTTAAGGCGACCGTGCCCGCCGCGTTGACGGAAGGTCTGCTCTATTTCTGGCCCGGCGACAGCAGTTCCACGCTTATACTCAATGGCACGTCCTACCATTTCGGGGACGGGGCGCCGATATCGCTGACTTCCGATGTTTCCGAGCTGCACGTGACCATTCGCTCCGAAAGCGGAACGACCGCCGACTATACGCTCGCCCTCGACCGGATTCCGTTGGGCAGCGGAGGCAGTGCGGCGCTGGGCGGCGTCCGGTTGATCGAAAACGGCTCGCCCGGCATGTTCCTGACGCCGGATTCCAATCTGCGCATGAACTCGGAAGTCGCCGTCGCGCAATCCAGCGTTACGTTCACGATTTCGTTTCCGGATAACGATCCTTATTGGCGCTACTTGTCCGTTTATCGGATGGACACCAATCAAAATGTGTTGCCCGACACGAACGGCAGATATACGATCCCGTTAAGCGCGAGCGGCGACACAACGATCGAATTTCGCCTGCGCTCCGCGGATCAAACAGCATCGAACACATACAGCTGGACCGTCAAAAAGGTAATCATGGCCGGCGCCGCCAGCTGGGATAACCTTGCCGGACAAACTTTGAACCATCAAATGGAAGGCAGCGATCCTGCCGGCTTGCCGCTCTCCTACGCCCTGTTACCGGGAAGCGGGCCGGCGTTCGGCTCGCTGACGCTGAATCCGGACGGGACGTTTCAGTATCAGGCAGCGGCCGATTCGCAGGGGCTTGTTACCTTCGATTATACGGTTTCCAACGGTACGGACATTTCCAAGCCTGCTACCGTGTCCATACTCGTCAAGCAACCGGCTCCGACGCTGGCCGGACTGGATCAATGGAGCCTGGCAAACAACGGCATACCGTTGGAACCGTTTTACATGGGCGAATCTCCGCAGGGGTCCCATACGTTCGTCTTTGCCAAGTATATCGACGTTATGCCGGACGCGATCGATTTGACCTACCATTTGGACAGCTATGTCCAGGCGGCGAATTTGAGTTATAGCGATTTGCAGGGCACGACCCGCAACGTCGACCTGCTCGCAGCCGCCGGCTCCGCAGCGCTGACGAATCTCAGATACGGCGAAAATCGGATACAAATCGAATACACGTGGAATAACGGCGGGGGAGCGACTACTAGTTATATCGTTCAAATCAAGCTGTATATCAATTCCTTGTCTATGTACACGCCGCGTGCGATCTCGGACGGCGCGACGGTTCCGGTGTTCATGGCCGGAATGAACGCCTATATCGCTTCGGTGCCTGCCGGTACCGCTCAGATTCGTCTGCAGCTCGAAGCCGCGGAACCCTACAGCACGATCCAAGTCGAATCGGGCGGCATTCCGATCGTCGATGACGGCAGCGGCTACCTCGCCGGGCTGTCCGAAGGCTGGAACCGTGTCACCGTGAGCGTGAGCCGGCTCGGGATCGGCAATATCGTCGACGCGTACAATATCGATATTTACCGGGGCGACGACGAGCCAAGCGGGTACTCGCTTAGCTTGACTGGGACGGCCGCCTCAAGCGGGACGCCGGTCGCGTTTACACGGGACGTATCTCGATCCACGCGCTGGCTAAGCCAGGCGCCGGCCGAATCGACGGCAGTCATGCTGGCGCCGGTTGCCGAACTCTCAGACACCTATATCGGCGGCGTTTATCTGATGAAGCCAGGCGGCATCTGGGAATGGGTGAACGCCACCGCGCAAGGGTCGGGAATTTATCGCATCCCGCTGGAGGTCGGCAGTGCCCGCGCTTACGTCCTGGTCAACAAGTACGGAAGACCGCCGCTCGTTTACGAAATCCAAATCACGCCATAACCGACCGAATTCCATAACAAGCCGCTCCTGCCATGAAAAAAAGGAGGAGCGGCTTTTTGTCGCCGGCCTCCTCCTCTTTGGAACAAAAAACTTTGCTAACCGATTATTTTAAGCCAGAGATACAGGCCACAGAGGGTGATGAACAAGACGGGAACGGTAAGGATGATGCCGGTTTTAAAGTAGGCGCCCCTCGTGATTTTTACGCCTTTGCCGGACAGCACGTGAAGCCAGAGCAGCGTAGCGAGCGATCCGATCGGCGTAATCTTCGGACCGAGATCCGACCCGATGACGTTGGCGTAAATGAGCGCTTCGCGGACGATGCCGGTTGCATGCGCCTCCTGAATGGCGAGCGCATTGATCATGACCGTCGGGAGGTTGTTCATGACGGAGGAGAGGATGGCGGCGATAAAGCCGGCGCCGACCGCGGCCGCGAACAAGCCCTGCTCGCCGACCCACGCGAATACGTCTCCCAGCTCGTCCGTCAGACCGACGTTGCGAAGGCCGTACACGACGACGTACATGCCGACGGAGAAAAAGACGATGGCCCACGGCGCGCCTTTAACGAGCTTGGCGGTATGAATCTCCGGGCTCTGTCTGGCCAGGAGCAAGAATATAATGGCGGCGGCTCCGGCGATGGCCGACACGGGTACGGCGATGTATTCGCTGAGTAAATATACGATAAGAAGGACGGACAGGACGATCCATGAAATTTTGAACAGTCGCATATCCTTGATGGCGTCAACGGGCGGCCGCGCCTGGATCGAATCGTAGGTTTTAGGAATTCCCCTTCTATAGTATAAGTAGAGAACCAGCAAGCTTCCGCCGACGGAGAAAAGCGTAGGCACAATCATTCGTCCCGCGTATTCCGCGAATCCGATGCCGAAGTAATCGGAGGATACGATGTTAACCAGATTGCTGATAACAAGCGGGAGAGAAGCCGTATCGGAAATAAATCCGCTTGCCATAACGAAGGGAAGAATCATGCGCTCGTCGAACTTGAGCGCTCTTACCATAGCGAGGACGATGGGCGTTAAGATGAGCGCGGCGCCGTCGTTCGCGAAAAAGACGGATACCGCGGCGCCGAGCAGGACGACGTATACGAACATGACATTGCCGTTTCCTTTTGCGGCTCTCGCCACATGGAGCGCGGCCCATTCGAAGAAGCCGATCTCGTCGAGCACGAGCGAGATGAGGATGATCGCGACAAAAGTCAGCGTTGCGTTCCAGACGATGCGCGTCACGTCTCCAACGTCGCCGAAGTCGACGACGCCGCACGCCAGCGCGATGAGCGCGCCGCCGCATGCGGACCAGCCGATGCCGAGCCCCCTTGGCTGCCAAATTACGAACACGAGCGTGATTAAAAAAACGATAAATGCGAGCGCCAGCATAAATCCTCCTCGATTATGTACAGGCTTGCGGTTTTGCGGCTTCGATCTGCATTTGCATGGAGGGCAACTGCTCGATGATCGGGTTTAAATAGGGCTTGTTTTCGATATCCAGCGCATAATATATCCATTGGCTTTTGCGTGTTTCGCGGACCAGGCCGCCGCTTTTTAATTTTTTTAGGTGCTGGCTTACGTTCGGCTGCGTTGTGGCGAGAATCTCGACAAGATCGCAGACGCACATTTCCTTGTGCTTGAGCAGCGCGAGTATGGTAAGGCGGCTCTTGTCAGAGAGCAGCTTGAACGTATCGGACATTTCCTCGATTGACGCCATCGGCATTTCCTCCTTTCCCATGAGCATTCGAGCTTCGCTTATCCCCAGTCATTATATATTCGATCAATTATATAAGTAAACAATTATATTTAGGATTCGAAAGTATGCCTCCGGATTTTATAACGGCTATCAAAAATCCTTATATTCGCATCTATCCTCATGGCGCTTTACATGTGGTATAGTTTTCAAAAGGATCATGAATCGCGCGGCGCGGCTTCGGCGCGTCCGGAGCCGTCACTCGTCATTCGAACTATCGTGAGGTGGAGAACGTTGCAATTGCAGGCAACCAACAGTCCGTTCAGCCAGGAGCAGGCCGATCTTCTGAATAAGCTGCTGCCGGGACTGACCGACGCGCAAAAAAATTGGCTCAGCGGATATCTGATCGCATCCGCTTCGGCGCAGGCGTCGCCTTCCGCAGCCGCTCCGGCGGCTTCGCCGGCCGCGGCTCCCGCGAGCAAGGAAATTACGATTTTATACGGCTCGCAGAGCGGCAACGGCTATGGCATCTCCAAAAAAGCGGCTAAAATGCTCGAGGAAAAGGGATTCCGGGTCACCTTGTCCTCGATGAACGATTTTAAGACGAATCAACTTAAAAAAGTGGAGCAGCTTCTCGTCGTCGTCAGCACGCACGGCGAAGGCGAGCCGCCGGACAATGCGATTTCCTTCCACGAATTTTTGCATAGCAAGCGCGCGCCTCGCCTCGAAGGCGTGAAGTTCTCGGTGCTGTCGCTTGGCGACAGCTCGTACGAGCAATATTGCCAGACGGGCAAGGAGTTCGATGCGCGTCTTGAAGCGCTCGGCGCCACGCGAATTCACGATCGCGTCGACTGCGACGTCGACTTCGAGGAGCCGACAAAGGGGTGGCTCGAAGGGGTATTGACGCGCCTGACGGAAGCGCAGGGAGGCGCAGGCACGGCAGCAGCGCCCGTTGCAGCTCCTGCAGCCGAGACGCCAAGTGCGCCGGCGGCCGAGTCAGCCTATTCCAGAACGAACCCGTTTGAGGCCGAAGTGCTCGCAAACATTAACCTGAACGGTCGCGGCTCGAACAAAGAAACCCGCCATCTCGAGCTTTCTCTCGAAGGCTCCGGCCTTGTCTACAAAGCCGGGGACGCGCTGGGGATATACCCGCACAACGATCCGGAGCTCGTCGATCTGCTGCTCGCGGAGACGAAGTGGGATCCGCAGGCCGAAGTGGTCGTAGGCAAACAAGGCGACAAGCGCCCGCTTCGCGACGCCCTGATCGAAAACCTTGAGATCACCGTCCTGACGAAGGCGCTGCTTGAGAAGCTTGCCCCGCTGGCGACGAATCCGGACCTGGCCCAACTTACGGCAGCGGGGAACGAGGCAGCCGTCAAGGCCTACGTCAAGGGACGCGATCTGCTGGACTTCGTCCGCGACTACGGCCCGCTGCAAGGCAGCGCGCAGGACGCGGTGTCGCATCTTCGCAAGATTCCGGTACGGCTGTACTCGATCGCGAGTTCGCAGACCGCGAATCCGGACGAGGTGCATCTGACGATCGGCGCGGTCCGCTACGATGCGTTCGGGCGGGCCCGCAAGGGCGTCTGCTCCACGCAGACTGCCGAACGTCTCGAAGCCGGGGACAAGATCTCGGTCTATGTGCAGCCCAACAATCACTTCAAGCTGCCCGAAGATCCAGGCACGCCGATCATCATGGTGGGACCCGGCACGGGCATCGCGCCGTTCCGCTCCTTTATGCAGGAGCGCGAGGAGACGGGAGCGACGGGTCCTTCGTGGCTGTTCTTCGGCGACCAGCACTTCGTGACCGATTTCCTGTATCAGACCGAATGGCAGCGCTGGATCAAGGACGGCGTGCTGACGCGCATGGACGTCGCATTCTCGCGCGACACGGACGAGAAGGTCTACGTGCAGCATCGCATGCGCCAGCATGCCAAGGAGCTGTATGAGTGGCTGGACAAGGGCGCCGTCTTCTACGTGTGCGGCGATATGAAAAACATGGCGAAGGACGTTCATCAGACGCTGGCGGAGATTATATCCGCAGAAGGCGGCAAGAGCCTCGAGGAAGCCGAAGCATACCTGACCGAGATGAAAAAAAGCCACCGTTACCAACGGGACGTATATTGATCGCGAGATAGAGGGGAGTACCGTTCAGCATGGCAAAAGAGAAATTAAGCGCGCCGGGAGGCAATCCCAGCGACGTCGAGCGCATTAAACAAGAGAGCAATTATTTGCGCGGTACGCTTGCCGCTTCGATGCTGGAGCCGATCAGCTCCGGCATTTCGGACGATGACAATCGGCTCATGAAATTCCACGGCAGCTACCTGCAGGACGACAGGGATCTTCGCAACGAGCGTCAAAAGCAGAAGCTGGAGCCCGCTTATCAGTTCATGCTGCGCGTCCGCATGCCGGGCGGCGTCGCCCAGCCGGGCCAATGGCTTGTCATGGACGAGCTCGCCCGCAAGTACGGCAACGGCACCTTGAAGCTCACGACCCGCCAGACGTTCCAGATGCACGGTATCCTCAAGTGGAACATGAAGAAGACGATCCAGGAGATTCATCAGTCGCTCCTCGATACGATCGCCGCTTGCGGCGACGTCAACCGCAACGTCATGTGCAACCCGAACCCTTATCAATCGGACATACACGCCGAGGTATACGAATGGTCCAAGCGGCTCAGCAACGACCTGCTGCCGCGGACGAGAGCGTATCACGAGCTGTGGCTGGACGAGGAGATGGTCGCCTCGACGCCCGAGCAGGAAGAGTACGAGCCGATGTACGGACCGCTCTATCTGCCGCGCAAGTTCAAGATCGGCATCGCCGTTCCGCCGTCCAACGATATCGACGTCTTTTCCCAGGACCTGGGCTTCATCGCGATCGTGGAGGACGGCAAGCTCGCAGGCTTTAACGTCGCGATCGGCGGCGGCATGGGCATGGCGCACGGCGACAAGGAGACTTATCCGCAGGTCGCTAAGGTCATCGGCTACTGCAGGCCGGAGCAGATCTACGACGTCGCGGAGAAGATCATCACGATCCAGCGCGACTACGGCAACCGGTCGCAGCGCAAAAACGCGCGCTTTAAATATACCGTGGACCGCCTCGGTCTGGACAACGTCAAGGACGAGCTGCATAGCCGCCTCGGCTGGTCCCTCGAAGCGGCCAAGCCCTATCACTTCAACGACAACGGCGACCGCTACGGCTGGGTGCAGGGCGTAGGGGACAAGTGGCATTTTACGATGTTCATCCAGGGCGGCCGGATCGCGGATTTTGAAGGGTTCGAATTGATGACGGGATTACGCGAGATCGCCAAGGTGCACACCGGCGACATCCGCCTGACCGCTAACCAGAACCTCATTATCGCCGACGTCACGCCGCAGAAAAAAGAAGAGATTACCGAGCTGCTCGGACGCTACGGCCTGATCGACGTCCAGCAGTATTCCGGGCTGCGGCGGAGCTCGATGGCCTGCGTCGCGCTTCCGACCTGCGGATTGGCCATGGCCGAAGCGGAGCGGTATCTGCCGGTGCTGATCGACAAGATCGACGGCATTCTCGACGAGAACGGTCTGCGCAACGAGGAGATCACGATTCGCATGACCGGTTGCCCGAACGGCTGCGCGCGTCACGCGCTCTCCGAGATCGGATTCATCGGCAAGGCGCCGGGCAAGTACAACATGTACCTGGGCGCCGCATTCGACGGCAGCCGTCTGAGCAAGATGTACCGGGAAAACATCGGCGAGGAAGAAATCTTGCGCGAGCTGGGTACCTTGCTTCCGCGGTACGCCAAGGAAAGAACGAGCGGGGAGCATTTCGGCGACTTCGTCATTCGTTCAGGCGTCATCGCGGCGACGACCGACGGCACGAATTTCCACGAATAACAGCAATACGGGCAATGAGGACTTGCAAGTTTAAGACTCGAGGGGAACAGATCGCTATTAGCGATCCTCCCGTCGGGTCTTTTTTTATGGCCTGCCGCGTTGACTTTTTCTATGAAATGGCTGAGAATATATCTGATGTTCAAGATGAGAGAGACAGGTGAATTATACATGAGTTATAAATCAGATCGCCCCTCTTTCCAGGAACGGCTCGATTACTTCGTGAATGTCCTCCGCACGGATATTATAAACGGCATCCGGCAGGAAGGCACGTACCTGCCTGCCGAGAGCGCGCTCGCCAAGCAGTATCAGCTCAGCAACAAGTCTATCCGCAAGGGACTCGATCAATTGGTGGAGGAAGGTCTCATCCAGAAGATCGACCGGGTCGGCAGCATGGTGACGCCGCGTCCGAAGGCGTCGATCACGCTCAATTTCGGTTGTCCGATCTCGCTTACCACCGACTTTCTGATCGACGAGCTGATCGCGGAGTTCGGCCGTCGCAACCCCGGCATCCATGTCCGCAGGATTACGCTCAATCATTTGAGCTACGCCCAATCCGCGCAGGAGATGATCGACAACGGCCTGCTGGACGTCGTCGCGTTCAACAGCCCGCAGTTCCAGGAGTGGACCGAGGAAGGGCTGTTACCGCTTCTCGAAAAGCTGGAATCGGACCCGGACATTTATCCGATCGCCGAAGAGGCGTTTTTTGTGGACGGCGTCAGCTACGCGAAGCCGATCTCGTTCTCGCCGGTCGTCCTCTGCTACAACAAGCGGCACTTCCGGGAAGCCGGCATCCACGAGCCGGACAGTTATTGGACCTGGAGCGACCTATTGCGGGAGTCGACGCGGCTGTCCAAGGCCCGGGGACGCCACGGCATTTATTTTTTGCCCGCCTCCGAAAACCGTTATCCAGCCTTTCTGCTGCAGGGCATGAATCGCCGCCCGAACGGCGCAAACGCACGGGCGCTTAGCGATGACATGCAAAAAGGGCTGCAAGCGCTGGACGGGCTAATCGGCAACCGGGAGGTGTTCCCGAATTATTGGGCGCAGGGCAACGACGAGACCGTGCAGCTATTTGCCGAAGGCCAGGTGTCGGTCATTCTGTGCACGTACTTCAACTTGAACGAATTCGCGCATCTGCCGCTGGAGTACGATATTTGTCCGCTGCCGAGCCTGCAGAGAGGCGATCCGCAGCGGACGCTGCTGCTCTCCATCGGCATGTCGCTCGTCCGGCACTCCAAATGGAAGGAGGCGGCGCGGCGATTCGTCGACTTCCTGGCTTCGGCAGACGCGCAAAATGTCATCCGCGAGCGAACCGCAAGCATCCCTGCGCGCAAGGCCTCGGCGGAACGGCCGGTCGCGGACGGCCGGCATCAGCCTTCGCGATATGCCATGTTCCGCGAGATGTTCCCGTCCTTTTCATACCACCGGGATTTGGGGCTGCAGATCAAGGATCTCAAGCAATTCACCAAGTGGCTGAAGGAATATTGGTCCGATATGATCGATGCAAAGACACTCCGCCTCAAGCTGGAGGAGCTGTACGGCAAGGGGTAAAGCCCGGAGAAGCGAATACATCAGCTGGCGAATATTCGCACCGATAAAAGGTCGGAAATATACATCAGAAGCCGTTTCTAATGTCATTTCTATGGCATGGAGACGGCTTTTTTGTTTGTTTTGATTTATCGTAGCCGTTAATTCGCGCTATTCGTACGTTGATGAAAGTCGAAGGATCATCCTAAGCGGCTGGTGGAGCAGCGGACGGAGGTCGTTGCGATTCGAATATTCGGGTGGGAAAACCATCTCTTTATGATAACGATTACACGATTGGCACAACTGCATGTTACCGCATTCATGACAAAGGCTTCGAGCGATAAATGTGGAGGGTTCATAAAAGTTGAGCAATCGACGATTTAGGGTTGACGGTCTTTTTGTTAGCTGTGTATAATCAGTACATCAGATATACATCAAAGTAATTATTTTAGGTTTGACAATGATTAACATGTAAATCAAGCATAAACCAGGAGGCGCATATGCGAGCGATCAAGAGCCGAAACGGTACAGCGGAAGTTGTCGATCTGCCGGAACCCGAGATTAAACCGCAGCATGTCAAAGTCAGGATCGATTACTCGTCCGTCAGCATCGGTACCGAGCTGCTCATGATCAGGACGAATCCCGGAGCGCCGCTGGGCTACAGCGCGACCGGCATTGTCCTCGAGACCGGGGAGGGCGTTACCCATGTCGTACCCGGACAGCGCGTCGCCTGTTACGGCAGTCCGGCGCATCGCGAAGTGATGCTATCGCCCAAGCATCTGACCGTTCCCGTGCCGGACGGCGTCTCGCCGGAGGAAGCGGCGTTCAGCGGCCTCGGCGCGATCGCCGTGCATGCGCTCCGCCAAGCCGAGCTGAAGTTCGGAGAAACGGTGCTGGTGGTAGGCGTAGGTATTTTGGGACAGATCATCGCACGAATCGCGCATGCCTCCAATTATCGGGTTATCGGCTTGGAGACCTACGAAGAGAGAAGAGCGATGCTTGTCTCCTCGGGCATCCGGCACGCCTGCAAGGACGGCGAGCAGGTCGCCGATGCGCTGCAAGAGACGACGGGCGCCTTCGGCGCGGACGCGGTGCTCGTTTGCGCAAGCCACCGTCAGACCAGCCTGATCGACGAGTCCATTCGATGGCTGCGGGACCGCGGACGGGTCGTCATCGTCGGAGACACAGGTACCGCGTTCGACCGGGACTTGCTGTTTTCCAAGGAAGCGAGCGTGCACATCTCTCGCGCTGGAGGCCCCGGTCGCTACGAGCCCGACTATGAACAGCACGGTATCGACTATCCGATCGGGTACGTACGCTGGACCGAAGGACGCAACGTGCAGGATTTCCTGAGAATGATCCAGGAGAAGCGCATCGATATCCGGTCGCTGATCTCCGATCGGGTCTCGATGCATGAGCTGCCCGAGCTGTACCGGCAGTACGCCTCGGCGCCGCAGAATAAAATGGGCATCGTCGTCCGCTTCGATTAGAGCGGAGGGAGAGGAGCGATCGGCATGTCGAGAGCAAACGCGCAAGCCGCCGACAGATCGGGCGGATACGTCCACAAAGCTTCGCTGCGAAGCAAGATCTGGCGCTACCGCTGGCTTTACGTCTTTATGATACCGGGCATACTCTACTACCTCATCTATCATTATGTGCCGATGTTCGGATTGGTCGTGGCGTTCCAGGACTACAACCTGATGAAAGGCGTAACGGGCAGCGCCTGGGTCGGGTGGGACAACTTCAAGGCGGTATTCGAATCGCCCGACTTCCCGCAGTTGATGAAAAACACCGTCCTGCTCAGCTTGTACCGCCTCGTGTTCGGCATGCTGCCCGATCTGCTGCTGGCGCTCATGCTGAACGAGATTCGGGTCAGGTGGTTCAAAAAGACGATCCAGACGCTTACCTACGGGCCGCACTTCCTGTCCTGGATTATCGTCTACGGCATCATGTTCTCCTTTTTCGCGCCGGGCTCGGGTCTGGTGACGACGTTCTTCCGGGATATGGGCTGGGGCGACATCGACGCGCTGACCAACTCCGGTCTGTTCCGGCCGATGCTCGTCATGACGGATATTTGGAAAAGCACGGGGTATGGCGCCATCATCTACTTGGCAGCGCTTGCGAACATCAACCACGAGCAGTACGAAGCCGCCGCGATCGACGGCGCCAACCGATGGAGCCAGCTGTGGCACGTGACGCTGCCCGGCGTCAGAGACGTCTTCATGCTGCTTGTCATCCTCCGGCTCGGCGGCATCCTGGATGCGGGCTTCGAGCAAGTCTACATTTTCCTCAACGTTCGCGTCTACGACGTCGGCGACATCCTCGACACCTGGATCTTCCGGCGCGGCATCGAGGAGATGAATTACAGCGTGCCAGCGGCGGTCGGGGTGTTCAAGTCGGTGATCGGCTTCGTGCTCGTTCTGGGCGCGAACAAGCTGGCGAAGCGATTCGGCGGCTCCGGCATCTGGTGAGGCCAACAAGCATCGAACGGAGGTGGCGCAATTGCCCTATATTTTCAAAAAGTCGATTCCCGACCGCATCGTGGACGTGTTGATCATCGTCATTCTCTCCGTATTCGGACTGGCGACCTTGTTCCCGCTCTATTACGTCGCCGTCGTCTCGATTACGCCTTATACCGAAGTGCTCCGCAACGGCGGCTTCCTCTTGATTCCCAAGACGTTCACGTGGGACGCCTACAAAGCGATCTTTAACAGCGGCGTCGTGCCGAAGGCGCTGAACGTGACGATCTTCGTCACGCTGGCAGGAACCGCGCTGAACCTGATCGTCACGACGCTGCTCGCCTATCCGCTCTCCAAAAAATACTTGCCGGGACGCAACGCCGTGCTCATGGGCATCGTGTTCACGATGCTGTTCTCGGGCGGTCTCATCCCGACGTTTCTTACGGTCAAGGCGACGGGCTTGATGAATACACTGTGGGCGCTCATCATCCCCGGCATGGTATCGACCTTCAACCTGCTGGTGATGAAAACCTATTTTGAATCGCTCCCGTCGGAGATCGAAGAAGCCTCGAAGGTGGATGGCTGCTCGGACGTCGGCACGCTGCTCCGGATCGTGCTGCCGCTGTCGATGCCGATCATGGCGACACTCGGACTTTTCTACGGAGTCAACCACTGGAACGCTTACTTCGGCGGCATCATGTACCTGAACGACCGGGATCTGTACCCCCTGCAGGTCGTCCTCCGCAACATGATCATCACGCCCAGCGTCAGCCAGGAACTGTCCGTGCCCCAATCCCAGCTCAGCTCGCTGCCGCCGGAATCGATCAAGATGGCGACCGTCGTCGTCGCGATCGTGCCGATCATCGCCGTATATCCCTTTCTCCAGAAGTACTTCATTAAAGGCATGCTGCTCGGCGCCGTCAAAGGCTGAGCCGTCGATCACGTCGAGGGGGGAATGCGTCAGCCGAAGCGCCGCGGCGCCGGCGATTCACTGTCGGATAGGCATGAAAAAGCGATCAGCACATTCCATGCAAACAGGCTCGTCATGCAACCCAATCCAGGGAGGTCATTGCACATGAAACGTACAAGCGCCATAATGGCAAGCCTTACCGCCGCATCGTTATTGCTATCCGCCTGCGGCAACAACGACAACGACGCGTCCTCATCGTCGTCCGCAAGCCCGGCCTCGTCCGGTTCCTCTTCGTCGTCCGCGCCGGCCGCGGCCAAGCTTAAGCTGAACTGGTACGTTATCGCTTCGGCGGACGCCCAGCTCCCGAAGGGAGACGCCGACTTTGTCAAGAAGGCCATCGACGAGAAGTTCAACGTCGACCTCGTGATCGATTACATGCCGCTCGGCACGGACTTCCAGAACAAATTCAACTCGCTGGTCGCCTCCAACGACATTCCCGACGTCTTCTTCGCCGAAGGCATTCCCTCCAACCAGTACATCAAGGACGGCATCGCCCGCGAGATGACCGGACTCGTCACGCCTGCCAACATGCCGAATTACTTCAAATATTGGGTCAGCGAGGAAGAGCTGCCCAAGTATCAAGTGCAGGGCAAGTTCGCGCGCGCGCCGGTCCCTTACGAAAAAAATTACTACCGCTCTTATTACGTCCGCAAAGATTGGCTCGATAAGCTTGGCTTGTCCGTACCGAAATCGTACGACGAAATGGTGGAGGTCATGAAGGCCTTCACGACAGGCGATCCTGACGGCAACAAAAAGAACGATACTTACGGCTTCACCGCCTACGGCAACGGAACGAACATGTCGCTTGAATTTCCGACCTACGTGAAAAACGGCTTGTTCGGCGATTTCATGGTCGAAGGCGACCAATTTATCGACACCCGTACGGACCCCCGCATGCAGCAGGTGCTGACCGATACCCGCGCGCTTCTGGACCTTGGCGTCGTCGACAAGGACTGGCTGCTCAACAAGAACGGACAGCAGCTCGAGAAGGCGGAGCAGGGAAAGGCAGGCATCGTGCTCGGCTTCGGCAAAAACCTGGCTTTCGACAATAACCCCGAAGGCCTGCAAGCGAAGACGAAGGAAATTACGAAGGTCGAGACCGCGAACTGGGTCGCGTTCGATCCGTTCGCCGAGACGGGAACGTACCTGACGCCGGTACCGGGCAATCCGTTCCTGTTCAGCTCGAAGTCGACGGACGAGGAAATTAACCGGTCGATGCAAATTCTCGACTGGCTCGCCGGGGAAGAAGGCTTCCTCATGACCCACTACGGACGCGAGGGCACGGAGTTCACCCGCAGCGGCAGCAAGATAACGCTGAATCAGGATGCGTTCAAGACGAACGTCACGGATAAAGGCAACTTCTTGTCCGTCTACCAATGGTTCACGCCGATCTCGGGACCGGAGGCGTTCGGCGTCGAGGTGTCCGATCCCAACATCACCGATCGCGACAAAGAAATTCTGGCGACGATGAACGCGTACAAGCTCGTACCCTCCGTCGGCACCAGCCTCGTCGTCAAGGAAGGCATGGACCTGGCCGCGCTTCGCAAACGCATGAACGAGCTTCAAGTCAAGGTGCTCTATGACGACAAGTCCGCGGACAACTGGCCGACTTACCGCCAAGAGCTGATGACCAAGTATGCGGGCAAGGAAATCTTCGAGTACTACGCGC
Organism: Cohnella sp. GCM10020058; assembly: GCF_042683485.1. Taxonomy (NCBI): domain Bacteria; kingdom Bacillati; phylum Bacillota; class Bacilli; order Caryophanales; family Paenibacillaceae; genus Cohnella; species Cohnella sp. GCM10020058. The sequence continues at coordinate 555,996 of NZ_JBHUJV010000017.1, forward strand.
AGCAGGTGTCCGAGGCGCGCGGCACGACGGTTTCCTTTAACGCGGGCAACTGATCGGCAAAGGCAGACATGGAAGGCGGAGAGTCGGCATCGGCGGCTCTCCGCTTTTGCTTAACATCGAAGCGAAGGGGGAGCGTTCATGGACGGTTGGCAACGAGAAGCCGATAACGTGGCTGCGCTGAAGCTTCTCCCGTCGGACGGACGTCAATCCGGCGAGACGATCTGGGTACGCGGGTATACGACGGCCGGGGACGGCGGAGCCAAGGCGGCAATGTGGATGCCGGATTGTGAAACGGCGGACGATGGAGGCTTCGTTCATGCGCCGGCGGACGGAGGGAAGGGGAGGTGGGTCGTGCTTCATGGCGGCATCGGCAGATTTCGGTACTTTGGTGTATTCGGGCCCGAGACGGCGGCGGATGCCGCGCTCGAAGCGATGCTGGCCGATCCCGCGATCCGCCGGATTGAAGCGAACTGCGATCTGAACTTCGCGCAGCGGCACCGCATCGGTCGCAGCTTCATCGATCTGGACTTTAACGGCTTTACGGTCACGACGGCGGGAATCGAGCCGGCGCCGCCGAACGATCCGTTCGCGGCGGTCTTTTTCTTCCGAGGCGAGGAGACGGGCGACGTCCAGCGCGTCGCGCTGTCGAATTCGCTCGCGGAGCTGGAAGAGCGCTTCGAAGTGGCGGATGCCGGCGCGTTCGCGGTCGGCGATTGGTGGATCGTGCGATGCGACAGGCGATCGGGCGGTGCGGAGCGCGAGCTGGAAAAGCTGGTCAAGGTAACGGAGGTGCTTGATCAGACGCATGTGCGCCTGCAGTACAAGAACGGATGGGCGCTGGAAGCGGGCCGCACGATCGAGTATCGCCGGGTGAAGCCCGTCGTGCAGGCGAACGTGCGGAATATGAAGTTCGTCGCAAAAGGCACGACAGAGGCGTCGGGCTCCCATCCGCTCGCCTTTGAATACGCGATCGAATGCGACGCGGTCGGCATCGACGCGACCGGCACGTACTGGCCGGTCGTCATGCGTCGCTACAACACCTTTTACGTGACGGAGCGCTGTCAGCTGTTGAATCCGGCCGAAGTCGTCGTCGGAGGCACCGGTTATTTGACGCAGCAGATCTATTGCCTGTACGGCCATGTGCGGGACTGCCTGACGAGCAATGGCAGGCACTTGAACGACTTTACCGGCTCCGCCTATTGCCACGTCGAAAATTGCCATGCGGACGGGGACGATCTCGGCGCGTTCGTGACACACGGACAGTACGAGCACGACCTTACCTATGTCGGCAATTCCGGACTCATGTCGTTTGCGAATAGCGGACCGACCTGGGGAGAGAGCGCGAAGCGGATCACGGTCAAGCAGCATGTCGCCTCTTGGTTTTTGGCATTTCGCAAGGTGACGGATCTGACGCTGGAGGACGTTCACGTGTTTGCGCGGACAGGATGCGAGAACGCGGCAAATACGGGCTCCTTTTGGTTGAATGCGGACGGGGTGCAGATGAAAAACTGCACGGCGGAAAAGATGGTGAAATTCAAACAGGCGTCCGCGCGATCAAGCCGGCCGGTCGTCGTGGAAAATTGCGCTTTCGCGCTGACGGCTGGACGTCGCGTTTCCCACGAGGAGGTCGTCTCTGAGCTGACATTCCGGGAATGCCGCTTCACGGCGGCGGATGGCAACGCGTTCGCGGGATCGGGAAGCGTCCGGTTTCAGGATTGTCGCTTGGACGGGGCAAGTCCGGATGCGCTTCCGATGCAATTCGCAGGCTCCGAGCTGGTCTTCCGCGGCGGGGAGATCCGGAATTCGGGCTTCCGGTTGATCGGCGGCGCGGTGCGGCTGGAAGTTGGCTGGGGCGCGACCATCAAGGGGAGCAATGGCGAGAAAGCTTTTTTCAGCAGAAGCAGGGAGGCGGGCGCGAGCGCGGCAAGCTGGAGATTCGACGGCGCGAACAGCGTGGCAGCCGACCGGACGACGGCGCATTTATCCATCGAGGACAGCGGAGCGGTACATGAATGCTTCGTGACGGGTTCCTCTTTCGAAGGCGGGCGTTTTGCGGTATCCGAGGGAGCGTTCGGCGCGGATAGCTGCATGCTATACGCTTCGAACGTCGAGCGCGGCGTTGATTGCAGCGCGCTGCCGCCCGAATCCGCGTCGATCAGACATCGGGAAGGCAACTTAATATTGCCTGCCCGCGTTTGAATAATCAACATCTGGAAGTGCCGTTGATCCGGAGCGCTTTGGCTGTTTTGGGATCTTAAGAACTGCATTTGTACATCTTTTTTCCGCCGACCATTGAGACATGATGAAATACCTGCAAATGTACAGTTAAATTCTAAGGACATGCTGAAAATCTAGCTGACAGAGGAAAATAACTGCGCTTTTGCATCTATTCTGTCAAAGAAGGTGAAATCGGGAAAATAACTGTATATTTGCAGGCATTACGTGGCATTACGCAGTGAGAGAACAATGCGGGCGCCGATTTGCCAACCAGCCGGAACGGCTGTGCGAAGCGTCTACGAAAAGCGGTACTTTGGAATCAAGTTTTGAATATTTTCCATGTCTAAAAGACCACTAGGGTGGTTTTCCTTATCCCCTAGCGGTTTTTTTATGTAATTTGGTTAATAGCCGTGTCCAATCCTACTATTAAATCCATATTTTAGTGATAAAAGAAGATGAAAATATTTCCGATATATAGGATAACAAAGGAGGTTTATGATGATAAAATCATATAAATGGAAATTAAGGTTGGTATTGTTTATATTATCGGCGATTGTATCCGCCTCGGCCGTTACGCCTGCCAGCTTCGCTGCCGAGGAAAATGTACCGCTCAAAACCGGTAATTACTTTTACAGCCCTATGCCTGACGCGGGCAGCTCGCCCGATCGCGTAACAAGCGGCTTGATTTCATCCGCCAACGGCGTGCTTCTGGACGGTTTAAGCACCTATGCCGGCTGGATGGGAAGCGCGACTGCATCGCTCACGGTAAGAGTCGTTTTTGACCTTTTAAAGGATTACCCACTGGATCAAATTCGAATCATCATGAATTCCCAAAATATTTATTGGGGCTTTAAAGATATTACCGTTAAATATCGCCCGGAAGCGAAGCTCGGCTATTATATCGCCGCCAGACACGTCAGAACGGGGACGGATTTAAACTATACGGTATCCGTACCGATGGACAATGCCATGGCCAGATACGTCATCCTGGAAATCCGCCGGACGCAAGCCTATCAACACATCCCGCTTACTGAAGTTGAATTTTACAAGGGCACCGGCGATGCCGGCAAAGCTTCCTCATCCGCGCTTACCGCATCGGAGATCAAAGCGGAGCTGTCCAAGGATGCGTTGATGGTCGACAAATACGGTCAATGGATGAGCGAGACATGGCCGGGCAAAGTCGACTACGATGTGCAGTTGCAGCTAGAATATGCGATTGAGGCGGCACAGCTGGCAACGACTTCTTTGAACCTTTCCAAGTATGACGCTTACGGCGGGATCAAGAGCCTCGGCAAGTACACCGCGACCGGATTTTTCCGGTTGCAAAAAATAGACGGCAAGTGGTGGTTCGTCACGCCGGAAGGCTATCCGTTCATGATGAAGGGCGTCGATGCGGCAAGCCTGTGGGAAGCCGGCTACAAGACGCCGGTCAACAAGACGGATGGGACGCCGAGGGCCATATTTGACGAACTTCCGGACAAGACCGCCTACTCCGCGGCTTATACTAACGATGCCAACGGCCAGTACGTGAGCTTCGTCGTCGCCAATGTCATGAAGAAGTACGGAACCAACTACGAGGCGAATTGGGAGGATATGACCAAGAAAAGGTTGATCGATTGGGGTTTTAACGCTTTTGCCAAATGGACCAAACCGAAAAGCGTAACCTTCCCGTACGTACAAGTGCTGCAGGATCCTTCGAACTTGAGAAGAATTTCGTGGACCTACGACGTTTTCGACCCGCAGAGCGAAGGTATTATCGATAGCGCACTTAAGACGCAGCTTCAATCCGCGAAAAGCAGTCCGTGGCTCATCGGTTATACGTATGACAACGAAGCCGGATGGGATAGCGAGATCGTCAAGCAAATCTTGCTATATAACGCGAGCTCTCCGGCCAAAAGCGCATTCGTCGATTTTATGGCGGCCAGGTACAACAACGATCTGGCAGCCGTCAATCGTCTGCTAGGAACGACCGCTGCTTCTTTCGCCGCATTGAAGGACACCGCAATCGATATCGCCAAGGTACCGGCCATCGACGTATCCGAATATATCCGGCTGGCGTCCAGAACTTACTATTCTACGATTCGCAACATCATCAAGAAATACGATACGAACCATTTGTTTCTCGGCAGCTCCGTCGTTCCTACGTGGCGCACGAGCCTGGATTGGGATCAGGCAGGCATGGCTTACGTTGATGCGTTTTCCGTAGACAGCTATACGCAAAACGCCGATTGGATCGCCAGATATAAGGCCTTCGACAAGCCGCTGATTAACCAGGAGTATTCCTTCGGAACTTCGACCCGGGGACTGTCCTATATCAGCGCGCCGACGAAAACCGACAGCATCGCCGACAGAGGCACGGCATTCAAGAAATTCCTCGAAAGCGAAGCCGCGAATTCGCTGTTCGTCGGATCCGGCTGGTATTCGTATTACGATCAGCCCGTGACGGGACGGCCTGACGGCGAGAGCTACAATACCGGCCTCGTAAATCAGCAAGATCAGCCTTATACGGAAATGGTAAATATCATGAAGGACGTTCACGCGAGACTGGAGAGCATACATGCAGGTACTGCTTCGCCGGCTGTATCGGCGCCTGCGTCTGTCGTGATCGAAGCCGAGAAATACAGCCAGCAAATGGGCGCAGTCACCGCTTCCAACACGAGCGGCGGGCAATACGTCGGATCTCTGAAACCCGGGGATTGGACGGCGTATGCCAGCGTGGATCTAACCGGTATGAAAAATATCGAATTTAAGGTGGCATCGGACAAATCGGGAACGGTGCGGGTCAGGCTCGGCGGCCCTGGCGGCGACGTCATCGGCACGCTGAACATCGTCTCTACGGGCGGGCTGCAAACCTGGAAAACGTCGCAGATCGCCATCGCGCCGACCGCAGGCATTCAGAACCTTTACCTGACGTTTGAAAATACCGCCGGCGATGAAATCGGCAATATCGATTATTTCAAGCTTTACGCCTAGCTGCCTTTTCCCTTACATTTAAAGGACCAACCGATGGAAGGGAAGAGGTAGGCTTGCTCCATATCGTTAACGGAGACCACGTCGGCAACAAGCTGAGACAAGGAGATATTCGCGGAGACATCCTGGTGTGGAGAGAGGTGTATCCCGTAGGTCCTGTTTTCGCTGAGATGAACGGGCTTGAGCAGCGATCGATCCGAGCGCGATATTTGGAGCGGACGCTGGGCATCGCGGCGGAGCTATATGAACAGACCTGCGGGTCGCAAGAAAGCCAATTGTTGAACTGCCGCCAATATGACGAAATCGTGCTGTGGTTCGAGCACGATTTGTTCGACCAGCTTATGCTGAGCCGCTTGCTGCATGGGTTCGCACAGCAGCCGAAAATGGACGCCGCGCTTAATTTACTCTGCATCGGCGATTATCCAGGCATGGATCCATTCAAAGGTCTGGGACAGCTGTCGACGGAGCAACTGCTCGATTTGAGGGGCACGTGGCGTCGGATCGGACAAAGGGAGCTGGATACCGGGGCCGGCATCTGGGAAGTGTATGCGTCATCCGATATCAAGCGCCACGCCGCATGTCTCGAAGCGGATATGTCGGCGCTTCCGTTCGCTCATGACGCTTTCGACATGCATCTTTCAAGGCTGCCCTCCGCAGCGAACGGACTTGGCATCGTGGAGCAGACCATCATGAGCTTGATTCGGGAGGGCGCCCGTACGCCGCTGCAGCTGTTCGAAGCATTCGGCAATCGGCTGCATGCGCTCGGTATGGGAGACTTAGAATTCCGGTACAGGCTAACCAACATGCTGGAACGGCCGAATGCGCTCATCTCACTCCTGGGCAAACCTGTTCTTGCCGATTCGTTCGAGCTGGCGCTACCCTTCAGGACAGACTGCCGGCTTGAATGGACGGATCTGGGGGAAGCGGTTATGGCCGGGGATGCGGATTGGTTGCTGCGAAAAGGAATCGACGAATGGTACGGCGGCTTGCATCTGCACGGCGCATTGGACTGGCGATGGGATTCTGCGGCCAAACGTCTGATCGATTTGAAGTAGGGCGCGGAAAGATCCTGAACCAAGTATACGAGGCGATCGGCCAAACGCCTATTGTAAGGCTATCGCGTCTGACCGGGGCGTTGGACGGAGAAATCTACGCCAAGCTGGAGTATCTCAACCCGGGCTTCAGCGGATCTGTACGAGACGGAAGTGTAAGGGCTTAGCTTGCCATATGTTGATTTTGAGGGAGAGTCGCAATCGGGCTCTCCCTTGCGTTCGTGTATTGATCCATGTCCGATGCGCTCATTCTGTCCGTCTTATTTGGCTATCCACGAGCAGCTTGTATAATAGAATCAGTCATGAAATACATCCGGCGACGGAGAGGAGTCCGCATATGGAACTGGATACGGTTATGCAGGAGCTGGAGTCGCTTGGCAAGGAGCGGCTTAAAAAAATGTATGTCTCGAACGGCGCACACGAACCGGTTTTTGGCGTCGCGACAGGGGAGATGAAGCCGCTTTTTAAAAAAATCAAGATCAATCAACCGCTGGCCGAGCAGCTTTACGCAACGGGCAACTACGATGCCATGTACTTCGCCGGCATTATTGCGGACCCGAAAGCCATGACGGCGGCGGATTTCGACCGATGGATCGACTCGGCCTATTTTTATATGCTGTCCGACTTTGTCGTCGCCGTCACCTTGGCGGAAGCGCCGATCGCGCAGGACGTCTCCGACGAATGGATCGCCAGCGGCGACGAGCTGAAAATGTCGGCAGGCTGGAACAGTTACTGCTGGCAGATCGGGAATCAGCCGGACGGCGCTTTTTCGGAGCGCAAGCTTGCGGGCATGCTCGATTTGGCCGAACAGTCGATCCATGGCGCGCCGGAACGGACCAAATACGCAATGAATCAGTTCATCTATACGGTGGGCATCTCGTATTTGCCGCTGCACGCCAAAGCGATGGAAACCGCGCTGGCCGTCGGACCGGTCGAAGTTACCGGAACCAAAGGCAAGGCGAAGTTTTTGAATGCCGCAGAAACGATCCGCAAGGCTGCAGAGAAAAACCAGATCGGTTTTAAACGCAAACATGTCCGGTGTTAGGGGAAGCTTGAAGTTAGAGTGAAGGGTTAAGGGTGAAGATTGACACGACACCGAACGGTGTCATACAATGACTCCGACACCAACGGGTTCCCGTTCGATAGGGAGCCTTAGGCGAGGCCGGAATATATAGGAGAGGGTGTCGTGAGCCATAACCTTGCAGTGCGGGACGTATTCGAAGCGATCGCCGATCCTACCAGACGCGAGCTGATCCGTCTGCTCGCGGATGCGTCGGAGCTGCCGCTTCATGAATTGACGCCGCGATTTGAAATGGGGCGTACGGCGGTATCCAAGCATCTGACCATTCTCAAAGAAGCCGGACTCGTTCGCGACCGCAAAGTCGGCAGGGAGACGCGCTTCAGACTCCACGCAGCGCCGCTCAGAGAGGTTCAGGATTGGGTATCCTTCTACGATAAGTTCTGGCGTATGAACCTGCTGCGACTAGACCAGCTATTAAAGGAAGAAGAGGAGACGACTTAACGGTCTTGACCCGAATCGTCGATAACCGGCTGCATGTCGGTTGCAGCCGGTTTGCGTCTGCCGAGGACAAGCTGCCAGGCGCCTCGCGGACCGAATACATACGGAAGGATGAGATCATGAGCGTACTTAATCAGGAGTACATTGTCATCTCCGGCGCGAGGGAGAACAATCTCAATAACGTATCGCTGCGTATTCCCAAAAGGAAGATCACCATTTTCACGGGCGTATCCGGTTCCGGAAAGTCCTCGATCGTTTTCGATACGATCGCAGCGGAGTCCACGAGGCTGTTGAACGAGAACTTCAGCATGTTTGTGCGGACATTCCTGCCGAAATACCCGCAGCCTGAAGCGGATGCGATCGAAAACCTGAGCATGGCCGTCATCGTGGACCAGAAGCGGCTTGGCGGCGGCTCGCACTCTACGATGGGTACGATCACCGATATTTCTCCTATCGTCCGCCTGCTTTTTTCCCGCGTGGGCAAGCCTTATGTCGGACCCGTCAATCTTTTCTCCTTTAACGACCCGCAAGGGATGTGCCCGGCATGCAACGGCATCGGCCGCAGCCTCGGCGTTGACATGAGTAAGGCGGTGGACATGAACCAGTCCTTGAATGAAGGCGCGATCATGCTGCCGGATTACGGCGCGGGCGGCTGGGAATTGAACATGATCGTGCAGTCCGGGGATTTCGATCTCGACAAGAAGCTGAGCGATTATTCGGAGGACGAGCTGAACCAGCTGCTGTACGGCAAAGCGAGAAAGGTGAAGATGGACTTCGCCGGCAAAGCCATGAACATTACGGTAGAAGGCGCGATCGAGAAATTTACCAACAAGTACATCAAGCAGGATCTGAAGACGAAGTCCGAGCGCACGCAAAAGACCGTCGCGCCGTTCATCACGGAAGGGACTTGCGCCAGCTGTCATGGCGCCAGGCTGAGCCAGGCAGCGCTATCCTGCAAAGTCCAGGGGCATAACATCGCGGAGCTGTCCGCCATGGAAATCGGCCGGCTTGTTCGCGTCATCCGGGAGATCGACGATCCGGCCGCCGCGCCGATTGTCCAATCCTTGACGGAACGGCTGCAGCATCTGGTCGATATCGGTCTCGATTATCTGACGCTCGACCGCGAGACGGACACGCTGTCCGGCGGCGAGTCGCAGCGCGTCAAGATGGTCAAGCATTTGAGCGGCAGTCTGGTAGACGTCACCTATATTTTCGATGAGCCGAGCGTCGGCTTGCATCCGCGCGATGTCCACCGGTTAAATGAATTGCTGCAAAAGCTGCGCGACAAAGGAAATACGGTGATCGTCGTCGAGCACGATCCGGACGTGATCAAGGTGGCGGATCATATCGTCGACGTCGGTCCGCATGCCGGTAGCCGGGGCGGCAACATCGTGTTCGAAGGGAGCTTCCAGCAGTTATTGGAGGCAGGTACGTTAACAGGCAATTATATGAAACGTCCGCTTCAGCTGAAGCAAAATTGCAGAACGCCGTCCGGCCGATTGTCGGTGGCGCATGCGTCGTTGCATAATCTGCAAGACGTTAGCGTCGATATCCCGTCCGGCGTGCTGACCGTCGTGACTGGCGTCGCGGGCTCGGGAAAAAGCACGCTTATCAATGAAGTGTTCCTGGGGCAGCATCCGGATGCGATCGTCATCGACCAATCGGCGATCGGCGTATCGACCCGCTCGAATCCCGCGACCTATACGGGCATCATGGACGATGTGCGCAAAGCGTTCGCTTCTGCGAACAAGGTGAACCAGGGCCTGTTCAGCTTCAATTCCAAAGGCGCCTGCGAAAACTGCCAAGGTCTTGGCGTCGTTTACACGGATCTTGCCTTCCTCGACAGCGTGAAGCTGCCATGCGAGGTTTGCGGCGGCAAAAGGTTCAAGGAAGAAGTGCTCGCGTACAAGCTGAACGGCAAATCGATCGCCGAAGTGCTGGAAATGACAGTGGAGCAGGCGTTGGCATTTTTCCAGCTCAAAGAAGTCGTGCGCAAGCTTCAGGCGATGAGCGACGTGGGTCTGAATTACATTACGCTCGGGCAGCCGCTCAGCACGCTATCGGGCGGAGAGTGCCAGCGCATCAAGCTGGCGAGCGAGCTGCACAAGAAGGGCAGCATCTACGTGATGGACGAACCTACGACGGGGCTTCATATGTCCGACATCGGCCATTTGCTCGAGATCATGAACCGGCTCGTCGACGCCGGCAATACGGTTATCGTCATCGAGCACAATCTTGAAGTGATCAGTCAGGCGGACTGGATCATCGACATGGGCCCGGATGGCGGCAGCAGAGGCGGCCAGGTGGTATTCGAGGGCACGCCGGAACAGATCGTTCGCGAGGAGCGGTCGATTACGGGGAAATACTTGGCTTGACGAGATGGAGCAAATAAAAAATGGCAAGCACACGATTTGAGTTCAAGCGTACGAATGGAAAAGAGGCCGATTAGATGACCAACCGTCTAACGCATCCGAAAGCCGAAGAATTTTTCAACAAGTCCAAACGCTGGAAAGCCGAATACGAGGAATTGCGAGAAATCGTCATGGACTGCGGATTAACCGAGGATTTCAAATGGATGCATCCATGCTATACGTTTCAAAGTAAGAACGTTGTGCTGATCCACGGGTTCAAGGAATATTGCGCGCTCCTTTTTCACAAAGGCGCACTGCTGAAGGACCCGAACGGGATATTGATCCAACAAACGGAAAACGTGCAGGCCGGACGCCAGATTCGGTTCACGAACGTCCAAGAGATCGTGGAGCAGGCAGCGCTATTAAAAGACTATATTCACGATGCGATCAACGTAGAAAAGTCGGGACAAGAAGTGGTGTTTAAGAAACAGACGGAATTCAAGGTCGCCGATGAGCTTCAACGCGAATTCGACGACAATCCGGCTTTAAAAACGGCATTCGAAGCATTAACGCCTGGGCGTCAAAGAGCTTACCTGCTCCATTTTTCTCAGCCTAAGCAAGCTAAGACGAGAGAAGCCAGGGTGGAGAAATACAAGCCCAAAATTCTTGAAGGCAAGGGATTGGACGATTAGATTGGTAAGAGTAAACTGCGGCGGTTCAAAGTTATGCCCTAAACAGGCCGACCCCGACGTCGAATCATCGACTCGGGGGCGGCTTTTCGACGTCGGGGAAGGTACGCAGTCTCTAAAGTTAGCAGCGTGATCCCGCTATGTGGTTCCATATAGAGCCTCTTTGGCAGAATGAAGGCGCAGTCCCGTTACGTAGCTCTAGATGGAGCTTCTGGGCTCAATTGGCGATGCGATGGCGCAATATTGCAATTCTCCCTTGTCAAAATAATGCGCTTACATTATGATTAAATCGAAACATAAAACGTTTCACTAAAATTGGAGGGATTTTTTATGAAAACGAAATGGCTCTCGTTTGTTCCTGCAATTCTGCTCTTATTATTGTGCTTGCCTGTTACCGCATTTGCCGTTTCGTCAACCTCGCAGCAGCTTGCGGTCGTCGGCTCTCCGGGCTGGGACATTTACAGCGGAGCGACGATCGGGGGCTATCGCTACGGACCATCATTTATCGTAAACAGCGACGGCAGCATCGACATGTGGGCCTGCTCCGAGGGAGGCAGTCCGCTGCCTTACGATTACATCCGTTACCAGCGGTCCACGGACGGCGGCGCGACATGGGGAAGCGACCAGATCGTGCTGCCGCCGACGGCCGGTTCGATGGATGCGCTCTCGACTTGCGATCCGGGCGTCATCAAGTTCGGCGGCTATTATTATATCGCTTATACGTCAACGACCAACCGCGGAGGCACGAACAACCAGATCTTCGTCGCGCGGTCCACAAGCCCGACGGGGACATGGGAGAAGTGGAACGGCACGGGCTGGGGCGGCAATCCGCAGCCCTTTATCGTCTATGACGGCAGTCCGCTCGTCTACGGCGCAGGTCAGCCTTCCTTTGTCGTCAAAGGCTCCACGCTCTATATCTACTACAGTTGGACCGACAACAATATGAACCAGATGCGGGTAGCTACCGCGTCGACCGCCAATGCGAACTGGCCCGGAAGTCTGACGTATCATGGCGCAGGCATCAATAAATCGTCCTTTGAGGATGCTACGGACGTCAAATACGTCGAAGCGCTCGACAAGTTCATCGGCGTGCAGACCAACAATTGGGGCTCGGACGTGTCTTATGTCGAAGTTTACAGTTCGTCCAACGGCTTCGATTTTACGAAGGAATACTATATGGACGGCGATCATTATGCCAGAGCGAGCAACGCAGGCCTCAGCGGGGATGCCCTGGGCCATATCAAAGCGACCGATTCCCCATTCCTGAGCTACGCTTACGGTTCATTCGGCGCCACGTTGAACTGGAATACGCGGTTGACTCCGATCACGATGAGCTTGAAACCTAGCGGCGCCTTCAGCGATAATTTCTCAAGCGGCGCAGGCAAATGGACGCCCTATCAGGGAAGCTGGTCAGTAGCGGGAGGCGCATATACGCAAACCAGTCTTACCGCCGACACGGCTTATGCTGGCGCGTCCGGCACCGTCTTCGGCAACGCCGTTTACGATGCCGACCTGCGCATAACTTCTGCGGCCGATCCCGGCGAATGGGCAGGCCTGCATATCGGAAAGATCAAGGAGAACGACAATTTCACCCAAAGCGGATATCTGGTCTTTATGAGGGCGAACGGCAACATGGCCCTATTCAAAGCTGGGACGGGGCAAGTAACGGGAGAAACGGCTAGCGGCCTGGATCCGACTGCCGGCACCGTTCATCTGAAGGTCGTGAAGAGCGGAGGCAACATCAAAGTGTTCACGAACGGCAGCGCTTCGCCGTTAATCAACTGGACGGATAACGGACTTTACTATGACAGCGGTTATTTCGGCGTGGTGACGCGGCTGGCCGGCGCTACGTTCGATAATGTCACGGCCCTTAACAACTTCAGTGACGACTTCGCCTCCGGCGCCGGCAATTGGACCGCAAATTCGGGGACATGGGCCGTGTCTGGCGGAACTTACAATCAAACGAATGCCGCGGCGGACCCCGGCTCAAGCACGCTGAACAATTTGGTGCTCGGTAACGGCGTGATCGAAGCCGACGTAAAAATAAACGCAGGCAGCTCTGGCAATTGGACCGGACTCAGCTTCGCAAAAACGCTCCCGACGGACGCTTATTACGGCAGCGGATATCTGGTTCTGCTGGAATCGAGCGGGAATGTCTCCTTGTACAAGGGCGGAACGGAAAATAAAGTAGTCGTGAAGCCTGTAACGACGGGGGCGAACCCGACGACCGGCTTTGTCCATATTAAGATCATGAAGCACGGCGGCAACATTCAGGTGTTCGTAGGCAACGTTGCAAGCCCGCAAATCGATTGGAACGATCCGAATACGGTATTCGGAAGCGGCTATGTCAGTCTCACCAATGTCAAAAGCAGCGTTTCGTTCGATAATATCGCGTGGACGACCCAGAAGGTTCCGGGCGGATCGACGAATCTGGGCGCATCCAACATCCCCAATCTGGCCAGGTTCAAGACCGTAAGCTCGAACGATTCGCTGGTCATTGCCGACTGGGACGTATCGCGGTTGACGGACGGCATCGAGACGCCGGTTTTCGGTTCGGCCGGATACACGACAAGCGCTTATAGCGCTGCCAATATTTCCGCCACGCCGGTATGGGTTGACGTAGACCTCGGTTCGAATCAGACCGTGGACAAGGTAAAGCTGTTTCCAAGGCTGTTTACCGATGCGGTAGGGGGAGGATCGCCGAACTTCCCCGTCGACTTCACGATTCAGACGGCGCCGGACGGAGGGAGCTACGGCACGGTTGCGACGATCACGAATCAGGGCAATCCCGTCGGCTTTCCGCAGGAGTATAACTTCACGCCTGTAAATGCCCGCCATGTTCGCATACTCGTGACGAAGCTCGGAACGCCGACCGTCGACGATCCCGGCAGCTATCGTCTTCAATTGTCGGAGATCGAGATTTACCACTATCAGCTTAGTTAAAGATTATAAAGTTTAAGGCGCAAGGGCGGGGGGAAGGTTCTTCGCGCTTGCGCCTTTTGCATGCCATGTGTTATGTTCACTTTATTAATTAAACGATTTAGGAGTTGTTTATTTGGCTACTATCAAGGATGTCGCCAAGGAGGCAGGCGTATCGATCGCAGCCGCTTCTCTGGCGCTCAACGGCAAAGGAAGCTTGTCCGAAGAAACCCGCGCCAAAATTATCGAGACGGCCGAAAGGCTCCATTATAAGCCGAATGCGCTTGCGAAAGGCTTGGTTACGAGCAATAAAATCAATACGATCGGCATTATCATCCCCAAGCCTGGTACCGAGTTCTTGCCTTTTGTGGGTATGGACATCCTGGGCGGCGTCGGCGAGGTGGCCAACGAAAAGAAGTATAATATGCTGCTCGATTGGGAGGAAGGCTTGGGCGGCACCAAGGTGCTTGACCTCGTTCGCAGCGGGATCGTACGCGGACTTGTGTTTTTCCTGCCGCTTAACGACGTGACGACCTTCCGGGCGCTCAACGATCTTAACTTTCCTTATGTCCTGATGAGCAGGCCGCCCGAAGGCGTCTACTGCAGCTGGGTGGACGTAGACAACGTAGATGCCGCCTACCAGGCGACCGTATCGCTTATTAAAGCAGGGCACACGAAAATCTCCTTTTCCTCTCCCGGCCCGATTGACTTCCTCGTCAGCAATGACCGTCACTCGGGCTATCGTCAGGCCTTGCTCAGCCACAATATTTCCTACGACGAGTCCTATGTTTCGATCGGCAACGGCGATATACAGAGCGGCAAAGCGGCCATGACGCATTTTCTTAGCCTGAATGAACCGCCGACTGCGCTGATTGCCGGTTCCAATCTGCTCGCGATCGGCATGATTGAATCGCTCAAGGAGCATGGATTGGACCATCGGGATAAAGCGATCATTACGTTCGACGACAGCCCGCTTGCGGAGAGCTACGGCATCTCGGCCATTCATATTCCGACGAATACGATCGCGAAGGAATCCGCGCGTCTGTTGATCAAGCGAATTGGCCACACCCGTCGCGTGGAGCCGGAAAACATCGTCATCGATGCGCAGCTCATCGTCCGCAACACGTTTGTCCCAGCCAGGTAATAAGCAGCCTCGTTCGGAATGCCCGGATCTCCCGGGAAGTTTCCGAACGGAGGCTGTTTTTTTTACAAGTGCAGAAAATTTAAATTGGGCTGCACTTCGCGGACAGTGAAGCGCGTCATCCTCCGATTTGAGCTTGCGAAAGTTCGACAGTTAAAAGCCTGCATTTGTAAATGTATTTCCTGCCGACGCGCGACACGTGATGAAATACCTGCAAATGTGCAGGTAAATGCAAAATACAACCCGGAAAAAGGGCTGATGGAGGAAAATACCTGCACATATGCATCTACTCTCTGAAAAAAGGTCGATGTCGACATAAAAAGATGTATATATGCAGGCATTGCGGCGAAAGAACGACGCTGGCGACGATACGCGGACCCGACGCTGGCGACGATACGCAGACCCGACGCTAGAGACGATACGCGGACCCAATAGTACGTTTGTCGGTTGAGCCAGATCATCGATAGGCGATTCCGCGCGACTCCAGTATCGGGCCGTCATGGCGATTTTCCCGCAGCTTTCTTTTACAAAAGCGCTCTCGTTTTTAGCATTGACAATTTTAACTCGCGGAGATAAAATAATTTAAGTGAAACGTTTTATTTTTATTTTACTTAAGCAATGACGAATCAAACTGGGGGAAGCATACAAAAGGAGGAAAGCCGGATACGCACCGCAGTCGCTTTAAATGCAATTGAAATTGTCGGACATCATCTCAATTGAACGGAACAATCGAGGAGGTTAACCAAATGAAAGCTGGCAAAATGAAATCAACAGTATGGGCGACGGTCATGATCGGTTCGATGCTGATGAGTGCCGCATGTGCGGGAAATTCGGACAGCAACAATTTGAAAACGAATACAAACGGTGCGACCGGAAGCGGCGCAGCGGTTCAAACGGACGCAAACAAGCCGCATGACCCGGTCGAACTTCGCGTAGGCGTACCCGAATGGCCGGGCGAGTCCGAAAATGTCGACGCTGTTGTAAGCGTGTTCAAGGAGAAATATCCATACGTGACGGTCAAAGTCGAAAAGATGGTCGGGGACCCGCACGCGAAGGTGCTCGCGCAGGCGGCGGCGAACGAATTGCCGGACGTGTTCTGGCTGCCGGATACCTCGGTAAGAGAGTATCAGGATCTGGGCATTCTTGCTCCGCTCGACGCGTACTTCGAGCCGAACGGCGTAGACGTCGCTGACGTTTACCCCAGCATGCTTGACCTGGGAAAAGTAGACGGCCAAACATACATGGTCCCGCGGGATTACGCGCATGTCGTCACGCTGGTCAATACGTCGTTGCTTAAGGAAGCCGGATTGCCGTTACCGTCTAACGACTGGAATTGGGATACGTTTATGGACTATGCCAAGAAGCTGACGAAGAAGGATGCCTCGGGCACGACGACGCAATGGGCGGTCAATTCCAACATTCACTGGTGGGCGGTATGGACGCCGTTCGCGCTGGGCCGCGGCGGCAAGCTGATCGACGAAGCGGCCCGCAAGGTAACAGTCGCTTCCGATCCTTTGGTCGGCCAAGGCTTGAAGGATCTATGGGACTTGTCCAAGGACGGCTATGCGCTCGACCCGAATGGCCAATATCCCGAAGACATGTTCATGGCCGGCAAGGTTGCCTTTTACTTTGCAGTGAAGTCGGTCGCCTCGTCCATCAACGACGTCTCCAAAGCCAAAGGGTTCGAATGGGATGTCGTGCCTTTCCCGCGCTTGCCTTCCGTTCATGCGGTCGGCGGCGGCACGAGCGGCTACAGCGTCAGCTCGAAGTCTAAGAACAAGGATGAAGCGGGCGCATTCGTCTCCATGTTCCTGACGGAAGCCGGTCAAAAGGCGTTTAATTCGGCGGGCAACTCGGTTCCGGTCCTCAAATCGCTGGCCGGAGACGACGTGTGGCGGAACAGTCCGGTGGAGGGCAAGAACGTCGAAGCGTATACGATCGAGCCTGAAGCCGACATTCTTCCGATCCTGAGCGCGAAGCTCCCCGTATCGCTGATCAACGAATCGAACGCCGGCTACGAGGACGCGATGAACAAGTATTTGCTCGGCAAGCTGCCGTTGGAAGATGCGCTTAAGGAATGGGAAGAGCGTATCAACAAGGCTTGGAAATAACCGAAGGGCAGCGCAGCAGGAGTTTCGGGGCGGGGGAGCAAGCAGGAGGCCCTCCGCCCGAACGCGGAAAGGGGAAGAGCTTCATGAGATCCAGAAAAAAAGTGCGCGAAGCGATCGCCGGCTATTTGTTCACATCGCCCGTGACGGTCGGCATACTGCTGTTCACCGCTTGGCCCGTGCTGCAGTCTCTCTACTACAGCTTTACGAAATTCAATATTATCAAGTCGCCGCAGTGGGTCGGCACGGACAACTACGACAAATTGCTGCACGATCCGGAGTTCTGGCAGTCTTTAAAAATTACCGGCATTTTCACCGGCATTTCCGTGCCGGCCTCTCTCCTGATCGGTTTTCTGCTGGCGCTGCTGCTTCATCGCAATCTGCCCGGCATCCGTTTCTTCCGGACGATCTTTTATTTGCCGGTCGTCGTTCCGGTCGTGGCGCTGGGCATTTTGTGGAAGCAGCTGTACAGCCCGACCTACGGCTTCGCGAACCGGTTGCTGGATATGGTGGGGTTGCCGCCGTACACCTGGTTCTCGCATCCGGAATCGGTTATGCCTTCGCTCATCATTATGGGACTGTGGCAGGCAGGCGGATCGATGATCATCTGGCTGGCCGGCTTCCAGGGCATACCCGCTCACCTGTACGAAGCGGCGATCGTGGACGGCGCATCCCGAATGCGGAGATTCTGGAGCATCACGATTCCGATGATTACGCCGGTCATCTTTTTTAATCTGATCATGGGCTTTATCGGCTCCTTCCAGGTGTTCGGCCAAGTCATGGCGACGACGGCGGGCGGGCCGCTCAATGCCAGCAATTTTCTCATGGTGATGATTTACAAGAAGGCGTTTCGCACGCTGGAGATGGGGTATGCTTCTTCGCTGGCGTGGGTGCTGTTCATTATCGTGCTGATGCTGACGGCATTCATCTTCAGGACGAGCAGATCCTGGGTCCATTACGAAGGGGAGGTCAGATAGATGAGATCGCCCGTAAAATCTTCGTTGGCGCTGTATGCCTTGCTGCTGGGAAGCGCGGTCGTTTTTCTGTTTCCGCTGATCTGGATGGTCGCTCGCAGCTTTATGGGACTCGACGATCTGTACAAGGTTCCGCCGGTCGTCTTTCCGACGCAATTCACGGCAGAGGCGTATTCCGAAATTTGGACCATCAAGCCCTTTCTTTCTTATATCGGCAATACCGGCATCGTCGTCTTTTTCAGTGTCGTCGGGGGCACGCTGTCGGCCGCTTTTTGCGCATTCGGATTCGCCCGGCTGCGGTTTCCCTATCGCAATCTGATCTTCGGCATCGTACTCGCGACGATGATGCTGCCGGGCGCGGTGACGATGATTCCGGTATACGTGCTGTTCAGCAAGCTGAATTGGACCAATACGCTGCTCCCGCTAATCGTGCCGACCTTTTTTGGCGGCGGGGCGTTCAACATTTTTTTGCTGCGGCAGTTTTTCGCGACGCTTCCCCACGATTTCGACGAGGCCGCCAAGATCGACGGCGCGAACCTCTGGCATATTTTTTGGCGCATCTCCATGCCGCTGTGCAGGCCCGGACTGACGGTAGTGGCCATCGGCGTATTCATGTCGACCTGGAACGATTTTATGGGGCCGTTGATTTATTTAAGCAAGGAAAAGAGCTTTACGCTGGCGCTCGGACTGTATGCGTTGTCCCCTGGCGAAGCAGGTGGCGCGACGATCGGCTCGATTACGACGGCGCAGCTGATGGCGGCTTGCAGCCTTGCGGTCGTCCCGGTCATTCTCGTCTTTTTCTTCGCGCAGAAGAAGCTGATCTCGGGTACGGTCGTCTCGACGGGCATCAAAGGCTAAAGGTGAATGGAAGGGACTGAAGGGCGTGGCTGACAAAGCGGTACCGAAGTGGATCTGGCACGAAGCCGGCAGCGATCGCATGCAGGTCGCGTTGGAGCGAAGCTTCTATGTTGAAACGGCGTTAAATAATGGAAAGCTCTACTTAGCCGCGACAGGCCATGTCGTGATCTCTCTAGACGATCAAATAATAGGAGAGTTGCCGGAGCATCCGGGCAATCTCGCTTCGTTTACGGAAATCGGTTTACCTGAAACGATTGCCCCGGGCCATCATCGGATCGAATGGAAGATCGTGTGCAAGGAAGCGATGCCGATCGTAGACGTTAATGTCCATCTGATCGAACGGCGCGTTGGCTGCATCGGCTTCCTGGAAGGTAACAACGTGTGGCAGCCGACGGACGAGAGCTGGACCTCCGAAGACTTGCCTGCCCGAGCCGTCTGCGTATATGGGGAAGAACCTTACGGCGACCTAGAGAATGCGCCTTCATGGTTCGTCAGAGGCGGGTACGGCGACATCGGGACGAGCGCCTTGACATCCTGCGACGTGTTGGAACAATCGAGGTTAGACGCGCAAATCGGCGAGGACGGTATTTTAACGTTAAAAGGGACGTATGTGAAGGAGACGCAGCTCCCGGAGATGCAGCGGAACGAACGGCATATTTTTTACCATTTGCGCAAGCAGCAGGAATGGACCGAACTGCGCGCCTTTCAGCAGCAAGCAGGTCTGGATGAGGGGCCGTGGATTCGCCTAGCGATGGATGCCGAATACAATATGCGGTTTCGCGTCGACAACGACTCGGATCGGCCGGCCTTGCTCTTATGGAATGGTGCGGAATCGATTGCCGAGCTGGACAATTATGTCGGCTGCATCAGCGAGAGCTTCACAGTCGACCCTGGCGGGAGCTTCACGATATTGCCCCAGGGCATGCGATACGTGCAATTTTTCATGATCGGCCCGCCGGAAGAAGCGTTTAAACTGCGCATCGCATTCGAAGCGGTCGGCGTCATGCTCGAGCCGATCGGGCAATTCCGCTCCGACCTTCCCGTCGCCGACCGGATCTATCAAACCTCGGTGCATACGAATCGGATCTGTCATCAGACGGGGCTATGGGACGGCGTCAAGCGCGACCGCTTGAACTGGACCTACGATTTCTTTATGGCCGCCAAAGCCGATTACGTGCTATGGAACGATTTTTCCGTTTTGAAGCGTACGATCCGGGAGCTGGGCGATACGCCGAACGGTTATTGGATGAATTCCATTCCCGCCTATACGTGCTGGTGGTTCGTTAACGTATGGGACTATTACTTGCATACCGCCGACCGGGAATTCGTGATCGAAATGAAGCCGGACCTGATCAGGCATATGGGATGGATCATCGAAAATATCGATCCTGCGTCGGGATTTTTGAAGCAGCGTCATCAGGCATTCATCGAATGGGTGCCGATGACGGAGGCGGATGCCTGGCATACGCTGCATGCGGTACTCGCGCTGGCGATCAAAAGCGTGCGTCAACTGAACGAAGCGATTCCGGGCCTCGAACTGCCCGTACCCGAGAACCCCTTGCCGGCGATTCCCGCCTCCGAATTTTTGAACGGCTCATCCTTGATCGCACTCTTGCTCGGCGCCGAGAGCGGCTATGTGAGCGAAGCGCAGGAGTCAGCCGCCTTGAACCGCATCGCTTTAAGCGATCCGGTAACGCCGTTATCCGCCTATTGGCTGGCCGAAAGACTTGCGCTCCGTGGGAAGCTGGACCAAGGCTGGGAGGCGGTCGAGCGAGTATGGGGCCGGATGCTCAAACAAGGGGCGACGACCTTTTGGGAAAGCATTACGCTTGCGCCGGCAGACGATTTTCATCATGCCTTGACGACCTACACGGCTTACGATTCATATCGGATCAGCCTGTGCCACAGCTGGTCGAGCACGCCCGTCCAGTGGATGAGTCGGCATCTGCTCGGCATTCGGCCGCTTGCGCCCGGCTACAGCAAGATCGCCTTCCAGCCGCATGCGGTGCCGGGCATGAATCGCTGCCAGGGAACTGTTAGCACGCCTCTGGGACCTATACATGTCGGGTGGGAGAAGCAAGCTGACGGTACGTTGGCTTCCACGATCGATGCGCCTGAAGGCATTGAGATTGTCGACAGTACCGGAAGCGATCGCTTGCAGCCGGTAACCAGGGGGGATGGGGAATGAATCCATCCGAATTCAAGGAGCCGGCAGTCGAATTCCGCCCCGTTCCGTTCTGGTCGTGGAACGGCGAACTGACCCTCGAACGTCTGCGGGCGCAAATCGCTCAAATGCGCGAGGCCGGCGTCGGCGGCTTCTTCATGCATGCCAGAAACGGACTGAAGACCGGTTATCTGGACGAAGATTGGTACGACTGCGTCCGACTATGTATCGGAGAAGCGGATCGGCTTGGCATGAAGGCATGGATATACGACGAAAAGGGCTGGCCGAGCGGCTTCGCCGGCGGCATTATACCTTCGATGGGGCGAGCGTATCGCGCGAAAGCGCTGGTGATGCTGCCGGAGCGGCGGGAGGACGACGAGATTTGCAGGCTGCTCGAAGTATATGAAGCGGACGGCGCCACGCAATATTTGTACGAATGGATTCAACCGCTGGGCGATGCGCGATTTGAAGGCGCTTCTTATGTGGATCTGCTCGATGCGCGCGTGACCGAAGCATTTATCGAGCATACGCACCGGCATTACGAGGAGCGGTTCGGTTCGAGCTTCGGGCGCACCGTTCCGGGCGTCTTCAGCGACGAAGCCTGCGCCTTGCTGTGGCTCAATCCCGACGTACCGGCGCTGCCGTGGACGACGGGCCTGGACGCGCTTTTTTTCGATATATACGGCTACAGCCTGCTTCCTCGCCTGCATGCGCTATTCTTGCCGGAAGGCGACTACCGGAGCGTCCGGTACGATTATTGGTCGCTCGTCGTAGAGCTGTTCGCGGAGCGGTTCAGCAAAGCGCTGTACGACTGGTGCGACAGCCGCGGCCTTCAGTATACCGGCCATCTCATGGCCGAGGACAGGCTGGTCTACCAAATGGAATGGGTCGGGGACGTGATGCGGCAGTACGAGTATATGCATATTCCCGGCATGGACCATCTGGGCCGTTACTTCCAGGTCAGCCGTCCGGAACAAAATGAACAGCCTTACACGACGGTGTTGTCTGCGAAGCAGGTGACGAGCGTCGCGAACCAGCTCGGCAGAGAGCGGGCGCTGTCCGAGCTGTTTGCCTGCGCCGGCCAAGGCTTCGAATTGAGCAGACAAAAGTGGATGACGGACTGGCATCTGATACACGGCATCAACTTCTTTAGTCCGCATCTGCTTCCGTATTCGATGGAAGGCGAGGGGAAGCGCGACTATCCGCCGACGCTCGGCCCGCAGCAGCCCTGGTGGGGCGACTATCGCTTGCTGACGGACTACCAGGCGAGAATGAGCTATGCGCTCACGCGCGGGAAGCGAATCGCGCCGGTGCTCGTCATACATCCGATCGAATCGGCATTCGAGTTGTATTCGCCGCTGGCACATTCGCTTGTCTCCGAGTTGAACGTCGCTTTGGAGAAGCTGTCGCTGCAGCTTCTGGACGCCCACCTGAATTTCGACTACGGCAACGAGCACCTGCTGGACAAATACGGCTCGGTGTCCAAGGATGGATTGCGTATCAAGGAAGCCGTTTATCAGGCGGTTATCATTCCGGCGTGTACGCGTCTGCGAAAATCGACGGTTCGGCTGCTGGAGCAGCTGTCCGAGCTAGGCTTCCCGATTTTGTGCGAAGACGGGACAGATGCGCTTACTCCTCAAGGAGGCGGTGACGATGGGATGCCTGAATCTTTGGTGATTCCCGATCAAGTCCGGCAGCTTCCGCTGCTGCCTTTCTCGATCGATCGATTAAGCGCGCAAGTGCCGCAGTCGATTGTCGTGGAGGGAGAGGACGGCGGCTCCATCTGGCTTCATGAACGAGTCATCGGCTCGGAGCGTCTTTTTTTTCTGGCCAGCATGTCGGAAAAGAAGCGCATCCGCGTTACGCTCAAAATTGCGTTTGCCGCGAATTTATTCGAATGGAACGCGGAAACGGGCGAAGTTCTTCCGATCCCGGCCCGAATCGAAGGGAACCGAACGGAAACCAATTGGATTTTCGAACCGCGCGGCACGCTGCTGCTCGGCGCCAATCCCCAAGCTGACAAAGACGGTATCGCCGGATACCCGATAAATAGCGCGGAAGAACGCTTTTCGATTCCCCAGGATACTGCACCTGTTCCGCTGCAGCCGAACGTGCTGTTATTGGACCGCTTTTCGCGCTATGAAGAGCATGCAGCGCATTGGTCCTCGCTGCTCCCGCTGGCGGAATGGATTCATGCTGGTGCAGCCGCAGGCTCGGGTACGCGGTTCCGCGCCGAAGTTCGACTCGGCGAAGCTATGCCCGAGCTGCAGCTGCAGGTCGTCGTCGAGCGCCATTTGGCCCTGGAAGTACGATGGAACGGCTGTCCGCTCGCTTCGGACGGCTCCGCCTGGCTTGATCCGGATTGGCTATGCTATCAGGTTCCGTCAGGCCTTGTCAGACAAGGCAGCAACGAAGTAGACGTACGCCTTGGCGATCGGGAAGGTACCGGGCATATGGAAAACATGTATGTAATCGGCGATTTTTCCGTTAAGTTAAAGGATGGGCGCGAACCGTCCATTCAGCAAACGCGGGATACGATAAAAGATCCGACAGGCGATCTGAGCGAGCAAGGTTATCCGTTCTATGCCGGCAGCATGGCGTTCGGTTTCTCATTGGACGAAATGGAACGCCACCGGGGCCAGAAGAGGCCGCCGGGAAAATGGCTGCTTCGTTTAACCCGGCCGCAAGCCGGCTCGGTTCGCTTGTATGCCGACGATGCCTTTTGCGGTGCGCGCGCTTGGGAGCCATGGGAGTGGGACTTGACAGACCTGTGGACAGGCAAAGGCCGCCGGTTTACATTGGTGATGAGCGGCTCTCTGCGGAACCTGATCGGACCGCATCATCTTGCGGACGACGAAGCCTTTAACTTTTTGACGCCGTCCCATTTCTTTGACCAGTCCCGATGGACCGACCGCTACGTGCTGAAGCCATTGGCGATCGGCGAACTGGAAATCGTCTACAGGGGAGATTAGGGAATGACCGACAAACCGCAGCGCTTGACGATCGAGCATGCCGGCATGGCGATTGGCTTTACGGATACGGAAAACGGACGCATGCAACATACGTTCAATACCGAAAGCAAGCTTAATACGAAGGTTCCCGCGATTCCTTTTCCAAACTTCGAACTGGCGGTCGCCGGCGTCCCTTACGGCCATTCGCCCGCGCTGATCGCCGGACTGACGAGGCTTCCGCTCGAAATGAAGCTGCTGTCCTGGACCTCCGACGAAGAGAAGCTGGCGATGGCTTACAAGCATGAGCAGCTCGGTCTCAAGGTAGAGACGGAGCTGCGATTTATTCCGGGTACGGCGGTCATCCGGCAGTCGACGGTCGTCACGAACGAAGGCGAGCTGCCGGTCGTCCTGACGCATGTCTCATCGATGTGCGTGCAGGGTGTCGCGAGCGACGGCGGCCTGCCTTGGCATGACAAGAACAAAATACGCGTCCATTATTGCCGTCAAACGTGGAACGGAGAGGGGCAGTGGCGATCGGGAGATCTGGAGGAGCTGGGGCTATACCCCACGTCGACGCATCCGAGCGCGGCTGCCGCTCACTTCTCGTCCGTGGGAAGCTGGAGCACGGGGAAACTGCTTCCGATGGCTGTACTGGAGGACCTAGAAACGGGAAAGGCGTGGTATTGGCAGATCGAGACGTCCGCGGACTGGCATTTCGAGATCGGCCACCGCGGCTCCTGGAGCGACGACAGCGGAGCAATCTTTATTCATGCGGACGGCGCCGACGAGCGGTACGGCGGATGGAGCTTGGAGCTGGCGCCCGGCGAAAAGTACGAGGCGGTTCCGGCTGCCTTTGGCTGCTGCAACGGGGATTTTACGGATGCCGTCAGAGAATTGACGGGATATCGGAGATATTTGACGCGGTCGACGAATGGGACCGTGCCTGCGGCACCTGTCGTCTACAATGACTACATGAACGCGCTGTGGGGCGATCCGTCCAAGGAGAAGCTTGTGCCGCTCGTCGAAGCGGCTGCCGCCGCGGGCTGCGAATATTTCTGCATCGACGCCGGCTGGTTCGGCGATCTCGGCGCATCCTGGGGCAGCGGGCTGGGCGATTGGCGGCCAAGCCGCAACCGGTTCGGCGAAGAAGGGCTTGAAGCCTTCCTTGCTTATATCTCCAAGCATGGGATGAAGCCGGGCTTATGGCTCGAGATGGAGGTATGCGGCGAGGATGCCGCGTTAGCCGCCAAGCCGGACGACTGGTTCATCCGGCGTTACGGCATTCGCGCAGGCGGAGGACCGCGCTGGTTTCTTCAATTCAGCAACCCCGACGTGCGCGCTTATATGCATGGGGTCATCGATCGTCTCGTACGGATGGGCGTACAATATATCAAAAACGACTATAATCTTTGCATCGGAACGGGCGACGACACGGGCGGAAGAGCGGCAGCGGCCGGCCTGCAGCAGGCGATGCGGGATTTCTACGATTTTATCGGCCAGGTCAAATCGCGGCATCCGCAGCTGATATTGGAAAACTGCGCATCCGGCGGCATGCGTGCGGATTACGAGGCGCTGTCCCATTTTCATCTGCAAAGCTCCAGCGATCAGGAGGATTACCGCAAATATCCTTCGATCATCGGGGGCAGTCTCGCCGCCGTCTTGCCGGAGCAGCTGGGGATATGGGCATATCCGTACCCGCTTTTGCATGCCGATCTCGCTTTTCCTGGGAAATTAAAGGAATACCGGTATTTGAAAGAAATGGAAGACGGGGAACAAACGATATTTAATATGGTTAACGGTTTGTGCGGCAGTCTTTATGTATCCGGGCATCTTCACCTGGCCGACGAGAATAATCGCCGGTTGATTGCAGATGCGGTAGCGTTGTATAAAAAGGAAAGAGCTTTTATCGGCGGATCTCATCCGATCTGGCCGCTAGGCTTTAAGCGTATAAACGACACGGACAGCTGGAATTCCGTAGGCTTGGCATCGCCCGACCGGAAACGCATTCTGCTATCCGTATGGAGAATCGGAAGCGGTGCCGAATATCATACGATTCCGCTTGCGCGCTGGCGGGGTTGCAAGGCGACCGTCAATCTCATCTATCCGCAGGAGGATCAAGACGTCGAAGCCACTTATAGTGCCAACAAAGGGCTGCTTACGGTACGTTTTCCGAAAACCTATCAAGCTCGGCTGTTCGAGGTTCGCTTCGACATCGATTAGGAGGACGCCATGCCAGAGAAACGAATCGAGACCGCTCGCTTAAAAGAGCTGACGAAGCCCTTTTGGACCGGGGATTTCATGCTGTACGAGCCTATTCTGCCTATCTCTAGGGGAGAGGGGGAAAGGATCGAAGGCCGAATGCTGTACACGCCGGAGGAGATCGTGGAAGTAAGCAATGCCAGATTGGACACGGTGTACGAGGAAGGAACGGATTGGGTCGTAGAAGACGGCCGACTGTGGTTCCCTCCCCACTCGCGCGTTCCGATTACCCGCATCGAGGAAATATTCCCGGAGGAGAACCGGGAGGGATGGGTGCAGGAGAGAGTGGGCGGCGGATACAGCCTGTTTTCGGAAGGACACTTTTTCCACGACAAGCAGGTCGTTGTCAGCTACAAATGCCGCAAACCCGGCGGGGATCGCGCGCTTGCCGCACCTGAGACTGCATGTCCCGAACGAACGGCCGCCAAACTGGCGAACGCCGAGCCGCTCAATCTGCTCGTATTCGGGGACAGCATCGCGGAAGGCGCCAATGCAAGCGGAAAAACCGGCGCAGCTCCCTTTATGCCGCCATGGGGCGATCAGGTCTGCGCAATGCTGGAAGAAGCCTACGGGTCGAAAATCGCGTATAAAAATGGCTCTGTCGGCGGCATTACCAGCGAGGGCGGGCTGCAGATCGTAGACCGGGTATTGGAAGACATGGCACCCGATCTCGCCATCATCGCCTTCGGCATGAACGACGGCACGAGCAAGGTCGCGCCTGACCGCTATGCCGCCAACATCTCGGCGATCATGAAGCGCGTGGAGGCTGCGAACGGCGCCGCGGAATTTATTCTGATCGCACCGATGCTGGCGAATCCGGATACTTATTTCTCGGGAAAGCAATCGGAGTACGCCGCTGTATTGCGGGATCTTGCGGGGGCAAGCGGCGGCAAAGCTGCGGTCGCCGACATGACGGCGGTTCACGGGGAGCTGCTAAAGTACAAAAATTACGCCGATCTGACCGGCAATAACGTCAACCATCCGAACGATTTCCTGATTCGCTGCTACGCCCAGGTCCTGATCGCTTTAATCATGGGGGAAAAAGGTAGCGAGACGGACTCTTAGGTATAGAAAGTTCAGAACCAGCCGGCGCCCATTCGATTTTTGGGCAGCCGTGCTGGTTTTTTGCGGTCTCCGGCCGCGTAACCAACGCTCTTTGCCTTGAATATCCTGTACCCGACAAGGTTGGAAGGGCCGTTGCCCGTCCGCAAGGGGGCGCCACAATGGGCAAGGTATCCGTGATTATGACCAGCTACAACAAGCCGGATTATATCGGAAAAGCCATTCAGGGCGTGCTGGACCAGACGCATGCGGATTGGGAGCTGCTGCTCATGGACGATCACTCCGACGAGGCGACGACACGCGTTATCGCCCCGTATTTGCGCGATTCGCGCATCCGATATGTCCGCAGCGATCCGCTGTCGGTCGAAGAGCGGGCATCCGCCGTACGCTACGCCGTAGCGATTAATAAAGCGCTTGGCATGTGTGAGGGCGATTATGTGACGTACGCGACGGACGACAATGTCTACCGTCCTGCGCGGCTTGCGAAAATGTCCGGTTATCTGGATGAACGCGCCGACGCTCAAATCGTCTACTCCGCTTCCATCACTACACGAGTTCGCGCGGACGGTACGGTCGAAAAAGCGGTGCACCGGCCCGCCGGCAAATTGACCTGGCTGGCGCCTTGCGCGGTGGATCATTGCTCCGTCATGCATCGGCGGTCCATCTTGCAGCCGATTTTCGAGCGGTGGGGGACGTATTGGGACGAGAATCCGGCATTTTACCGGATCGGCGACGCCCGTTTTTTTTGGAGGCTGAATCAATTTTGGCCGTTTTACCCCTTGAACGAAGTGCTGGACGATAATTACATGACGGATCAGTCCTTTCATAGCCAGCTTTTCTCGAAGGACAAGTCGAGATTGGTCGAGCTGCTCCCGCCGCAGCGGGAATGCAGGGAGCTTCGCGAAGACTTGCGCAGACGGCAATCGGAGGCCGGCCGATGAGCCTGTATTTGCGTCATTACTGGTCGTTGTTCGCCGATTTTGCCGACGCCTTCGGAGCGGTTGTATTCCGGAGGATCCCTGTTCCGCTCCTGATCAATTTTTATCAATATTTGACCGACGATATGCGAACGCGGATGGAGCGCCCCGATTTTCAATCGCATCTTCGGAACGGAAGCCTGAAAAACGCCGAGATTCAGCCGGTGTTCGAGCGTTATATCTCTTTGTTTCGCGATCGCGCGAAGCTGCGCAAGGACGAAGGCGGCAAGGTTTTAATCAACGGTACGTACCACAGGTTCCCGCCGCGCGTGTTTTTGGAGCATTTCGATCCGCAGCGCACGCTGCTCCTGTCGCGCGGCAAGCCGTATTTTGGCATTCCGGTCGTGACGCTCAGCCATTACGAAAAGGATATGTCCGCAGAGACGGGGCGGATCGCCCGGCAGGTCGCCTCGATCCTGGACGATATGGCGGATCATCCCGTCTTCGGAGATGCACGCTTCCGCGACAAGCTGCTCAAGGAAACGCCGCGAATCGTCCAAACGCTGGATGCGACGGAGCGAATGCTCGAATCGAATCCGGTTTCCTGCATTTTGGTCGGGACGACCGAGGATTTGACGAGCCGGGCGCTTGCGCTGGCAGGCGGGAAGCTTGGCATCCCGTCTGTGTGCATGCAGCACGGCGTCATTATGGGAGAAGAGGCTTTTCTCCCCGTTTTTGCGACCGTACAGGCGGTATACGGAAAATACGAGGCGGAATGGTATGCGGCGAGAGGCGTGCCGCACGGATCGGTGCGAATTACGGGCCATCCGCGTTATGACGACATTTTCACGAGAGTCCGCGATCGCAGGCAGCCGGGCGGCTCGGCGGAGAGCGGACGTTCGCAGCGGCAAACCCGCGTGCTCATGGTGACGCAGCCTGCGACGAACCGGCCTTTGTGGATCGAAGCGGCGCGGCTGCTCATTGCTAGGCTCAGGAACGCGCGCATACGGATTCGTGCGCATCCGTGGGAGATCAAGAAAGGCTTGCTGGGCGATTACGAAGCGCTCGCAGCGGAGCTGCCGTCGGTCGAGCTGGTGCCCGCCGAGACGGATCTATACGATGAATTGTCCGAAGTCGACCTGGTCATCGTGGAAAATTCGACGGTCGGGCTGGAAGCGATGCTGTCCGGCAAACCGGTTCTGATCTTCAGAAATCCGGAGGGACGGAAAAGGTATGCCTATTATAACGCCATGGCACCGTACATTTCGACAAAGCCGGAAGTGCTGGCCGAGCTCGCCGCGCGCGTGCTCGGCGCTCCTGCCGCAGCGGCCGCGCTCATGCAGCGGATCCGGCGCTTTATCCGGCGCGCCTATCCGCTCAAGCTGGCGGGGGAGCAGTTGGAGCGGCTGATCGCGGAGCTGACGGGCGAGCAGTCGACACGCGTTCATGCGTTATTTCCCGAGGGCATGCTGCTCCAGGCAGGCGATCGGATGCCGGGCGTAATTCGCGGCGGCCGCCTGCATCCGTTTGTGTCGGCGCGCGCTTTTCAAGCGTCAGGTCGGCGGTGGGACGAAGTGATGCGCTTCGACGAGCGGTTGGCGGAGCGGATCCCGGCAGGCGAACCGATCGGCGAAAACGATACGCCTGCACCGGCACCGACTCGGTTCATCCCGGCAAAGCTGGAGATGCAAGGACTATTGGTCCGGGGGACGGGACCGGTTGTATTCGCGCTTGAGGACGGCCTTAAGCGCCGGGTCGTTCCATGGACCGACGCAGCCTCGGCCGCGCCAGTCCTCGAAGCGGACGACAGATGGCTGAGCCGCATCCCGACCGGCCTGCCAATCTTCATGCGAGAAGGTGAACGACATCAACCCTAAGGAGCTGTCAGCCGTCGCCGGCGGCCGTCCTGTTCGGAAAAAGTGGCTCCCTTACGGACGCCAATGGATCGGCAGAGACGATATCAGAGCCGTCGTCAACGTATTGAAGAGCGATTTTCTGACGACCGGTCCGTCGGTCGACGCCTTCGAGGCGAAGCTTGCCGAGTACGTCGGCGCCAGGCATGCGGTCTCCTTCTCGAACGGCACGGCCGCGCTGCACGCGGCTTGCTACGCGGCCGGCATCGGCCCGGGCGACGAGGTCGTCACCGCGCCCCTGACGTTCGCCGCCAGCGCCAACGCCGTCCTGTTCCGAGGCGGCATGCCCGTTTTCGCCGATATCGACGAGCGGACCTGGAATATCGATCCGGCAGCCGTCGAGCAGCGAATTACGCCCAAGACGAAGGCGCTGCTCCCCGTCCACTATGCCGGACAGCCGGCCGATCTTGGCGCGCTGAGTGCCCTGGCGAAGCGGCATGGTCTTATCGTTATCGAGGACGCGGCGCACGCGCTTGGCGCGAGGTACCGCGGGAAGCGTATCGGCGGCATCGGGGACATGACGGCGTTCAGCTTTCATCCGGTAAAGTCGATCACCACCGGCGAGGGCGGCGCCGTGACGACGGACAATCCAGATTTTTACGAACGGCTCCTCGCGTTTCGGACGCACGGCATCACCCGCGATCCCCGCAAGCTGGAGCGGCAGCCCGGCGGCTGGCATTACGAGATGCAGCAGCTCGGCTACAATTATCGGATGACCGACCTGCAGGCGGCGCTCGGCATCAGCCAGCTGCGGAAGGCGGATCGCTTCCTGGAACGCCGGCGCCGGTACGCTGCGATGTACGACGAAGCTTTTGCGGGGACCAAGGAGCTGACGCTGCCTTGTCAAGAGCCGTTTGCCCGGTCGGCCTGGCATCTGTATGCCGTTCGCCTGAATACGGGAACGCTTCGCGCCGACCGGGGCGACGTTTACGAGGCGCTGCGCCGGGAGAATGTTGGCACGAACGTCCATTACTTGCCGGTTTATTTACATCCTTACTATAGAAACTTGGGCTACGAGCCGGGACTGTGTCCTCGTGCGGAACGACTGTACGATGAGATTCTGACGCTCCCGCTGTTCCCCAAAATGTCGAAGCGGGATGTGCGCGACGTCATCCAGGCCGTGAACAAGGTGCTGCAGCATTATAGCTGCCCGGCGGACGACAAGGAGAAGCAGCCATGAGAACTGCGGCCATCCTCCAGGCCCGGATGGGCTCAACGCGTTTGCCGGGCAAGGTTCTAATGCGGGCGGCAGGCTTGCCGCTGCTGCAGCACGAGCTTGAGCGCGTCTCGCGCGCGACGCGAGTCGACGAGATCGTCGTGGCGACGACGCGGGAATCGGCGGACGACCCGATCGCGGCACTGTGCCGAAAGCTTGGGTATCGCTGCATGCGCGGGGACGAAGCCGATGTGCTTGGGCGATATGCCGAGGCGGCGAAGGCGTGCCAAGCGGATGCGATCGTCCGCTTGACCGGGGATTGTCCGTTGATCGATCCGGCGGTGATCGACCGCGTGGCGTCCGCTTTTCTCGACCGCTCCTCGCCTGTCGACTATGCCTCGAATACGCTGGTCCGCACCGATCCGAGAGGGCTGGATACCGAGGTTTTTTCGGCGGAAGCCTTGCAGCGGACAGCGCGAGAGGCAAAGCACGCCGCCGAGCGCGAGCATGTCACTCGCTACATGTACCGGCATCCTGACCGGTTCAGATTGTTGAACGTGCCGGGAACGCGCGATTTGCATGAGCATCGCTGGACCGTGGATACCACCGAGGATTTCGAGCTGGTCTCGCGAATTCTGGCAGCCTTGTACTCGCAGCAGCCCCATTTCGGCACATCGGACGTGCTCGCGCTGCTCGACCGCAACCCGTCATGGCTATCGATCAATGCGCATATTGCGCAAAAGGACAACTGAAATGGGACGGGCGGGGAAGGTGTTTATCCGCGCGGACGCGTCGGTCACGATCGGCACCGGACATGTGATGCGGTGTCTGGCTTTGGCGGAGCGGATGCGGGGGGCTGGATTGGAGTGCCGCTTTGTATGCCGCATCCTGCCGGATTTAATGAAGGAGCTGATTGAGGAAAATGGATTTTCCGTGTCGCTGCTTGGCATGGAGGCTGGCGAAGACGCGCGGGAGTCGGATGCGATCGAGACAACCGGCTTGCTCGCCCGTTTCGGACCGATTGATTGGCTGCTCGTAGATCATTACGACTTGGGAGAAGCGTGGGAGCGTCGGATGAGGCCTTATGCACGCCGCATCGCGGTCATCGACGATTGGACGGACAGAAGACACGATTGCGATCTGCTGCTGAATGCCAATGTCTATGACGACGCATCTGCTTTTACGCAAAAGGCGCACGTGCCCGGGCATTGCGCCACCTTTCTCGGTCCAGGCTTCGCGCTGCTGCGCAGGGCATTCGAGGAGGCCGGATCGCGGATCCGGGACGGCCGAATTCGCCGGCTGCTCGTCGGCTTCGGCGGCGGCGATGCCGTCAACCTGACGGGACGGACGCTCGAAGCGCTGACGGATCCGGCCTTCGCAGCGCTTCAAGCCGACGTCGTCATCGGATCGGGAAGCGCTCACGCGCCGGACATTCGCGCCTACCGCGACCGACTGCCGGGCATTCGCGTTCACGAGTGGTCCGGCGCCATGCCGGCGCTCATGGCAGGCGCCGATCTTGCGATCGGCGCCGCAGGCGTATCGGCGTGGGAGCGCTGCTGTCTGGCGCTGCCGGCGCTCATCGTCACCGCCGCCGACAACCAGGAGGCCGGTGCGCGTTATCTCGGACACCGCGGCGCCGCGGTGTACCTGGGACGGCATGACGAAGTCTCCACTGCGGATATCGGGATCGCGCTTCGACGGCTGCTTGCACAGCCGGCGCAGGTTGCCGAGATGTCCGAGCGCGCCAGCCGCGCGATGGCCGGACGCAGCGCAGAATGGCCGAGACTCATGGCTGTGCTTACTGACGATAGAGGGAGGGAAGCGGATTGAATGCCGTCGAGATCGGGGGCTTGCGCGTCGGAGACGATGCGGCGCCTTTTATTATTGCGGAGATGTCGGGCAACCATAACCAATCGCTCGACCGCGCGCTCAAGATCGTGGAGGAAGCCGCCAAGGCCGGCGCCCACGCACTCAAGCTGCAAACCTATACCGCAGATACGATGACGCTGGATATTCGCTCGGATGCCTTCGCGATTCCGGACGGGGAAGGGCTGTGGGGCGGCAAAAGCTTGTACGAACTATACCGGCAAGCGAGCACGCCTTGGGCGTGGCATCCGGCGATCTTCGAATACGGCCGCAAGCTTGGGCTTGTCGTTTTCAGTTCGCCGTTCGACGCGTCTGCAGTGGACTTTTTGCAGTCGCTGGACGCTCCGTGCTATAAGATCGCTTCCTTCGAGATCACCGATCTGCCGCTGATCCGCAAAGCCGCTTCGACCGGCAAGCCGGTCATCCTGTCTACCGGGATGGCGACGCTTGCCGAGGTGGACGAAGCGGTGACGGCTTGCCGGGAGGCCGGCTCCGGCCAGATCGTGCTGCTCAAATGCACCAGCAGCTACCCGGCGCCCGTGGATCGCGCCAACCTGGCTACCATTCCGCATATGCAGCGGCTGTTCGATTGTCCTGTCGGCCTGTCCGATCATACGCTCGGCTTGGCGGCTGCGGTGGCAAGCGTAGCGCTAGGCGCGTCCGTCATCGAAAAGCACTTCACGCTGTCCCGCGCCGAAGGCGGCGTAGACGCCGCGTTTTCCATGGAGCCGGCCGAGCTGAAGCAGTTGACGGCGGCTTGTCGGGACGCGTCCAGCGCGATTGGCCGGGTCTCGTACGGACCTTCGGCCGACGAGCGGGATTCGCTGCGGTTTCGCAGGTCGATTTACGCAGTCAAGGACATTGCCGTAGGAGAGCGGTTCGGCAAGGCTAATATTGCGATCATCCGGCCTGGATACGGTCTCGCGCCCAAGCATTACGATACGCTGATCGGCAAAAACGCAAGCAAGCCGATACCAAGAGGCACGCCGATCGGATGGGAGATGATCTGAACGCGGAGGAGGGGACGTCCATGCGAATCCGGGAAGCGACGGCGGCCGACGCCGCTTTGTTGTTCGAATGGCGCAACGATCGGTCGGTGCGGGAACGGTCTTTTGACGACAAGCCGCTGGATTGGAACGCGCATGTCCGATGGCTGGAAGGCTGCCTGTCCGACCCGGACAGATTGCTTCGCATTGCGATGGAGGACGATCGTCCGATCGGCGTTTTTCGCCTGGACCGTATCTCCGAAGGCACAGTCGTCATCAGCATCGCCCTGGCCGCTTCCGAACGCGGCAAAGGCGCCGGACCGCGCATGCTGCGTCTGGCTGCAGAGCAATGCCAGTCGCGCTTCGGAAGCGTGACGATCGAGGCGCGGATCAAGGGAGACAATTTATATTCCCGGAAGGCGTTCGCGAAGGCGGGATACAAGCTGGAAACTTGCATTATGACACTGCAGCCTCCGCAGGACGTCAATGACTGGTCGTCTGGCTGGTCGTCTGACGGTTAGGCATTTTCATCGTTTTACAGCCGAAACGTCGACTGCAGCCTCGCCGCGACATATTGTGCATGAAACCAGGAAAAGGGATGGTGAACCGCATGGTCTCCCGTATGGCCGCCGTCAAAGCGGGTTGTCCGACGTCCAAGCTTCGGCGAAATCGCTCGAAGCTCGCTGCTTCGTGCAGCAAAGCTTGCAAGCGCAAAAAAAATAAGACCGGTGCGGCTTCGCCGAGACGTTCGAGACGCAAGGCAGACGCGGAGCGTACGGATCTGCGTCCGTTGATCGATGCGATGTCCGCCAGCTTAAAAGGGCTGACGGAAAGCACGGCGTCGATCGTGGCGTTCGTGAATCAGATCCGCAACGACGTCAACACGCTCCAGAATCAGGCGGCCGGCGCGAACAGCGTCATTAACGTGCTGGAGACGCGCGTAGCCGACCTGACGGCGGCTGAGCAAGCGATTCTTCCGATGCTGCAGGCGCGTATCGGCAGCTCGATCACGGTCGAGACGCCGTCCGGCACCGTGCTCGGCACGCTGGTTGCCGTCGGCGAAGATTATGCGGAGATCCGGGAGCCCGGCGGCACGATCGTGATCGTGCGGGTCGTCAGCATCATTTCCATAGTCTGAAAATAGATCGGAGGAGGCGGGAAGAACGTGCATTTTACAGCGAGGTTGTCTATGATCGTCGGAAGTCACATCGAGGTATACCAGGAGAGTCAATTCATCTCCGGCGTTCTCCTCGACGTCACGCCCGGCACGCTGGTTGTTCAAGCCGTCGAAAATTCATATACGCAGGTGTCGGGCACCGTCGAAGTCGTCTCGTCCAAAATTCACTATATTCGGATTCTGCCTTAACCTTATTTTCGGACCGCATGCTCGAACCAGCTTTTCCAAGCCGCGTATCCATCCAGATTCGTGCGCGTGACGCTGTCGGCCCGCAGCCGGCGATGGTAGAGGGCGGCAGGGATGCGACGGACCGGGTATAGGCGGGCCAGACGGACGATCATTTGAAAATCCTCATACAGCCGGCCGTCGAACAAACCGTGCTCCCACCAGCCCCCCAGCCGTCTCAGCGCTTCCGTCCTGTATAAGCGAGGGGCGAGAGGGGAGGCAGCTTCCAGAAGCTTAGTTTCGTCGAATTCGGTCATGGCCTTCGCGGTTCGGCGAAAAAGCGGTTCGCCCTCAGGGCGCTCCAGCCATTCGTCGTGATCTGCGTACCATAAGCCGCAAGGTTTTTCCGAATCGGCGATCTGTTTTCGAAATTGCGTCAGACAATCGTCCGCGAGCCAATCGTCCGCATCCAGCTCCAGCAGCCAGCGTCCTCGCGATGCGGCCAGCGCCTCGTTCAGGCAGCGCACTTTCCCTTGATTGCGGGCATGGGTCAAAATTCGGATGCGCGGGTCATCGGGAAGCCGTGTCAGCAGCGCCGCCGTTTCGTCGTCTGATCCGTCGTTCACCACAAATAGCTCCCAGTCTCCATCCGCTTGCGCGAGCACGCTGCGAATGGACCAGCACAAGGTGGCGGCAGCATTGTAAGCGCATAGCGCGACGGAAAAAAACGGCGTTCCGGCGGATAAAGACGGGACCGGGCGGCTTCGTAGCAGCGGCGCGATCCGCTCGCGCATCTCCGGCGCTTTGCGCCAGGCAGCCGGTCGGGGATAAACGCCCGGCTGCCATAATGCTGCGGGCAGCTCGGCTATTCGCCAGCCTTGAGAAAGCCGGTTCATCATGTCGATTAGAACCAGCGATTGAAAAGGCAGCCAGTCGCAATCGGCGAAACCGTCGTTTTCTTGAACGGCCGAAGTGCGCCATACGACGGGACCGCGACGGTCGGGGGCGACGCTCGGACACAGGCATGCGGTTTCGTCGTCCAACTGATCGCCGAGCGTCCGTAAGCCTGCCAGGCAGCCGGCGTTCAACCGTTCGCCAGCGAGCAGCGTAAGGAAAAAGGGGGCGTTATAACCGTCCAGGATGGCGTTCATTCGTTCGCCGATTGCGCCTTCCACGATCTCGCATCGCCAGAGCGGAAAGGCACTCAGGACATCGTTTTGCGTGAGCCTTGGCGGGAGCGCCCGATGATCCGGATTGAGGATGAAGACCAGCATCGCGTCCCATCGCCCCTTCCGCGCTGAACCATTATTGCTCATACATATGAATTTCGCCTATAAAAGGTTCGCGGACCATGCTAATATTTAATAAAAACGACAGAGGTTCCCATGCAATGTTATCGACATCCTGAATGGGTCGCAGTGGCCTGTTGCACGCATTGCGGAATACCGATTTGCCTCCGATGCCGCCAAATGAATCCGTACCAAAAGTGTGCTTCTTGTTATAGTGGTCAACAAACTGTAAAAAATCCAATACGTATGCCTAAGCCTCATTGGCCGACCCTCATCTTGATTGCTGTTATTATCCTGTTATTATCACCTCTTTTGATTTGGTATCTTGTTTGGATCGTAGTCGGAATCATGATGTCTTGATGCTTGATATGGACATTTTTTGAACTCTTTTAATTGGACTCTTTTATAAAAGAAGTTCTAGCCCTTTTTGGTCATTTGACGCAGGGGCAATTTGTTTATGCTGAGTGGACAGCGTATGATGGATGATCTCAGGACATGTGCGACTTACGGAAGGGGAACAGGAAATGAAGGCTTACGGAAATTCGCTGCGTGCGCTAAGCATAGTAGCAGCTATTGCCTTTCTGTTAATGCTGGCCGGGTGCGGGGCGTCGGGGAAGCAGCAAACGCTGAAGTTTTCGGAGGTTACGCTGACTAGCGAGCCGTCGCCCCCCGCGGCGGGACAAGCAACCAAGCTGATCGCCACGATTGATAATAAGAAATTTGCGGCCGAGGAAGCCAAGGTTCAGTTTCAGATCAACTCCAAAAACGATCTGCCGAGTCTGATCGATGCCGTTAAAGAAGGGGACAGCTATTCGTCCAGTCACACCTTTCCTTCAGCCGGCGATTACACGATTACGATTCATTTGATGTACCCAAACGATCATTTTGCGTTTACGAAGCAATTGAAGGTCGGCGGCTAAAACGCCATTTTCCTCTTTTTGCATATTAGCAGGCTGTGTGGACATCCTATTTTCGGATTTGATACGGCGATGCGATGCTATGTTGATGAAGGAAAACCTAAAGAAGCCTTTGAGCTTACGAGCATACGAAAAAAGCCTATTTTAGAAGCATAAGCAGGCAAAGAAAAAAAGCAGCTTGGTCCGGAACGACGGACTAAACTGCTTTTTGTTTAGATAAGCGCGCTTTTGTTTATTGTTCCTTTTTAGCATTTAAATGAATCAAGCAAACTAGAGACATAAGTCAGCGTCTTAACGCAGCATAGACAAACAGGGTACATGCGTATATGATCGTAATAATTGAATAGACCAAGTCAAGGTGCAATGTCTACTTTTTGGCATTGCTTAAAAGGGAAGTCCGGTGAAAATCCGGCGCGGTCCCGCCACTGTAAATGAAGAGCGACGCTAGAAGTGCCACTGGCGCAAGCCGGGAAGGACTAGCGGAGCGATGACGCATAGCCAGGAGACCTGCCTTGACTTGTTGTTCACAGACTCTACGGATGATGGAGGCGGTGCTTTTTTTGTTGTCTGCCTCAATCGGTCACGGCAGCGACAGGCAGCCCTTGATTCTCAGGAATCAAGGGCTTTTTGATGCGGCGATTTGTGGGCGGGCGAGCGTGAACGAGCGATTCGAGGACGAGCGATTCGAGGATGGGCGGGCGGCGTGGACGGGCGATTCGTGGATGGGCGGGCGGCGTGGACGGGCGAGCGTGGATGGGCGATTCGTGGACGGACGAGCGTGGACGGACGAGCGTGGACGGGCGAGCGTGGACGAGCGATTCGAGGAAGGCGAGTGTGCTTTTGGCGTGGCGGAGCTTTCGGAGTTTGGGCGGGCCTCCAAACCTGCATTTATACAGGTATTTTCGGTCGCCCCGACACACCCGATGAAAAACCTGCAAATATGCAGGCAAATTCAAAGTATAAGCCAGAAATGGGGCTTGAAGGCGAAAATAACTGCATATTTGCAGGAATTTAGGCCGAAAGGGGCGACAACGGCCCTAAAAGATGTATATTTGCAGGTTTTGTAGTTGCGGCTAAAGAACGACGCGGGCGACGATCGCCCAACTTATCGAAGCTGCTGTCGGATGAGCCAACGGAACAGCGGTCGGATGAACCACCGGAACGGCTGTCGGGTGAGCCACCGATAAGCGTTCCGCGCGAATCGCGTTGTGGGTATCCGGTAAACCAAAAAAGACCGTCACAGAATCATAAATTTTAGTAAAAACGTATGAAGAGGAGTAATCATGTGCGAAAAAAGACAATGAGGTCTTTATTTTCTTTTGTATTGGCTATGGCTATATTCATAACTTCCGTTCCGTTTAAGCTTGTGGAAGCGGAGGACGCGCCTCCGGCAGGCCCGGCCACGATTCACTACGGCTTAAACAGCCCCGCCTATTACGATCTCGGCATTCAGACCGCGCGCACGCTCGGCACGATCGAGCCCGGATTTGCACGATCGCTTGGCTACGAATCCGCCGGCTTGACGGCCAATGCAGGCAGCGCGACGATGTTCGATGCGCTGGCCCGTGCCGTATACGACGTGTACGGCGAGGATCTGAAGAGCACGAAATATTATCGGCTGGTTTTTGAAGACGGCGTATTGAAGCAGGTCGCGGGCGCTTACGAGCAGCCGAGCGCGAACACGTTCTACGCGCTATTGAACGGCACTCGGATCGGCCTCGACAAATTGGATACGACCGTCGTTCATAACGGGGACGAGGTGTCGTTCCTATGGGTAAGAAGCTCGGTCAACAACCTGTACAGCTGGTTCGAGGATCAAGCGGGCGGTACCTATGCGGGTCGGATCGTCGTGGCGCCGAACGAACCCGTCGTCTTGCAGCTAAAAGGCTATGACTTGTCTTCGACTGAAGGCGCTGACGCTGCGCGCGCCATTGCCGGCGCGGAGATCGGGACGACCGGACTTCGCGGCACGGATTACCTGGGCGCGTTCACGAGCCTGGAACAAACGACGGACGCCGACGGGCAGGTCACGCTTCACTTCGAGAAGCCTGGGCAATACGTCGTTACTGCGAATACGGAGGTGTCCGTCGAAGGCGCGGTTTACAAAACGAATGCGCCCCAGAGCATGATTATCGTCAAGGATGACACATCTACGGCGCTCTCCGACCTGCGAACGGCGATGTATCAGGCGAACGCTCAGCCTACCTACACGGGAGCCAGCGCGCTGTTCGACGATGACGACACCGTTTATTTCATGCGTGCGACGTCCGGATTGAGCAACATCAACGGCGTAGGCATCTCCGGCGTCGTTCCGATAGGCGCGAAGGCGAAGGTAGACGGCCAGAGCGTTAGCGTAGACGACACAGGGTGGTTCGAAGGCAAACTCGATCCTTCCGTAGGCCATATGAATACGAGTCATTACGGCTATCATCGCATTGACGTAACGTCGGCGGATAACAGCACGACAAAGTCTTATTACGTCCTATTACTTTATAAAGGCACGCAGGAGCAAGCTTTGCCGAAGCTGTCCAAATTCCAGGACGGCAGAGGCAAAGAGCTGGACAGCTCCAAGTATACGGCGATATCCAACAACGGCGGTTATTACAGCTTTACGGATGGCGACGTCATGCTGATGGGCGACTACAATCACGTGTACCAATCGCTCATCGCCAACGAGATCTCTGCGGTACGCGTACAGGGCAGCATGCTTAATGCGGTCGATGGCTTGCGCGTCCGCAAGATTAACAAGGATGGCAGCCTCGGCTCCTATATCGACGGAACGATCGGACCGGACGGCAAGCAGTTCGCTACGGGAACGGTATCGCTCGATAAGGGCTTCAACTACCTGCTGTTTGAGACGAAGGCCATCGGCGATTCGGATTGGACTGCATACGGGATCCTGAACGTCTACCGGGAGAAAACGGTCGGCGTGTCCAGCGATACGACGGTAACGCCGGCCGATTTGAAGTTCCAAGACGCCCAAGGCAACGCTCTCGTTCCGGTTCAGGATGCCGCCGATTCCAAGCTTTGGCTGATCCGCTTGCCGGCGGGCGCCGAGCAGAACAAGGTGACGGCAAGCCTGCTGCGCATTCCCGACGGCGCGACTTCCAGCTTTGGGGACTCCCAACGCGTCATGAATTTGTCTACAAACATGACGGACCTGTCGCGGGAGTATACGCAGGATCTTTCATTCGACGTCACCGCGGCAAATCGCTTCTCGAACAGCCGGTACGCCTACCGAATCGTGCGCGCGGCGATGCCGCCGACCGCCTCGAATGCGACATTGCTGTACAAGGGCAATGTTCAAGCCAAGAACACGACGGGAGCGTTCATTCCCGCTTATCAGGTCGGCGTTCGCAAGATCGATCCCGCGACGGGCTGGGGCGGCGTTTCCGTGGTGCCGACAGCCGATCTCACGCTGACGAACGACGATACCTGGCTGGTCACTTCGGACCAGTCGCAGCTCGACGCCAATCAACTGCGGGTCGCTTCGATCTACTTGAAGCCCGAGCTGCTGTATCCGAACGGCGGATCGACTTACAGCATCGTCGTAAACAAGACGAATACGATTGCCGATCGCAAGACGGCCGGCGAATACAATATCCCGCATGTCGGCGGCTATTCTTATCCGATTAAGGTCGGCGATCAAGTCGTGTCGACCATCGATACGACCTATATCGAAGTTATCGTTCACGCGCCTCCGGGAATCAACGCGGAGAATAAGACGTATACGTACATCGTGCCTAAGCAAAAGCCGGCCGCAGCCAGCTTTAGCAACGTGACGACGGCGTCGGGTACCGATGTCGGCTTCAAGTCGGGCGAAGGCGTTCTTCGCGTAGAGGGCAAGTCAACGACTGCCTTTGTCGAGAGCGAACTGAATTACTACGTGAACGTGAATTACAACATGGACAAGATCGTGCTGCTCCCTACGGTTCCCTCCAACGATATCGTCATGAGCTGGAGCCAAGGCAGCGGCGAATTTACGACAATTCCGCAAGTCATCAACGCCAAGGCGATCGTGCCGC
Organism: Cohnella sp. GCM10020058; assembly: GCF_042683485.1. Taxonomy (NCBI): domain Bacteria; kingdom Bacillati; phylum Bacillota; class Bacilli; order Caryophanales; family Paenibacillaceae; genus Cohnella; species Cohnella sp. GCM10020058. The sequence continues at coordinate 597,641 of NZ_JBHUJV010000017.1, forward strand.
TGACGGTCGGGGAGAACATCGTCCGGCTGAAAGGCACGGTCGGTGCGAGCGAAAAAATATACACGTTTAAAATTACGCGCGAGGAAGGCAAAAACTTTAACCTGAAATCCGTTCGCTTCACGGATTCGAGCATCGTTCCCGCAGGCATGATGCGCGCGACCAGGCTCTCGCAGATCGGAATCGCGGATCGGGGGACGGCAACTTACGGCGTGACGTATACGGCTGAAGATCCGGAAGCGACATTGACGGTCACGCAGGGCGACTATACGATCAGCGGCATCGGCACCGTAACGGCCGAAGGACTCGATACGGCCCTGCCTGCAAAGGTTCGGATCTGGGATGGCGTTCACGCCGACAAAAATAACGAATACACGCAGACAATCCGCTTCAGGCATCCGACCGCACCGAGCAGAACGTACGAGATCATGCCCGCGCCGGGCCAATTCGTCAACGAGCTAAGCCAGACCGTAACGGGAACCGCGACGGGCTTCGGCTGGGGAGAAGGCTGGGATACGAGCATCTACGCGACGGACGAGGAGATCAACCAGTCCGGGACCGGCAGTCCGGGCGTATCGCTCGGTTCGTTCGGCGGATATGTCTCGTACCAGTTCGACGAGCCGATCAAGAATGGTCCGAACAATGCGTATGGCGTAGACTTTATGGTTCAGGGCAACCCGTTCATCGGCAACAACGAACCGGCCGGCGTCATGGTCGCGCAGGACAAGGACCGGGACGGCAAGCCCGATCGCTGGTTCAATCTCGCGGGAAGCGAGCATTACGAAGACAAGACGGATTGGAATTACAGCGTTACGTATACGAATCCGGATCCGGGCTTCACGCCGAACATCGGACAGAACGTGCCGTGGTCGGACAACAAAGGGAATATCGGCGTCATCACTTACAACACTTTTCACAAGCAAATCTATTATCCGAATTCCAAGAATTACCTATTTGAAGGAAATGCGGCCAAGGACCGGTACGACCCGGAGAAAATGACCTTCACCGGGGTCAACATCAATACGCTCAAAGTCGGATTCGGCTACGCGGATACGACGGTCAACTCGCAAAACGACCAGATCGTCAAGGGCAATCCGTACGTCGGCAGCTATTCCGACTTTGACATCGACTGGGCCGTCGACGACGACGGCATGCCGATCAAGCTGGACGAGATCAGCTTTATCAAAGTCTTCACGAACCAACTGACGGACGGAGGCCTGCTCGGCGAGAAGTCTCCCGAGGTGTTAAGCGTCCTGCGTAAGGATAAAGGCACGGCCGTCGCCGGCAAGACAGAGGCACCGTCGCGGATTACGCTGACGGCAAGCGGTCACGACGATCTGTCCGTACCGATCCAGGCGGGCAAAGCGGTCTATGACGTCTATGTCGGAGACATGCAGTTCGTCAAGGCCAAGGTCAGCGCCAAGCCCGGCGACGTCATCTACTTCAACAACCAGAAGATCGGCGCCGAGCAGTCCACCGACACGTCCTATGAAGTGACCGCGGACCACCCGAGACTGATTCGCGTCGTCACGCAAAACGGCACGAAAGAGCCGAGCATCGTCATGCTCCGCCTCAAGAGCGGCGCCAAGCCGGTCCAGCGGCTGCTGACCGCCTTGAAGGCTGAGCGGACCGGCGCCGAGATTACGTTGTCGCAGGATACGACGGACCAGTACAGCGTGACGGTTCCCTATACGACGACGAGCATTCAGGTCAAGCCGACCGTCGTCTCCGGCGCGATCGTCACCGTCGATGGCAATCCGCTGAGCGCGGGCGGTAAATCCGAGGCGATCGCGCTGGCCGTCGGCGCAACGACGATAAGCATCGTAGCGAAGCTGGGCGAGCAGACCGAGACATCGACGCTTACGGTTCATCGCGAGGCCGGTCCTGCGGACAACGGCACGATCACGGCGACATTTTCGCTGCTTGGCATGCCGAAGCACGACGGCGCCGGACCGCTGCTCGTTTACAAGAACAATCCGGACAAGATGGAGAGCTGGATCGCGCCAAAGCGCTATACGCTGCCTGCGGGTTCTACGGTCCTCGATCTGTTTGACAAAGCTTTGACCGAAGCAGGATTGGCATACGTCAATTCTTTCGGAGGCAACTACATTTCTTCCATTCAGTCCCCGGGTGGCGTATGGATGTCCGAATTCACGAACGGCCAGTACTCGGGCTGGATGTATACCGTGAACGGCACGCATCCGCAGATCGGTCTGGCGCAATACGTGCTGTCGAACGGCCAGAACGTCGTCTGGCACTACACCGACGATTACCGCTACGAGGAAGGCGCCGAGCCATGGCTTGGCGAAAATACCGGCGGCGATACCGGAGCGAATGCCGGGGAACTGACCAAAAAGACAGAGCTTACCGCGACAAAAGGGGAAGACGGTACCGCCACGGCGACGCTTGCGGGCGCGAAGCTCGAAGCGTTCCTGAGCGATCTGAGCAAGCTCAAGGATACGGCGGGATCCGGCGTCGTCATCGGCATCGATGTGCCGGAAGGATCGACCAGTTTCGCATTGACCCTGTCCAAGGACGCGCTTGCGAAGCTGGCTGGCAGAAAGCAAACGACGCTGTCCATCCAGACGGCCGCAGGCTCGTTCGTCATCGATGCCAAGGCCTTGTCGACTATCGGCGCAAATGCCGGCGGTCAGGACGCCGTCGTGTCGATGCGGCTGCTGAAGAGCGCGGATCTGACGGATCGGCAGTCGGCGATCGTCGGCGATCGCCCGGTCTTCGATCTTATTCTGGCTGCCGGCGACAAACAGATCAAGTCATTTGACGGCGGAACGGTACGGGCGCTGCTGCCTTACAAGCTTCAGAACGGCGAGCGCGCTGCCAACCTGACCGTCGCGTATCTGCCCGACAACGGAGAAGCGGTCGAAATGTCCGGCGCTGCTTATGACCCGCAGCAGTCCGGCATCTGGTTCACGACCGATCATTTTTCCAAATTCGCTATCGCTTTAGCCAGCAATTCAGTACAATCGTTCGTAGACGTGCCGAATACGCATTGGGCGAGCGCCTATATCGAATCTCTCGCGTCCAGGGGCATTATGGAAGGCGTCGGTAACGGCAAGTTCGCCCCGGACAGATCCGTGACGCGCGCGGAGTTCGCGGCCATGCTGTTCCGGCTGAGCGGCGATGCGAAGCCTGCAGCGGACACTTCCTTCGCGGATGTCCCGGCGACCTCGTGGTACGCAGCTTATGCGGCCTGGGCGAGCAAGTTGGGCGTCACGAAAGGCAAAGACGCGGCGAAGTTCGCGCCAAGCGAGCGAATTACGCGTCAGGATCTGGTCACGATGCTCTCTCGCTATTTATCTTACAAAGGCTTGAAGCTGACGAATACGCAAGCTCAAGCTGCGTTTGCAGATCAGTCGCGGATCGCAGATTATGCCGAAGGCGCCGTGAACGCGTTGCAACAGGCGGGGATCGTAGCGGGCAAGGGCGGGGGCAAATTCGAACCGGGCGCCCAAGCGACCCGGGCGGAAGCGGCCAAGATGCTGGCGTTGATCGTCGAAAAAGCCAAATAATCGGTCGATGCAAAATGGAGCAGTCCTTGATCACCTCAGGGGCTGCTCCCCTCTTGCATTTTAAGCGGAAGGAGAAAAGGAATGAGAAGTTTTACAAAACGGTTTACATGGCTTGCGTTAATCGCATTGTCGATCTGCCTGTTCGGGAGCGCCGCTGCGCTAGCGGCACCGGCTAAATCGTCGCAGGAAATCGCGGCGGACACGGCGGCTTACGTCTTGTCTACGGTGAGTCATCCCGAGGTCGGATCGATCGGCGGCGAATGGGCGGTGATCGGACTGGCACGATCGGACTACGACGTGCCGCAAAGCTACTATGACGACTATTACGAGACAGTCGAGCAATATGTCGTCGGATTGAAGGGCCAGCTCCACGATAAGAAGTACACGGAATACTCGCGGCTGATTCTGGCGCTGACGGCGATCGGCGCAGATCCGTCGGACGTCGGCGGTTATAACCTGCTGTCGCCGCTCGGCGATTTTGAGAAGACCGTCTGGCAGGGGATCAACGGGCCGATCTTTGCGCTTATTGCGCTGGACAGCGGCAATTACGCCATGCCGATCAATCCTTCTGCGAAGGTGCAGGCGACGAGAGAGATGTATATCGACGAAATCCTGTCGCGGCAGTTGAAGGACGGCGGATTCGCACTAACGGGCGACGCGGCCGATCCCGACATTACCGGCATGGCCCTGCAGGCGCTTGCCAAGTATCAGGATCGGAAAAACGTGAAGGCGGCTACCGACCGGGCGCTGGACCGGCTGTCGAAGCTGCAGGACGACAAGGGCGGCTATGCCAGCTGGGGAATCGGCAACTCGGAAAGCGCCGTCCAGGTATTGATGGCGCTTTGCGAGCTGGGCATTCCCGTCGACGACAGCCGGTTCGTGAAAAACGGCAGATCCATCGTCGATGCTTTGGACGATTATTACGTTAAGGGAAATGGGTTTCAGCATGCGGCTGATGGGAGCGGCGCGACGGCGATGTCCACCGAGCAGGCGCTGTACGGACTCGTAAACGCCGATCGGGCGGCGAAAGGGAAGCCGAGCCTTTACCGGATGAGCGACGTGAAGCGCAAAACGCCTTCTTCGCGCAGCGAGAGCGTCGGCTTGCCCGACAAAAACGCGGACGTTCGATCTTTGCCGGTGCTCGACGCCGCCAAAACCTTTTCCGATATCGCCGGGCATCCGAACCAAAAAGCCATCGAAGCGCTTAGCTCGCGCGGCATTATTAACGGCATGACCGCGGACGCCTTCAAGCCCGACCGGACGATGACCCGCGCCGAATTCGCCGTCATCGTAACTAGAGGGCTGGGGTTGTCGCCCAAGACCTCGGCTGCTTTCTCGGACGTACCTGCCGGCACCTGGTATGCCGGATATGTCGGAACCGCATCGACCTACGGCATCGTCAGCGGCACCTCGAAGTCGACCTTCTCGCCGGGCGCCACGATCACGAAGCAGGAAGCCGCCGTCATGATCGCGAACGCCGCAAAGCTTAGCGGCATGGACACGGCGCTAGGCGTCGCCGAGACGCGCGATCTGCTGGCCCCGTTCGGCGACTACGTCAAAACGGCCGAATGGGCGCGTACCTCGCTCGCTTTCGATTACCGAGAACATATTTTGTCGCAGGACGACCTCAATATCGAACCCAAGCTTGCAGTCACGCGCGCCCAAATCGCCGAAATGCTCGCGCGGCTGCTCACCGCGGCTAAACTGTTGTAAAGAGGCGATCACATGCGATTTACGAAAAACAAGATTATAGCGGCCATTGCGATCGTTGCCGTTTTGGTCGCTGCATATTTTGCCAGCGGTCCGCTTGAGAAAAGCGCTGATCGGCCCGCGACGGGGACTGCTATCTCCGCGGGTCCGTCTGCCGCTCCGGCGACGGACGCTGGCCAGAACGCGCAAACTGCCGAAGGGAAGGAGGGGGCTGGCACAGGGAATGGCCAGTCCTCCGATTCCGGGGCGACGCAAGCAGAGCCTTCGCCGTCATCGCCGTCAGGCGCTGCGTCGCCAGCGCCGTCGTCACTATCTCCGGCACTATCGCCATCGCCGACTTCAACGCCTGCAGCGGCGGCTTCGCCATCGTCTGCGGCGTCCTCGTCCGCATCTCCTGCGGCATCGCAGTCGTCGGCTTCTACAGCGAAGCCCAAGCCGACGTCCACGGCACGGCCGGCCGGATCGCCCACGCCTTCGCCGTCGATGGCGATCGATCCGAAGACGGGCAAGGACCAGTATAAGACCGATCCGGTCCCTTCCGGCAAGCCGCTTCCTGTGGAGCCGCAGGATGCCAAGATTACCGACAAGGCCATGACGGCGCATTTGTCCGTCTCCTGTGCGACGATACTGGACCATCTGGATCTGCTGGATCCCGACAAGCTGGAGCTTGTTCCGGATGACGGCGTCATTTTCTCGAAGCGGGAAGTGACTTTTTACGAGGGTGAATCCGTGTTTAACGTGCTGCAGCGGGAAATGAAGAAGAACAAAATTCACATGGAGTTCGAGAACACGCCGATGTACAACTCCGCCTATATCGAAGGCATCAACAATTTGTACGAATTCGATTGCGGCGAGCTGTCCGGTTGGATGTACAAGGTGAACGGTTGGTTTCCGAATTACGGGAGCAGCCGCTACGAGCTGAAGCAGGGGGACGTGATCGAGTGGGTGTATACATGCGATCTGGGCCGCGACGTCGGCGACGCCTATAACGCTTCGGGCGGTGGAAACAAGTGAAGGATGCGTTCTCGGGCTATCATCCTGTCGTGAACTTCGCGTACTTCGCGCTCGTCATCGCCTTTTCGATGATTTTCATGCACCCTGCGTGCCTGGTCATTTCCTTGCTTTTTTCCTTTATGTATTCTATCTCGCTGAACGGCAGACGGGCGATCAGATTTAATCTGCTGTACATGCTGCCGATGCTGGTCACGACGGCGCTGATCAATCCGGCCTTCAATCACGAGGGTGCGACGATTCTCGGCTACCTGCGAAGCGGCAATCCGCTGACGCTGGAATCTATTGCATACGGGATCGTGGCGGCGACGATGTTCGTCTCGGTCATCTGCTGGTTTTCCTGCTACAACGCGGTGATGACGTCCGACAAATTCATTTATTTGTTCGGCAGGGTCATCCCCGCGCTGTCGCTCGTACTATCGATGGTGCTGCGCTTCGTGCCACGGTTCAAGGCGCAGCTTGCCGTCGTCTCGGCCGCGCAGCGATGCATCGGCAGGGACATCTCCAACGGAAGTCTGCTGGCCCGCGCGAAGCACGGCATTCGGATTCTGTCCATCATGACGACTTGGATGCTCGAGAACGCCGTCGAAACGGCGGCATCGATGAGAAGCCGCGGTTACGGCTTAAAAGGCAGGACGGCCTTTTCTTTGTTCCGATTCGACCGACGGGACGGCTCCGCGTTGATCGCGATCGGAGCGATCGGCGGCTACGTGTGGATCGGTGCCAGCGCCAAAGCGATGTATTATCGTTATTTCCCTTCGATGAAGGGCGTGGAGTCTTCGGCATACAGCATGAGCGTGTTCCTGGCCTATGCCGCGTTATGCGCGATTCCGCTTGTTATCAACATTCGGGAGGATCTGAGATGGAAGCATTCGCAGTCGAGCGCCTGACCTTCGGCTACCCGGGATCGGACAAGAACGCCCTGCGCGACGTTTCGTTTGCGATTCGCCAAGGTCAGTTCGTCACGCTCTGCGGCCAATCGGGCTCCGGCAAGTCGACGCTTCTGCGGCATTTCAAGCCGGACCTTGCGCCGCACGGGCGCCGAAGCGGAACGGTCCGTTATCGAGGGAGCCCGATCGAGGAGACGGACCGGCGCGTGCAAATCGCGGAGATCGGCTTCGTTCTGCAATCGCCGGACAACCAGATCGTCACGGACAAAGTGTGGCATGAGCTCGCTTTTGGACTTGAGAGCCTGGGCTTCGGCGCCTCCGAGATCCGTCGGCGCGTTGCCGAGACGGCCAGCTTTTTCGGCATTCAGGAATGGTTTCACAAAAAAGTGACGGAGCTCTCCGGCGGACAGAAGCAGCTGCTCAACCTCGCCTCGGTCATGGCGATGCAGCCGCGCGCGCTGCTGCTTGACGAGCCGACCAGCCAGCTCGATCCGATCGCAGCAGGGGAATTTCTGGCCGCGCTCGGCAAGATCAACAGGGAGCTCGGCGTGACTGTCGTGCTGTCGGAGCACCGGCTGGAGGAGGCGCTGCCGATGTCAGACCTGGCGATTGTGATGGCGCAAGGAGAGATCGTCACGCTGGGATCGCCCAGGGAAGTCGGGGAGCGGCTGCGCGAATCGCGCCACGAGATGTTTCATGCGATGCCGACTCCGATGCGCGTCTACGCAGGGATCGACAGTCCGTTCGAGTGTCCGGTGACCGTCCGCGAAGGTCGAGACTTCTTACACCGGTTGGCCGAGACGAGACCGATCGTCCAGGTACAGAACCGGGAGAAGGAGGGAATCGGCCGCGGCAAACCGGCAGTCCGGCTGGACGAAGTGTGGTTCAAATACGACAAGGACGCGCCGGACGTATTAAAAGGATTGAGCCTGAAGGCTTATTCCGGCGAGCTGTATGCGATCGTTGGAGGCAACGGCATCGGCAAAACCACGGTACTTTCCCTGATTGCCGGTCTGCGCAATCCATACCGCGGCGCCGTCGAGCTGCACGGAAGACCGTTATCGCAATGGACGGACCAAGAAAAATATAACGGCGGCTTGGCCGTTTTGCCGCAAAATCCGCAAGCCCTTTTCGTCCGGAAGACGGTTGAAGCGGATCTGCTAGAGATGCTGGCGGGCAGAAAGCTGAGCGCTGCGGAAATCTCGCAACGATTGGCCTATGTCATCGGCCTGTGCGAGCTTGAAGGGCTGCTGGAAAGACATCCTTACGATTTATCCGGCGGCGAACAGCAGCGCGCGGCGCTTGCGAAGGTGCTGCTGCTCGAGCCTGCCGTCCTGCTGCTGGACGAACCGACCAAGGGCTTGGACGCCGCGTACAAGCACAAGCTGGCGAACCTATTGACGCGCTTGAAGGCGGAAGGAACCGCCATCGTCATGGTCAGCCACGACATCGATTTTTGCGCGAGCCATGCCGATCGCTGTGCTATGGTATTCGACGGGGTCGTCGTCTCCGAGGACAAGCCGCGCGCTTTTTTTGCCGGCAACCGGTTTTATACGACGGCAGCGAACCGAATGGCCAGAGACGTCCTTCCGGACGCGATCACGGGGGAAGATATTTTGCAAGCGTTCGGCGCCGCGGGGACCCATTATCCGGTTGATGACGAATCGTCTAACAGGCCGCCAACCGTTTCCCGAGCCAACAGGCGCAGCGCTGAAATTTTAAAGGTCGAACCGCCCTCAAATCCTATGCGCGAGGTCGATGCTCGCCACCGGCTGCCGAAGCGTACGACGATGGCCATGCTGATGATTTTGCTGCTCATCCCGCTTACCATCTGGTTCGGCATCGAATACCTGGACGACCGGAAATATTATTTTATATCTATGCTCGTGATTCTGGAGACGCTGCTGCCGTTCGTACTCATCTACGAGGGGAGAAAGCCGCAAGCCAAGGAGCTGGTAACGCTGGCGGTTCTTTGCGCGATCGGCGTCGCCGGACGGATGGCCTTTTTTATGCTTCCTCAGTTCAAGCCCGTCGCGGCGATCGTCATCATTGCCGGTGTCGCGTTCGGGGCGGAGGCCGGCTTCCTGGTGGGGGCGGTCACCGGATTCATTTCGAACTATTACTTCGGTCAAGGACCATGGACGCCGTGGCAGATGTTCGGTTTCGGCATCATCGGCTTTCTTGCCGGCTTGCTGTTCAAGAAGGGCCTGCTTCGAAGAAACCGGCTCGCGCTATGCGCGTTCGGCGGCATCGCGGCGTTCGCGCTGTATGGCACGCTGATGAATCTGTCATCGGTTTTGATGACGCAGTCCAAACTGACGATAGAAGTCGTCTGGCTCGCTTGCCTTCGCGGCGTTCCGTTCGATCTCATCCATGGCATTGCGACAGTCGTCTTTTTGCTCTTTCTTGCCAAGCCGATGCTGGAGAAGCTCGACCGTATCAAAGAAAAATACGGCATGGTTCAATCGCGATAACGAGCTTCGCAAGACGACCAAGCAGCACCAGTATGCCCCTGAGCTTAGGCTCACGGGGCCTTTTTGTATGAATAACAGCACGATTTTGTGAAAACTTGAATCAAAAGCCTGTTGAGAACCCGAATAGTCAGTATATAATTAGCCTATGTAAACGATCAGAGTCTACCGTAGTTAAAGGCGGCTATCCATGCTTAAAAACGATCTATTTTCATCGATAGGCATTTTTCAACACTATTTCGACCGTCATCCCGACGGACTTCTCGTCATTGATTCCAACGGCTTCATCCAGCACGCCAACGCTGCCGTATCTTCGATTCTCGGATACTCGCATGAAGCGTTGCTTCACGCCCCTTTGGTACGTATCCTTGATTCCTCGGGCATTGACCGGACCGGCGATCGTGACCAAGCAGCCGCTAAGCTTGAATGCAGCGCGCTTCATCGGGAAGGTCATTCCATAGACGTCAGGCTCACCCTTGTTCCGCTGCAGAGCGACGGACAAGCAATCGGCGATCTGATCACCTTGGAGAGCGTCGATCGGGCGTCTGACCAGCCAAGCGAGAAGGAGAGCATGGGAGAGCTTCTTTCATACCTATTGGAAAAGTCGCAAAACGTGATTTCCGTCTTTTCGACGGACGGCGTGTTCACGTACATATCGCCGACAGTCACGGCGCTGCTTGGCTATCGGCCGGACGAAGTTATCGGCAAGCATTCGGCGGCTTTTAATCATCCGGACGACATATTAAAGCTGCTGGAATTCCGCGGCCTCTCGTCGATCGATCGCGACAACGTCCGGTTTATCGGACGCGTCCGGCACAAGAACGGCGATTATCGCATGTATGAGACGACGTCTGAATATATTCGCGACGAATCCGGAGAGGTCATCCAGACGATCAGCTTCGGACGCGATATTACGGACCGCAAGCAAGTCGAATAGGCGCCGATAGCCGATAACCGGAAGCAGCCACGCTGCATCCGGTTATTTTTTTGCTCGCGTTGTCGATAAATTAATCGTTCTTCTCGTTTTTAATCGAAACGTTACAAAACATTTAACGAACCGTGTATTGATGGCAGAATGGACACCTCATTACAATATAGATGTCAGACAGCATCGCCATTTCATTTATGGAGGGATTATTCATGAAAAAAGTCGCAAGTCTGTTGACCCTGCCGGTCGCGGCCGTCGGATTGTTCGCGGGTACCGGTACCAGCCAGGCAGCCGTCAATTACGCGGATTTGGCCGCTCACTGGGCACCGCAAATTTACCAAGACGTCAATGCGGACCTGAACGTGAGGGCGGACTTCATTACGAACTTCAACTATGACGGGGACTACCTGGCGCGCAACAACTGGAACAATCTCGACAAGTTCAATCAGAACGCCTACGTTTACTACAAGGTGTCGGAGACAGCAACCGATTATTTTATCGAATACGACCTGTTCCATGCCAGAGACGACGCGTATACGCGCCCGCTTGACGCGCACGAGAACGATTTTGAAGGTTTGATTCTGGTCATTAAAAAGGACGGCTCGACGTATGGGAAATTTCGGTTAATGGAGACGATGGCACACAATCAATGGTATGACTATACCAACGATCCTACGATTACAGCGGGTTCCGACAACGTGGACGGAGGCGTGCTTTTTAACGGCAGCCATCCTATGGTATTTTGTCAGGCGAACGGACAGAGCCCCAGCGGCGGACATGGCGTCAAGGCTTACGACGGTTCGTCTGCGCCGGGCGGCGATGGAATCGTCTACGATTATACGGGGCAAGCCACGTTGCCGACCAATACGTCCGGCAGCTACGCCAACCATTACGGCTATGCGCTGATCGAATGGGGCGATCTGTGGAACCGGCGCAACGATCCCAATATTTTTTCCTCCTGGGGCACAATCGCAGGCGACGACTATACCTCGAATTCCGCCAATGCGCCATGGGGCTGGGACGACAGCGACGACGGTCCCGCACTTCAAGGCATGAACTGGTCCGATCCAGCGCACCAGGTGGACGTCCATCTTGACGGACTCGGCTCTTTCTCGCACAACTACGTCTACAATCCTTATTATTCGCACAAGATCACGTTGTCCAGTGCGCAGAGCCTGGCCGACCGCGATCCTTTCGGCGGCAAGAGCGATATTTACATCAAAGCCTACGTAAACGGAGAGGGCCAGACCGATGCCCGGTTCTGGAAGAAGAACGATGCCCCGATCGGCCTGAACTACAATATCGTCTTCGGAGCCAACGAGGCGGAGTTCGGTCCGCACTTCTCGGAAAGTTATAATACGGTGTACGTGGCCAAGCCTGCGAACACGAATGTCGAACTTCATGTCTACGACTCGGACGGCACATCCGGCGATGACGACATGGGTTATGTCTCGGCAGTCGTCGCGCCGGGCACGGTCATGACCTGGACGAATGCAACGACAAGCAACGGGCAGGCGAGACTAACGGCCACGGTCGAGGCAAAGTAGACGAACGGGTGCACGAAAAAATACGGTTAACGCCGGGTCCGCCGCGGATCCGGCTTTTTAATTGAGGCCTTAAAGGGGCGGCGACAAGCGTGAGGAGGCTGGCAGTACAGTCCTATTTTTGATAGTCTGAAGGGACAGGCAAGTCAAATGCGAGAGGAATCGGACCATGGACAATAAGCTGCTGTATATTCGAATCAAGGAAGAGATCGAGCAAAAGATCCTGTCGGGCGAGATGAAGCCCGGCGAAAAGCTCATCTCGGAGCCTGCGCTGGCCAAGGCGTTCGAGGTCAGCAGGCCGACGCTGCGCGAGGCGCTTAAGATGCTTCAGCGCGAAGGCACGCTTATTAGTAAAAACGGCGTAGGCACGTATGTCAACGAGCGCTCGCCTTTTATATCCAACCCCTTGAACAAGCTTCGCAGCCTGGGCGAGATGATCAAAAACGTAGGTTATAAAGAAAGCGAAACGGGTGTTAAGGTTTACGGACAGGATGCGGAATCCGACTGGCAAGAAAAGCTGCAGACGGAAGGTCCGGTCGTCGTGCTCGAACGAACGCGCACGGCGGACGACCAGAAGGTCGCCTTTTACTACAATATATTTCCGCAGCATATCGCGGGCGATCATTTCGCGGAAGGTTTCAGCGGCGCGATCTTCGATTTTCTCCGCAGCAAGCTGGGCATCCGAATCTCCTACGCGATGACAGAGATATGCGCAGTGGGGACGACCGACAAGCGCGATCTTATCGCGGCGGACATTCTCGGTTCCGAGCTGCTGCTACTTAAGCAGCTCCACTACGACCAGGAAGACCGGCCTGTATTTTACTCGTTAGACTACCTTAAGAGCAGCGCCTTCAAGCTGTTCGTTCGTCGGGATTGAAGAAGGATCCGCTGTGACCGCGTATCGCCGCCCGCGTTGTTCTTCTGCCGAATGCTTTCTGATCAAGTCAAGGAAACCGCACAAGCCCTGTGCGGTTTTTTTGCGCTTGATCTCATAATTAATGAATCTTTAACCAAGCCTTGACGCTCGGGTAACACAGGTCCTGTACCTTTATAGATGTCAGACAGCTTGGACATTATGAGGAGGATCGCTATGTTGGGGAGTTGGAGAAAACGAGGAAAAAGCGGGCTGTTAACCGCAATGGTACTAACGGCTTCGCTGTCGCTTTTGGCCGCGTGCGGCCAAAACAACAATGCCGGAGGGAACGCATCCGCGAGCCAATCGGAAAACGCCGCGGCGGGCGCCGCTACGCTTGCGGCGCAAGCGACCGGCAGCGCCGGCGCTTCGGCCGCAGAGCCGGCATCCAAGAAGCTTGTCGTATACTCCGCGATGAACGAGGACGACATCATTCAAATGCAAAAAAAGTTTAAAGAAGATACCGGCATCGAGCTGGAATACCTGAATCTGGGCAGCGCCGGCGAGGCAAGCACGCGAGTACAGGCGGAAAAGGACGCCCCTCAGGCAGACATCCTCGTCGGCGGCTCCGTGGAATTTTACCAGCCGCTCGCCGATCAAGGCCTGCTGGAATCCTATACGTCACCCAATGCCGCGGAGATAGACGCGAAGTTCGGCGATCCGAACGGTTACTGGCAGGGCTGGTACATGGGCGTGCTCGGAATTGTGCTGAATACGGAACGTTTCGAAAAAGAATTCGCATCCAAGGGCGTTCAAGAACCGAAAACCTGGGATGACTTGCTGGATCCAAGCTACAAGGGCAAGTTCGTGACCTCCAACCCTGCGACCGCGGGAGGGGGCTACATCTTCATCGCGGATCAGCTGTTCCGCTTGGGAGATGAAAAGGGCTGGGATTACCTGAAGAAGCTGAATGAAAACGTTCATCACTATACTGCGAAGGCGGGGGACGGCATTAACCTGACCGCAACAGGCGAGTTTGCAGCCGGCATGTCCTGGGCGCACGACATCGTCAAGTCGGCCAAGCAGGGTTATCCGATTAAAGTCATCGTACCCGATCAGACTGCGGCCGAGATCGGCGGGGTTGGCATCGTCAAGGGAGGCGATAATGCCCAGAACGCCAAGAAATTCGTGGACTGGCTGCTTACCAAGCCTGTGCAAGAAATGAACGCGAACAGCTCCAACCGCTACTCCGTCCGCAACGATGTCGAACCGCCCCAGGGCATGATCAAGCTGGCGGACGTGCATTTGGTCGATTATGACCGGACGAAAGCGTCTGCCATGAAAGCCGACGTCGTCAAAAAGTTCACGGATATGATCGGCAGCAAATAACGCGAGTTTATAGGCAGCAAGGAAAGCCGGTCGCCTCGCAGCGCGCCAAGACGGCGCCAAAGAGGGGGCCGGCGTTCCGTGCGTATCGGCAGCACGTAAGAAAAAGGAAAGAAGAGAAATATAAGGGGAAGGTGATCCCGATGACTATGTCCGCCCTCAGAAGCGCATGGACGGACATCAAAAAGCTTCGGCACGAGCCATGGCTTGCGATCGCCATCGCTGTCGCCGTGACGCTCACCGGATTTTTCGTGTTATGGCCGGTTGCCAAGGTCGTAAGTCTGCCTCATGCCGCCGATTACGTGCAGCTATGGACGAATGCGCGCTGGTTTCGCGCAGGATTGAACAGCCTTTTCATGACCGCAATATCCACTGTTTCTTGTACGGCTGTCGCCTTTTTGTTCGCCTTCACGCTGGCCAGACTGGATGTTCCGTTCAAAGGGTTGTTCAGGTTCGTCACGCTGCTTCCCATCGTATCGCCGCCATTTATCGTGGCATTATCTTACATTTTGCTTTTCGGCAGACAAGGCTTGATCACGAAGCAGCTGCTTCATATGAATGTCGATATCTACGGCTGGCATGGGTTATGGCTCGTACAGACGATTACTTTTTTTCCTTACGCCTATACGGTGTTATATGGCGTTATGAAGTCTTCGGCCGTACATCTCGAATATGCCGCCTATAATTTGGGAGCGACGCGCTGGCAGGCTTTCAGGCACGTCTTCCTGCCGCTATGTCGTCCCGGCATTGCGGGCGGCGCTTTAATCGCGGCGATGAACGTGCTTGCCGACTTTGGCAACCCGATCATCATCGCCGGCAATTTTACGCTGCTGCCCACCGAAGCTTATATGCAGATGTCAGGCTGGTTTGATCTTTCTTCCGCCGCGATGCTGTCCACCGCCTTGCTGGCGCCGGCGCTCTTGCTGTTTCTCGCCAACCGGCGCTGGGTGGGCAACCGATCGTATGTGACAGTGACGGGCAAAGGCTCGGGGTTGCGTCCTTATCCGCTGCCGAACGCCGTCAAATGGAGTCTATTCGGGGGCTGCCTGCTGATCTCCCTGTTTATTCTTGCGGTTTACGGCGTGCTATTCTACGGTGCTTTTACGAAAACCTGGGGTTACGACTGGAGCTTCACGCTCGGCAACCTGAAGTACGTTTCGGCCAAGGGCTCGGAGCTTTACAACAGCATCCGCTTCGCCTTCTGGTCGTCGGCAGCAGCATCCGTCTTTGGACTGGCGCTCGCCTATCTGGTTCAACGCAGACGGATCGGCATTAACCGTCTTCTCGACTTGCTGGCCATTCTGCCTGGCGCCGTCCCCGGCGTATTCCTCGGACTCGGCTTCGCGATCGCCTTCAACAAAGCGCCGTTCGAGCTTGGCGGCACTTCCGCGATCATGATTATCGCCTTGGCGTTATGGAACCTGCCGACCTGCTACAGCGCTTGCCTGGCAGGCTTTCAGCAGATCGGACCTTCGCTGGAGGAAGCGTCGCTCAATATGGGCGCGGGCAGCTTCGCCACCTTTTGCAAGGTGCTGCTTCCGCTGGTAAGAGGACCGATGCTGTCCGGATTGGCGGTATCATTCCTGCGATCGGTCACCTGTCTTAGCGTCATCGTCTTCATTTATTCCGTTCATACGTCCGTCGGCACCGTATCCATACTGAGTCTCGTCCAGAGCGGCGTCTGGGGAGGCGCTGCCGCATTTACCGTTGTTTTGATTGCCATCGCATTCGCCGTGCTGGCTTTATCCCGTTTAATTCCGTCCTTACAAGATCGGAGGTATCTATGAATACAACCGTAGCGCCGCAACCGCATATTCGCATCGCGGGCGTCTCCAAATCGTTCGGCGCGTACGCCGCGCTCCGCGACGTCTCGCTCGACATTCCTGAAGGGAGCTTCACGACGCTGCTCGGACCGAGCGGCTGCGGCAAGACCACGCTGCTGAGGCTGATCGCCGGCTTTGACGAGCCGGACAGCGGAGACATTGCGATCGGCGGCGTCCGCATGAACGGACTCCCGCCGTTCAAGCGCCGGACGCCGCTTGTCTTCCAGGAATATGCGTTATTTCCTCATATGACGGTTGCCGAAAATATCGCGTACGGCCTAAAGCTGCAGAAAGATTCCCGTGCCGACATCCGCCGCAAAATCGGCGAAATGCTCGATATGTTCGGACTGAAAGGACTAGGCGAACGTCTGCCCAGGCAGCTTAGCGGCGGCCAGCAGCAGCGAGTGGCATTCGCGCGGGCGCTCGTGACGGGCCACCGGGTGCTGCTGATGGACGAGCCTCTCAGCAATCTCGACGCCAAGATGCGGGTGGAAGTCAGAGACGAGCTTCGAGACCTGCAGCGTCGTACCGGCATTACCGCCGTATTCGTAACGCACGATCAGGAAGAAGCGCTGTCGCTCTCAGACAGGATCGCCGTATTCGATCAGGGCTGCATACGCCAGGTAGGCACGCCCTGGGAAGTCTACTACAAGCCGAGCGACGCTTTTGTGGCGGACTTCGTCGGGACGGCGAACTTCGTGCCCGGCGAGGTGGCGGCTGCGGACGAGGGGAAGCTGCAGGTCCGCTGCGGGGATGCCTTTTTCAGTGTTCCTGCAGCGGGTCCATCGTACAAGATCGGAGACGCGGTCACGCTCGTTGTCCGGCCCGAGTGTCTCGCCATCGTCGGGGAGGACGAGGCGGGGGCGGCAGGGCCGGAATGGACGGGAGAGATTGCGAATAGCCGATTTTTGGGACGGCTGGTACGCTATGAATTGCTTAGCGGCGGCATGACATTCGTGGTGGACGTCTCCGATCCCGGATACGGCGGCGTGCGCAGCGGACGCGTCCGCTTGCGAGCCGATCCGGATAAATTGCACGTGCTGCCCGGTCGGCGGGAAGGGACAAGCTTACAGCAAGACAGCAAGCGCCCGGATCGTCTGGCGCTTGCGGGCGCCGCCGTTCAAACCGCGCAATTATAAAAAGGAAGGAGCGCTTCCCGAGATGCGCGCAATCGTCAACTTTTTAAATGTCGGCTGGGGGGACGCCCATATGATCAGACGCGCTTCCGGCGAATTGACGCTGATCGACGGAGGGGACGGCCGGCGCGGACCGGAGAGGGATCATCCGCTGGATTGGATGGAGCGCCGTGGCGCCGATCGGTTGGATTGGATGATTCTGACGCATATCCATGAGGATCATCTGAACGGACTGATCGACATCGCTCGCAGCCGAGAGGTAAAGCGCGCGGTGCTCCCCTATCCGCTTCCCAAGCAGCTGTCGGCCGTCATGCAGATTGCGGCCGATGTACTGACGCCGCTCTCCGGCAGAGTCGCCGGCATGCTGAAGGATTATGAGCGCCTGATCGATCTGCTGCGCGGCCAAGGAACGGATATCCGCTGGCGATCCGAATTCGGCGCGGATGAGAGCAAGACACTGTGGGAGGCGGAAGGGGTAGCCCTGGACCACCTTTATCCATGGCAGGACGATCCGCTGCCCGGACTCGACGTATTGAAAAAGCTGGCTGATGAAGCTTCGCGCGACCGGACGCCTCGGGCGGACGAGATGAACGCAGCCTGCGAAGCGTTTTTCTCCGCTTCCAACGACGATAGCTCCGTTTATCGGCTCTCCAGCGAGACAGACCCTACTGCAGGCGTTTTGTTCGGCGGCGATCAGACGGAATCAGGCTGGAGACGGCTCGCGGCGCGGACGAGCCTGCAGAGCGCGGTCTGGAAAATACCGCATCATGGAATGGCGGACGCCTTCGGGGAGGCTTCGCTCCGTGCGGTCGATCCAAGAATGTGCGTCGTTCCGATCGATTCTGCAGGCGCTATTCGGCTGCGCGATCGCTGGGAGCGGCTTTGTTCGCTGTCCGGCCCGATCCTTCGCTTGACAGGGGCGATGCAACCGGGAGCCGGACTGCGTTTGACCGAAGGACCGATCGAATCATGGATCGGCGATGACGACGGCTGAAGGACGCCGTTTATTAGAGGAGCGAAGAGATGAGAGAGCTCGGCGTCAGCGTAGCGATCGCCTTCGCGACAGGACTGCTGTCCGTCGCGCAGGGAACGATCAACGCTTCGATCGGCAAGGCGCAAGGTCAGTACGTCATGATCGTCGGCGTATCGCTTTTTCAGATCGCCATTTCGCTTGCGATGCTGCGTCTGGGCGGGTCTTCGCCGCGTGCGGCAGGCTTCGATCCGTTGATGATCGTCTCGGGGCTCCTTGGTGTCGGCATCATGTTCGGCATCTCCAGAGCGACAGGGACGGCAGGAGCGCTGCCGGTTTTCGTGACCGCCGTGTTCGGCCAGCTCGTCGCTTCTGCGATCGTAGACCATTGGGGTCTCGGCGGACTGCCGCGATCTCCGATCACGCTGCAGAAGCTAGGGAGCCTCGCGACGATCGCGGCAGGCGTGTACTGGCTGTTGAAAGGCCAATCTAACTAAACTAGAGGAGCAAGCATGAACGAAAATATCGATTGCAGGGACGCCGTGCTGGCGTCCGCCATTCGTTACGCGCAGGACGCCGGCGATCAAATCGTCAAACGAATGAGCGACGCCTACGGCATCAGCGGAAAATTGAACCTGTCGGATCTCGTGACCGACGTCGATCTGCAAAGCGAAGGCCTGATTCGCGGCTGGATCGCGCGGGACTACCCGGCGCATTGGCTGTTGTCCGAAGAGTCGGACGGCGCTGGCGATCCGTTCGCGCTGATGCGGCAGCCGCCGCCCGGCTATGGCTGGATCGTGGACCCGATCGACGGCACGATCAACTTCGTGCAAGGCATCCCTCACTTCGCGATATCCATCGGAATAATGGAAAACGGCGAATTGCTGCACGGCGTCGTCTATAATCCGCTGACCCGCGAGTTATACCAGGCGACTGCAGGCAAAGGCGCCAGCTTGAACGGCAAACGCCTGCAGACGAGCGAACAGGACGACATCGGCCGCGCAGTGCTGGCTACCGGCTTCCAAGCCGCGGACTGGCGTCCGGAGTCCGTGACGCTGGCTCGTATGGGCCGAGTCGTCGGCATCTCGCGGAACGTGCGGATTCACGGTGCCGCGAGCCTCGATCTGTGCTGGGTCGCCAGCGGACGACTGACCGGGTTCTGGCACGACGGGCTATATCCTTGGGACGTCGCCGCAGGCGTGCTGCTCGTCCGGGAAGCCGGAGGCGCCGTGACCAATGCCGAGGGCCATCCTTACAAGCTGCACAATGTCCGGCTGGTTGCATCGAATCCGGGACTGCAAGCCGCTTTGCTGGCGCTTGTCGGACCTGAGCGCTAACCGCCCCCGGGCGGGACGGGAGCTCTTTTTTACAGGAGATCCATGTCCGTTTTCCACCGTCTCATAAACGCAATCCAGCCTCTCGCCGCATGGGACAAATAGCGGCCGCTGGGCCAGATCGCCGCAATGTCCCAGCGGATCGCAGGCGCGGTAACCGGTATGACCGAGACCGCTTTGGATTGAATTTTCCGTGCGGCAGTATCCGGAATCAAGGCAATGCCCAGCCCTGCGCCGACCATCTCCGCCATAAAATCCCATTGAGAGCTCTCGTAAGCGATTTTGGGCTCGAACCCTTCCAATATACAGGCTTCTCTCACGCGATCGTAAAGAGAGAAGCCTTTTTTGAACATGATAAAAGGCTCGTCCCTAAGGTCCGTTAGCCGAACGGAATCGGCGTCCGCAAGCGGATGGCTCGCATTCAACACCAGGAACAGACGTCGTTCCGTTAATGTCAGCGACTCGAATTCCTCCTCGTCGACGGGCAGGACGACGATTCCGATGTCCAGCTTGGATTCGCTCAGCAGCTGCTCCACGATTTTGCCGCCTTCCTCGACCAACCGCAGCTGTATACCCGGATATTCGGACCTAAAGCCTGCGATAATCCCCGCAAAGAAGCTGGCGCCGATGACAGGCGGCAAGCCCAGCAGCAATTCGCCGCGTTGAAGCTCCTTGCCTTCGTTCAGCGTCGCCAGCAGATCCTTGGACATGGACAGCGTGGCGGCCGCATGACGGAGTACGATCTCGCCGTCGTCCGTCAGCCGCAGGTACCGGGTCGTGCGATCGAATAGTACGACGCCAAGTTCAATTTCCAGGCTTTTGATCGCTCTGCTTAAAGAAGGCTGGGCAATATGCATCGACTGTGCCGCCTTCGAGAAGCTTTGCAATCGTGCCACCTCGGTGAAGTAAAGAAGTTGTATATTCTCCATAGGTTTGACGCCTCCGTTATTTATTCATCTTCAGAATAAATCATATCCATTATCTATATTTTACACATAAATCAGCGCGATCTACAATGATGAATAAGAAGCTTAAAACAAAACCGTATAAAGGAGTCGACCTCGCATGAGCGACCATGAAGTTGTCATTGCAAGCGCTGTCCGAACGCCGATCGGAAGATTCAACGGCATGTTTAAGGATGTACCGGCCGTACGGCTCGGCGCAGCCGCGATTCGATCGGCCATCGATCGGGCGGGGATCCCTGCTTCGCTCGTCGAGGAGGTGTATATGGGCAACGTGCTTCAAGCCGGGCTCGGGCAAAATCCAGCCAGACAGGCTGCCTTGCAGGCAGGTGTACCGGTCGAAACGCCTGCGACCACCGTCAATCAAGTGTGCGGCTCCGGCCTCATGTCCGTCTACCTGGCCAGCCGTTCCATCCAGACAGGCGATTGCGAAACCGTTGTCGCGGGCGGGATGGAGAACATGAGCCAGGCTCCGCATTTGCTCCAGGGTACGCGCGCTGGTTATGTCATGGGCGATCGCACTTTGACCGACAGCATGGTCAAGGATGGGTTATGGTGCGCGGTCAACGATTACCACATGGGCATCACAGCTGAAAATCTATGCGCGAAGTATGAGCTGACCCGCGAGCAGCTTGACGAACTGGCGTTCGAAAGCCAGCGGAAAGCCGGAATCGCCGCCAGTCAAGGCGTTTTTGCCGATGAGATCGTAGGCGTCGCCTTACCCGGCAAAAAGGAGCCGTCGCTCGTCGCGGAGCAAGACGAACATATTCGTCCCGATACGACGCTGAGCACGCTTGCCAAGCTGCGGCCGGCGTTCAAGCCCGACGGTCAGGTCACGGCGGGCAACGCATCGGGCATCAATGACGGCGCGGCAGCCCTCGTCTTGATGAGCCAGGCGCGGGCTGCGGAAAAAGGCATTCGGCCGCTCGGCGTCATCCGTGCCTTTGCGGTCGCCGGCGTGGATCCGGCATATATGGGGACCGGACCGATCCCGGCCGTCGAGAAGGCGCTCAAAAAGGCGCAGCTGCACATTTCCGACATCGATCTGATTGAAGTGAATGAAGCTTTCGCCGCGCAAGTCATTCCGTTTATCCGGCATTTTGATCTGGCCGAAGACAAGGTCAATGTCAACGGAGGCGCGATCGCGCTCGGACACCCGATCGGAGCGAGCGGGGCGAGAGTGCTCGTCACTTTGCTCCATGAGATGAATCGCCGTCAGTCCACATACGGCTTGGCCGCGCTCTGCATCGGCGGCGGGCAAGGCATTGCGGTTATCGTGGAACGCAACGGACAGAACGGATAGAGGAGGCGTGCTTCTTTGAAAAAAATTCATTCATCGTTTGTGGAAGCGGTTGCGGGCATGGAGGACGGCGCTTCGATCATGGTCGGGGGCTTTGGGCTCGTCGGCATTCCGGAAAACCTGATCGTCGCGCTTTCCGAAACCGGCGTCAAGGATCTGACGATTATTTCCAATAATTGCGGCGTCGACGATTGGGGACTCGGCCTGCTGCTTCGCAACAAGCAGATCAGGAAGATCGTCGCTTCCTATGTGGGAGAGAACAAAGAATTCGAGCGTCAGGCATTGTCCGGCGAAATCGAGGTCGAGCTCCTGCCCCAAGGCACGCTGGCGGAGAAAATCAGGGCCGGCGGAGCCGGCATCCCAGCGTTCTATACGCCCGCAGGCGTTGGGACGCCGCTTGCGGAACATAAGGAAACGCGCGAGTTCGGCGGCAAAACGTACTTGCTCGAACAGGCGCTGACGGCGGATTATGCCTTGATTCGCGCCCTGGAGGCGGACATTTACGGCAATCTCGTTTACAACAAGACGGCCAGAAACTTCAATCCGATCATGGCGACCGCAGGCCGCATCACGATCGCCGAGACGGAGAAGCTGGTGGAAGCCGGCAAGCTCGATGCGGACCGCATCCATACGCCTGGCATTTTCGTTCAATCTATCGCGATCGGCGAGCAGCGCAAGCGCATCGAAAAGCTGACAGTTGCAGGGCAATCTTAAACCGGAGGAGGGATACGATGACTGCAGGAACATCGCGCGAACGAATCGCAGTGAGAGCCGAGAGGGAAATCGCGGACGGCTATTATGTCAATCTGGGCATCGGCATGCCTACGCTTGTGGCCAATTATATTCCGCAGGATAAACGGGTCTGGCTGCAGTCCGAAAACGGCTTGCTCGGGATCGGCCCGTATCCGCAGCCGTCGGAGGTCGACCCCGACTTGATCAATGCAGGCAAGGAAACCGTAACTGCGGTTACGGGCGCCGCCTATTTCGACAGTGCGGCTTCCTTTGCCATGATCCGCGGCGGCCATATCGATCTGGCAATCCTGGGCGGCATGGAGGTGTCCGCTTCGGGCGATCTGGCCAACTGGACGATACCGGGCAAGATGATCAAAGGGATGGGCGGCGCGATGGACCTGGTTCACGGCGCCAAGCGGATCGTCGTCGTCATGGAGCATGTGAGCAAGGACGGCAGGCCGAAAATCGTCGAGCAATGCACGTTGCCCCTGACGGGCCGGGCGGTCGTCCACCGAATCATCACCGACCGAGCCGTCATCGACGTCACGCAGAAGGGGCTGGTGCTGATGGAGACCGCGAACGGGTTCTCCCCAGACGAAATTGCAGCTTCGACCGGGGCGCAGCTTCTGATATCGGAGCAACTGCTTCTGCATGCTTATTAAAAGGGAGGAAGCGAGATGACCGACAAGCGAGTCGTATTGGTGACGGGTGCGGCCCAAGGCATCGGCTACGAGATCGGGCGGCGATTCGCGTCCGCCGGCGCGACCGTCGTGCTGACGGACCTGAACGAAGCGGCCGCGATCCAGTCGGCTGCAGGGCTGACGGAATCGGGGCTCGATGTTCACGGCATTCGCCTGGACGTCACCAGCGAGGACGAGATCGAGCTGGCGGTGCGGATCGCCGAAGACCGGTGGGGCGGCATCGACGTGCTGATCAACAATGCGGGCATGCAGTTCGTTTCCCCGGTCGAATCCTTCCCGACGGACACGTTCGAGCGCATGATCCGAATCATGCTAACGGCGCCGTTTATGCTCATTAAACATGTCGTTCCCGGGATGCGGTCGAGACGCTTCGGCAGAATCATCAATATCGCATCGATAAACGGCGTTGTTGGATTTGCCGGCAAAGCCGCCTACAACAGCGCCAAACACGGCGTCATCGGCTTGACGAAGGTCGTGGCGCTGGAAACGGCGACGGACGGCATCACCGTTAACGCGCTGTGCCCCGGGTACGTCGATACGGCGCTCGTTCGCAACCAGCTCGCGGACCTTGCCAGATTGCACGGCGTCACGGAAGAAGAAGCCTTGGAGAAGGTGCTTCTTCCCCTGGTTCCGCAGCGGCGGCTGATCGACGTGAGCGAAGTCGCGGAGCTCGCACTGTATTTGTCGGGCGAAGCGGCGAGAGGCATCACGGGGCAGGCGCTGCTTATAGACGGCGGATATACGGCTCAGTAATTAAAGAGATGAAAAATACCAGCTGAGGGGGCTGTATCTAGAGGTTGCTTTGCGTCGGCTGGCGCCGGTTCGAGCCAAGTGGCGCTGGGCAGCGTCACTTCGCCAAGGATTGTGCCGCTGTCTAGCCAAGTAACGTTGTACAGCGCTACTTTGCCACGATTAGCAGCTAGGTCCATCCATGTAACGTTGTACGGCGTTACTTCGTCACCATTAGCAGCTAGGTCCCGCCATGTAACGTTGTACAGCGTTACTTTGCCACGATTAGCAGCTAGGTCCGGCCAAGTAACGTTGTACAGCGTTTCTTCTTCACGATTGGCAGCTAGGTCCAGCCAAGTAACGTTGTACGGCGTTACTTCGTCGCGATTAGCAGCTATGTCCCGCCATGTAACGTTGTACAGCGTTTCTTGGCCACGATTGACGGCAAGATCCCGCCATGTAACGCTGCACAGCGTTTATTTGTCATGATTAGCAGCTAGGTCCGGCCATGTAACGCTGTACAGCGTTTCTTTGCCGCGATTGGCGCCCGGGTCGGTCTACTATGGGACTGTCTTTGCTTTGCGCATCGCCTGATTGAGAAGCAGCTATAGACCAATAACGCAAACGGGACGAAGCGGGGAATTCCCTTGCTCCGTCCTGTTTTCCTATTTCGGCTTCGTTTCAGCTTGCTGCTTCAACATTTGAAGGGGGTTCTGGACGGCCCATGTTGGACGGAAAAACGACTGATGTCGAATAGAGCGTGAATACGGAGATAAAATGCAACTTTGCGACTAGGTACGAAATGGATCAAGCACGCCTGATGTCACTAGCATAGAATGGCATTTTTCCTTAATCTAGTAACAATTGTGCATGGTCGCAAAGGAGAAGGATATCATTGTCCAATCGTCTAACGCATCGGTTCCGCAAAGCCAATCGCATATTGGCGGCAGGCCTGTCCGGTTTGCTGCTATTTTCGGGTATCGGAAATCAGGCTTATGCCACGGCAGTCGGCGGCAAGGAATCTGCTCAAGCTGTAACGGCGCTCGCGGACACGCTGCCCGCGCCGTCCGTTGCGCCTCTGATCGGAGGCGCATCCGCAAGCTGGACCTATCCGCCGCAAAGTGCCTTCGACGGCGCGCGGGTGGTTTGGCGCAAGCCCGGCGGTCAATACCGGCAAGGCCCGATTCTCACGGAACGTGCGCTTAGCGGCATTGCCTCCAATCTCGAGAACGGCCAAACGTACGAAATCGCTAACCGATATTGCCAAAGGGACGAGTGCGCGGCGCTTACAGCCTGGACCCGCGTTACTTTGCCCCCAGGCCGGTCGATCTTGCGAATCGACACAAGCCTTGCCGACGGCTTGCCGATCGACGACCCGGCCAGCCGCGTCCTGGACATGAGCGACGACGGCCGTTATACGTTGTTTGTCTCGGATACGGACAAACTCATCGATCGCGACTATAACGACGCTACGGACGTCTTCGTTTACGATGCCGTGCTGGGCAGCACCCAAGTGGTCAGCAGGACACGCGCCGGCATTTCCGGCAATCAAGCGTCGATCTCCGGAAGCATGAGCGGGGACGGACGCTACATCGTGTTCGCATCCGCCGCGTATAACCTGATGAGCGCGCCGACGTCCGGACCGGACAACGGCGTTAACGACGTTTTTCTCCTGGACCGGGGATACAGCGCCGACAGCGGTTACGATCCGGCGGCCGCGAGTATGACCAAGCTCAGCGTGACGTCCGCCGGCGGGGAAGCGAACGGACCCAGCACCGATCCTGCGATCAGCGACGACGGCAGCACCGTCGTGTTCAAGACGGAAGCGACCAACCTTATCGACTATTCGCCGGAGCAAGGCAAGGCTTATACCGTCCGTTTTAAGCTGGACTCGCGGAAGCTGGAACCGTTGCTGCTGCCGGGCGGGGCAAGTCCGGTGTCGTCCGATATGGTCTTGAATCGCGACGGCTCCGCAATCGCCTTCTACTCGGACCAATCGCTGCTGCCGGGCGACCCGGCGAATAGCGGCGACGTCTATCTGTATAAAATGTGGACGAATCGTCTGGTACGCGTATCGGCGGCGATTCCCGGAAACGTCGGGATCGGAGAGACCATTGCGATCGACGACAGTGGAGAGCATGTCGCTTATTCCGTTGCATCCTCGACGGATACGCAGACGTTAGCAGGCGCTTACGTCTATGACGACGAGGCGGCTGATGCAGGCAGCGCTCGCAAGCTCGTAAGTTTGGCGGACGGGGCGAGCGGGAAGGCGGCGGACGGTACGGCGCTCGATATTAGCGGGGACGGCCGTTATGTATTCTTTAAATCCGCCGCAGCGAGTCTTGTACCCGGCTACGCGGATACCTATTCCAAGCTGTACGTGCGGGATCTGAATCAGTCCAAAACCTCGCTGGTCAGTCTGCCCTACGATCCTTCGGTGTCGATCGATGACGACTCGGGGGAGGGGGCTCTTAGCGGCGACGGTACGAGACTTGCCTACGCGAGCGAGGCGAAGGATCTGGTTCGCGGCTCGGAGAGCCGGTCGCACGGCTTGTACGTACAGCGGATTCAGGGCGCGTCTGCTGCGGCGACTTGGCCGGCCGGCAGCTCGGCGGCGGCGTCGGAGATCGGCAAGACAAGCGTCAAGCTGAGCTGGACGGCCGCCGAAGGGGCGGACAATGGTTACAGGGTGCTGGGAGGCCCGCAGCCGATACAGGTACCTGACGGTACGACGGAATCGATCGTCTCCGGTCTGACCCCGGACAGCGAGTATATATTTAAAATCGAAGCGATCAACGTGGACGGCGCCGCAACGTCGAACGGTCCTTCCGCACCCGTGCGGACGCTGCCGGCTCAGGCAGGTTCTCTATCCGATCTGACGCTGACGGCGAATGGCGCAGAGGTAACGCTGGTCTGGGGCAATCCGCCTTCGACGAGCAGCGGGTTCGTTGCGCTGCGGGTCGCGCGAAGCATAGCAGGCGAATCTTTTACGGCGATTGCTACCCTGTCGGACCCGCAAGCCCGTACGTTTATCGACAAGACTGCCGCATACGGGCAGACATATACCTATGCGGTCCGAGCCGTCGGCGCGACGGGCGACGAAACGGCTTATTCCGTAGAAAAGAGCGTCACGACGGGCGACGTCGCGATCTCCAAAGCTTCGTACGCGCTGCCGCTCTATCTTCGGCAATACGCAGGACACGGGGACAACGGTCAATTGGCGCTTTCCGGGCCGGCTGGCGCTAATGCCAAGGCAGTGCTTACCTACGAAGATACGACCGGCGAAGTCCGTACGGCCGAGATCAAGCTTGCGGAACAGACGGAGGCGGGCTCTTACAGAGGATCCTTTGCCGTACCGGATGAAGCCCGGCAGTTGACTTCGCTCAAAGCGTCGGTGGATTTAGCCGGCAGCAACGCTGAGAGAGAGCTGTTGAGAGCCCCGATACCGGTCGGAGGCACGGCAGTTATCGACGTTAGCGGAGAGTCCGCTCTTCTCCAGGATGCTCAGTTGGGTATCAACAGCGCGACCGCCGGCGCATACGCCTATGCCAAACTTTCGACCTCCGGCATCACCCTATTAAAGGGATTGCCGCATGCCGAAGACTACAAGTTGCTGCTGGTCGCCGCTGACGGATTCGACCTGCTGAGCTCGGGCAGGCCGCCCGCGATTTCAATCGGCCTTGGCGAACGCAAGGAGGCGAACGCCGCGGTCGTTGCGCCTGCCAATCTGCGCGTAAGCGCAACAATATCGAACGGCTTGAAGATGAATGCAGGCATTACGGTCGCCAACGAGAATGGCGACGTCCTCGTTGAACGCGAATGGACCGGCAATGATCTCGTGACGCCGCCTATTGCGGGCGCGGTAGGACGTACGTTGACCGTAACCGCATCGCCGAGAGATGCCAGATTTGCGCCCCAAACGAAAACCATTAAAGCTTTAAGCGGCTCGAATCCTGTTGCCTTCGATTTCCGGCCGCTTACCGAAGCGACGGTCGAAGGTACAGTAACCGATTTGATCGGCAATCCCGTAGCCGGAGCGACAGTCGCGGCCCATCAAACGGGCTTGAGCTTTGCTTCAAAAACCGACGATGAAGGGCATTACAAGCTTGATATTCCGACTGGCCGAAACTTGCTTCAAGCGACGATCGCGAACGGCATCGTCTCCGGGACGACCTACTTGGACGCTCAGGCCGGTCTCCAGCATGCGGATATCGTCTTTAAGCAAATGGTTCCTGCGAGGGTTCGAGTCAATCTGTTCACGGGCGCGGCGGGCGAAGAGTGGACGGGGCCTTACGCGCTGGATTGGCGCGAATTTATCCATTTCCAAATTTCGTCGAGTCATGGCATCCTGAACAGCCAAAATCCCTTCTTTATCTCGGCAGAACCGGGCCAAAAGGTCACGATTTGCGCGGACGGTATCGAAGGCGGATTCGGAAGAGCCTGTGCTGCTGCGCAGATCGGGGCAGACAACGGCGGGGCGGTTGAGCTTCGTCTTATCAATGACGGCGCAGCTGCGACTGCGCGGCTGTCCTCGAACGCCGCTTACTATTATCTTTACGCCATCGATGCCGATCAGCGCAGATCGTACGTTTCATACGGCGCCTATCCCGGCACGCAGCTTGATCTGAAGCTGCCTGCAGCCGGAAACTACGAGCTGCAAGTTGCGATGGAGAACGGCTCGATTTTCAACCGAACCTTCTCGGCCGGCCCTGGCGAGACGACGGATCTCGGCACGCTCGGTACGGAAGTTCCCGGTCGTTTCTCCGGACGAGCGGGCAACGGCGTGCTGCTCGGCAGCGGACAGCCGGTCCCCGGTTCGACCGTACAGGTACGGCTGTCCTATTCGGACGGCGGTACGGGCGAGCTCGGCGAAGGCGAGATCGCGCTGGACATACCTGCCGAGACCGCGATTGTCGAAGGGAGCGTCGTCTGGCAAGGCCGCTCAGTGACACCTACGCAAGAAGCACTCGGTTATTCAGTCCCGCTGGGCATCCTCGGCAGAGGCGCTTTCGGCACGCTGCAATACGAGCTGAAGCTGTCGGATTCGCCTTCGAACGTCCGGCTCAGGGTCTCGCCGGAGATCCGTTACGCGCTAGGAGGACGAAAGATTGCTGAGCCCCTCGGCGGCGCCGAAGCTTCGATCGAGCCGGTGACGCTGACGGCGCCCGCATACAGCTCTGAGCGAAACGTCAAGATCGGCGGTACGGCACTCCCGGGCAGCGCGGTCACCCTTTATGCAGGCGAACGAATCGTCGGCTCGGCGGAAGCCTCCCCGGCCGGATTGTGGTCGGCTTCCGTCGCGCTGCCCGGCTCGGGCCCGATCTCCACATGGCCGATCCGCGCCACGGCGCGGGGCGAAGACGGCAGTACGTGGAGCAGCCGCGGCTCGACGGTCCACTATGACGCCGACTACGCGGAGCCGGTCTCCTTCACGCTGTCCCAACCGGACGGGCGGACGGTCAACCTCGATCCGCGCAACGGGGAGGCGAAGTTCCCGTACGTCCTCAATCCCAGCTCCCCGATCGTGCTCGAAGCGCGATTCAATCGGACCGAGCAGTCGAGCGACGTCGCCTTTGTCGTGAAGGGCGTTCGCTATCCGGCAAGCCTGCAAGAAAACGGCGTTTACAAAGCGATCGTCGGCAGCAGTGCGGTCGGTCCCATCGGACTTGACTACGAGACGAAGTCGTCGATCGTCAGCCTTGCAGGCGATCCGCCTCCGGCAGAAGAGATTCGCGAGCAATTGTCCGCGCCTTTCCGCGATGCGCGTCAGGAATCGCTGAACGTATCGCCCAGGTCGAATGGCAGCGGCGCGCAGACGATGTCTTATGTGGGCGTATTGCCCGCCGCTTCCGGAGACGCACAGATTCGGATCGACGCGCAGATGGAGAGGAAGACGTATACCCCTACGTCGGCGGACCTTGCGCTTGAGCAGCAGACGGGCGTACCGCTTTACGGCTTTGAGATGGGTGAGTCGTTCAAGGACGGCAAGCTGAAATACGAATTGACGGCATACCTGCCGGAGGATCGGTTCGCATCGGCGAATCCCGCGGTCGGCGATGTGCTGGCCGCATTGGGCGAAGGCATCTCGGCAGGGGAAAAGACGGCAATCGGCAAATCGGCGTCTCAGGTCAAGGCGCTCAATTCGGCCGTCTCTACGATTGCCGTGCGCATCGGGCTTGCGCTCGAGTCCAAGGCCGGCGAAGCAACCTGGACGGCGATCGACGCGGCTTACAGCATCTATGACGGTCGCGACAGCGAAGATACGCTGCAGCAGCTCGAACGCATCATGACCGCGATCGAAGACAATTGTCCGCCGGACATCGCCCCGATTCGCCTGGATTATGTCAACCATTTGAAAAACCGGCTGATCGGCGTAGAGCTCATCAAGCAGGGCATCGCGCTGGCTTCGGTTATCGCAGGGCCGACAACGTTCGGCGTCGGGACGATCGTTTTATTTATCGCCTCGAACGCGGCAGGCAAAGTCATGGATGCGCAGCTGGGCGGGGAAATCGCGCGGTTCGCCAGGCAGATCGTAGCGGAGTGCAAGATCAAGGATGAAGATCCGAAGAAAAAGCTCGCCGATCCGACCTGGATCTACGATCCTAGCGGCTATGTGTACGAGGTGACGGAGAACAGGCGCATAGAGGGCGCGGAAGCGACCGCGCTGTTCCTTAATGAAGCCACGGGCCGATGGGAAGCTTGGAACGCGGATTGGTACGGTCAGCAAAATCCGCTTAGTACGGATACCGACGGCCGCTATGCCTGGGACGTGCCGGCAGGAAAATGGAAGGTGCGTTTCACGAAGCCGGGCTATCTCGCAGCGGAAAGCGAAGTACTGACCGTGCTGCCGCCTCATTTCGACGTCAACGTGCCGATGATCTCCACGCTGCCCGCGAAGCCGATCAAGGTCGAAGCCGCACCGGGAGGCGCTTATGTGGACATCCGGTTCGATCGTCCGATCGCGGAAGCCTCCGCAATCGGCTCGCTGCTCGCGGTAATCGACACCGACGCTTCCGCCGATGTAGCCGGTACCTGGCAGCTGATCGATCCTGTGCAAGCTCAAGACGGCATGGCGTCGGCAGTCGTACGCTTTACGCCGACGGAGCCGTTAACGGTCGGAAGCGAATATGGCGTCTACGTCGACAGAACCGTGCGCAGCTTTGCAGGCGTGGCTTTGGGAGAGACGTACGAAAATACGGTAACGGTCGCGGCATCGGACAAAACGCCGCCGATGGCGGTCGAAGGTCTGAGCGTCAGCACGGACGTCTCGCAAGCGATCGTGTCTTGGCGGCTGCCGGAGGATCCGGACCTTGACCGGTTCGTCGTCTCTTATCGCGTGGAGGGGGCTTCGGATACGGCGATCGAGCTCGAAGTCCCGTCAGGTCAACGTTATGCCCGGATCGGAGGCCTTCGCGAAGGCACGCGCTACACATTTGAAGCGAAGGCTTATGACGCGGCAGGCAACTTCAGCGTGGCGACGATCGTCGCGAGCACCGGATCGTCGCAGACTGCGGCGCTCGATATCGTCCCGCCGGCCGAAGCGACGAATGTCGTCGCGGTGGCTGGAGACGGCGCTGCCAAGCTGACCTGGACGGCACCCGGGGATGCGGATCTGGCAGGCGTGAAGCTGCAGTGGACGAAAATCGGCGATGCTTTTGCAGGCGATGCGGTTCTGGTACCGGCAGGCACGAATTTTTATACAATCGGCGGACTCGCCGCGAATACGGAATACGAGGTGCGTCTGTGGACGGTGGACGACGCGGGCAACCGGTCGCCGCAGCAATCCGTGTTCGTGAAGATCGTGCGCGGCGCAACCGATTCGGGAACGGGTTCACCGGGCGGTCCGACGACGAATGCTTCGTTAGAGCGCCTGGACGTTCCTGCGGATGGCGGCGAATTGAGCTTCTTCGGTGGCAAACTCAAGCTCCTTCTGCCGAAGGGAATGGCGATGGGCGGAGCCAAACAGATCGTTGGAACGAAGCCGACGCTTGCTGCTGTCCCGGCGGATGCCAGGCTGCGGCTTGTCTCGGACGCCTTCGACTGGCGTCCGGAGCCGGAAGGGCGGCCCGAAGCGTCCGTTCGGATCACGATCGCCTACGACGCCTCCGAGCTGGGACAAGAGGACGCACGCAAATTGGGTATTTACAAATGGGACGGAAAAACTTGGACTTACGCGGGCGGAATTCTTCAGCCTGCGGCGGGTACGGTGTCCGCGGCCATTCAGGATCCCGGTACGTATGCAGTGCTGCTTGCTCTGCCGAGCTTTGCGGATCTGGCCGGTCATTGGAGCCGCGCCGCGGTGGAAGTATTGGCGGCGCGCGGCATCCTGACGGGCTTCCCCGACGGCAACTTCCGTCCGAACGGGCAAGTGACGCGTGCGGAATTCGCGAAGCTGGTCCTGTCGCTGCTGCCCCAAGATTCAAGCAAGGCGGCGCTTATCGCAAATGGAGCAAGCTTCACCGATGTTCTCCCTAGCGCATGGTATGCGGAGGCGGTGCAAAAGGCGGTTGCAGCCGGCATCGTGCAGGGCGCGGACGGGCGATTCCGTCCGAACGACCCGATTACCCGAGCCGAAATGGCTGCCATGATCCAGCGCGCATTCGGCGGCGAAGACGAATCAAGCGGCGCGACCGAAGTCGGGGATCCGCTTCAAGGCTACGCCGACGTCGCACGCATTCCCGCCTGGGCGAAGCCGGCGATCAACTGGGCGGTGAAGAAGGGCTTGCTGCAGGGCAGCAGCGGGCTGCTTCGGCCCGAGTCCCTGGCGTCCCGCGACGAAGCGGCAGCACTAATCCTGCGGGCGCTTGAGAAGCAGCAGAAAATCAGCGAATGAGGGAATGAGGGAATGAGGGAATGAGGGAATGACAGCGGTGCTTAAAGACACGGATCAACTGGACGATCTCAAGGCGTTCCTTATCGATTGGTACGGCAAGTACGATCGCGCTAACGGCGTGCCGGCAGAAGAGGTTCCAGCGGATTTGCCGAAGGCGTTAAGAGAACTATACGCCTTCGCCGGCCGCTGGAAAGACGGTTCTGACCGTCACCTCGAGCGCTCGCCCGAAATCTTTCAACAGCAAGACTGCCTCTGCGCAGCCGAAATGCTGAGGAGAGAGGGAGACAGAATTACGTTCCTTGAAGAAAATCAAGCAAATTGGACTTGCCAGGTCGAAGCGGGGAACGACGAGTCTCCGGTCTACTGCGACGAAGGCTCGTTATGGGATGACGATGCAAAGGGCCATATTGTCGTTCAAAGATCTTTGTACCATTTTCTCAAAACTTTTTGCCTGCAGGAGATTGTCTTTGGTTGCAAATACCTGTACGTGGCGGAAGGAGAGATCGAGCTTAACCGGGTCGGTCTTGAGCGCCCGGTTGAAGCGGTCTGGTTCAATGGCCATTACACCGGGCTTGATACCGAAGGGCCGACGCATGCGTTCTACCGAACCGGGACGATCCTGATGATGGAACGTTATGGCGATCTCTGGCTCGGCTCTAACAGCGAATCGATCGTTGACTGGCTTGCTCGCCTGACGACATCCATTCGATGGAGACAGATTAAACCGGATTAATTCGATAGAGCAAGTATGCCATGCATCAAAATGAATTCACTCGTGCGGCAGCCTTTATGGGCTGTCGTTTTTTTTTATCTAAAATTGTTTGCTTGGTTATGAGAATCATTATCACTTATAATGAGGTCAAAGCATGAACAGAGAGAAGGAGCGACGGGGGATGGAGTCGGAAGCTTACAACCACAATCAGCTTTGGAATCAAGTGTACATACGATTGATTGATATACGGCTGATGCGCCTTGCGGAAGGAGAGACGCTTCGCTCGTATTTGCTGCCTTCCAGCGCTTTTCTTTACGTGACGCGCGGCCGTGCTATGGTAAGCCTGGACGGCAAGACGGTGCGGGCGGAAAGATTTAACATCCTGCACGGCGGCAAAGGGCTTTGCCTCGATATCGAAGCGGAGGAGCTTTTCGAATACGGCCTTATTTTATACAAGGCAATCTTGCCGCTTAACGCCCGGCCTGAGCTGATCGATCAAGTGCAGCGGAACAGCCCGTTCCGGCTCCAGTACGCGTTCGCGCCGCTTCATCCGCTCATGCTGCACGGCTTGGTCGAATCGATGGCGGCCGCGTGGAAGCAGGAGAGCAATCTTGCGCCGCTGCGCGTGCGGTCGACTTTTTACCAGTTCGTGCAGGAAGTGTTGTCACAAATGGAAGCGCGGGCCGTGCAGCCGATGAAGCCCGAATTGTCGGAGCAGGCCGCCCGTTATCTGACGGAGCGGTACAAGGAGCCGATCACGCTCGACTCGCTGGCTGCCGCGCTCGATTGCCATCCGCGACAGCTGCTGCGCGCGTTCAAGAGCAGCAGACAGACGAGCCCGATCGATTATCTGATAAAGATCCGGATGTCCCAGGCCAAAGCGCTGCTGCTGGACACCGACTTTTCGATCCGGGAAATCGCCGAGGCGGTCGGGTATGCGGACAGCTATTATTTCAGCCGCATGTTTAAAAAGATAGAGGGCGTCTCGCCGTCCGTGTATCAGGCGCGCGAGAATCGTCGGGGCAAGTCGACGCGTCGCGATTATCCATCCGTGGCGTCGGTATATCCCATTGCTGCCAGGTGGGGGCACAGGTATATTGTTAATGATATTCATTCTCAATATACCGGAGGGAACAAGTCTTTGAAGCACAGTAAATTCAGATCGTCGATGGCAGCAGCCATGCTGCTATGCATTCTTGTCCTGGCAAGCGCCTGCGGAGCGGGCAACAACGCGAATTCCAGCGCGTCTCCCGAAGTCTCGGCCTCGTCCACAAGCCAAGCCTCGTCCGCCGCAGCCCCGTCCAATACGGCCGCCGCGTCGTCCCGCGTCGTCAAGCACGCGATGGGCGAAGCAACGCTGACGGGTACGCCGCAGCGCGTCGTCATTCTTACCAACGAAGGAACGGAAGCGCTGCTCGCGCTCGGCGTGAAGCCGGTCGGCGCCGTTTCGTCCTGGGTCGGTGACCCTTGGTACGATTTTATCAAGGACGACATGCAGGACGTGACCGTCGTAGGCGACGAGCTGCAGCCCAATCTCGAATTGATCGCCAGCCTGAAGCCGGATCTGATCGTGGGCAACAAAGCGCGGCAGGAGAAAATATACGAGCAGCTGGAGCAAATCGCGCCGACCGTATTCTCCGAGGATCTGGGCGGCGATTGGAAGACGAACTTCAAGCTGTATTCGGAAGCGGTCGGCAAGCAAGCGGAAGGGGAAGCGGCGCTGGCGGCTTACGATCAACGGATCGCGGACCTCAAAACGAAGCTGGGCGACAAGCTGTCCACGAAGGTTTCGGTCGTCCGCTTCTCTGCCTCGCAGGTCCGGATCTATCAGAAGCAATCGTTTTCCGGCGCCATCCTGAAGGACTTGGGCTTCGCCCGACCTGCCTCCCAGGACGTAGAGGACTCGATCGAGGTGATGTCGAAGGAGACGATTCCGAGCATGGACGGGGACGTACTGTTCTACTTCGTCACGAGAGTCGCGGGCAAGAACGATGCAGACCTGGTCGTGAAGGAATGGCAGGACGATCCGCTGTTCAAGAACTTGAACGTCGCCAAGGCGAACAAAGTGGTCGAAGTCGACGAAGCGATCTGGAATTCCTCGGGCGGCATCGAGGCGGCAAACCTGCTGCTGGACAAGCTTGCCGACTATTTCGGCGCGAAGTAAGACGCAAACGGTTCGGGAAAACGATAGCCGGGACCGACATCCGTAACAGGCGGGAGCGTGGCCGCGATGGCGGTATGGCTGGGAAGCCGCAGACGAAAAGCTGCCGGTGCGGCAGCGGGCGCGCTGCTGCTTCTCGCATGCATCGTATGCAGCCTTTTGCTAGGCGTACACGGGTACGGACTGAAAGATATCTGGACGGCGTATACCCGGTTTGAAGGCACCAACGATCAATTGATTTTAAGAACCTCGCGCGTTCCCCGCACGCTGATTGCGGCCGCCGTCGGCGCATGCCTTGCCGTGGCGGGCGCCGTCATGCAAGTGGTGACGAGAAATCCGCTCGCATCGCCATCGGTGTTCGGGATCAACTCGGGCGCTTCGCTCCTGATCGTCTTCGGACTGAGCGCATTCGGCCAGGCGATGTCGATGGGAAATATGGTCTGGCTGGCCTTCGCGGGAGCGGCCGCGGCATCCTTATGCGTGATGGCGCTCGGGCTGGGCGGCGGCGGATTCGACCCGATCCGGCTGACGCTGGCGGGGGCGGCATTTGCCGCCTTCGCTTCCTCGGTTACTTCAGGGCTCATTTTATTAAACAAGCAGTCGCTTGATGCGGCCTTGCTCTGGATGGTCGGATCGGTGTCAGGCCGCAAGCTGGAGCACCTGATTTTCGTGCTGCCTTATATGGCTGCCGGAATGCTGATCGCCATGACGCTGTCCGCCTCTTTTAATGTCATGGCGCTTGGCGACGATAATGCGCGGAGCCTCGGATCCCGGCTCGGGCTTGTCCGCTTCTTGTCGGCGGCGGCCGTCGTCTTGCTCGCGGGCAGCGCGGTCGCCGCGGCAGGTCCGATCGCCTTTGTCGGATTGGTCGTGCCGCATCTGTGCCGGCACTTCGTCGGCAACGATCATCGCTGGCTGCTGCCTTATTGCGCGTTTGCCGGCGCGACGCTGCTCGTCGCTGCGGATACCGCGTCGCGCCTCATTCTGATGCCGAAGGAGGTGCCCGTTGGCGTCGCGACGGCGCTCATCGGCGTACCTTTCCTGATTCGCGCGGCCAGAAGGGGGCGCCATGGCTAACACCAAGCGCAGGAAGGCGGCATGGATATTGACGGCGCTGGCCGTACTCGTCGTCGCCGCAGCTGCGGCATCGTTGTCCGCAGGCGCCGTCCGGGTACCGCTCGGGCAAATGGCGCGCGCGATACTCGGCTTCGGCTCGGAGAGCGGCGATCTGATCGTCCTGCAGCTGCGACTGCCGCGAACGATCGCAGCCATACTGATCGGCGCTGCGCTGGCAGTTGCGGGCGCGCTTCTGCAGGGCATCATCCGGAACCCGCTCGTCTCGCCCGATCTCGCCGGCGTGACCGGCGGGGCGTCCGTTGCGGTGGTCGGATTCATGACGCTGTTCTCCGGCTACAGCATCCATCTGGTGCCGTTCGTGGCCGTCGCAGGGGCTTTGGTCATCGTCATTGTCCACTATGCGCTTTCTTGGAAGAACGGCGTCTCGCCGAGCCGGTTCATTCTGATCGGGATCGGCTTGTCGACTGCGCTTAGCGCGCTGACGATGTTCTTGCTGATCAGCGGTCCGGCATATCTTGCGGCGCAAGTGCTCAACTGGATGACGGGCAGCATCTACGGAACAAGCTGGAGTTATGTTCGGATGCTGTGGCCCTGGATCGTTATTTTCCTGACGCTCGCCATGAGGCTGGCGAAGGCGCTGAACGTCCAGGCGCTCGGCGACGATATGGCGCGCGGCCTGGGCAGCAGGCTGCAGCTGACACGCGCCGCGGTGCTTATGTGTAGTGTCGTGCTAGCGGGCGTATCGGTAGGCGTAGCGGGAACGCTGTCTTTCATCGGCTTGCTCGCCCCGCATATTGCCCGCAGGCTGGTAGGAACCGATTACCGGCTTGTCATTCCGGCATCCGCCCTCGCCGGCGCGTTTATCCTGCTGCTGGCGGATCTGGCGGGAAGAACGCTGTTTTTACCGATGGATATACCCGCAGGCGTGTTTACCGCCGGCATCGGCGCGCCGTTTTTTATGTATTTGCTGTTCCGCGGCCGGCGCGCCTGATATTCAAAAATAGGAGGGGCTTCATGACCGATCGACTGGAGACGTTCGATCTCACGATCGTCGGGGGAGGGCCGGCCGGGTTATACGCCGCGTTTTACGGCGGGCTGCGCGACATGCGCGTCAAACTGATCGAAGCGCGCGCCGAGCTCGGCGGCCGGCTGCTCACTTACGCGGACAAGGTCGTTTGGGACGTCGGCGGCGTTCCTCCGATCCGCTGCGGCCGGCTGATCGAGCAGATGATCCGGCAAGCCCGGACCTTCGAGCCTGCGATCGTGCTTGGACAGCGCATCGCGCAGCTGGAGCGGAGCGATGACGGAACGATGATCGTCGTATCCGATACGGGCGAACGGCATCGTACGCGTTCCCTTATTCTTGCGCTCGGCCATGGCGTACCCGGACCGGTGAGACTGGAGCTGGATGACACCGCGAGGTATGAAGCGGCCAATCTGCATTACGCGCAGAACTTGAATCTCGACCTGCTGCGCGGCAAACGCGTTCTGCTCTCCCGCGGCGGCGGATCGTCCGCTGCCGTCATGCTCGACGAGCTGGCGGCAGTCGCAGCCAAAGTAATCGTCGTACGGCGAAGCGAGGGCGAGGGCGGGGATAAGCGGCTTAAGCGGTTTGGAGCCGGTACCGCATCTCTTGAGCTTCGCGTTCCGTATGCTATCGAGCAGCTGCACGGGGACGGGGCATCGATCGAGTCCGTGACGATCCGGCGAATCGGCGACGATATCGGCATTGGTCCGGAGAGGGAACGGCTGGACGTCGACGCCGTGATCGTCGATCACGGCACGCGCAGCGAATACGGCCCGATCGCCGCATGGGGCTTGCAACGGTCCGCCTGGAACTTCGATGCGGACGCGAGCCTGGCGACAGGGCTGCCCGGCATCTATTTGGCCGGCGACGCGGCTCATTTTCCGAGCAAGCTTCACCTGATCGCCGGCGCCATATCGGATGCCGCGCTCGCCGTCAACAGTGCCAAGCGTTACCTGGACCCGACGGCATCCAAGTCGGCGCCGATGTCCACGAGCAGCGCCAAGCTGGCCGAGCGCCTTGGAGCGCTCAATCCCATCCTATAATGCCTTTTAAATCCGCCGGTACGGCGGATTTTTTAATTATATATAACCAGAAAATAAAAATTTGGCGGCGGTTTGCGACAGCTAGGCGCGCTTACGGCGTGCCGGAGCTTTTTTTGATGTTTGGCGGGACCTCAAAACCTGCATATGTACATGTATTTTCTGTCAACCAACGCCGCTTGATGAAATACCTGCAAATGTGCAGGTAAATGCAAAACGAAAGCCGAAAACGCGGCTGATGGCGTAAAATAACTGCGCTTTTGCATCTTTATTGCTCAAAAGGGTCAATCTCGGCGGAAATAGATGTATATTTGCAGGCATTATGGCGAATGAACGACGTGGGTAACGATAGCCCAACTTAGCGGAACGCTTGGCGGATGTGTCATCGACGAGAACCAGCTGGAGCAGGGCTGCTTGTTGATGCAGGAAAAAGCCGCAGCTGCAAGCGAAAGCGCGGTTATTCGAAGACTCGCACGATTCTCGTTTCAAAGGCCGAAGCCAGGTGAATACTGATTCTATAATAAGAAGACAAGTAGAGGTGCTAGGTGTGTTCATCAACTGGCTTATCGGGTTTATCATTCCCTGGTTGTGCTTGGCGTTAAGTCCGATTCCCAATAAACAGATGTTATGTCTTCGCGTTGCGCCGAGCGGCTCGCTGATTGCGTTTTTGTTCAACGATATTTTTGTCAGATACGGTTTTTGGATCGCCAAGCCGATTACGGAAGCGAACGAATCTTTCTCGACCGTCCCCTTTAACCTGGGCTTATATCCGGTGTGTGGGGTGTTTCTGGTTTTTTTTATTGAACGTCGGATCGCGTCTCCGATTTTCGTCATTTTCGTTTGGAGTTTGGGTATCTCCTTTGCAGAATGGATCCTCGTACAACTGAAATGGATCTTATATGGAAACGGTTGGAACATCGGTTGGACGTACTGCTCATACTTAACGGCATTAACGATTGTCTATTTGCTCTTTTACGCCCAGAAAAGTCAGGCTCGTTAAAAGTAATGATTACAATTTGGATTCACAAACGCCATTTCGTCTGCTATACTAATCGTAAATATTACTATTAAAGACGAAATAGAGGAGCGAATTCAAATGAGCATGCCGATTACCCATCCAATACTTCCCGTAACTGTCCTTAGCGGCTACTTGGGCGCGGGCAAGACCACCGTTTTGAATCATGTGCTGAACAATCGGGAAGGCCTTCGCGTTGCGGTTATCGTAAACGACCTTAGCGAAGTCAACATCGATGCGGATCTGATCCAGCAAGGCGGGGGATTATCCAGGACGGACGAGAAACTGGTAGAAATGTCCAATGGCTGCATTTGCTGCACGCTTCGCGAGGACTTGCTGCAAGAAGTCGAACGGCTCGCCCTCGAAAACCGTTTTGACTACATACTGATTGAATCCACCGGTGTCGGTGAACCGATCCCGGTCGCTCAGACCTTCACTTATATCGATGAAGAGCTGGGCATCGATTTGACCAAGTTTTGCACACTGGACTGCATGGTTACGGTTGTCGATGCCTACCGTTTCTGGAACGATTATTCCTCCGGCGATACGTTGACGGATCGCAAGCAGCATGTGGGTCCGGATGACCGGCGCGAGGTTGTCGATCTTCTGATTGATCAAATTGAATTTTGCGACGTGCTTATCCTGAATAAATGCGATCGTGTAACGCCGGAGGAGCTTGAGCGCCTGGAGCGCGTTCTTCGGAGCCTCCAGCCTCGCGCGAGATTCATTCGCTCCGCGTTCGGACAGATCAATCCGTCGGATATAATGAATACGGGACTATTCGATTTTGAACAGGCGAGCCAGTCCGCAGGATGGATGCTGGAGATGGCCAAGGAGCATCATGTGCCGGAGACGGAGGAATACGGTATCTCGTCGTTTGTGTACGAGCGAAGAGCGCCTTTTCATCCCGATCGCCTCATGAATTGGATGAGCGAATGGCCGGAAGCGGTCGTGCGCGCCAAAGGCATGGTATGGCTGGCCACGCGGAACGATATGGCGCAAAACTTGAGCCAGGCCGGGCCGTCCATTCAGTTCGGGCCGGGCGGATATTGGGTCGCCGCGATTGCGAAGCCGGAACGGGAAGCGGTGCTCAGGGAGTATCCGGAGATCGCCCGGAATTGGGACGCAACGTACGGGGATCGCATCAATAAAATCGTATTGATTGGTTTTTCTCTGGACCGGGGGCAACTGAGCGAAGAGCTGGATTCGTGTTTGTTGACGGAGGCGGAGATGATATCGGATTGGTCGGCATTTCCGGACTCGTTCCCTCAGTCGGCAAGCCTTGCTTTTCAAGAACAGCTGTAAAGTTTAATGGATTCGTATGCGGAATGAATCGATTCGTTCCCGTAATAAACAAGAGGCACCGTTGAGGTGCCTCTTTCCTTGCCGGATTGCCGACCGGAATTACTCGCTCCAATATTTCTCGATGATCGCATCGCGACCGGAGTAAACGCGGGATTCCTTGTAGAACTTCGGGTTTTTGCGATGATAGTTCTGGTGGTATTCCTCGGCAGGATAGAAGACGGAAGCCTCTTCGATGGCGGTGACGACCGGCTGCTCGAAGCGTCCGCTTTGCGCCAGACGTTCCCGCGACTCGATCGCCAGCTGCCGCTGCTCCTCGTTATGATAAAGAATAGCGGCACGATACTGGCTTTTGCGGTCATTGCCCTGACCGGTCGCATCGGTCGGATCGATCTGCGGCCAGTACAGCTCGAGCAGCTTCTCGTATGGGAACAATTCAGGGTCGAACGTGATTTGCACGACTTCGAGATGTCCCGTTTCACCCGTCAATACTTGCTCGTAAGTCGGATTCTCCAATTCGCCGCCCATATATCCGGAGATAATGCCGTGAATGCCGGGCTGCTCTTCAAATGGACTTACCATGCACCAGAAGCATCCGCCGGCGAATGTTGCTTTTTGCAGCATTTTGGTTCCTCATTTCTCGTTGGCTGATGATTGCCTGATCTACCGTACATTCCTTCATTATAGGGATAAACGGCAGAATCTCAACTGATTTCGAGGAATAGCTCCCGTTTATTATGACGTATAATGGCGCCCGAGTCCGAGCTCCGTCAGCAGCTGACGATAAGCGATGGATGTCCGGTCAGCGGGAATATGGGCTTCCGCCAATAGATCCAGCGGGAGATCCTCCGGCATTTGAGATTCGACCATCTCGGCATCCTCCCGGAACACCTGGAGGTTAAACTTGATCGTATCTTCAACCGGAACGCGCTTGTCGAAATTGCGTGAGATCGGACTGAACAATCGGGTTTGCCTTGCCGAGACGGGAGAAGCGCAATTCAAGATCATCAGCTTGCCGTCGTTGGGGAAGTGGACGGTAAGCGAAGCCGTAAACGGCGCGTATACTCGAAATGCCCGCAGCCACATAAAGCCTTCCGGAGCCGGATTCTCCTGGCCTTTGCCGTAATTGCTCACCGTGCTCCAATAATCCGCCAGCAGCACATCGCCTTCTCTGGTCACCTTATATTGCGGCACTTCGGTATTGTTGCGGTCTCCGAAGGTTGCCGTATGCACGAACGCAAAGTGCGATACATCCAGAAAGCCTTCTATCTGACGGCCTGCGGCCCCGGCAATATCGAAGCTGGGGGGGAGCACGTTCAGATAGTCCGAGTCTTCCCAACCCGGAAAGTCGGGAATATTTACTTCCGAGCCGGCAATCGAAGTCCAGACCAGGCCGTACCTTTCGACGGACGGGTAGGTGATCAATCTGAGCTTGGGCGATATTTTTCCGTTGGGGTGGGCGGGAACCGACGTACATACGCCTTCGCAATTATAGCGGAACCCATGGTAAGGACAGACAATCTCGTCGTTCTCTACCCAACCTTTACTGAGCGGGGCGCCCCGGTGAAAACAAATATCGCGGGCGATGACGATTTGACCCTTGCTGCGATATAAGACCATTCTGACATCCAACAGCTGGACGGGAACCGGCCGATCCTTGATGTCCTCCGCGATCGCGACAGGATACCAATATTGCGACAGCACCTGCCAATCGGAAGGGGTGAACGTACAATCGCGAGGGAGCTGTGTTTGGACTTCGACTTCAGCGTTTGAATGGGTCATTTCGAACACTCCTTTGAATTAAATCAAACGCAGTAAAGCCCCAGGCATAAGAGGCGCGAGATCAAGAAGCCTGTCGCGTTTCCAAATGAAAACGGAAGGTTCCATCACGCGGCCTCTTGTAGCCTGGGGCAATTACGGTTGCCTGGTCGAGACGCTCACTCCAATTAATGAGCTTATACAAGAGTTTGCGTAATATAAATTAACATATATATTTGAATAAGAGTATATTCCACCAATGCGAATGATGTCAATGTAATTATATATCACTTTTATTCGATGCATCTAATCACCGTTCGCTAAAAGAGCCGAAGTTCGTTACTTCTACGTCATATTTAATGTCGATGTCAGACCGGCTAAAGGTATCGTCCCACTGGTTTTTTACTTTTTTCCAAACGGAGGGATGTTCGATTGCGAGCCGCTGGCCAAAGCCCGCGACATCGATTTTATATTCGGATTGCAGCTTGCGCATCAGCGTTTTCATCATCGACGACAGTCTCTCCTCAACGATCGATGCGAGCTTCTCGGCATGGGCATTCGTTGTCGGCGCATTGTGATTGCCCCAGGTTTCGCTGATGCGCCCTTTAAAGGAAAGAGAAACTTTGAAGTTAATTTGGTCCTCTCTGACAATTGTGTTCATTTTGCTTTTTACGGACTCGATTTCGTAAGTAAGCGGCTCATCTTTTTCGTCATAGGCTTTGATTACGCCGCTTGCCCCAGATTTGTTGAGCCAAGCGAGACATTCGGTGTCCTCTTGACTCAAGTTGCCGATCCAATGACCGGACGAGCCTTTGATAATTCCCGCGCCCGAGAATTCGATTTCGCTGCCGCCGGCAACAATGTTTTGCAATACAAAACTTCTTTTGGCGTAGGTTAAAGAATCGACTTTGGATAGCGTTACCGTTTTCAGCACTTTGCTGGTTCTTGCTTGATTGTAATGCATGTCTTTAATGTGCAAAGAAGGTACTTCGTTGGGTTGGGAGGAGGAGAGCGTATCGACGGCCTTGCCCTGGCTGATAAAAACCATGGTGCTGGGACGAATGTCATTGTCTCGCAAAACGAAGTCCATGAGCTGCTCCATCGTCTGCCGCCTTAGCAAATCGGAGGAAACGACGATGACCTTGAGGTGGTGACCGATGATCGGCCGGTCCAATCGAATTGAAAATT
The DNA here is from genome assembly GCF_042683485.1 of Cohnella sp. GCM10020058. Lineage (NCBI taxonomy): Bacteria > Bacillati > Bacillota > Bacilli > Caryophanales > Paenibacillaceae > Cohnella > Cohnella sp. GCM10020058. Next base: position 641,761 of record NZ_JBHUJV010000017.1, read on the forward strand.
GACGGAAAATCTCTAAAATGGAGTCGCCGCTTCCGGATACGTTTTGATAAGGACGCTGTGCCGCTTTCTGCTTCTCGTCTTGAGATCCCATGGCTTTCACCGGAACGATCTGAACGGTAGCCATGACTTTGTTGCGTTCCGTATAATTGGCTCCCTTTTCTTCGAATTCCTTCTCTACGGGAGCCGGCATGCCGACATCCAATGCCAATCCGGTGTACACAGCCAGCTTCTCGATTTCTTTGCTGCTCCAGCAGCCGGAGAGCAAGACGGACAATAGAAGCAGCGGAACCCATCTGAAAATTATCTTATACATGCTGTTTCATTCCCTTCGTTCGAACCAGCCAGACAAGCGAGAGCAGCACGGGCACCAGCCCGAACAGCCAGAGACCCATCGTCCCGATCGTGCCTCCGAGGGTGAAAACATCTTGCAGGCTCTTCGGTATCAACGCCGCCAGAAAGATGATCGGAACCATACCAAAAATGACTGCAGGATAAGAAAACTTGAAAAGCTGGGAGACCCCGAGAGACGATTGAAAGAAAAAGCTGCAAAAATTGCAAAACATCTGCATCAGCCAGATGACCATTAACGGAAATTCAAGCCGCTCCACGAAAAAGCCGGTCACTTCGAAGCTGCGGATCAAGTCGATCGTCGGCCAGGCGCTGGTAATGACCGTGTCGATGGAAAGACCGCCGACTACGAAAATAATGGTGAGCATATAAAGGCCGAAGGGAATCGAGATGCCGCCAAGCATCGCTTTTACCGCCTGTTTAGGATATTGCATGAATGCCGTGATCGTCATCACGACTTCGCAGCCCGTGAAGACTAATATTGAAGACTTTAATCCTCGCAATACAGGCGAGATACCGCTGCCAAGCACAGGACGGAGGTTGTCGAGATCGAAAAGCCGGAAGCTGACTCCAAAGGAGACGAGGAGAACGAATATCGTGATCGGAAAAACAATTTGATAAACCCGGGCGATGGCATTGATGCCGCCCGTGACCAGATAGCAGCCAACCCAAATGAAAGGAACGATGACCGCCCAAATCGGCGTGCCTTCCAGTAGAAAAAATAAAGTAACTTCGGCGAGCGAACGAATCTCGAAGCCTGCGATCGTTAGAAAGTACAGAATGAGCAGCAAGCTTAACAAACCGCCCGGAAACTTGCCGACGATGCGCGCGGAAAATTGAAAAACCGTCTGGCCCGGGAACTGCTGACACAGCTTGACCATCAAAAAAACGGCCAGCAGGACGATGAGGCCGCCGATCAGGATGGTCAGCCAGGAATCGGGCGTCTTCATCTCCTGCGTGATGCCGCTTGGCATCGTGAGGATGCCGGCTCCAAGCACGGTATTGGTCAGAAATACGACAGCCTGCGAGTTGGTGATTTTATCGTCGGTACGTACGAACACAATCGGGCCTCCTTCATGGCACTCAGGATCGTCGTTTATCATTTTTCGTTTTCATCATCGCAGGTCTGCGCTTCATCAGCGGGATGGGTGCACGAACGAACAGATCTTTCCAGTCCCGAAGCCGAAAAGGGGATAACGGTGTCAAATAGGGAACGCCGAAGCTCTTGAGTTTCGTAAGATGACTGCACAGCATCAGGAAGAAGAGAATCGTTCCGAACATCCCGAGAATAGCTGCGAACAACATGGCGGCAAACCTTAAAATGCGCAGCGTGATTCCCGCACTATAGGTGGGGATCGAAAAGGAGGATATCGCCGTTACGGCAACGACGATAACCAGGAATGGACTGACGATTCCCGCTTGTACGGCTGCGTCTCCGATGATCAAGCCGCCGACGATGCCCATCGCGGGACCGATCGGCTTAGGCAGCCGAATGCCCGCTTCCCGCAGAATCTCGATGGATACCTCCAGGATCAGCACCTCGATCAGCGCAGGAAACGGAACGCCCTGTCGCGTCTCGATGATGGAAAGCGCCAGCTCGGTCGGAATCAGTCCCGGATGGAAGGAGATCAGCGAGATGTAAAGCGCCGGAGCCATCAGTGCAATGAATGCGGCGAGGAAACGCAGGATTCGAAGCAGTGAGCTTGGCAGCCAACGCTCGTAATAATCTTCCGGAGACTGCAACAGCATGCTGAAGGTAGCCGGTACGATTAAAGCGAATGGCGTCCCGTCGAGTAATATGGCAACCCGGCCCTCGACCAGCGCATGAATGACCCGGTCCGGACGTTCGGTATTTTGTACTTGTTGAAACGGGCTGAGCGCGTTGTCCTCGATTAATTGCTCGACGATGCCCGATTCGCCGAAAAAGTCATAATCCAGCTTATCTAGTCGCGTCTGAACCTCCTCGAGCAAATCCGCGTTAACAATGTTCTTGAAATAGGCGATTACTAGGTCTTTCTTGAGCGTTGTGCCGACCCGATAGCTTTTCATCTCCAACTGGTCGCTAAAACCTTGCCTTCGCAGCATGGAAGTGTTTTCGCTGAGTACTTCCGAAAAGCCGAGCCGCGGTCCACGCAGCAAGGCCTCGGACACAGGCTCTTCGACACCGCGATTGGCGCCTTCGGGCCACTCGATAAGCAGGCCGTACGGCACGCCTTCAACCAATAGTCCCGCATGACCAAACAGAACGGAACGGTTAAAGCCGTCCATGTCGTCCGACTCAATCAAGCAGTTGAAGGGAAGGGAATCGCCGAGCGAGCTTGGATGCGCCAGGTCGTCCGCGGCGGCTTCGAACATCAGGAACTGCATGATCTGCAGGTTCAGTATCCGGTCATTTTGCATGCCGTCGACCCAGAACAGCGTCGCTTGCCGATTTGACTTCGACATCAAGAACGATCGGGAGCGTACGTCGCAGCTTCCGCCGATCGAAGCCAATATGGCATCGAGATCGACATCGTAGTCTCCACTGAAGCGTCTGGCTTCCGGAGAAGCGGCGGATTCGGCGGGAAGCTTTTCGCCATGCGCGGTAGAAGGCTTGCCGTTTCGGACGATGGAAAATGTGATTCGATAAATGCGGTTTGCCAAGATGGGAACGAGGAGCGCAACCAAGGCCTGACCGAATACGCCCCAGCTTGGGATATAACCCAGAACGGATGACATCGGTGAAGTTCCTCCCGCACTGGATTCCGTCTCGGACGTAATGGGAGTATGCCAAAGTTTGCATGATTTTACTCTTGCGGAACGAACGGAAATGGCAAAATTTTATTTTTATTCGCAATGAACAATTCGAACTTTCGAGAAGCCCTTTTGAGGTAGATCGACCGAGAGGGGCTTCTTTTTATGAACAAACTCATTCAATCCGTTATGCAGCGGTCCGTTATCATTTTGATTTTTGTCGTCCTGATCGTCGCATGGGGAGGCGTCGCCGCTTTTCAAATACATCCGCTTATCAGGCACGTCAGGTTCAGACCGGCCTAACGTCCAAAATAAGCGACGCGCTTAAAACCGTCGACGGATTGGCTGACATCCAAGAGACGGCACTGCGGTCGAGCGTTCAAATACTTTTTACTGGAAAAGGATCCTAGCCTCATCACGCCGCACGGAATAAACGCATTGTTTTTATATTCCGATCATCCGGGGTAATAGTCTCTTGCGGAAATCACTGTTCTCAGGAGGCGAACCTGGATGGCCACACAGCTGCCTATGCGTAAAACGGAGCAAGCGAACGTTACGCCCTCACCTCAGAAAAATCTTCATCTAGTCCAATCCATGCCGACGGTCCCTAAACCGTTTGAGATCAGGGACTGGAGAGAAAAAGCCAAAGCATTCGACCGGTTCGCGTTCGACTTTGACCGCAAGGGCGAATATCTCCCCGTTATCTGGCGGGACAGGACGCATTACAACATGGAAGAAGATACGTTCGGGCTGATGTCCTACGTCGGCAAATCGGACCAAGGCAGCAACGGCTCCCAGGAGGCGATCACGGTTATGGCTTCCGTGCTCGGGGCTACCCTGGTCGGCATCGACAAGCGCTATCAGGACGGCAACAACTATGTAAAAATGCTGCAAACCTTCTTCCGCAAAGAAGAAGGCGTCTTCGTCTGGTACCCGAGCATACCGAGCGGCGATACGTTCTGGTACGAGATTCAGGCCAACATTTTATACGCCATACTGGCTTACTTTTATCCGGACGAACCGGAAATGGAGGCGCTTGTTCGTTCGTCGGCGGACCGTTGGGTCGAAGCGGTGAAGATTATGACCGACCAGGACGGACGCGTCAATTTTAATTACACGTCATTTGACTTTAAAAATATGGAGCCGGTCGATAACGGCAAATGGAAGGAACCGGACGCCGCTTCCGGCGTGGCCATGCTCATGTATTTGGCTTACTTGCGTTTTGGAGATCAGGTCTATTTTGATACGGCGCAAGCTTGCCTCGACTTCCTGGACGACCAGGAGGACAACCCCTACTACGAGCTGCTCATGTATTACTCCCCGTATCTGGCAGCCCGCATGGAGGCCGAGCATGGGTCAAGCCATGACGTCACCAAATATATCAACTGGATCTTCGACGGCGGCGTGGAGATTCGCCCGGATTGGGGCATGTGCACGGAACGGTGGGGGAATTACGACATGCACGGACTGGTCGGCAATCTGAAGGATTTCGGCGGCTACATTTTCGTCATGAACGGATTTTTCCTGTTCAGCACGCTGGCGCCGTTTCTGCGATACGATTCGCGCTATGCGCGCGCGATCGGCAAGTGGATGCTCAACGTCGCCAATCAATCCCGCTTGTTCTATGCGGACGGCCTTCCCGCGGATAAACAATCCGGCGCGAATTGGGACGGCGATCCGGATTGCGTGCTTCCGTACGAGGGCATCCGCAAAGAATATGAGGAGAAGTCTCCCTATGCGGGCGGCGACGCCACCGTGATCGGATGGGGGCCGCTCGATTTTTCAGTTTACAGCGGCAGCCATGTCGGCTTCATGGGCGCGCTGATCGCGAAGACGAATGTCGAGGGCATTCTGCAGATCGACTGCCTGAAAACGGACTATTATCACAAAGAGGCCTATCCGACCTACCTGTACTACAATCCGTTCGGTTCGGCGCAGACGGTCGAGATTAACGGACTCGGTCTGGAAAAGGTCGATCTCTACGATACGGTGAGCGGACGATTTCTGGCCAAGTCAGTTACCGGTACTGCTACGTTCGTCGTGCCGGCTGAAGACGCGGTCATCCTGGTCGTTACCCCCGTCCATGGGCGGCAGGAGCGCAAAGACGGACAGCTCTGGATCGACGGCATCTATGTGGCACCGGCTCCCAAATGTGCCGTCAATATGCGGGGAATCAAGGACCGTCAGAAGGTGAACAACATACTGAAGATCAAGGTGGACGCCGGCGTGCCGGAAGGAGAATCTATCAAGCGGTTTACCTTCAGATTCGGCAGCAAGGTGCTGTACGAAGGCGTAACGGTACCTGAGCCGCTGTATCTCGATACGCTCCGTTTTCATAACGGTTTTTATCATCTCAGGGTCGAACTGGAGGCGTCCGGAGGCAGCTACGATTTCTGCGAAGTCGGCGTCATGGTCGAAAATCCGAGCAACCCGCTCTCGCAGCCTAACTGAATCGCGAATGCGCAGGACGCCGCCGATGAGTTCGGCGGCGTCTTTATTGCGAATTCAATATTTATTCCGCGTTCAAAAAGGAAGTGTAAATATAGGCTCGAATACTTATGCTAACCGGTAGAATCGATATGGAAGGATGGGGGAGCTGATATTATGATAATGGGATTCGGTGGCATCTTTTGGAGAACGAAGAACGTTGAAGCCGTTAAAAAGTGGTATAGCGAAGTGTTAAAACTCGAATTTAACGACTGGAATGGGACCGTGATTACGTCCCAAGCCGACAATGAGACGGCTTTTTCTTTCTTTAAAGAGATTGACGATTACTTTCCCGCAGAACAGCAAGTGATGTTGAATTTTCAAGTTGACTCCATAGACGAGACGATCGCGCATCTGGGCCGAATGGGCGTGCCGCTTGCAAAGGAAAAAGAGAGCTCGGACTTTGGTCAATTCATTTGGATTAAAGATCCCGAAGGTCGGCTTATCGAGCTTTGGGAGAAATAAATGCGCTTGGACAACTGCTTCATCCGCTCTTCATTTAAGCTTCTTTAAAGGTTCCTTCTCTAAACTAAGCGAATCGCAATTTCAGGCACAGATCTGCTTAGTAAAGGAGATGCTGTATTGAAAATTACACCCATCGTTAAACATGCAGGCTACGGTCAGACATGGATGGGGCTCGACAAGATCGTCGTCATCAACATGCAGTCCGACAGCAGCTATATGAAGGAATACTTGAGCAATGACAAAAGCCTGCATCTGTACATGTATTTTCTGCCGACGCGACACTCGCGATGGAATGCCTGCAAATGTGCAGGTAAATGTAAAACATAAGCCGGAAATTCGGCAAATGGAGTAAAATAACGGCCTTTTTGCAGATATCTTGTTTAAAAGGGTAGATATCGGTATGAAAAGATGTATATCTGCAGGCATTAGGGCGAAAGAACGACGCTGGCGACAACATGCATGGCTATCGGCACGGCTATCGGATGAGTCGTCAATAGGCTTTTGGGGCGAATCCAGTTTTTACCGTCCGTCAAACTTGAAAAAGGACCGTCAGGGCGATTTCCCCATGACGGTTTTTCTCAGTCGACGAGCTCTAAAGCGGCATTGTCCAGACAATCTCCGCGATTCGAACGCATGCCTGCCGGCTATGAAGCTGTAGCAGTACGTGGTCAGGCTTAACGTCGACGATCGTTCCTTCGATCGCGCCTCTTGTTGTCTCCAGCAATACGCAGCGGCCCGTTAGTTTACGAAGCGCTTCTACGACGTAGGGATCGATCGAAGATACGGTTTTAATTTCTCCAGGACCGACCTGAGCCGGGCTTACTTGTGGATGGGGCCATTGCTGATACAAGTAAAATCACTCCTCGTTTAGGTTCAAACCCAATATATGCGTTCGCCTATGCAGGAGATTGGGCGATTGCCTAATTAAAAAGCGGCCATGACGCAGATGGTTAAACCTTATATGTGACCAGCGCCGAGCAAAACTGGGACAAACTCGTTCCCGTCTTTTTCTTGAACATTTTGCCGAACGTATGCACGTCCGCGTAACCGACGAAGGTTGCGATCTCGCTTATCGTCAGATTGGTCTGGAGCGCCAGCTCTCTCGCTTTTTGAATGCGCACCCAGGTCAAATACTGCATCGGCGTAAGTCCGAACTGGCGCTTGAACTGCACGATAATGTAGTTGCGGCTAAGCCCCGCAATCTGTTCAAGGTCGCTGTGCTGGACATTTTCCGCATAATGCTCGCGAATGTAGTTTTGCAGCAGCAGAAGTTTGGCTTTTATTCGTTCCTCTACCGTGGTTCCGATCGAAGAACCGTTCAGACCGGCCGCTGCCTCCCCGAGCGCTTCGAGCAGCAGGCCTTGTGCCTGCAGCTGCGATGACAGACCCGGCTGCCGATATAGATGTACGAGGCGGATCAGCTTTTTCTCGAGCTCCGTACCCGCAAAGTTACCGAGCAAGTGCAGCTCTCCGAACAGCTGGTGAATCGGGAATTCATGGGATCCGAAATGGAACACGAAGGATAGACAGACATACGGTTCTCCCTCCAACGTCAGGATAGAATGAAGCTCGCCAGGGCGGTGGAACAGCAGGTCGCCTTTGACTGTAGCATACATCCGACCGCCAACCGGATAATCCGCTCTGCCTTCCACGACATATTGAAGGACATACTGACCCATCGTACGATTATGGATCGCCCACCCCTTGGGGGCATCGAACAAATGCGCCAAAGTGATATAAGGCGGGAAATAAAAGTCCGGCAAGTCTGCTGCCGCCTCGTTGGACGATAATCCGTCAGATGCCGGCCGTTCCCGTTCCTCGTCGCTCATCGCCATCCTCTCCTTTTTACTATCGTAATATATAGTGATTTTGGCAACAAGATTGAATGTCCCCGCCAAATACATCGGGCGATTTATTCGCTAAAATCTTACTCGAGAGCACAACCAAACGAGAAGAGGAGACAAAACGATGAGCAAATCGCAGATCGAAATGCAAGTGGCCGATGCGCGCACCCAAAGCTGTATTACGGGGGAGCAAGCCCAATTCTTTTTGGATAACGGATTTCTGGTCATTAAAGGCGTGCTGCGGGGAGAAGAGCTTGCGACCGTTCAGGCCGAGATGGAAAAGCAGGTGGCCAAAGGCGTAGCCGGCGTCCAGGACGACCCGGACTATATGTACGGCAAAGGCGGCAAAACCGGACGTAACGTTCTGCGTCGCGTCGAGTATGTCATCGACAAGAGCGATCCGATGAAAGCGCTCCTCGGGCACCCGTTTATTCTGCGCTCGGTCGAGAAGCTGCAGGGCAACAACTTTATTCCAACGTGGGACTCGATGGTTCTTAAAATGCCGGACGAAGGCATTATCGTACCGTGGCACCGCGATGCGGAGGTTCCGGCAGGCTGTACGGATCCGCGACCTATTTTTAACGTCGACTTTTATCTGGATGCCGCGGATCTGGCGACTTGTCTTTGGGTTATCCCCGGCAGCAACAAGTGGTCGACGGAGGCATGCAAAGCGCGCATCGACCAAGACGGACCCGACCGGTTCAGCACGGAGGATGCCATCCCCGTTCCGCTGGAGGCGGGCGACGCCATTTTCCACGACATCACGGTGCTGCACGGTTCCCCCGCTGGAGACGGCAATCCGCTGCGACGCACGGTCTACTATGAATTCCGCCCCGGCGAGATCGAATGGAACTATGGACCGCATACGCGCGAGTATCTCGGTCTGAAGCAGCAGATGCTGCTCGAATGTTTGGACCGAAGGGCCGCGACCTCCTATGCGCAAGGCGAGGAGCCGTTTGTTTACGAACCGGAAGGGGAATTTGCGCTCGGCGAACGCATGGCGGTGGAATCGTTCCGATATCCGCACTTAAAATATTGGAGAGGTTAATATAGGTTCGAAGCGTCTTCGAAGCCGGTGCATGGATGCACCGGCCTTTTTACGCCGATTGATGCTCATGGGCAGATTCGCTAAAATGGATGGAGATGAGCGTGCCACAATGATTCAGGAAACGGGGAGGGTTAAGCATGCTTTTGTTCAGAAACGTTCAACCCTCAGATCTGGAGCAGCTAGTACGGATTGAAAACGAAGGGTTTTCCCAAGAGGAGGCTGCCACCGAGGCGGCCTTTGCGGAGCGAATAGCATGGATCCCCGATACGTTTATCGTGGTTGAAAAGGATGGGGAGATACTCGGCTATATAAACGGTCCTATCATTGATCGACCGTACATAACGGACGACTTGTTCAAAGAAATTAAGGCGAATCCCAAGAAGGGCGGCTATCAAAGCGTTCTGGGGTTGGCTGTGTCCAAAAGGGCCAGAGGGCAGGGCATTGCGAAAAGATTAATGGAGAAGTGGGAGGCGCTTGCGCAAGAAAACGAGAGGGAAGGCATCACGCTAACCTGCAAAGCGGAATTGGTCCCTTTTTATGAAAAGCAGGGATTCGTGAACCACGGCCGATCCGAGTCGCAGCACGGTGGCGTTATCTGGTATGACTTGGTCAAGTGAAGGCGAAAATAGATGAAAATTCGCACGGCCGGCGGGAAATATGCGAAATCGAATGACTTAAGATTTAGTTAATAAATATGTCGTATCCTCATAAACGAGCAAACAGCACAGCCTCTAAGGTGTCTTGCATTCCCTGCTCGGAAAGTAGGTCATGGCATGAAGCAAAAACGAACCCTGTACATTCCTGCAGCCATCTCGCTTCTAGCCGGTATCGTCTTGATTTTATACGCTTTTTTCGGAGTTGCCCATCAAGGAATCGACCACGGCGGACCGTCCCCCGGCAATCTTCCTCCAGGCTTGGGCCGTAGAGAGCAAGGAAGCGAGGGGGTATTCAGGACCCTGGGGACGGTCGCTGTCTGGTGTGCGGCTATCAGCTACACATGGCTGAGACTGAAAAAGAAGCGTAGATCGCCGTCCGCCTTCGTGAAAAAACTTGTTGCGCTGTTCAATCGGCTCCATCAACCGGTCGCTTATGCGGCCCTTGTACTGATCGCAGCGCATGGCATTTATTTCCTGACACAGGCGGTCGTCAAGGATGACGCGTTTACAGGCATCGCGGCATTCTTGCTGCTGATGACTTTAGCGGTCTACGGCTTCCTGATTCGCCGCTTGAAGAGCAAGCATACGCGCAAAATCCATTTTGGGCTGGCAACAGCCTTTGGCGTCGCCGCGCTTATTCATGCCGGCGGCTCCGCTATCATCGCGACTTTAAGCATCGTGGTACTCTGGGGGCTGATCGAATTCGTTGAGCGAATGGCCTCCCGTACGTAAAGAACAGAGCATCATACAAAAACGCTTTGTAAGGAGAAGCCTCCGCACAAAGCGTTTTTTATTAACGTTACAGGTTAACGCTGTTCATGGAAGCTTCCGGATAGCGCAAGCCAAAGGCCGTTCCTCGCGGCGCCGCGTCGTCGATGCGCGCAAGATCCTCTTGCGAAAGCGCGACTTCCAGTGCGCCAACGTTCTCTTCCAGATACTTGATCCGCTTCGTGCCGGGAATCGGCACGATGTCCTCGCCTTGCGCCAGCAGCCAAGCCAGCGCCAGCTGAGAGGGCTCGCAGCCTTTCTCCGCGGCCAGCTCGGCGACTCGTTCGACAAGATCCAGATTGCGCTGGAAGTTGTCGCCTTGGAAACGCGGGGAGAAGCGGCGGTAATCGTCCTCCGCCAGATCCTCGAACTTGCGGATCTGTCCGGTCAAAAATCCGCGGCCGAGGGGGCTATACGGCACGAAGCCGATACCCAGCTCACGGCACACGGTCAGGATATCGTCCTCGACGTCGCGGCTCCATAGCGAGTATTCCGTCTGCAGCGCAGCGATGGGATGCACGGCAGCAGCCCGGCGGATCGTAGCCGGCGCCGCTTCGGACAAGCCCAGGTAACGAACCTTGCCTTCGCGCACCAGCTCGGCCATCGCGCCGACCGTCTCTTCGATCGGCGTATTCGGATCGACTCTATGCTGGTAGTAAAGATCGATATAGTCGACGCCAAGACGGCGCAGGCTTGCCTCGCAGGCGGATTTTACGTATTCCGGACGGCCGTCTATACCGAGATACTTGCCGTCTTCGCTGCGCACATTGCCGAATTTGGTTGCGATTATCGCCTTTTCGCGCCGTCCCTTGAGCGCTTTGCCGAGCAATTGTTCATTTTTGCCTACGCCGTACATATCCGCCGTATCCAGCAGGTCGATCCCCAGCTCCAAGGCGCGGTCGATGGTGCGCAGCGACGCTTCGTCGTCCCTGCCGCCGTAGAAGTCGGACATGCCCATGCAGCCAAGTCCGAGTGCCGACACTTCAAGGCCGCCTTTGCCTAACGTTCTTCTTTTCATATTCAATCCGCCTCTCTTGTTCAAGTATGTTGGACCTGCATCTTTATTATGCGGCGTCCGGCATCGGATCCGGTAGCCGGATCGTACCAAGTTGTTGCCTGATCCTCCAAGCGATCGGCTGTCGTTATCGTTCAGTGCTATAATGACTTTAACTACAATAGCTCAAAGCGACGGAGGGAATCGAATGCCGCAATCGCAAGTCATGTCCCCGCCGGGGCAGGCCGATCAAGACGGTCTTTTGCAAAATAACGGGCTTGCATTCGTCGACAAGCTTGCAGAGCTGGCTTCGCTTATCGAACGAAATACGGGCAGCGACGGGATCTTCGATACGGCCATCCCCTTGTTGCGGCTGATTCGAAGCTCGAAGTCTACATTGCCTGTTCATACCATTTATGAGCCGGCAGTCGTCATCGTCGCGCGAGGCTCGAAAATCGTCATGCTTGGCAGCGACAGCTATACTTACGGCCCTTCCGCGCATTTTGTCGTTTCGGTGGACTTGCCGGTTACCTCGCGGCTGCTGCAAGCTTCTGCAGAATCGCCTTACTTATGCCTGCGGCTTGGGCTGGACCCGGCTCAAGTGCTGGAGGTCATAAAAGGCGCGGAGCTCGAGAGCGAGGATGCAAGGGAATTGAAGCGGGGGGCGTACGTCGACCGGACGAGTCCGGAGCTGTTGGACGCTGCGGTTCGGCTCGTAAAGCTGCTGGATGCGCCCCGCGAAATTTCTTACTTGGCGCCGCTGATCATCCGCGAGATGTATTACAGATTATTAAGCGGAGGACAGGGCGGCGCCTTTAAGCAGATCGCACTGGCCGGAAGCGGCACAAGCCGAATCGCCGGCGTCATTGCCCGTATTAAGCAGGACTTTGCAAATACGCTTCCTATCGAAGAGCTGGCCAGAATGGCGCATATGGGCCCGTCGTCGCTGCATCGTTATTTCAAGGAAGTGACTACGCTCAGCCCGCTGCAATATCAGAAGCGGATCCGACTGCAGGAAGCGCGCCGACTGCTCCTGACCGAAGCTGTCGATGCTGCGGATGCCGCTTACCGGGTCGGCTACGAGAGCCCCTCGCAATTCAGCCGCGAATATGCGCGACTGTTCGGCTTGCCGCCCATCAGCGATATCAGAAAACTGCGGGAAGAAACGGAGCGGGGGATCGGCTGATCTTGTATAGACTGAAGATCGCTATCCGAACGGAGGAAGATGAAGTGAAAATCAAATGGGGGCTGTATGCGCTGCTGAGCCTGGCGCTGGCAGGTACTGCAGCTTGTACGAAAGAGCGCGATGGAGGCGCGGGCGTGCCCGGCGAATCTCCGCAGCGATCGGAGACGACGGACGTTACGACTGGATTCGGCTCGAACGTTGCTGTGCCGGAAGGCCCCTCAACCGGAGCGGGCGGTAACGAAGTCGGAGACCTTGACGATTCATTCGCGCCCGCCAGAGTCAAGCTTACACCAGTATTTGAAAGAGTAAATCTGGAACGACCGACGGCGATCGAGACGAGGGGAGGCCGTTTGTACGTGACCGAGCAGGAAGGTCGCGTCGTCGCGATCAAAACGTCCGAGGCGGTCAGTGGCGGAAAAACGGAAACGGTGCTGGACCTGACGGACCGCGTCTATTCCAAGGGGACGGAGCAAGGGCTGCTAGGGCTCGCGTTCGATCCTCAATATGAAGACAACGGATTTGTTTACGTGAACTATACGACGCAAACGAAAACGGTCGTTGCGCGTTACACGTTGGCTAAAGACGGCGAGGCTGCTTCAGAAAAAGCGAACGGCGAGAAGGTGCTGTTGACGTTCAAGCAACCCTATGCGAACCATAATGGCGGCCAACTGGCATTCGGTCCGGATGGATATTTGTATATCGGGACGGGCGACGGCGGCAGCAGCGGAGATCCGCAAGGCAACGGCCAGAACAAGCAGTCGCTGCTCGGCAAGATTCTCCGTATCGACGTCATCAGGACTGAAGGCGATAAGGCATACGCGATTCCCGCGGACAATCCGTTCGCGAAGGGCGGCGGGGCAAAGGAAATCTATGCGTACGGGCTCCGAAACCCTTGGCGCTTCAGCTTCGATGCCGATACCGGGGAGCTGTGGGCGGCGGATGTCGGTCAAAATCAATTCGAGGAGATCGATAAGATCGTGCGCGGCGGCAACTATGGCTGGAATCTCAAAGAGGCGGATCGCTGCTATGATCCGGCAAGCGGTTGCGAAGCCGAGGCGAGTCAAGCGGACGTCATCGACCCGATCTGGTCCTACGGGCGGCAGGAAGGGCAGTCTATTACCGGCGGATACGTATACCGAGGGACGGATATAACCAATCTCGCAGGCTGGTATATATACGGCGATTATGGCTCGGGGAAGATTTGGGCGCTCCAAGAGGAGACGGGCGGCAAGTATCGCAACGCGCTCCTCCTGCAATCCGAGTTGAACATCACGACCTTCGGCCGCGACGAGCGAGGGGAATTATATCTAACCTCGGCCGAAGGCGGACTATATCGGCTGGATTCCCGGTAATCGACGCTCGAAACGGCAATCGCGCTGCAAAGAAAGCGACACCACAGCATTGTTAATGCTTTTTTGCGCTTATCGGAACATTCGAGAGCGCCTTTTATACGGCGATAGCGCCTTTTAACACTTATCGGCACCTTCCTGATCGCTTCTTAGGCTGCATTAATGCCTTATTGGGCTTATCGGCATCTTCTCGGACGCCTCTGAAGCGGCTAACGCCAGGTTGGAGCTTTGAAAGCTATCGCCTAAACGGAGGGAGGATCAAAAATGCTCGGTTTCTTTAAGCGAAAGATCAAATTTGCGTCGCCTCCGCCAGTCCGAATTTCGATTGAAAATCAGCTCGCAAATCTTGCCGACGTGGGCATCACGCTAAAGCCGAATTTAGAAATTAGCGACCTATTAGATCGTACATTCAAAGCGTATGAGAAAAACCCTTACATTCATCTCCTGATGCGCATGGGAGGCGTACGAGAGGGCGCGGCAACGCCTATCGATCTTTATTTTTCTGACGACGTTTGGTGCTTCGACCGCGAATGCATCGAGGACCATGGAGACTATATTCCGGCGTTGAAAAGAATTGCGGAAATGGTTCGACCGACTCTATGCGTCATCGATATTGAGGATTACGTGGAGATCGATGCAGGCGAGGCGTGGATCGCCTTTAACGCAAACGGAAGGAATCACCGCTACGCACTTTCTGTGGACAACGATTGGATGAGCCTCGAAATTTTGACGATCTTTTCTGATTTATTGGCTGCGAGCGGCAGCAATAAACGATTTTTCTTTTCGGATATCGGAAATGAAGTCTTGGTGGTTCCTCTTTTTTGACGTCTGAGGGTCCAACGCTACGATCCGTTCCCGTTAGGACGCAAGCCGTATTGAAAGCGAGACTGCGAATGCGACGCAACCGGTTTCCCGCAGTTGGCGGGCGGTCCGATCGTCGTCGTTTCCTTGATTGGCGCTAGCGCGGCGGTAATAAGCGACTCGTCAAGACAATAAGTATGTGCAAGCAAATTTCTCGGCGCGAGCCGCAGAAAATCCGAAACGGCGATAAATTCCGGGATCGGGGCGTCAAAGATCGCGATAATATGCGTTTGGTTTTCCGTCGCCATCTCCCAATGAAACCAGCCCTGGGGAACGAGGGCAACCTGTCCGGGCTTCAGGGCGAAGTTCCGCACTTCTTTGGTAAACGGATTAAGAATGGAGACGACGGCTGCTCCCGAGACCAGGTAGACGAGCTCGGAAGCGTTCTGATGGACATGAGGCTCCACCACGTTGCCGGCGGACAGATAAATATCCAGCAGCGATGCATTGCCAAGCGTGTTCAGCTGTTGAATGCCGAGCGCGTTGATATAGTTGGAGCTGTCTTTCGTAAAGGTCCGGTTTTGGTTGACATCATATGCAAATTGCACGTTCGGCGAAGTGAAATCCATATATGAAACGGCCATTCGGTATCCCTCCTGTTTTCGCAGCAAGCGCGTACTTTCCCTGTTCCTCACAATATGAGTCGACAGCTCGGCATATGTGTCAAATCATCGCATGATTTCCAGGCTTCTGGTCAAAATAAGGGAAAATTGAATGGGGTATGGGTATGAGCCGCTTCCGATTAAAAGTATGGGGTATGCCGATCTTTTTCATTTTAATCCAATTGTTAATGCCGTTACATATCCATGCGAATCCGGCGCTTCCAATCGTCAAAGATACCGGTATCATTACGATTGAAGTATTCCCTCAACGTCATCGATTGTTGGTTTATGTTGACCATATCGCTTACAAAAGCTTCCCTGTAGCGGTCGGCAATCCCTCTACGCCAACGCCCGTAGGGGAGTATGTCGTCACCTATAAGGGGAAAAATTGGGGCCCTTGGTTCGGTTCGCGTTGGATCGGCTTAAATGTGCCTTGGGGCGTTTACGGAATTCACGGCACCAACAAGCCGTTCTCCATCGGCCGACATGCCAGTCACGGCTGTATTCGGATGCGGAATCGGGATGTCGAGGAATTATACGAGATGATCCCTGTAGGAACGAAAGTAACCATATTCGGTCATGTGCTTGGCGAGGCGAATCAAGAGTTGAAGCCGATCAGCGAAGGGGATGCCGGCGCAGTCGTTCAGCTTGTTCAGAACCGCTTGCAAAGCGCAGGCTATTTCCAAGGACGATGTGACGGCAGATTCAGGTCTTCAACGACAATCGCATTGAGAAAATTCCAGCGTCAAAACGATCTCGTCCCTAGCGGCATCGTCACGCAGGCCGTATACGAAAAGTTAGGTCTTTTAGAATGAATTTTATTCAATGGTCGTTTCAGGAACGGCCCCCAACGGCGTTAAGGCATTGGCATGGCCGGAAAACTATTACGTCGAGTATAGTCAAGGGAATCCGGTCGACGGCGGCACGGCGAAGTTTTACGGGGGAAGCTGGCGGACGATCGGAGATACGAGCGTCGGCGAAGTGAGCAAAGAGCCATTGGCAGGCTCTTATACCTTCAGAATGTACGATGGAGGAACGTTTACGGAGAGCATCAATAATACCGCATCGAATCCGACTGTCGTATTTCAGCTTTAAAATTGCATCTGCCAAGCCTAAAGGACCGTCAAGGAGATCAGCCTCTCTGACGGTCTTCTTTTTCCCTTATGAATGAACTATTTTATGCTGAAGTATTCCTTCAGCCCGTCAACGATCGCTTGCGCGACCCGGTTCTGGAAGCTGTCGCTGAACAAGATCGATTCCTCCGTCGCATTGGACAGGAACCCGACTTCGAGCAGCGTGGCGGGCATCGTCGTCTCGCGCAGCACCTGGTAATTCGCGTTCTTGACCTTGCGATCGGTGAAGCCGGTAGCGCTGAGCACATGCTTGTGCATGATATCCGCCAAGGCTTTTCCGCTATTTTTATAATAGTAAGTCTCCGTACCCCGCACGGTCGGCTTGCCGTCCGCGATGTTGGCATGAATCGATACGAAGGCGTCGGCATTTGCGGCATTGGCGAGCGAGGCGCGATCCGGACGAGGGATAAAGGTATCGTCGCGACGCGTCATAAGAACTTGGAAGGCCGGCTCGTTCAGCAGCAGCTGTTCAACTTTAAGCGCAAGCGACAGGTTAAAGTTCTTTTCCAGCTTGTTGGTCGCGCCGATGCCTCCGGGGTCGCCGTCTCCATGGCCCGGATCGATGACAACGATCTTTTTGCCGTTGCCCGGCTGGGCCGGAGAAGGTGTCGGCGTCGCAGTCGTTTTCAGATCGATCACGTATACGCTCGTTTCCAGGTCGCCTTCCTGGTAAGCGGTAAAGGTCCTGTTCCCGGACCCGGATAGCTCTACCGTAATCGTAACGGCTTGAGCGGCCGGATCGGTCACTGCGTAGTACACGCGGGTCGCATTCGAGCTATCCGTAATGGCGAACGCGCCCGACTGGGTAACGGGATCGAATGCCTGAATCGATGCGAAAGCCGGATCGAACGAGGCTTTTGGCAATTCGACGACGATGCGCGCCGGATCTGCGGCCGCATACGCTTTTGGGGCCATGCTGCCGACGAACGAGATTGCCAATCTGTCGTTACTCCAGCCAATACCTTTGATCTGTGCGCCGGAAACCGGGGACGCAGATGGAGCGGGTGTCGGCGTTGCTCCCGGCGTAACCGTAGGCGATGGCGTCGGTGAAGACGGTGCAGGCGTTGGAGAAGCCGTTGGCGTGGGCGTAGGTTCTGAAGCTTGGGACGAAGCCAAGGTCACGACCTTCTTCGCATTGTCCCAGCCCACCTCAAGCCCTGCGGCTTCCCCGATGAAGCGAAGCGGTACGAGCGTCGTGCCCGACCGGTTGACGGGAGCCGCATTCAGCTTTAATTCGGCGCCGCCTACGCTGGCGGTCATACGGCCGATCGTCAGCTCGATGTCGCCGGTTCCGGTCAAGATTTTGACCTGAGCGCTCCGCTGATTCCATGTCACCAGCAGGGCCAGATTCTCGGCGATGACGCGCAGGGGGACCATGACACTGCCTTTAATAATCTCGACCTTGTCTTTTTTCTGAAGCGACAGCGCTTGTCCGTCCAGGACGATTGTAGCCCCGGAAGTTTGGGCGCGAGCTTGTCCTTGTCCTGCGAACGATAAACCGAAAATGAAAGCTGCGAGCAAAACAAAGAAGCCAATCTTTTTCAATTCTCTTTCCACCTCATCCATTTTGTTCTACCGCGTCAAGGTTTAGACGCCTTTCTCTTGGAAAAAGTTTCATAGAATAAAGGTTTAACAGAAGCCCGTGAATCGTTTTTTAAATATAACATTAAAGTTACACAATATGTTATTCATTTTGTTCTTATCGGAATTTTTACAACTTTAATGCAAAAATATTTGGAATATATACAAAGCGATGAGGAATTTAACGTGATATAATGTGACACATCACAAAGAAAACAGACACGAAGATAGGAGGACCTGACATGGCGGTAGAGGCGACACCCTATGCATGGCCCTATGACGGCCAGATTCAACCGTACAAAACAGCGCTATTGATTATCGATATGCAAACTGACTTTTGCGGCAAAGGCGGCTATGTCGAACGGATGGGCTACGATCTGTCGTTAACCGCAAGGGCGATCGGACCGATCTCGCGGCTGCTTGAGAGTGTCAGAGGGATACCGGGGTTTACGGTCATTCACACAAGAGAGGGACACAGGCCGGATCTGTCGGATCTGCCGGCGAACAAGCGTTGGAGAAGCCGTCAGGCAGGGGCCGAGATCGGCTCTAGCGGACCCATGGGTCGAATCCTGGTGCGGGGAGAGCCGGGCTGGGAGATCATTCCCGAGCTTGCGCCGCTGCCCGGAGAACCGCTCATCGACAAGCCGGGCAAGGGCAGCTTTTATGCCACGGACCTGGATTTGATCCTGAAGACCCGCGGTATCACGCACCTCATTCTAACGGGAATCACCACCGACGTTTGCGTCCATACGACGATGCGCGAAGCGAACGATCGCGGCTATGAATGTCTGATATTAGAGGATTGTACGGGAGCGACCGATCCGTCCAACCATGAAGCGGCGCTTCATATGGTGCAGATGCAAGGCGGCGTGTTTGGCAGCGTGTCCGATTCCGTCAAATTGATCAAAGCTTTGGAATCTTTATAAACCGAAAAATGGGGGAATCGAAAATGAGGAAAGCGAATGGGAAATGGATGTCCGTACTTCTGTTATCTTCTGTAGTTGCGATTGCAGGTTGCGGCAGCAATAGCGCGGGCAACAGCGCAGGCGGCAGCAATCAATCGGGGGCTGGCGATGAGTCTCCGTCGGCATCGGCAGCGACGTCTGCGGCAGCTTCGACGGCAAGCGCGGATGCCGGCGCGAAGGACCTGAAAAAAGTCGTCGTCCGGCTGAAATGGATCAATCAAGCCCAGTTTGCCGGCTTTTACATCGCAAAGGAGAAAGGGTACTACAAAGACGCCGGTCTCGACGTGGATATTCGCCCGGGCGGCTCGGACTTTCCGTCGGTGCAAATGGTGTCTTCGGGAAGCGAGGACTTCGGGGTAACGGGAGCCGACCAGATTCTGATGTCCCGCGAGAAAGGAGCGCCGGTCGTCGCCTTGTCCGTCATTTACCGCTCGTCGCCGTTCGTGCTGTTCACGCTTAAAAGCTCCGGCATGACGTCGATGAAAGATCTCGAGGGCCAAAAAGTCGGCGTCAAGCTGGGCGGCAACGAGGAGCTTACTTACCGGGCCATGGTCAACAAAGCGGGCATTAAGGCCAAGTCGATCGGCGAGATGCCCGTCAAATACGATCTCAGTCCGCTGCTCACGGGACAGGTCAAAGCCTGGCCGGGCTACGTAATCAACGAAGTCATCGCAGCTCAGGAGCAAGGACAGGAAGTGAACGTGATCTATCCGAGCGATTACGGTATCAATTTCTACGCGGATACGCTGTTCACGACCGAGAAAATGATTCAGAAGGACCCCGAGACGGTCAAAGGCTTTGTCCAGGCCACGATGAAGGGTTGGGACTACGCGATCCATCATCCGGACGAAGCGGCGCAAGTGACCGTTCAATACGGCGATCAGCTTAACATCGAGCATGAGACGAAAATGATGAACGCGAGCATCCCGCTGCTCGAGGCCGACAAAGGCCCGCTGGGCTTGATGGAAGAGTCCGAATGGAGCACGCTGCAGGACAGCCTGATCGATATCGGCTTCCTGAAGAAGAAGCAGGACCTGCCCACAGCCTTTACGAACGAATTCATTCAACAATAAAGGAGGGATTGCCGATGGCGGCCATTCATAGCATCGCCGAGTCTGCCAGAGAACGCGCCGCTGGCTCCAACGCCAACCTCAGCATAAATGCCAACGCCATTTCCATAAAAGACTGCTCGCTGACGTTCGGCCAAGTACGCGTATTAAATCAGGTGTCTCTCGATATCCGGCGCGGAGAGTTCATGTCCATTCTCGGGCCGAGCGGCTGCGGCAAGTCCACGCTGCTCCGGCTTATCCTCGGACTTCTCTCGCCCGACCAAGGCGGCGGGATCGCGCATCACGTGCCCCGGGAAGAGATCGGCATTGTCTTTCAGAAGCCGGTGCTGATGCCTTGGCAAACCGCGATTCAAAACATCGAGCTGCCGCTTAGCATCGGACCCCAGCGCGCCAAACAATCGAAAGCCGAACGCCGCGAGAAAGCGGAGTGGTCGCTGGAGCTCGTCGGATTGACCGACTTCCGCAACCACTTTCCGCAGCAGCTGAGCGGCGGCATGCAGCAGCGGATCGCGATCGCCAGAGCGCTTGCGGCAGATCCGTCAGTCCTGCTGATGGACGAACCGTTCGGCGCGCTGGACGAATTCACGAGGGAGAAGCTCAACATCGAGCTTCTCCGCCTGTGGGCCAATCCTGACACCGGATTGAATACGGTCGTCATGGTCACCCACTCGATTCAGGAATCCGTGCTCATGTCGGACCGGATCGTCATGATGTCGCCGCGACCGGCCAAGGTCCAAGACATCGTGAACGTGCCGTTGTCCCACCCGCGCGAGGCGGATATGCAAGAACTTCCGGAATTTTTAAGCACGGTCAGGGAAATTCGAAAGCAGGTGAAGGCGCTATGACGACCAAATTCAAGGACATTCTGTATCCCGTAGCCTTCGCAGTCGGCTTGATTTTGATCTGGGAAGCCGTCGTCCGCATTTTCGACATTCCGCTTTATTTGCTTCCGGCCCCCTCTGACATTGCCCAAGTCATCGACGGCGAGCTGCTTCGCAATATGGGCGTGACCCTTTATGAGGCAGTGCTCGGGTTTCTGCTCGCCAACGTGCTGGGATTCCTGACGGCGATCCTGTTCGTCCATTCCCGTCCGGCCGAGAAAGGCATATTTCCGCTGGCGATCGCCCTAAAAACGACGCCGGTCGTAGCGCTTGCCCCGCTGCTCGTCATCTGGCTGGGAACCGGATATTGGTCCAAAGTGTCCGCGTCCATGATTATTTGTTTCTTTCCCATACTCGTTAACTGCGTTAAAGGTTTAAAGGCGGTCGAGCACGAAGCATGGGAGCTGTTTTCGGCCTATAAAGGAACGAAGGCGGAGATCTTCTGGAAGCTGCGCCTGCCGACCAGCCTTCCCTATGTGCTGTCCGCGCTGAAAATCTCCAGCTCGCTCGCAATCGTGGGAGCTATCGTCGGAGAGTTCGTCGGCTCGAATAAAGGACTCGGATATTTGGTGCTCTTGTCTTCTTATCATTTGGATACGCCGATTATGTTTTCAGCCATCGCGGCAGCTGCGGTCGCTGGGCTAATCTTGTTCGGCATTATCGCAGCCGTCGAAAAAAAGGTCATTTTCTGGCAGAAGGTGGATGAGGCATGATCATCTCGGTCGTACGCGTTCCTGCAGCTTCTCCAAGCGACATCGTATCGCTGCGGGCCTATATCGAAGAAGGAACGATTCATCCGTCGCAGGTGATCGCGGTCCTTGGAAAAACCGAAGGCAACGGCTGCGTCAACGATTTTACGAGAGGATACGCGGTTCAATCGCTTCGCGGATTTTTTTCCGGACTCATCGGAGCAGAAGCGGCGGACCGCATCTCCTTTATTATGTCGGGCGGCACGGAAGGCGTGCTCTCCCCGCACTTCACGGTCATTAGCCGCTCCGGAACGTCTGAGTATGCGACGGCTTCGGTCGGCTCGAAGTCGCTTGCGGTCGGCGTTGCGCATACCCGGCGCTTCCTCCCGGAAGAGCTGGGGCGCTCCGCGCAGATCGTTGAAGTATCGGCTGCCGTTAGCCGGGCCATGGCGGAGGCGCGCATTGAAGCGGCTGCCGACGTGCATTTCGTGCAGATCAAGTGTCCGCTGCTGACGGACGCCGACATGGCGGACGCCCGTGCCCGCGGAGCCGCCGTCGCGGTAGACGACACCTACAAGTCGATGGGTTATTCCCGCGGGGCTTCCGCGTTAGGCGCGGCCGTCGCGCTCGGAGAGATTGATCTCGCGGAGATCAGCGACGAAGATGTCTGTCAGTCCTGGGACAAGTACAGCGAAGTCGCGTCCACTTCGGCGGGAAGCGAGCTCGATTATTGCGAAGTGATCGTGTTCGGCAATTCGGCGCAGGCAAGCGGCGATTTGTACATGAGCCATGGCGTCATGGCCGACGCGATCGACGCGAAGCCGCTGCTCGCAATGCTTGCCGACAATCCCGGCGCGGAGGTCGTACAGGTGCTCGCCAAGGCCGAAGCCGATCCGACCGGACTTGTCCGCGGCCGCAGACACACCATGCTTAACGATTCGGATATTAACCATACGCGCCATGCAAGAGCGGCCGTAGGTGCCGTGCTGGCATCGATCGTCGGCGACCCGATGATCTACGTCTCCGGCGGCGCCGAGCATCAAGGCCCGGCTGGCGGAGGACCGGTGGCCGTCATTTTCCGGCGCGCGAACGCATCGCCCAACTGACTGCAAGAGCAATGGCGCAGGCGCAGAAACGGATACGGGTACGTCAGCACATGACAAGGAGGATTGACCGACGATGACAGCGACACATTTCCCCCTTCAAATAACCGCAGCCTGGCTGCGCGAACAATACGCTTCCTCGCGGCTTACGCCGCACGACGTCGTAGAAGAGATCGTCCGCCGCGCTCGCGCAGACCGGGACATGAATATCTGGATCACGCCCCCGGAGATCGAAGCGCTCGAGCCTTATCTAAATAGGCTGGATACATTGGACAAATCGGCGCCCCTGTGGGGAATCCCGTTTGCCATTAAAGATAATATCGACCTTGCGAACATCCCTACGACGGCGGGCTGTCCTGAATACGCTTATACGCCGGACGATCACGCTTCCGTTGTTGAAAGGCTGGTCAAAGCGGGAGCGATCCCGCTCGGCAAAACGAATCTGGACCAATTCGCGACCGGCCTCGTGGGAACGAGGAGCCCTTACGGCGAGACGCACAACGCGCTGAAGCCCGAGCTGATCAGCGGCGGCTCCAGCTCCGGCTCGGCCGTCGCCGTAGCAAGGGGACAGGCCGCGTTCGCACTCGGCACCGATACTGCGGGATCGGGACGCGTGCCCGCCGCGCTGAACGGCTTGATCGGCTTGAAGCCGAGCCTGGGGGCATGGCCGACGCGAGGCGTCGTACCGGCGTGCCGGAGTCTGGACTGCGTCACGGTGTTTGCGCATGAGCTCGAAGACGCGATGCGCGTCGATCGGGTCGTAAGTGGAACGGACGCTTCGGATCCGTGGTCCCGAACGATCGCTCGGCTGCCGTCCCAGCTGCCGCGGCGCATTTTGCTTCCCAGCGGAGACTGGCCGTTTTTCGGCCCCTATGCTTCGCAGTATGAAGCCGCTTGGCGACGAGCGGAGGAGAAGGCGGCGCAGCTTGGCATCGAGGTGCAGACGATCGATTATGCGTTGTTTGCGGAAGCCGCCGCCGTCCTGTATGACGGACCATGGGTAGCCGAGCGCTGGGCGGCGTTGGGCGCGTTCGTGGAGACGCATCCCGGCGTTACGTTTCCCGTGACGGAGCAAGTGCTGCGATCCGGTTCGGGCGATCGGCACGATGCAGCTGCGGTTTTTACGGCCATGCATCGGATCCAGACGTTGAAGCTCGAAGCGGCCAAGCTGCTTGAGCACGCCGTGCTCCTGCTGCCGACGGCCGGCGGAACATGGTCCCGCGACGAGGTCAGGAGCGACCCGATCCGGACGAATAGTGACATGGGGCGCTGGACGAATCACTGCAATCTGCTCGATCTGTGCGCCATTGCCGTTCCGGCGGGAGAAGCCGCGCCGGATGTGCCGTTCGGGATAACGCTATTCGCATTGTCGGGCGGAGAAGGAATGCTGGCCAAGCTGGCGGATCGATGGTCCGACCCTTCCGGGGCAGCGGAGCAGCGCTTGTCCGTATTTCCCGAAGAGCAACCAATCACAACGCCCGTAGCCGTGTGCGGACTTCATATGAGAGGATTCCCGCTCGAGCGGCAAATGAAGGATCATGACGCCGTGTTCGTGCGAGAGGGGAAAACAGCTTCCAAATACGAGCTGTACAAACTGCCGACCTCCCCCGCCAAGCCGGGACTCGTCAAGCAAGCGCATGGCGGATCGTCCATCGAGCTGGAAATTTGGGAGATGCCGCTGGAAACGTTCGGTAGATTTGCCGCAAGCATACCGGCGCCGCTCGGGATGGGCAAGATCGAGCTGGCGGACGGTACCGAGGTGCCCGGGTTCGTATGCGAAGGATACGCGTCGCAAGATGCGGCTGCGGAAGATGTCACGGCCGCCGGGAGCTGGAGGAAGGTTTGACTGAAAATAAACAAGAAACCGTGAAGGAGCGCGATAACATGATCAAAGCGGAGGAAACGAAGGTAATCGTCGGAGCCGAAATGGAATGGGGCTTGATGCCCAACCATTGGCACCTTTATCACAGGGAAATCGTGAACGCTTCGCAAGCGGACGAACTCGGCGTACGGATCAGTTCGGTGCTGTGGGAGAAAATCGGGGTTGGCGGCGCCGTTCTTCCCCACTACCACGACGTTGCGGAAATTATTCATATCACGGCGGGCCAGGTCAAGCTTCTGCGCGACGGATCTTGGACGCTTTACAAAGCCGGAGATACCTTCCACGTGCCGGCAGGCGTCGTCCATTCCGTCGCCTGCGTCGGAGATTCGCCGAGCGAGCAGATCAGCATTTTCCTGCCCGTGGATTCCGATGCGCCCAAGAATGCCTACTTTAATACGCACCTCGTCGAAGACACCTATACCGATAAGCTTGGCCAATGATTAACGACACGTTGGCCTTCACCTGCCGCGATCTGCTGCTGATTCCGAATCTGCAAGGCGCTATCGTACTCGCGGGTCACAAGGGAATGGATCGGGCAGTCAACAGGGTCAACGTCATGGAAGTGCCGGACGTGATTGATTGGGTACGCCCCGGCGAGTTCCTGGTGACCAGCGGCTTTCCGTTTCGCGACGATCCGGACCGCATCGCGGAGATGATTCCGCAGCTCGCGGAGCGGGGCGTGGCGGCGCTCGGCATCAAGACGAGAAGATATATAGAAGAAATTCCCGTTGCCGTGCTGGAGATGGCGAATCAATACGATATTCCGATCATCGAGCTGCCGCTCCCGACGTCCTTTTCGGACGTTGTCCGCGAGGTCATGGAGCGGGTGCTGGTCCAGGAAGCGAGGCATCTGACGCTGCTTCAGTTCAGATACCAAAAGCTGTCGAAGAAGCTGCTGCATGGCGGGGGAATCGACGATTTTCTCGGCGAGCTGGATGAGACGCTGCTGAATCCCGTCGTCCTGATGGATGGCTCCAACCAGCTTTACTTTTCGCCCATGGCCAAGGCATTGTTCCCGGGAAACGAAGATTCGCAGGAATGGGCCCGGCTATGCCACGATATCGAGCTGGGCGTCAGCTTCATGACTGTTCGCGAACGCCGGATACGGGTGTATATCTCGAACGAGGACGGCAAGGACAACGAATGCAGCATGCTGCTGCTCGAGTGGAACCGGGAGCTGGATGACGCGGATAAGCTGACGATGGATCGGATCGGCGTGTTGGTCAGCCTGGAATTGGCTAATCTTCACGCCAGGCGCGAGGTTGAGTCCAAGTACGTCGATCAGTTTTTGCAGGACTGGCTGACGGGGCGTATCGTCACCGGGCAGGACATGCGAGGGCGGACGCTTGCGGATGCCGCATTGCTCGCGAAGGCGCCTACAGCGCGATATATGTCAGGCTCCCGGACAGGCATGCGAACCCGAAGCTGCTGTCCAAAGCGATCAAGCAATTTCGACGGTTCAGTACGGAGCGCGACGGCATCTGGGGGACGCAGCTCGACGGACATATGGCGCTACTCGTCTCGCACGAGACGGTAGAGCAGTTGAACCAGCAGCTCGATAAATGTCTCTACCGACTGTCGCACCTGCTGGGACTGGAATCCAAAGCTGAGATTTCGTTTTGTATCGGCGACCCCGTCGACGCCGCCGACGAGGTTAGACGCAGCTGCGAGCAAGCGCGCAAAATCCATTTTATCAGCGCGATATGCGGCATTCGCGACGCCCACATTCGTTACAACCAGCTTGGCGTCTATCAGCTGCTTTATTTGCTGCCCGAATCCGAGCAGGTCATTGAATTTCTCGACCGCATCGTCAAGCCGATCGTAGCGTACGACAGCAAGCATAATACGCAGCTGCTCAAAACGCTGCAATGCTATCTGCAGCACAACGAGAACGGCAAGCTGACGGCGGAAGCGCTTTTTTCGCACTACAACACGGTCGCATACCGCATCGAGCGCGTCTACGAGCTGCTCGGTCTCGATCCGGAAAAGGTGAACGACCGGCTGCAGCTTCACCTAGCCGTCAAAATTTACGAGATGAGGCAAGGGCGTTAGTCTCGCGGGTTGCCGAAGCTTTCATTGAGGCCTATGTCCTTGCGCGCTTTCTTTCCTTCCTTCCTGACTCGGGCGGCGACGAATCGCGGATGGACGGACGGGTAAGCGCATTTTCGGCGAATCGGACCATTTCGGATGTTGGTTGAGCTCAAAAAGCCTGCATTTGTACATGTATTTTCCGCCGACGTGCACGGCTTGAAGAAATACCTGCAAATGTGCAGGCAAATGCAGAGCACAAGCCGGAAATCGGCCTGATGGAAGAAAAAAGATGTATATTCGCAGCTTTACCTCTCAAAAGGGTCGACATCGGCAAAAAAGATGTATATTTGCAGGCTTTACGCAAAAGAAGGGTGTGGGCGACGATCGGCCGAGCCACCGAAATGGCTGTTGGCCTGATCAACGGAACGACTGTCGGATGTGTCATCGACCGGGGTTCCGCGAAAACGAGTTTCAGATATCCGCCAAACCTAATATGACCGTCAGGGTGACCTTCGATCTTCCCTAGCAAAAAAGAGCAGCGGGAATTTGAGCAACTTGCAGCCAGAATTACCCCATACTTTGAGAAGATAAACGGAGTGGATAAACCGCAAAACTTATTTGCGCGATGGACTTATTTGGATCCCATGCAACAATGAACTTGATAGGCAACTTCTCCATGCTTAAGCTATAATTAATAGAAACTATGGTCCACGGACGCCGTGGGCCTTTTGCCATTGTAAATGGCACCGGGAGGTATACAACATTGAACGCTGCCGCCACTGACCGAGTGAAACTCGCACCAGGCTTCTGGGCCAGCATGCGCCACATTGGGATCGCCCCACAAGACATCGTGCGCAAATGCTGTTTGCCGCTATCTATTATAAATGAACCGGCCGTCACAACCGCTCAATACTACGCGATCTGGCAGGCTTACGCCGAGCTCGTCGGCGATGCCGCCGCCGGAATCGTCAGGTTGGCCACCACCTTCGAGACGGCGCAATATCCGCCTGCCGCTTTATCGACCTTCCATGCCCGGGATTACCGGGATGCATTAACGCGAATGACGCGGTACAAGCAGATGTGTCCGCCCGAGCACTTGCGCATGCGAGAAACAGACGATCGTGGCATTATCGATCTGGAATGGGCGCATGCGACGCAGCCTGGCCCCTCGATTATGGTCGGTGCTACGCTTGCCTATCTTCTAGAGCTGGGCCGCCGAGGAACGAACCTGCCGCTGACGGCTCAATCGGTTTCGTTTGTCGGCGAAATGGGCGATACCGATGCGCTGGAAGCTTTCTTCGGTTGCCCGGTTCAGGTTGGCGCAGACGTCAATCGGCTTATGCTGCGCCGCAGCGATCTGGATCTCCCTTTTGTCTCCTATAATGAAGAGCTTCTCGATATTCTGACCCCCGCCCTGGATCGATCGTTGACTGAGCTGCAGAGCAATCAAAAAGTAAGCGGCAAAGTGAAACGGATCCTTGCGCGCTGTCTGTCGCAGGGAAGGATCGACATCAAAACCGTAGCCCAAGCGTTGGGTCTGAGCGATCGCACCTTGCAGCGTCGCTTGACGGAAGAGGGAGCGGGCTTCAAGCAGTTGCTGGCAGAAACCAGACATGAGCAGGCACTCGCTTTTTTGGCAGACCCCTCTCTAGAGATCAAAGAGGTCGCTTTCCTCGTCGGATTTGAGGATCCCAATTCTTTTCATCGCGCGTTCCGTTCCTGGGAAGGCGCAACGCCGGCAAATTGGCGCGCGGCGCAAGAACTTTGACGCAGCGCGCTAGTTACCACCAAGCGCAAACGCGCTACTATGATCCCTATCTTCATAATAAGGAGTAGGGACAGATGGAACTGCATTTAAAAAATAAAACCGCATTAGTAACGGGCTCGAGCAGGGGGATCGGCAAAGCGATTGCCGTTGAACTTGCAAGAGAAGGCGTTCACGTTCTCATAAACGGCCGAAACGATGTCGAAGTGGCGCTTACGGTAAATGAGATTCAGACCAAATTCCCGGATACCAAACCTCGGAAGGCGACGGCGGATCTCGTGGACGCACAGCAAAGGGACGCTTTGCTCGCGCAATTCCCCATGTCGATATTTTGGTCAACAGTATGGGCATATACGAGCTCATGTCCTACGAGGCCCTGGACGATGCCATGTGGGAGAAGTACATCCGCACGAACGTGCTTGCCGCCAACAGTCTGACCCAATTTTATTTGCCCGCCATGATCCAACAAAACTTTGGGCGCATTCTATTTATCGCGAGCGAGGAAGCCGTAATGCCTTCGGGGCAGATGCCTCATTATGCGGTGACCAAGTCGATGCTCCTGTCGTTATCCAAAAGCTTGTCCAAGCTGACCAAGGGATTGAAAGTCACGGTAAACACAATCCTGCCGGGACCGACGCTTTCCGAGAACGTGCAGGCGATTATCGAAGGCTTTTATCCGGATGAAAAGATGACTTTCGAGGCAAAAGAGAAGGATTTCATGACGAAGAATTTGCCGCAATCGGAAATGGAGCGATTTATACGACCGATGGAGATCGGTCGATTAGCCGCATTCGTCTGCAGTCCTTATGCCTCCGCGTTCAAAGGCTCGCCGATCCGAATGGACGGGGGGATGGTACCGACGATTTTTTAAAGAAAGCTCGTTGAATAACGAACTTAGAAGTTCAATGAAACAGCATCCGCCTCGACAGCTCGTCCGGTAGTTACCGGAGCCTAGCTTCTAATCTAAAAAGCATAAAATGCCGAATAAATATCCAGGCACAGGAAAAAGGAGGGAATTGATTGGAACGCACGGCTATGCCGCAGCAACGCCTCCAAAGGGAGTCGCGTCCGGCACAAGCCCCAGACGCCTCTTGGAGCCGGGAAGCTTCAAAGACCTCCGTGCCGCCGGGAGCTGCATCCTTCGGGTCACAAGCGCAAGCACTGCTGAAGCTCCAGCAAAATGGCGGCAATCGTGCCGTCATGCAGATGCTTCGCGCCAAAGGCGCGATCCCGGCGACATCGGCTCCCCCGATTCAGCGAATGCGTATCGTCAAGGACTCCGTTTACCGGGAAGCGCAAGAGACGGATGCGGCGGGAGACGTGGTCGATACCGAGAAACTGAGCGCGCTCGAGCGTCACTCGCTGACATTGGAGATGACGCTCGAGGGCAACGCCGAGCTGCTCCGGCGTATTCAGCGGGAATGGGACAAGGACGAGCTAGACGGCGAGAGCAATCTGGAGGAACTGTTCGAGTTGGGAAGCCGGATTGCCGAACTGCAACAGAAGAAGCCCGAGGAGCTTGAAGAATCCGACCGTAATCGTATGAAGGAGATTCGTGCCGAGGTGGCGGCCGCGCGAAAGTTCGTCGAACAAAATGCGGCGCATCCGTCCGTGCAGGTATACAAGGATGTCGTCATCTCGCTTGCCCGAGAGCTTGTTAAAGCCGAAGGCCGGAGTCCCGGTTCGAGATCCGATTCGGAGTCGGGCTCGGATTTCGAATCGGCGGCGCCGCATGCGCCCGACCATCTGAACCTGAATGTCGGTCTCGACGAACGCCGCAATTATCGTGAGGATATGAAGAAGATGGGCACCTGGGCGGGAGAAGCGGAAGCCGAAGTGCTCGCCGACCATCTCCGGATCAGGGCGCAGGTGTACGTCATTGTCCAAGGGCGTTTCCACCGCGTCAATCAGGTCGGAGCCAATCACGCCCCCGTCGGCGAACTGGCTTTGGTGCATCTGGGCAACCACTACGAGGTGGTGGACGGCGTTACGGACGGGATGGACGTCGGCCGTCAACGCAGGTGGCTGAAGACGAGCAAGACGGGTGACTGCCTGTTTGAATCGATGCTGCTGATTCGTCACAACGGCAAGCCGATCGACGAGGATAAAAAGCAGCAGACGATCTTGAAGCTTCGCAAGCGAACGGCGGACAATCTGTCGGACGACGCCATCGACGAGACGATTCACGAGATGCTCGTCTACGGCGACACGGCCGGCACCGGCGGACATACCTCCAAGCTCGTCAAGGATCGGCGCGGCGAAGCCGCGTCTAAGCGGCAGGAAGACAAGGAGAAGCGCAGGCAGGATCATGAGAAAGAGAAGCTGGTCGCAAAGGTCGACGCCCGGTATCTGCAGGACAAGCTCGATACGTACCAGACACTCGAAGGGCTGTCCGCCTTCGGGTTCGACAAGGCGATCTCGGCTTATCTGAAGGCGCGCGGCCAGAACCCGAAGTCGAAAGAGACGCTTGCGGAGCTTCGCAAGCTTAACGACCTGTTCCGGGAAGCGGCCTTTGCATTCGACAAGCAGAAGGAGCGCGCGGATTACGAATATCGTCCTTTTGAAAAAGAGGAAGAAGAAAGCTGGACCGACGAGTTGGACCGGCCGCAGGAGGAAGGGGAACGGCTTGAGCTGGAGCGCAAGGCACGCGAACGTACGTTGAGCCGCCGGGACATCAAAAAAACCGTGTCGCCCAATAACGCGAATCAGACGCTGATCGTTCTGAGGGGCGAGGAGGGCGAGTTCGCCATCGACAAGCTGGGCCAATTGGTTCCCCGCTACTCGCGTCGCAATATCTCGCAGGCGAACCTTGACGAGTTGAACGGCAAGCACTCGGGTGAGAAAGGCATGTATCCGTCGCGGATCAGCCCGGTGCCGGACGCGGACAGAAGCCAGGTCGCAAGCGGCATCGGCAGCAACAAGATCCGAGCGGAGAGCGATGAGATGCATCATGTTCAAGGACACAAGCCCTCCGACTATTTGTCGGTTACGGCCAAGGACGAGGACGCGCTCAATCCGAAGGGAAAGACGTTCGAGGCGGCGGCTACTGTCGTCGTCGATCTGTCTTACATCGATCCGGACAATCTGTCGGCACTATACACATCGCTGGGCATGCGCTACTTTCTGCTGGACGGGATGACCGGGGGCGACAAGGGAGAAACGATCGGTCTGGCCGTCCGCGAGCAGTCCAAAGACTCATCCGACGGATCGGGCGAGAAGGAAGAACGCAAGGCCGGAGGCAAGAAGAAAAAAGAGAAGAAAGAAGCCAAGCCGTCCTCCAATCAGCTCGCGGTCGATCACAACCAGCTGTCGGCCAAGGAGTGGCAGGCGCTGCTTGACGTCATCCGCACCAAGGAAGTGCTGATCGAAGGCATGATCCCTCCCGAAGCGGTCCGGAAGCTGTAGCGCAAGCGGGATCGAAGCATCCGATACCCCGACGCGAGCGCCGAGGCAACGGAAAAACGTTCGTTCGAAAAGCTACGACGGCAGCCGCCCAAGAGGTGAGGCTGCCGTTTTTCATCGAACGGAAGGGAAGTTTTCCGGCAATTGTCCTCAGTCTCGCCCCGCCTCGTAAATCTTTTGGGCTAACATAGCAGGCCTTGTGCGCGTATCCGTAAAGTGGTCTCCATCGCCCACGATCAGGCGGAACACGCCGAGCCGCGTGGACATGTGCGGATTCCAGCCGAAGCCCTCGCCTTGGGGCAATACGTTGTCCTGGTAGAAGTATAAATAGCTTCGTGGCGTCGACAGCGTATAGAACGCTTTGAGATCCAATTTTTCGAAAAGCGGCTTAGCCGGTTCCGGCTCGACGCTTTTATAGAACTGTCTGGCTTCCTCGAAGGTGGCGGTATTGACGAACAATTCACGAAACAGCTGGAACGGAAGCATGATCGTATCGTCTTTCGACTCCGTTCTGAGCTGCTCGAATCCTTGTCTCGTTGAAGGGGGCAACTCGTCGATCACCGACTCGCCGTCTTTTAGGACGAATGCATCCCAAAAGACGAGCCGTTTAATTCGATCCGGCACCTGTTCGGCAGCCTTCTGGATGACGGATCCGCCGAAGCTATGTCCGACAAGGACGATATCCTGCAGATTTTGACTCTTTATATAGTCGACGACAGATTTCGTAATCATGGCATGCGTAACATTCTTGTTCGGATCGGTGCCGTGACCTGCATATTCCGGCGTATGGACAACTTGACCTTGACTGCGCAATACCGCCGCTACGCCATCCCAGAAGTGGGCGTCCGCCCATGAGCCGTGCACCAGCACGAAGGTGAGCTTCTGTCGTTCAGGTGAACGAAAGCTTTTTTCCGACTCGCCGGCATTGTGCTGCCATAACCATCCGCAGTCGGAGAATGGGGGATAATAATAGCCGGATGTCGCATATCTATAATCCGGATAGTAGTATTGCGGGTGAACCGGTCGATACGCAAACATGTCCGAACATCCTCTCGAAATGACATAAATCAACGTATGCCCAATGTATTTGCGAGGTTCCAATCGTATTTATTATGGATTCGGCGCCCGAAAACTTACATACAACAATTGACAGTCCAGTCAAGTTTAATATATACTCTGCTTGTTAATTGTAATTATTACTATTAAATAAAAGTGTAGGAGGATTCAATGGCACATTTGCTTATGATCGAGAGCTGGGTAGGCGCAAGCGGCAACCTGTTGCCGCCGCTTCTAAAATCGCTGGGGCATACGTATACCTTCGTGACGCGTAAACCCGAGCATTATCAGCCTGCGCTCAGTACGGAGAAACATCCGGTCATCCGATACGCTGACCAATTGCTTGTTGCCGAGACGAACGACGTTCCGAGTTTGCTTGCCTTTTTGCAGCCATATCGTTTTGACGGCGTCATTACGGTATGCGACTACTACATTGAAACGGTGAAAGAGGTGGCCGCCTTTTTTCAACTCCCTTGCCCATTTCCGTCTCATGTAAAAACGGTTCGGCAGAAACATCTCATGCGCCAGGCACTGGACCGCGCCGGACTGGATAATCCGGCTTATCGTCTCGCCAACGATTGGGAGGAAGCGGAAGAAGCGGCGGCAGCTATCGGTTATCCGCTTGTGCTAAAGCCGGTCGACTTGGCGTCCAGCGCCTTTGTCAGTCTCGTTCAAAATCGAGAAGAGCTGCAGGCGGCATTCAAAGCCCTCGAGGCATTTCCGCTCAACTTCAGAGAGCAGCAGCGGGAGCGCACCTACCTACTTGAAGTTTATATGGATGGCGATGAAGTAAGCGTTGAAAGCATCTCGTACGACGGTGAAACGAAAATATTAGGCATAACCGATAAGTCTGTGACCGGCAAGCCTTATTTCATCGAAAACGCCCATATGTTCCCGGCCAAGCTGTCCGATGAGCAGCAAAAAGCAGTAACGCAATTTGTGAGAAGCGCACTAGAGGCCGTTGACTTTGATCACGGCATCGCCCATACCGAAGTCAAACTGACCGCAAAAGGGCCTCGAATCGTCGAAATGAACCCGAGAACGGCCGGCAATTATATCGTGGAGCTTATCGCACGCGTGACGGGCGTTGACATGCTGCAGTCTTTCGTTGAGCTATCCCTGGGATTAGAACCGAACATCGCGTTTTCGGAAAAAGGAGCAGCCAGCGCGGCGGTCATGTTTCTCGTTCCTCCGGCAGGCGGCACGATCGCGCAAATCGAGGGAATCGAAGCGCTGGAAGCGGACGCACATGTCATGCGCTACAAGATCGAGGATTGCGCAGGCAAAGTCATAGAGGCCCCGATCGATAACGCATGCTACTTGGGTCATGTCATTGTCGAGGACAAGGAAGCACTGAACGCGAGGGCGTTTGCGGAAGCGGCTTTAGAAAGGCTGAGGTTAAACTATAAAATTGATGGAGCCAGCGTATGAAGCAAGCGCCTTTCCATCCGCCATGCAGCGCGGCGGCTTTGCGGAATTCCATTTTGAACGGAGAATGGGGCCCCTCGCCGGAAACTTTGCCGGTCACAGGTGCGTCTGCCATTTATCAAACGACGCAGTTTCCATCCTCCGGCATCAAATATCACAATTACTATTTGCTGCTCCGTTCGGAGGCTTACTTTGGCGCTTGCTCCTACACGGCAGATCAGTTAGACATCGAGATCGCAGGGCAGCTATCCGGGCTATCCCTCGATGTCGTGCTGCGAGACCCGCGTACTCCGGTAAAAGTGGCGGCTATGGATGCTTACCTCGGCGTCGTGCGCCCCCATTCAGAGCATTGCAGCAAGACGGTAGAGATTCAGACCGGAACGCCGATCCAGAAAGCCAGGCAACGCGATGCGCTGATTGCGCAAATGGCCGGCATCCAGCCCAAACAGAGCGTAGCGCTTATCGGGGTCGTCAATCCGTTAATCGAAGCGATCCAAACGCGCGGCGGCATTTGCCTGCCCTGCGATCTGCAGTTGGACATCACGCAGCAGGGAGAAGCTGTCGAGAAGGATATGGAGAAGGTGCTCGACCGCGCGGACCATGTGATTTGCACGGCCATGACGCTCGGCAACGGGACGTTCGATCGTGTCCTGGCGCGTGCCAGAGAAAGACAAATCCCGCTCACCGTCTACGCGCAAACGGGAAGTGCAGTTATTGCGCCATTTATTGATAACGGCGTTACAGCCTTGGTAGCCGAGCCGTTCCCGTTCACGCAATTTAACGCAGGTCCGTCGACGCTCTATTGCTACTTAAGCGAGGGAGAGGAGAGGGCGGATGAAAGTTAAACAGGGGGCGGACAACTTTCTGCATACGAATCCTTCGCTCTACCTGGCGTTTAACGGGGAGAACGACCAGCGCATGGCGCGCTTCATACATACGATCCTGGACGAATTCAATGCCGGCAAAACGGTGCTGGACATTGGCTGCGGACCGGGCCGCGAGGTCGCTTATCTGAATCAAGCCGGTTACGAAGCGGTCGGGCTCGATAACTCGGAAGAAATGCTCGCTTGGGCCGGCGCGCATCATCCGGGATCGACATTTGTTTACGGCAATCAGACCGGCTTTTCGCTGCAGCGGCAGTTTGACGCCTTGTATTGCGTAGGCAGCACTTTTTTGTACAACTTCACGAATGAAGAAGTGCGCGCATGCCTGCAATGTTTCAGGCAGCATCTCCATACCGGCGGATTGCTGTACCTGGATATGCGGAATGCCGCGTTCTTCCTGACGCAAGAAGGACAGCGATGGCTGAGCGAGGAACTGACGGAACAGACGGTCGTCGAAGGAAATACAATCTCGCTTCGCACCCGGTTCAGCATAGACCAGATCAACCAACTGCTGCTGCGGGACTATCGTTGGACCGTACCGGGAAAGGCGCCGATTATCGAGCGCTTAAGGCACCGGCTGTTGTTTCCGCAAGAATTGGCTTTCTACCTATCCTTGAGCGGCTTCAGGCTGCTGCATCTGTTCGATCAGCCCGCTCCTCATATTGATCGGAACGAACGGGAACGTCCGCTCGCGTTCGGCGAGACGCTGCAAGGAAGACGGATGCAAGTGATTGCGCAGGCATTATAGCAAAAGATTTATATTACTTAAACTGCTGTAGAGCAGGGTGGGGGATCGCATGAAAAAGAGCCTTTTCGCATTTTTAATAATCGTAATATTTACAATTACAGGCTGTGGTAACGCTGCAAACCAAGCGGAGAACGCGTCGAGTCAAGCCAGTTCAACCCCAGATCAGACAAGAACGCAGGACGCCGCCGTAGAAGAAAACAATCAGGAGCTGATTGTGGTAGCCCAAGAAATTGCGGCCAGCCTGGATCCGGTTAAACCGCTTACTTCGAGCTATCTGCGTCTGATCGGAGCCGGCGAGGCGCTGTTTAAAGTGGATGCCGCAGGCGAGGTGGAACCCGAGCTTGCGAAAAGCGCCAAGGAAATCGACGCCACGACATGGGAGATCCATCTTAGGCCGGAGCCGCGCTTCTGGAGCGGCAAAAAAATAGACGCCGATGCGGTGATCGCTTCATTGGAACGATCGAAGGCGCTCGATTTGCAGGCACTGCCTTATTTAAAGGAATTAACGTTCAGCAAGTCAGACGATCTGACGATTCGGGTTAAAACGACGCGCGAGCATCTGCCCGTGCCGCTCAATCTGTCTTACTATCAGACGCTGATCCATAATGCGGAAGCGAAGCAGGATGCGGTCGCCACGATGGACCTGTCGGGCATGTATAGATTCGTCGACTACGTACCGAAGCAAAAGATGGTGTTGGAGCTGAACGAAAGCTACTGGAGAGCAAAACCAGCCATCCGACGCATCGTGTTTGAGGAAATGAAGGACGAACAAACGCGGGTGCTAACGAGCCTCAGCGGACGCAGCCAAGTCGTTCTCAACATCCCGGTAACGAGCCTGTCGCAGTTTAAAAACAACGCAGAAGCTGCCTTGTCGGCTACGCCGGCGGCCAATACGCAAACCGTTTACCTGAACATGAAGCAGCCTCAGCTTGCCGACGTCAAGGTGAGGCAGGCGTTGTCCTGGGCGGTAAACCGGGAGGAGCTGGTCACGCTCGCGGCCGAGGGCCAGAGCTTCCCGGTGACGACCTGGCTAAGCTCCAATCCTGCATTTGCGGAAGATCGCAACGCGGTATATAGCCGGTTCGATCCGGACCAAGCGGCCAAGCTGTTGGATGAGGCAGGCTGGACCCTTGGCGCAGGCGGCATTCGATACAAGGACGGCAAGCCGCTCACGCTGCGTCTGATGACCTGGGGCGGCGACAAGGCGCTCGGCGAAGCCCTTCAAAATCAATGGACGAACATCGGCGTGAAGACCGAGGTGAAGTACGGAGATTACAGCCTGATCGAGACGGCACGGGAGTCCGGCGATTGGGATTCTTCGATCGAAGCCTGGAGCACCTTCGGCGAAGCGTTCGCCTTGTTGTCGGGCCAGTATGCCCCGACAGGGAGTGCGAACTTCGGCGGTTACGACGACGCGCAAACAAATGAATGGCTGGCGGCGCTTGAGAAAGCGTCCGACGACGGCGCGCGTCACGAGCTGGCCCGCAAGATCAATGAGCGGGTCGCGCAGCAGGCACCCGTCATCAGCCTGTACCCGCGCCCTCAGATTACAGCGATCAGCCCTTTGCTTCAAGGCTTCGAAGCCCACTTCCGGCAGTTTGAAAATGTCGTGAACGCCAACCTGACGTTGGCCGCGAAATAGCTCGCGGTATGGCTAGCCTGTTTATGCGAAAGCTGCTTGGCGCGATCGTGACGTTGTTTTGCGCGACGCTGATCCTTTTCGTGCTCATACGCCTTGCGCCCGGAGATCCGGTCAAATCGATGCTGGGCTATGGCGCCGAAGTCGCGATGCGCAATACGGACGACTATGATCAACGCGTCGCCGAAGTGCGTTCGCAGCTCGGCCTGGATCGGAATCTGTTCATGCAGTATGCCGCCTGGCTAACGCGTTTGCTGCAATTGGATCTGGGGACGTCCATTCTGACGGGAAGACCCGTCGGATTGGAGATCGCGCATCGATTGCCTGCGACGGCAGTTCTATCGATAGGCGCATTGGCCATTCAAATTGTCCTGGGACTGTTCTTCGGAACGGTCTCGGCGCTCAAGGCGGGGAAGATGCACGACAGCGCGATCCGGCTTGCCTGCGTCGGATTATCGTCCACGCCGGTGTTCGTCATTGCGCTGGTCCTTCTCTCCTTGTTTGCCGTGAAGCTCCATGCATACGAAATTAGCAGCGAAGCGAGTCTGGCGAGAGTATGGCTTCCGGCTGTCACGCTGGGCCTGATGGGGGCGCCGCCATTCATCCGCATCCTCCGAGCGAATCTGTTGACCGAGCTCGGTCAGACGTATGTGCTAGCTGTGCGATCGAGAGGACTCGATCGCAAGCGCATCCTCAGGCATGCTTTGCGAAATGCGCTCCTGCCCCTTGTTACCGTACTTGCGCTCTCGTTAACGACGCTCGTCAGCGGCGCCGCGGTGATCGAAAGCATTTTTTCCTGGCCGGGCATCGGCAAGTATGCGCTTGACAGCATTTTATTGAAGGATTATCCGGTTATTCAAGGCTACGCGTTGATCATGGTTGCTATCGTGATCTGGATCAATCTGCTTGTGGATGTCGTCTATGGACGCATAGACCCTCGAATCCACCGGGAAGGAGCGGAGGAAGCGGGTGATTAATCTGAAAATGAAAAATCCGATCGGTCTGACCGTCGGCGTCGTGATGCTCGGAATGCTTGCGCTCGCGATTGCGGCTGCGCCGTGGCTCTCTCCGTACGATCCATTGCAGCAACATGTCGCCGAACGTTTAGAGAAGCCCAGCTTTGATCATCCGCTCGGTCAAGATCGCTTCGGCCGGGACGTCCTGTCCCGCACGCTGTACGGCGGTAAAAATACGCTGATCGCCTCCATCGCCGCGCTAAGCGCCGCGCTCGTCATCGGCCTGATCGTCGGTCTGCTGGCCGGCATCTATCGCGGTTCGCTTCTCGATACGATGTTCATGCGACTGATCGACGTGCTGCTGGCCTTTCCGTTTATGGTGCTGGCCATGATCATTGCAGCGTTGTTCGGCACGAGCCTATTTCATTTGCTCGTCGCAGTCGTCTCGGTGTGGTGGGTATCCTTTGCCCGCGTGACGCGAAGCGTTGTGTTGCATATCAAAAGCAACGTCTCGTACGCGGCGGCCAAGGTGCTTGGCGCATCGGACGGGTCTCTGATGTGGCGGCAGCTCCTTCCCGCTGCGATCAGCCCGGTATTGATCCTGGCGACGTTCGAGCTTGGCAGCTTGATTCTGTCCATCGCGGCGCTTTCTTTTTTGGGGCTGGGCGCCCAGCCGCCGACACCCGAATGGGGCAGTATGCTGGCAGACGGTCGCGACCATTTCCTGCAAGCGCCGCACATCCTGCTAGGTCCCGCCATTTTTATCGTACTGACGGTGCTGGCCTTTAACCTAATCGGTGAAGGGCTGCGGGACCGTCTGGATCCCTATGAAAAAACGGTCTTGTAGGAGGCGCGGAGGTTGAATAGAACGTTTAAGCCGGTGCTGCGAATTCACGATCTGCAAGTCGGATATCCGCAAAGCGGACGAATCGTCAATGTCGTAAACAGCGTCTCGTTTGCGCTCGGAAAAGGAGAAGTCGTTGCGCTTCTCGGAGAGAGCGGTTCCGGGAAATCGACGATTGCCAAAGCTTTGACGGGAATGCTGCCATCTTCTGCGAGGATCGGCGGTGGAACGATAGCGGTGGGAACTCGCACCGTCGACGCTCTGCCCATTACGCAGGCGCCATGGGAGCTGATTCGCGGAAGAGAGATCGCGATGCTTCATCAGGACGCGCAGCAGGCGCTCAACCCGATGCTCAAGATCAAAGCGCATTTTCGCGAAAGCTTGCTCTTTCATCGCCTGGCCTCGGCAGACGAGGTGCTGGACGTGAGCGCGAGGTTATTAAGGTCGTTAAATTTCTCCGATCCGCTGGACATCCTGGAGCGCTATCCATTTCAGCTGAGCGGCGGGATGTGTCAGCGGATCTGTCTGGCATTGGCGCTATGTCTGAAGCCGGCCGTACTGATTGCGGATGAGCCGACTTCCGCGCTCGATACCGTCAGCCAGAAGAAGATGCTCGATTTATTAAAAAGCATGCAGGCGGAGCTTGGTTTAACGGTATTGTTGATCACCCACGATCTCGCTGCGGCGAATGCGATTGGCGATCGCGTCATAGTGTTGAATCAAGGCGTCGTGACCGAAGAAGGGGATACCCGGTCTGTGCTCGACAAGCCGAAGTCCGATTATACGCGCACTTTGCTTGACTCCCGCACGCAGATTTCTAAAACCAAACGGACTTGCGATCAGTCCCAGCCTCAAGCGTCTTTGCTAGAAATCGTTGGGCTCGAGAAAATTTTCAATCGGAAAAAGCGCGTGCTCCAAGCGGTCGATCTGATCCTGCACCGATCGGAGATTTTAGGTATTTTAGGGCAAAGCGGCTGCGGAAAATCGACCTTGGCCAAGTGCATTGCCGGCTTGGAGCTGCCAAGCCGGGGGCGCATCTTGTTTCGCGGCGACGAGATTAGCGGCTTACGGGGAAAATCGAGACGCGCCACGTGCAAGTACATTCAGCTTGTTTTCCAGGATGCCAGAGCAAGTCTAAATCCGTCGCGTACCGCCCTTGAACTTGCGCAGGAACCGCTTCGGTACCAGCGAATCGGGGACAAGCAAGCAAGAGAAAGCATGGCCAAGCTTTATCTTGACGAAGTAGGCTTGTCAGGAGAAATACAGAGCCGGAGACCGCCGCAATTAAGCACGGGCCAGTGCCAGCGAATCGCGATCGCACGGGCGCTCATCGTGCAACCTGAAGCGCTCATTTGCGACGAAGCGGTGTCCGCCCTGGATATGAACGTGCAAGCGCAAATTTTGGCACTCCTCCGGCGACTTCAACAACGGTACGGCTTCGCTATTTTAATGATTTCACATGACATCCGCGTACTCCGGTCCTTCTGCCATCGCATTGCCGTCATGGACAAGGGAAGCTTCTGCGAGGTGCTGCAGGCCCGTTCGCGCCTCGAGGAAAGCAAGCAGCCCTATACGCAATTACTGCTTCGATGCGCCGCCGATATGGAGAGTGGCCTGGAATAATGACAGCGACGAGGAGGATGCAATATGATCGCAAGTATATTGGATACGATCGGCAACACGCCGCTAATTTCCATTCCTAATACGAATAGAGCGGATGAAGGGCAAGTACTGTTCAAATACGAACGGTTTAATCCCGGGGGAAGTATCAAGGACCGCCCCGCGCTGTATATCGTTCAGGAAGCCGAGCGACGGGGATGGCTCAAGCCTGGGGGGACGATTATTGAGTCTTCCAGCGGGAATTTCGGTATCTCGCTTGCGATGATCGGTGCGGCTAAAGGCTACCGTGTCATTATTCTGGCAGACCCCAAAACGACGAACGCCAATTTAGCGCTAATAAAGGGCTTCGGGGCCGAAGTCATCGTTGTCACCGAGCAGGACGATTCCGGCAGCTACCACAAGACGAGAATCTCGCTCGCGAACAAGCTGGCGAAGGAGATCGAGCACGCCTACCGTCCCGATCAGTGCTTTAATCTACTGAACGGCGAGGCGCACTTCTATCACACGGCCCGAGAGATTATGGATGAATGCTGCGGTAAAATAGCGGCTTTCATAACAGCGGTCAGTACCGGCGGTCAATTGGGCGGCATCTCCAGCTATTTGAAATCTTTTGCTCCCGAGGTGCAAGTCATCGGCGTGGATGCGGCGGGCTCTACCGTTTTTGGCGGACGGGCGGAGTCGTACCGCATTCCGGGCATCGGTCTTAGCTGGACGCCGGTCAACCTGAATCTAGCGGATATCGACTGCGCTTATAAAATAACGGATGAGCAGGCTTTTCTCGCCGCTCGGGCTTTTGCTCGGCATGAAGGCATTCTGATGGGGCCGTCGAGCGGGGCTTGCGCATTGGTCGCGCTTAAGATCGCTCAGGAGCTTGATCCGGGGGAGCGGGTAGTGTGCATGGTATCTGACGGAGGAGAACGTTACATACAGACGTTATTTAATGACGAGTGGATGGGGCAGCAAGGGTTTTCGACCGTCTCGGACATGAATACGATTCGTGAGATGGCACGGCAGCTGCGGCCATGGAGCCTGCATCCGGCAGACGAGGCCAATTATCGACCGGATTTGATTCGGAGCCTGGACGTGCCGGAGACCACGCTGAATATGAACGCGGAGACAAGGCTGTTGAGATGACGGGAAACACAGCGCTGACCGCGCCATTTTTACGCCTTTATGCGCTTGCTTTGTTGTTCTTCAGCGCGAATGCCGTTCTTGGCGTCATTATCCCTTTGCGAAGCGCGTCGCTTGGGGCGAGCAATAGCCATGTGGGCGTTATTATGGGCGCGTATATGTTCGCTTGTATGCTGTTCCGCCCTTGGGCAGGGCACTTGATACAGCGGCATGGACCCGTTATCGTGCTTCGAATTTTGCTGATTGTGAACGGTCTGGCTCTTGTTTTGTATTCATTTGTAGGTCTGGAGGGCTTTATTTTCGCCCGCATCATGCAGGGCATATGCACCGCCTTTTTTTCCATGGCGCTCCAAACGGGGATCATCGATGCCTTGCCGGAGGACCAGCGCGCGCAAGGCGTGTCGCTATATTCCTTGTTTACGTATATGCCGACCGTTGCCGGTCCGCTTCTGGCCATCGGGATCTGGGATTGGGGAGGCATGCACGCCTTTACGGTCGTTACCGTTGCGATCGCATTGGTCACTGGATGGTTTGGCTACAGCGTGCCTATGCAGCGGATTCATCCGCAAGAAGGAGAACAGTTAAAGCAAAAAGGCTTGTCCGGCGCATTAAGCCAAATACCCGGGCAGCGACCGCTGCTTGTCTGCAGCGTGCTGATGCTTGCCGTTTCGGTCGTGTTCGGGACAGTCGCCACGTTTATTCCCTTGTATGCCAAGCAAGTTTCATACGGGCATGCCGGCTTGTATTTGATGGTCCAGGCTTCGGTCATCGTTGTCTGTCGGCTGGTTTATAGAAAACGGATTCCTTCCGACGGCAGGTGGCACATTCGGTTTATCGGCGCAGTCTGTTTGTTCGCCGCAGCGGGGACCTTGATGTTGTCGTTCTCGCGATCAGGGGGGCCGGTTCTGTTTTATACCGCGGCTGTGTGGATCGGAATCGCGCAAGCGCTGTTGTATCCGACGCTGATGTCCTATTTGACCTTTGTGTTGCCAAGCGCATCTCGCAATATCATGATCGGGTGGTTCATCGCAGCGGCCGATCTTGGCGTTGCGATGGGCGGCGTTGCGATGGGACCGCTGGCTGACCGATTTTCATACAGCTTTATGTATGCGGTGAGCGCCGGACTAGCGGCTCTCGCGACCGGTATCGTTTTGTTAAACCGAAGAAGATCGTAGTTACATCGAGCAACATTTGTGTGAAACCCGCGTGAATCGCGGGCTTTTTTTGTTAGCGGCGACGATTCGTGGACAGGCGAGCGCGTCCGGCGTGCTTGCGCTTGGCGAACGTTTCGCGATATTCGGCGATGTTCGGCGAATGGAAATACCTGCACTTGTACATGCATTTTCTACCGATTCACGGCTTGGAAAAGAATGCATGCAAATATGCAGGTAAATTAAGAGCGCAAGCCATAAATCGAGCAGATAGAAGAAAATAACTGTATATTTGCAGCTTTCTTGTTCGAGTTAGCCGAATTTTGCAAAAATAGATGTATATTTGCAGGCATATTTTCGGCGAAAGAATGACGCGGACGATGGTCGATCTCCGCGTAGGAACACCTGTCGGTTAAGCCATAGTAATAAATTTTCTTGAGAAAAATGGAAGGATTTAAAGGTTATTTCTAGAGAAATGTCGAAAAATTACCTCTTTGGGCATTCCTAAATGTACCAATTGGGCTTCTACTATTTTAATCGAGGAGCGTTTAGATGGAAGAGTACGAAAAAATCGAAATGCAGCTTACGAGTCGCGATGTCGTAGATTTTAATTTTTCGTACATGAAGCGAAACGGGGGCATTTGGATCATTTCCTTTATGGGCGTCCTGTTCCTTGCCTATACCATTTTTCAAATTTCTCAGGGAAAACCGTTCGGATCTTATGCTTTTAGTCTGTTCTTTGTCCTCTTCAGCGCATTGTTTCCCATAACTCTGTACCGAAGTGCCGTCCGAAGCTATCAGAACAAGTTTTTGCAGGAAAAGAAGGTTTATGAATTTACGC
Organism: Cohnella sp. GCM10020058; assembly: GCF_042683485.1. Classification (NCBI taxonomy): domain Bacteria; kingdom Bacillati; phylum Bacillota; class Bacilli; order Caryophanales; family Paenibacillaceae; genus Cohnella; species Cohnella sp. GCM10020058. The sequence goes on from NZ_JBHUJV010000017.1 coordinate 685,902, forward strand.
CGGAAGGATTTCAAATGGCATCCGAATCCTCAACCTCCAAGGTGCTATGGCCGGATGTGCAGAAAGTAATCGTGAATAAAAAGGGAATCTATCTCTTCATCGCCAGCAATGCCGGACATCTGATTCCGCAGCGATACTTGGTGGGGAAAGACGGGATTGGTGCGATGGTCATGAAGTTTACGACACCCAAAAGCCGCGCAAGGGGGAAATCCAAGCTGCTGGTTAAAATCGCGATCTACGTGGTTATTTTTCTTGTTACGGTGGCCATCGTGCAATTTTATTTGGCGAAGCACGGTGGATAGGAGTTATGTAGGGCTTGTCAAGAACGGAAATCCTGAAATCACGGCAATAGAAACGGCTTCCATGGGGAGTAAATAGTATTTATTTTTAAAAAAATATTTTAACGGATTATTAAAGGTGTTCCTACATTAGAAAGTTACCTCGAGGCAATGGAATCATGGATTAAAACAATGGACGCTTACAACAAAAACACAGATCAGCCACTTCCAGAGCACCCATCATGGAAAAATTTTACTGATGTATTATAGGCATCCAAACAATAGGAATAAGCGGTACCCTTAGTAAGGCCGGTAAATCATTCGAGTAATTAACTCATAAAAGCATGGCTTGAGATAGAATTGGAGGTTATCCGAGACTTGATTTCTACAAATTGCCTGTTAAGGGGCGTCGGCGAGCCTTTCTGATGGGTGTGGCTATTGACGCCCGCGTTTTTTCCGTAATGCCTGCAAATATACATCTTTTTACGCAGGGTTGCCCCCTTTTGGACAAAAAAGATGCAAATATACATTTATTTTCCTACATCAGCTTGATTTTCGGCTTGCGTTTTGCAATTAACTGTATATTTGCAGGTTTTTTATCTCGTGTCGTTGATTGGCAGAAAATACATGTAAATATGCAGGTTTTTTCGAAAGTGCGCTTACCCGTCACAATTTGCAGCACAATTTGTATTTGCCGATCCAGCAAAAAAGAACCTGGAAAACTGCTCCAGGTTCTTTAAATTGCGATTAGAAGGAGATGATGTTAAAATGGGAACGCAACTATTTTTTCTAAAATTCGCATAAATAGAACATTTTATAATTCAATTGTAACTTTCCGTTCAGCTTTTGTCAAATGTTTTCTTAATCCAAGTGGAGTAGAGGAGAGAAGTTGCATGAATAATTGGGCGCTCGATTTTCACGAGATGGATAACACGCAACTTAGGCTTGTCGGCGGAAAAGGAATGAACTTAGCAGAACTAACTAAAATTCAAGGTATTCGAGTTCCTGAAGGATTTTGCGTAACTACTTTTGGTTATCAATCCGCCCTCGCACAGAATGAAACCTACCACAAATTGTTGGAGCGACTATCGACGCTTACAGTAAAAGATCAGGAGCAAGTCGGCGAAATCGGCAGATCGATCCGCCAGACTATTCTGGAAGCAGAAATCCCCGCCGAAGTTAAGCAAGCGGTAGCAACCTATCTGTCCCAATATGGCGAAGGACATGCTTATGCTGTGCGTTCCAGCGCGACCGCCGAGGATTTGCCGCATGCTTCTTTTGCGGGCCAGCAGGATACTTATTTAAATATCGTGGGCCAAGCGTCGATTTTACAGCATATCAGAAAATGCTGGGCTTCCTTGTTCACGGAGCGCGCGGTTATTTACCGTATGCAGCATGGATACGATCATAAGCAAGTGTACTTGTCCGTTATCGTTCAAAGGATGATTTCCCCTCAGGCTTCGGGTATTTTATTTACCGCAGATCCTTTGACTTCCAACCGAAAATTGCTGTCCATCGATGCCGGTTTTGGACTCGGAGAAGCGTTGGTCTCCGGTCTGGTAACGCCGGATTGTTATAAAGTGAGGGAAGAGGAAATCGTCGAGAAGCGGATAGCAAATAAAAATGGGGCGATCTACGGGACAAAAGAGGGTGGAACGGAAAAGAAGCCGATCGCTTCTGAACAGCGGATGTCTCCAACCCTCACCGAGCAGCAAGTTTTACGGTTAGCACGCATCGGCAGACAGATCGAAGCTCACTTTGAATGCCCGCAGGATATCGAATGGTGTCTGGCTGACGATACTTTTTATATCGTCCAGAGTCGTCCGATTACGACTTTATTCCCGATCCCCGAAGCGAACGATGAAGAAAATCACGTCTATCTGTCCGTCGGCCATCAACAGATGATGACAGATCCCATGAAGCCTTTGGGTTTGTCTTTTTACCTGCTGATTACGCCCGCACCTATGCGCAAAGCCGGCGGGAGATTGTTTGTCGATATTGCGCCCAGGCTGAATACAACTGCCGGCCGGGAAGCCTTGTTAAAAATGCTGGACTCCGATCCCCTGATAACGGGTGCGGTCAAAACGATAATCGAACGGGACTTTATTAAATTGTCCTCCCAAGCCCCATTAGCTTCGACTCCCAACAAAAGCCATTCAAATCAACCGGCACCGTTAAACAACGATCCGGCTGTCGTTTCCGATTTGATCAAACGCAGCCAAGCATCGATCGAAGCGCTCAAACAAAACATCCAAACGAAAACCGGACCGGCTTTATTCGAATTTATTCTGGAGGACATCCAGCAATTAAAGAAAATCTTGTTCGATCCGCAGAGCACGGCTGTGTTTATGACTGCGATGAACGCTTCAGCATGGATCAATGAACGCATGAATGCATGGTTGGGCGAGAAAAACGCGGCAGATACGCTCTCTCAATCGGTACCGCACAATATTACTTCGGAAATGGGCCTGGCGCTGCTGGATGTCGCGGATACGATTCGCCCTTATCCGGAAGTCATTGACTATTTGCGGCATACGGAAGGGGATGACTTTCTGGAGGAAGTGGTCCGGTTCAATGGAGGTAAGGAAGCCAGGAAAGCCATCCGCGATTACCTCGACAAATACGGCATGCGCTGTCCCGGCGAAATCGATATCACGCGAACGCGTTGGAGCGAAAACCCGCACAACCTTGTCCCAATGATCGTTGCACACCTCAAAAACTTCCAGCCGAATGCCGGCAAACGAAAATTCGAGCAAGGTCTCCAGGAAGCGCTGGAAAAGGAAAGAGAACTATTAGATCGATTGAGACAACTTCCGGACGGCGAACAAAAAGCTGAAGAAACGAAGCAAAAAATCGACCTCATCCGAAATTATATCGGTTACAGGGAATACCCTAAATACGGCATGGTGAGTCGCTTTTTCGTATACAAGCAAGCCATTTTAAAAGAAGCGGACAGACTCGTTCAAGCGGGCGTTTTGAATGCCAAAGATGATGTCTACTACCTCGCGTTCGATGAGCTTCGCGAAGTCGTACGCGCAAACCGATTGGATCGACGGATCATCGACCAACGGAAAGAAGACTATTCACTTTTTGAAAAATTAACGCCCCCACGCGTCATCACGTCAGAAGGCGAAATCATAACAGGCGCGTACAAACGAGAAAATATGCCGACTCACGCCCTTTTAGGCCTGCCTGTTTCAACGGGTGTAATAGAAGGAAGGGCGCGTGTCCTCTTCAACATGGAAAATGCCAATCTGGAGGACGGGGATATACTCGTTACCGCCTTTACGGACCCTGGCTGGACACCGTTATTCATATCCGTAAAAGGACTGGTGACCGAGGTGGGCGGACTGATGACCCACGGCGCCGTAATCGCGCGCGAATATGGCTTGCCCGCCGTTGTCGGCGTGGAAAATGCAACCAGACTGATCAAAGACGGGCAGCGAATTCGCGTGAACGGAACAGAAGGGTATATTGAAATTTTGTGAGTCGTTGCCTTATTGCGCAGTCAAAATCTGCGGGCCTTCGGCCGTAATGGCAATCGTATGCTCGTATTGGGCGGCGAGCTTGCGATCCAGCGTCCGTGCGGTCCAGCCGTCCTCGTCGATTGTCATGCGGTAGGTGCCTTCTGTAATCATGGGTTCGATGGTGAACACCATGCCTTCCTTGATGCGAGGCCCTTTGCCGGGCTTGCCGACATGCGGATAGTTCGGATCCTCGTGCAGGTCGCGGCCGATGCCATGGGCAAGAAGATCGCGCACGACGCCAAAGCCATTGGACTCGGCATGCTGCTGGATCGCGCTCGTCATATCGCCGAGCCGATTGCCGGGCTGTGCCAGCTCGATGCCGAGGTCGAGACATTCCTTCGTGACGCGCATCAGCTTGTCGGCTGCCTTGGAGATCTTGCCGACTGCATAGGTCCAGGCCGAGTCGCCAAGCCAGCCATCTAGCTCAGCCACCGTGTCGATCGTCACGATATCGCCTTCCTCAAGCGGCTTGTCGCTTGGAAATCCATGTGCGATCACGTCGTTGACGGAGGCGCAAGTCGTATATTGATAGCCTTTGTACCCCTTCGTATATGGCTTGGCGCCGTGTTTCAAGATGATTTCCTCGAATAAACGCTCAATCTCGTTTGTCGTAATGCCCGGTTGAATAAGCGGGGCGATCGCACGATGGCATTCGGCCACCACTTGGCAGGCTTTGCGGATCGCTTCGATTTCATGCTTGCTCTTTAAGATAATCATGGTCTGATCAGGACTCCTTTGTAATAGCTTGCATGGCGAGCCGGGCGATACGATCGACATCCAGCTCTGAATTTCCCGCATAGTAGTGCAATCCGCTGCAGCCGACCAGTACGGCAAGCATGTGGTCAATGCTGTCGTCATCACGCCGGGCGATCGCTTGCAACGGATTGTACAGTTGCTCCCTGAATCGTCTCTTGGCGGGATTCCGGTCCTTCTCGGCTAAGCCTGCAAAGTGCTCCGACGCCATTTTATAGACGAGATAGGCGCGGGCGTCCGCCTGCCACAGCCGGAGCAGCGCCTCGCAATACGCCAACAACTGACTTCCGTCGGAACTGTCGACACGAACGTCCAGCCATTCCGCCAGCGACTGCTCGCAGCGCTCGAAGCCGCTGTCCAGCAAATCCTCAATCAACATATGACGGTTCGGATAATAATGGTATACCGTGCCGTATCCGAGCTCAGCCTCGCGCGCGACGTCGCGAACGTCAAAGCTGCCGCCCGTGCGGAAGTAGGCGCGCGCTGCGACATCCAGGATCTGTTCTCTGCGCTGCATGCGAATGCGCTCATTTTGTTCCTTGGTACGCGGGCACATGGGCGTGGCTCCCTCCTTATTTAGACCTGCAAATTTGTCGATATAAAAATAGTAGCGCATTGGGCGGATAAATGCAATTTGCTTGATTATTTTGGTTTAATATATTTAAAGGACAAGGGGGAGCAATCATGGAAATGAAAGAATGGCTGTCGTCGATCGGCATCCAGTTGCCTGAGCCGGAGCTGGACGCACTGGAGCGGCATGCAGAAAAACAGCTTGGAACGGAATACGAGATGCGGTGGATGTCGGTACAGGAGCAAGGTCAACTGCTGGAGGCGATTGCGTCCATCCCGGTCTATCGAGACCTTTTGCCGCTTTGGGAAAATAGCGGAGGCGATTACATAGCGATCTATCGGAGCGGTCCGCTTGACGGGAAAATTTGCGTGATGTCCCATGAGGAGACGGACTTAACGCCTCGCTGGCGCAACGTTATCTCGCTGCTGGAACGGATGGATGCCGATCCGGAAGGGGAGTGGCGCGACTGGACCTTCGATTATCCGACTCCGGAAGACAGTCCGGGAGAGCAACTTGAAGGGGACAGAGAAACGGTGGAGCAGCTGTGGCCATTATGGAAGCAAGAGGATGACGAGGACATCCGCTGCCAGACGGCCTTTGCAATCGTAGGTCTGACACCCAAGGCTGATCTGGCGCAACTGCTTGTATTGCTGGAGGATGAAGATATGTACGTACAGGAAAGGGCCTGCGAACGTTTAGGCGAAGAGCATTTTACGGCTGCAGAGGAACCCTTGCGCGAATTGGCGAGAAACGGCGTGAGCAATGCCAAGAACGCCGCTGCGCGCGCGTTGGCAGGGATGAACATGCGTCCGTAATGGACCCATATTGCAGAAATATCCCATTAAGAGTCGCGAAAACTCGCGGCTTTTTCTCAATTATGCGATGCATTATTCTGTCAATGGTTGATCTCATGAACTTTTACTTATCAAGCACGGTAACGTTGCAACCAAACGCTTTACCAGAGGAGGACGCTAAGATATGATATTACTTCGTGCTTATAAGGCTAAAGAAGGGCGGAGAAATCGTTGAAAAAAGGGGTCTTACTCTCCTTGGTGGCATTGTCGCTTCTAGCAGCGGGGTGTTCGGAGAAACAGCCTGACTCGACAGAAACGAAAGGAGAACAAAAGGAGGCCGGTTTTTTCGAGGCGCCGGGCTACGCATTCGGGTACCATTTAGGCGAGCTCATCAGCGGGGACTTTCAGCCGTACGCGGAAGGCAACGTCCTCTACATGGGAGACATAGACGGCAGCGTAACAGCTGTCGATATCGCTGCAAAGAAAAAATTGTGGTCTACCGATCCGATCTCTACGACTGTTGAGGGCATTGAAATGGCCGACAACGCGAACGGCATAAGCGCTGACGATAATGCCCTGTTTGTTAGCGGAAGTTACAGCATCCGAGCCTACAATAAAGTCGACGGCGGTAAGCTGTGGCAGAAGCAGATCGGCCAGTGGACGACGGCAGCGCCGCTTCGCTACGACGATAAGCTGATTGCAGGCATCGATGATGGGAGCATCCTCGCTCTCGATCCGAAAACGGGAGACGAAATTTGGTCCGCCAAGCAAGATGATCTGGGCATACGATCAGAGATTACAGAAAAGGACGGCGTAATCTATGTTTACGGAAACAACGGCATATTGATTGCGGCCGACGCTTCGAGCGGAAAGATGAAGTGGCAGACACCTACGCTTTTAGCGAGCAATGATTGGAATAATCCGGACAATCAAATCGCGGAGCTCTTAAATACGAAGCCTGTATTTTACGCTAACCTTGTCATCATCGGCAGTTGGGACGGCAACGTCTACGGTATCGACCGGAAAAGCGGAAGTCTTCTATGGGAAACCCGCACGGATAAAGTAACTTCTTATCCGCTGTTAGATGGAGACACCGTCTATACAACGACTTCAAACGCCGTCCATGCCCTTGACGCCAAAACAGGCGAACTAAAATGGACGGTATCCTTTGACCAATACCTGACGGACTGGCATCTATCGAACTTAGCGGCCAGTAACGGCAAACTTTATGTAGCCGCGGACAAAACGCTCCTCGAGCTTGATTCCGGCACCGGGGAAAGCAGAGAATTACTGGCGTTGTCTGACGACGCCAGCGGTATATATCTTCATGATGGTCTGCTTTTCATCGCTCTGTTTCACGGGGACGTGTTGGCCAAAGCATTGGGCGAGTAACGCAAGAAAAGAGCCCGAACGGGCTCTTTTTTACATTACTCGATAGCGTTAGTTTCAGGCAAAGTTCATCTGCGAACCGGCGGAGCCGCCGGAATGACGATGGACACCACCGTTCCCAAGCCGGGCTTGCTGAGGATGCGAAACAGATTCATCTCATTGTACATCAGCGCCAGCCGTTTGTGCGTGTTGCGCAAGCCGATATGGGCTGCCGCATCGTCCGGTTGGCGCAGGCGCCGTCGGATCTCAGACAAGCGTGCATGCGCCATGCCAATGCCGTTGTCGATAACCGTAATTCGAAGCGCATCTGCACGACGCCATATTTTCACTTTGATCAATCCCCCGCCGGGCTTTTCTCGAAGTCCATGGTAAATACTGTTCTCGATCAACGGCTGAAGCAGCAGCTTCATCGTGGTCAATCCGCGAATGTCTTCTTCGTATTCAAAAATGACATCGAACAGATTTTTGTACCTTTGCTTCTGGATGCTCACATAATTGATCGTATTGGCGATCTCCGCTTCCCACGTCACCCGCTCGTTCGGATTGCTGAAAGAGTAAGACAAAATGTCGGACAGCTGCTCGATCATCTCGCTTGCCTTGTTCGGCTTGCCGGTCAGTCCGACCGACTCCCAATAAATCGAATGCAGCGTGTTGTAGAGGAAATGGGGATTGATCTGCGCCTGCAGCGCTTGCAGTTCCATCGCCTGCAGGCGATACTTCTTTTCCGACAGCTGCGTTTCGACAAAGCGATGCTCGATAAAATGCTTTACGATATTTTGCGTAATAAACGCATATTCGTCACGCACGTCGACCGGCGACTTCAAGGGTGCCCGGTTGTTCTCGGCCGATCGGATGAGCGTCGTGATCGCAAGCAGCTGCCGATAGTTGCGGCGCGTCAGATAATAAGTCAAGAGCAAGCCGAGCACAAAAGAAAGGCTGGCCGAAACGATCGTAAACGATAAAATGCGAGACGGCGTGCGGTACAAGGATGAGTGGGGAATGATGGATACATATTTCCATTTATAGCGGGCAGATTCCACTTGCGTGACGTTCTCCTTCCCGCCGGCCGTCTCCATATCAAAAAACGGCGACGTTTCCCGAGCTACTCGCCGGAGCTCCGACTTGCTGAGCGAAGCGGACGGGACATTGGAAAAGACGATCTCATCGTTCTCGTCCAGCACGAGCAGCTTCTGTCCGTCGTAAGTGGTGATACTGCGCAAAATGCTCTCGATATACTGCGGCCGGATATTCAGGAAAATACCGATATGACGGGCCGAGATCACGTTGGAAATGGTCACGGTGTCCGCCATGCCCAGCTGCTTCGTCAATCTCCTCGTCGTCCACTCGTGCGGCGGTCCGTCATAGGCCATGAATTCGTCAAACCAGGCGGTATCCGTCGCATGCGCGAACGTCGACAGCCCGTCGACCGAGGACAGAAAGCGGCCGTTGGGGTTATCGATGTAGAAGTAGACGGATTGAATATAGGGCTTCGAACTTGTGAGCGCTGTCATATAGCCGCTAATGATTTGATAGGCAGACGAGCTTTCGTAGGAATAGCTGGGGCTGCGGAGAACATTGGCCAGTTCGTTAAATACTTTGGCATTTTGATAGAGCGCGAGATTAAGCGTATCCAGTTCGTCGAGGATCATTTCGATCTGCCGCTGCGATTGCGTCAGCAGAAACTGGCTGCTGCGGTTGATATCGGCCTTCATCTCGTGCTGGGACGTGAAGAAGGACACAGAGCCGAGAATGAGAAGCGGAATGAGCAGGGGGATGACGAAGGTCGCCAGATGTTTGATGAAATAGCGCTTTTTCATCTTTGCTCAAATCCGTTTCGATATTCGCTCGGCGTTTTGCCGTAGTAGCTTTTAAACGTTCTCGTGAAGTTCTTCGCGTTGCTGTACCCGACCATCTCGCTGATTTCGTAAGTTTTATAACGAACGTCCGCCAGCAGCCTCAGCGCAACCTCCATCTTGACGCGGATCAGATAATCGGTGAAGTTTACGCCAATCTTCTGCTTGAACAGATAGCTCAAATAGTTGGCGTTCATATGGACGAGCTTAGCTGCCTCTTCGAGCGTAGCCGTTCGATAATGTTCCTGCAGAAAAGCCTTAATCTTGCTCATAATAAGACCTTCCTCGCCGATCCGAGTCTGGACAGCCAGGCCGGCGGTCTCTTCGGCGCGCCGAGAGACGCTCATTTCCGCCTTGAGTTCGCTGAATACGTCCATCAGCATCTGGTATTTGGCCGGCTTCACGATGTAATTTTTTACGCGATATTTGAGCGCTTTTTGCGCGTATTCGAACTCCCGGTAGCTGCTGAGGAACAGCACCTCGATATCCAGCTTGCGTTCGTGTATCGCTTCGGCCAGCTCGATGCCGTTCATGACGGGCATGCGGATGTCCGTTAAAACGATGTCGATGTTCCCTTGCAAAGCGATCATGTCGAGCGCTTCCCGCCCGTTGCCGGCTTGTCCAGCGACTTCAAAGCCAAGCTCATGCCAGGGAAAGTAAAGCGACAGCGCTTCGCGGGCTTCCGCCTCGTCGTCTACCAATAGCAGCTTATACACCGGCCCACACCTCTGTGAAGTCATTTTTCCTTGCTATTATAGCACCAAAGCAGACATGTAAACGCCTTTACGGTGTTCTGGCATCAACTTGTATAATGAGGATACGTTAACCGATATAAGGATACCCTCACCATAAAAACACTTGAAAGATGACACCCACAATCGAAGATTGGATGCGTTATCAACACGAGAAAACGTTTTTATAATGAGTGAAGCGTTTCCAATCAAGTGAAGGGGAGAGATTTGAATGAGCCGGAAAAAATGGATTCCTGCTACGATGACGGCTATATTAGCAACTGGCCTGCTGGCAGGCTGCGGGAAAAGCAATGACGACGCAAACGGCGCGGCTGCCGGACAAAGCGGAGGCGAAGCCAAAGACGTCACCCTCAGGTTCAGCTGGTGGGGCGGCGACGACCGTCATAAAGCGACGCTGGCAGCCATCGAAGCTTACAAAAAAGTGGCGCCGAACGTCACGATCGAGGCCGAGTATCAAGGCTTCGACGGGTATGAGCAGAAAGTGAAGACGCAGCTGGCCAGCGCCACCGCGGCCGATATCATCCAACTCGATGTACCGTGGATGACCGAGCTTAGCAAGAGCGGCTTTTTCCTCGATCTGAACAATCAGCCGAACATGTCGCTGGACAGCTTCGATGCGGATTTTCTCAAAAACTTCGGTACCTACGACGGCAAGGTGGTCGGGCTGCCGACAGGCGTAAACGCCTACGGTCTTGTCATTAACAAGACCGCCGCGGACAAGCTCGGCGTGCCGACCGACATCAAATGGGATTGGGACTCGCTCTACGAGGCAGGCAAGAAATTGCACGAGAGCGACAAAACCAAATATTTGCTCGTGGCGGACCATGGCATGGTCATGCAGGATTTTACCAACATTCTCAAGCAGCGCACGGGCAATCAGTGGGTGAATAACGACTACACGCTAGGATTCGCCAAGGAAGACGCGGTTGCGGGCTTCGACTGGATTAAGCGGGCAACGGAAGCAGGCGTCTACCAGCCGCTAGGCGAAGCCGATTTATTCTTCGGCAAAACCGAGCAGAACACGAAGTGGATCAACGGCGACATCCCGATGATCCCGGCGATGAGCAGCACGATGCTCACTTTAAAGTCGGTGCTGCCTGAAGGAACCGTCGTCACGACCGCCTTGCCGCCAGTTACGAAGGACGGCAAGGACACGGCAGAGCTGGTACGTCCGTCTCAGCTCGTCGCAGTGAATGCCAAGAGCAAAAACGCCGATGAAGCCGTCAAATTCCTGAATTGGTTCTTGAACGATCCCGATGCGGCGGTTCTGCTGGGCGACGTTCGCTCCTCGCCGGCGTCCAAGACCGCGCAGGAAGCGGCGCTCGCAGCCGGCAAGATCGACCCCGCCGTAACCAAAGCGGTCGCGGACGGCCTTGCAAACGCCGGAATCGTCGACGGCGTCGTGGCGACCAACTCGGAAGTGTCGGCCGTCCTGCAAGACGTGATCGAGCAGGCCGCATACGGCAAGCTGACACCGGATAAAGCGGCTGACACGTTAATTCAGACGCTGCAAAAAAAGCTGGATGAGCTGAAGGGCAGAGGTTGACGCAAGGCGGCGGATCTAGGAGGCTTATCCCGGCTCTGCCTGCTTCCGCCGCTCGATTGCAGGTCAACAGGTTAGAAAGGAGATGGCGACTCGGTGTCCTGGAGGAGCAAAAAGAACTATCAATGGATCGGCCTCGTCTACGTGCTTCCTTGGATCGTTGGACTGCTTGCTTTTCAACTGTATCCGTTTATCGCGTCATTCTATTATTCGCTGACGGATTACAATATGATCAATCCGCCGCATTGGGTCGGTCTGGACAACTACCGCAAAATATTGACGGAAGATTCGGACTTTCGCCAGTCATTAAAAGTCACCTCGATATATGTCTTGCTTGCTGTGCCGGTCAAGCTGGCGTTCGCGCTGTTCATTGCCCTGATCTTGAGCGCGAAGCTGAAGGCGATCAACTTTTTTCGCACGGTTTATTATCTGCCTTCCATTCTCGGCGGCAGCGTGGCCATCTCGGTGCTCTGGCGCTTTCTGTTCATGAAGGACGGGGTCGTGAACAACGCGATCGGCGCCATCGGCCTCGGTCCGGTCGACTGGCTCGGCAATCCCGACATCGCGCTCTATACGCTCGGCCTGCTGTCCGTCTGGCAGTTCGGTTCATCTATGGTGCTGTTCCTTGCCGGTCTGCAGCAAATCCCGAGCGAGCTGTACGAAGCCGGGTCGATCGACGGCGCCTCGCGTACGCGCATGTTTTTCCGGATTACGGTACCGATGCTAACGCCGATCGTGCTGTTCAACCTGGTCATGCAGATGGTCAATGCCTTCCAGGAGTTTACCGGTGCGTTTGTCATTACGAGCGGCGGACCGATGAAATCAACCTTTCTCTACGCGCTCAAACTCTATCAAGAAGCGTTCTCGTTCTTTAAAATGGGTTACGCCTCGGCGCTTTCCTGGATCTTGTTCATCATCATTATGATCGTTACCGCCGTTATCTTCCGGACATCGAACCGATGGGTGTACTACGAGGACGGGGGGAAGGCCAAATGACGTTGGCAAGACGCGGCGCGCTGGGACGAGCGGGTTTTTACGTACTGCTCATCGTCCTCGGGTTCATCATGATTTACCCCCTGATCTGGCTGTTCGTTTCTTCCTTTAAAACGAACGAGGATATATTCGGCTCCAGCAAGCTCTTTGCGCATACTTATGTCTGGAATTCCTACCAGCTGGGCTGGAAGGGGAACGGTCAATACGGCTTCTCCGATTTCTTCTTAAACACGCTTAAACTTGTCGTACCGACCGTCGTCCTGACGATCGCCTCAAGCGTATTGGTCGCCTATGGCTTCGCACGCTTTCGTTTCCCGCTGCAGACGCTGCTGTTCTCGCTCATGATGGCGACGCTCATGCTGCCGGAATCGACGATTATTATCCCGCGGTATATTTTGTTCCGCAATCTCGGATGGCTGGATTCCTATTTGCCTTTTATCGTACCTGCCGGGTTCGCGACGTCCGCGTTCTTTATCTACATGCTTATTCAGTTTTTCCGCGGGCTGCCGCGAGATCTGGACGAAGCGGCGATCATCGACGGCTGCAATTCCTTTATGGTGCTTATTCGCGTCCTTCTGCCGCTGAGCAAGCCAGCGATTTTTTCGGTCGGCATCTTCCAGTTCATCTGGACCTGGAACGACTTTTTTAACTCGATCATTTATATCAGCAGCGTAAAAAACTTCACCGTGTCCCTCGGCCTGCGCATGTCGCTTGACGCGTCATCCGTCGTATCGTGGAATCAGGTGCTGGCGATGTCGGTGACTGGCGTTCTGCCTTGTATTTTGCTGTTCTTCTTTGCGCAGAAATACTTTGTAGAAGGAATTTCTACCACAGGTTTGAAAGGATAAGGAGCGTGGCGGCTATGCAACAAGCAAGCGGAGAGAAGCATAGAGACGTACAAATCGCCTATATCGGCGGCGGTTCGCGCGGATGGGCCTGGGGGTTGATGAGCGACCTCGCGATGGAGCCGAATCTGTCGGGCGTCGTCAGGCTGTACGACCTGCAATACGATGCAGCAGCGCAAAATGCGGTCATCGGCAACAGGCTGGCAGAACGGGACGATGCGCCCGGCAAGTGGCGGTACGAAGCTGCCCGAACACTGCCGGAAGCGCTCAAAGGCGCGGACTTCGTCATCATCTCCATCCTTCCCGGCTCCTTCGAGTTGATGGCATCCGATGTTCATCTGCCTGAAGAATACGGCATCTACCAGTCCGTCGGCGACACGGTAGGTCCGGGCGGCCTTCTGCGCGCGCTGCGGACGATACCGCAGTATGTCGAGATTGCCGGTGCGATCAAGGCGCATGCGCCGGAAGCGTGGGTAATCAACTACACCAATCCGATGACGCTGTGCACGCGGACGCTGTATGAAGTGTTCCCGGGGATCAAAGCGATCGGCTGCTGCCACGAAGTGTTCGGAACGCAGCATCTGCTGGCCCAAATGGTCGAGCGCAAGCTCGGGATTGCCAAGGTGGACCGCAGGGAGATCAAGGTAAACGTGCTCGGGATCAACCACTTTACCTGGCTGGACCAGGCGTCTTATGAGGGAATCGATCTGTTTCCCCTGTATAAGGAGTTTGTAGACGAATTTTACGAGGAAGGGTTCGAGGGCAGCCGCAAGGGTCACTGGCTGAACGATCACTTTGCGTCGGCGCAGCGGGTGAAGTTCGACCTGTTCCGCCGGTACGGCGTTATTGCTGCCGCCGGCGACCGGCACTTGGCCGAGTTTATGCCGGGAGATCAGTATCTCCGGGATCCGGAGGCGGTTCGGGATTGGAAGTTCAGCTTGACGAAGGTCGACTGGCGCATCCTCAATCAGCAGAAGCTGCATGCCGACGGCGACCGGTTGGCTGCCGGAGAAGAAAGCTTTACGCTGAAGCCGACGGGGGAAGAGGGCATCGACATGATCAAATCGCTGCTCGGCATGGGTGAGTTGATCACGAACGTAAACCTGACGAATCGCGGACAATCGACGGACCTGCCGGCCGGCGCGGTCGTGGAAACGAATGCCGTGTTCGCCTTCGACTCCGTTCGCCCGGTCGTAGCCGGCAGACTGCCGGACGCCGTTCATGAGATGGTGCTGCGCCATGTCACGAACCAGGAGACGACGCTGCAGGCCGCGCTAAAGCAGGATAAAAGCCTGGCACTGGAGGCATTTTTGAACGATCCGTTGGTGACGATACCGCGCGATCGTGCGGAGCAATTGTTCGACCGCATGCTGCAAAACACGAAGTCGATGCTGCCTGGCTGGCGTCTGTAAGTGCGGACAGGCTTTGCATCCCATAGTTTCAGCCCGGAGACTTTTGGTCTTCGGGCTCTTTTGCGGTATTCATTAAATTGCCATAAACCATCCATGACAAAGGCATGATATTCCGCTATGATGATCAAGTCTAATTGAATACTTTCATTTCAGGTGCCCGTCATGATTTGCTTTCTAGCGTTATGGACGGGTTAAAAGGGAAGCGGGTGCAATTCCCGCGCGGTCCCGCCGCTGTAAGAGATGAGCTTTATGCCATACGCCACTGGATGTTCCGGGAAGGCGGCATGAGACGATGATTCTCGAGCCAGAAGACCTGCCTGAATGACACACCGACAACTCTACGAGCGATAGGGGGTGTTTTAGTTGAGGCTGCCTGGTTATTTGGCGTTCTCGGTCTAGAACCTCTTGACGATTCCGTTAAGAGGTTCTTTTATTGCGTTCACATCGCGAATCAGCAAGCATAATGAATGGGAAGCAGGGATCATTCACCATGATGAGAAAAATAACGGCCTGGCTGCTCACGCTAAGCGTCGCGTTTTCGATGTTTGCGGCAGGCGCAGGAACGACTGGCGCCGCTGAGGCGGCGGGAGCGCTCGAAGGTTATATCACGTTGAGTGTCGAGAAGTTCACGCTGGGTCAAGGCTACAAGCTGGAGCCTACCCGTGTGCCCTTTTACGCCGGAGAGAACGGCGCGGCCGTCATCGCCCGGGTTTTGGGCGAAGAAAATATCAAGCATACAGGGACTGTCGACGGCGCTTTCTATTTATCCGATGTACGAGACTCGGTGCAAGAAGCGCATGTGCCGGACTACATACTCGAACAAATCGCGTTAGGCAATGAGACGCTCGGCGGGCGGCAGGATTCCGAATGGCTCGGCGAATTTGACTATACGCCGATGTCAGGCTGGATGTACGAAGTCAACGGGGAATTCCCGCCGGTCGGATTGTCGGCTTACCTCCCGCATGACGGCGACGTCGTCCGCACGCAGTTCACGGTGTGGGGCTACGGTGCGGATCTGGACCATTCAGGCGGCAGTGGCTATATAGATTCAGCCGATAAGGATGAATTGACGGCACTGATCGGCAAGGTCAATGGAGATCCAGCCAGAGATACGCTGCTTTCCGATCCGACGATAGCCGTCTCGTATTCGCATGCGTACGCAGTGCTTGAAAATATCGAGAGCACGCAAGAAAGCGTCGACCGGGCGTTAACGGAACTGGCGGACGGACTCGGATGGGACGTCGTCAAGCCGGAGCTCACGATCGCCGGCATCGAAGACCAGGCTTATCTACATACGAAACAACTGAGCTTTCAAGTAACCGCAACTGACGCGGGTACGCCCGGCATCGTCCCGACAGTGACCTTGAACGGCACCGCACTTACGACCAAGGGTAGTCAATATACGGCCAACCTGATCGTAGGCGCCAATACGATCGTCGTTACGGCTAAGGATAACGCAGGTAACTCGGCGCTTCGGACGTTTACGGTTTACTATGATCTATCGGGCATCGTCGGAGATCAGCTCGGCAAAAACCTCGCCTGGATTGCGAATACGGTAAAAGAACCGACCTTCGGAACGCTCGGAGGCGAATGGTCGGTACTGTCGCTCGCGCGCGGGCATTACGATATACCTGCAAGCTATTATGCGAAGTATTACGACAATGTCACGGCGAAAATTAGTTCGTTAGCCGCTCAGAACGACGGCGTACTCGATAAGAGCAAAAGCACAGAACACTCGCGTCTTATTCTAGGATTGGCTTCAATCGCCAAGGACCCGCATGACGTCGGGGGCTTTGACGCGACGCAGGCTTTGTCCGATTACGATTATCTCCTTAAGCAAGGCATCAACGGTCCGATCTGGGCGCTGATCGCAATGGATACGCGCGGCTATGCGTTCCCGACCGCCGCGCAAGGCAAAAAACAAGCGACCAGAGAAAACCTCATTCAATATATGCTGAACAATGAAGTGAAAAAAGGCACCGAACAGGCCGGCGGCTGGGGCTTCAGCACGGTTACGGCCGACGTCGATCTGACCGCGATGGCGATGCAGTCGCTCGCACCGTATTACGCGTCCGACGATTCGGTACGGGCGGCGGTCGATCGGGCGATCGTCTGGCTGTCTGCTAAACAGAACAACCTGGGCAGCTTTACGAACTTCGGAAGCACCAGCAGCGAGAGCATCGCGCAGGTCGTTACGGCGCTATCCGCTCTGGGCATCGATTCGGCGACGGATGCGCGATTCGTCAAGCAAGGCATGTCCGTTCTGGAGGCGTTATTGTCATTTGGCGCTCCCGATGGCGGCTTCAAGCACGTACTGACTGGCAAAGTAGACAGCATGGCGACCGACCAGGGCACTTATGCGCTCATCGCATACGATCGATATACGAAGAGCGAGAACCGGCTGTACGATATGACGGATGCCGTCGATCCGGCAGCGCCCAAAGTAATCGATTTGCCGCTGCCGGACGGTTTGACGCCGGTCGTCGATATCCCGCTGGACACGAACGATTACAGCCTTACGCTCTATCCTTACGACCAGAACAAGCAAGTAACGGTTACGATTCCGGCGGATTCCGGATCGAAGGTTAGCCTGAATACGGCGACGGACAGCAATCTTCCAGCGTTATCCGTCACGAAGGGCAACGTGTCCGCTTTTATTCCGCAAGGCACACAGATCAAGAGCGGCGATCCGTCTAAGGTTGAGCTGCTTACGGCGATCGAGGCAGCCGACCCGACGCTAAACGAGAAAATCGGCGGCATCGCGGCAAGCGGCATGAAACTGGATTCTATTGCGAAGGCGTTCGCGATGGGCGGAACGGTTCGGGTGACGTTCGACAGGTTTATCACGCTGACCTTCACAGGCTTGAAGGGAAAGAGCGCCGCATACGTTGAAAACGATCAAGCCCACACGATTCAAAAGGTCGCCGATGACGCGGCCGGCATGGAAACGGGCAAAGACGAGTACGCGTACGACAGCGGAGAAGATCTGATCGTCAAGACCAACCATTTTACCCAGTTTGTCGCTTATGCCGAGAAATCCTCGGATCCTTCGAGCGGCGGAGGCAGCGGGAATACAACTGGACATGTAACGTTGTCGATCGATAAAAATACGATAGGCAAAGGCTATGTGATCGCCCCGGAGCGCGTTGAGCTTCAGGATGGCGATACCGTATGGACCATACTGTCACGCGTGCTGGATAGCAAGCAGATTGCCTACAAATATGAATACACGCCGAAATACAACAGCGTGTACGTTCAATCGATCGCCGGCGACGGCGAGTTCGATCACGGAAATCTCAGCGGCTGGATGTATAACGTCAACGGGATGTACCCGGATTACGGTGCCAGTCTTTATAAGTTAAAGGACGGCGATAGCGTACAGTGGCGCTATACGACCGATCTGGGCGCCGATCTGGGGCATCCATACAACGGCGATTCGAGCGGTTCAGGAGGCGGAGCGGGAGCTCCAACGGTGGTCAATGTCCCCGAGAATGCTGCGAAAGATTTTGTTTTCGCAATAGAAGCCGGAAAATCCTATCCTAACGGAATCCAGGTCAACATACCGGACATTCAGCCAAAGGTCATTCTCGATCTCAACGCTGTATTGAAAGATATGCCCAGGATTACGGTCAGACGCGGCGAGCTCTCGCTCGAAATTCCTGAACATGAAGCATTGGTGAAGGGCGGAAGCGCCATCGAGCTTTTCACGAAGCTTGATCCGACGGAAAGCGGGCTTCAAGCGCTTGTTCAAGGCGGTCTTGCCGCTACCGAACGACTGAAGAAGATCGATAGCGCCTTCGTTCTCGGGGCGAAGGATCAATCTTTCCTGTTTTCCGCACCTGTAACGCTTACGTTCCAAAACGCAAAAGACCGGAAAGTCGGCTTCGTTGAAGACGGAAAATGGGTGCCTATTCCGGTGTATGGCGACGACTCGCAAGGCGTCGCAGCGACAAAGGGAGCCGAAAAAATAACCTATGCGTTCGTGAAGGGCGATAACCTGATTGTAAAAACGAATCACTTCACCACCTTTGTCTCATACACGGTCGAAGGCGCCAAAAACGGCGGGAACGTTGACATGAATAAGCTGTTCTCGGACGCAAACGCGATCTCGAGCTGGGCTTACGATTCAATGACGGACGCAGTAGGACGAGGATTTGTCCAAGGGAGCAACGGCAAGCTGAATCCGAAAGCCAATCTGACGCGGGCCGAATTCGCGAAGCTGCTCGTCTCCATTCAGGAGTTGACCGCTACGACCGACAATGGAGGAGGCTTCAAGGATGTGCACGAGTCCAAGTGGTATTACACTTATGTCAATAAGGCTTCGCATGCCGGACTGGTGAACGGCTATAACGGCTATTTCCAACCGAACGATGCGATTACGCGCGAGCAGTTGGCTTCTGTTATCGTCAGAGCTTTGAATCTTAAACCGGCAACGCCGGCCACTCTGCTGCGCGATCTGGAGAACGTCTCGGACTGGGCAAAATCGGATGTGCAGACGGTAGCGTCGAGTTCCTTGATGCAAGGTCAGAACGGCCTATTCGATCCAAAGGGCTCCGTCACGCGCGAGATGGCGACTGTTGTCGTGATGCGGGCCTATTATTACAAGCATAACGGGACAACCGGTGATGCTAAATACGGTTATAAGAACGCATGAGACATTTTACATCTCACGCTGGAGCAGTTTGCCTTGCAGGCAAGCTGCTCTTTTTTAATGAGCTGGGAGCCTATTTTTGTACAACTTCATGAAACGTAGGGCGTATAAATTTGGAAGGAACCGCTCCCGCATCAACGCGTTAAGAAGCTTTGGCATTATCTAATAAGCTCATGACCAGATTATTGAGAAGCTTCACTTACGTGTGGGGATTCGATCTGCAGAGCGACTGGGACTATGTCGATAAAATCGTTAACGTATTTGAGGAAAAAGGAGCGGAAGTGTATTTTGTCGAGCTTGAAGCTGATCTGGAGGAAAGAGTAGCGCGTAACAATACCCCGCATAGGCTTGAGCACAAACCGACGAAGAGGGATCTTGTACGTTCCGAACGAGATCTGAGAAAGACAATGCAACAACATCGATTAAACTCGTTTGAAGGGGAAATTAAAAAGGAAAACGATTTAAAAATAAACAACACGTCACTCATGGCTCATGAAGTTGCCGAAATGATCAAGGAGAGATTTTTATTGTAGCGGCGACAGTGTTCCGATTTAGTACTAACGATTGCAAAATGGTTTACGTGGCTTTTAAGAAAGGATGACTATTCATGAAATCAACCGTCTTAGACCAAATACCAGAACCAGCCAATCTAAAAAATCTAATGAGAATTCAAGCGGCTCTCAATATCATTCTCTGTCAAGAGGAATGGCTTCGATATCACAGCCTCGTTGAAGAATGGGACGAGAACGTCAGTATGGCGAAAATTGAGAATGGCGCCGGCGATCGATTGTTCATATTGTTTTCCCGGGACGGATGTATATTGAAGGGTTTCGATCATGAATCTGAATTCAGCCCCTATGCGCAGGATGAACATCATGTTGTACAAGGAATCTATGACGACGTTCCCAAAGTATTGCTGCGATTGCTCGAAGACGAAGCCATGGAAAAAGACGATGTGACGTTTTGCATTTGGCGAGAAAGCAGCGACTCGACCTGGCGCAAGGGAGATGTAGAATTCGCGGATGGAGAGAACGATGGCTCTGATTTTCTCGTCGGTTGTATATTCCAAACGCCTGAGGATTTTGTCGAATTCGCCGAAGGCTACTTTGAATTGTCGTTATCGTTAGATATCGTAGGGCAAATATATAATGGGGCTCCTATTACGGTCGAAATGATCAAAGCGTTAAATCCAGAACGCGATGTAAATGAAGTTTTAAAAGAATTAGAATTGTTGGACAAAAGCCGTTAATACGACTTAGGAAGCCTGCCGACCGGCAGGCTTTTTGCGTAGGCGTCGTATTCGTGCAGCGAACAATGCAAGAACCTCGCCCCTGCTGAAGGGACGAGGCTTTTTCTTTATTCGACGTACTGTCCGCCATCAAGCTTTATTAACTCTTCTTCATCAAGAATCAATGCGCCGGCGCCCATACTGTCCGCCAACTGCGATTCGTTGGAAGCGCCCACGACTGCAAATGCGGGAAACGGGCGGGAAGCGATATAAGATAGCGCAACCTGAGAGATCGTCACGCCTCGTTCCGAGGCTATGCGGAGCGATTGCTCAAATCGATTGGTATTTGAGGCTACGGCATACAAGGGAGGAGCTTCAAAAGCCTTGCCTGCTGCTGTAGCGGCCTCCATTTTAGAGAACAATCCCTTGGCCTGTGAAGAGTAGGCGAAAAGAGGCATACCGGTTGCCGCATGATAACGGTACATGGCTTCATCCAATACGACGACAGTCGGGTCCTCGATCCGAGACTGATCCAAGCTTGCGAGACTCCACCAAGCCTGGTTGGCGGACAATAACGGCAAACCTTGCTGAGTCGCCAGCCGATTCGCCTCAATAATCCGATCGGTCTCCCAATTGGAGCAGCCGAAGCTTCGTATGATTCCGTCTTCGACCAACCTACCGAGAGGACCGAGCAGCTCGGAGACCGGAATGGTCCGGTCGTCCCGGTGCAGCCAGTAGAGGTCGATCACGTCCGTCTGCAGCCGGCGCAGACTGCCTTCGGCATCGGCTCTGATGTCGGCTTCATGAAGCCTGGAGATATTCATCGATCCCAGGTTCGGATGCCCGCCCTTCGTCGTCACGATCATACGATCCCGATTGCCGCGCGACTTCATCCATTTCCCGATAACGAGCTCGCTCGCGTTTGTCTTTCCCGGAACCCAGTTGCCGTACACTTCAGCCGTATCGACCATGTTGCCGCCTGCGTCCGCATATAGATCCAATAGCCGCATCGACTGATGCTCGTCCAGGCGAGTCCCGAGATCGACGCCGCCCATGACGATGACCGAACACGCTTGATTTATACCGGGAATTTTGCGTTTGCGCATGCTCATCCTTTTGCGAGCCTCCTATATCCGCCAGTTGGCAGGGGGTTACTAATAGATTAACTAGATTATAGCCGCTCTTAAAACGAATGCCTATATAATCGCTTGACGACTTAATGGAGCGACGGGTTTTGTATTGGGTTTGCGGGTCCTGTTATTGATGCTGTTTCTGTTCCGAAATTTTATAATTCTCTTTGTTGACAAATGAATGAATCATTCATACAATAAATACAAATGAACCATTCATTCATTTATAAGGAGGAATTCTAATGAGCGGAATTCAACGTGTCGAGGGTCAAAACGTAAAAGGTAAATATATCGTAATTACCGGAGCAACGAGCGGAATCGGCTTGGCGGCTGCGCACGCATTAGCGGCCAAAGGTGCGAATTTAGGCATCGTTGCGCGCAATGCGGCCAAAGCGAATGAGGTTGCGGCTAAAATAAAGAAGTCTTCCGGCGCTGGGATTACGGTTGACGTTTTTATCGCCGACATGTCCTCGCAGCGCTCAATTCGGCAAGCGGCAGACGAGATGTTGGCGAAGTGCCCGAGGATCGATATGGTGATAAATAACGCGGGCGCCATGTTCGTCGACCATAAGCTGACGGAGGACGGCTTGGAGATGACCTGGGCGGTCAATCATGTCGCGCCGTTCTTGTTAACGACACTGCTGCTTGATAAACTGAAGTTGAGCGAAGATGCCCGCGTCATCACGACGTCGTCCCACGGCCATAAAATGGCCAGAAAAGGCATCGACTTCGAGGATTTGAACGGCAAGCGCTGTTTTGGATTTTGGGGCAAATTGAAGGGTGGCCCGAACTTCCGTTACGGCGAGACGAAGCTGGCGAATATTTTATTTACGGCCGAGTTGGCAAAGCGATTGCAAGGCACCAATGTCGCCGCGTATTGTTTCGACCCGGGACTCGTCGACACAAACTTCAATCACGATAACGGATGGCTGGCCCGGATGACGATGGCCGTCATGAAGCGGTTTGCCCAAGCGCCGGAGAAGGGTGCGGAGACGCTTGTGTGGCTGGCGGATACCGACGCCAATAATCTGGAGAGCGGGCGGTACTACTACGACAAGCAAATAACGACGCCGTCAACGCATGCGGGCAGCATGGAAGCGGCGCAAAAGCTGTGGGAAGCGAGCGAAGCGCAAACCCGTATTGCCCGAACTTGACCCGCAGAACGACTTGCGAAACCCGCAGAACGACTTGCAAATAGGAAGAAGGATGACGAATGCCAAGAATAGGAAGAGCGCAAGCCGAGCAAGCGATCGACGAACGCAAAGAGCAGATCAAAAAGGCGGCTCTTAAAATATTTGCGGAGAAAGGCCTCGCAGGCACGAAGATGAGCATGATCGCCGAGGAAGCAGGCATCAGCCAGGGCTTATCCTATCGCTACTTTAATTCCAAAGACGAGATTTTCGGGCTACTGGTGGAAGAAGCGATCGAAGAATCCCGGAGCGCCATTCAGGATATCGGAAAGTTGCCAGGTTCGCCTCTTGAACAGCTTAGAGCGTTCACGCTTCATTTGTTAGATGAAGAACACAAGCAATACTTCCTGCTCGTTCAACAGGCACTTACGTCCGAAGGCGTTCCGGGCAAGGCTAGAGAAGCTATCGAGCGATATTCCCCCCAGGATACCATCGAGCGGATGATCCCTATATTTGTCCGAGGGCAGCAAGAGGGGCAATTCGCAGAGGGCGATGCTTACAAACGGTTGATTTTGTTTCTATCGGTCGTTAACGGTCTGATGCTGCAAGATGCGAAGATGATGGGGATGGATTGGACGCAAGAGGTTGATCGACTACTGAACCTCTTGACTAAATAATTGTGCAAGCAAAGCTGATAGTGATCCGTGACCCGCAAGATCGGTACTTTGAGAAAAGTGTCCGCTTGCGGGTTATTTCTATCCGCATTAAGCTAGTGCCAATGAACCGTATTCACTATATAATGGACGTGAGCGGTAGAAGAGAGAGATTATGGATTCTGATCGGGATTAAAACAAAGTGATTAAGCAGCCAGGGGGCCCAAATGAAAATCGCTAGACTTCGCTTGTCAACGGCAACAGCCGTCGCGCTGCTGCTTGCAGTACAACCTATATCCGCAATGTCCGCCAACCCAACAGCGGCCTTATCTTTATCGACCTCGTCTCTTAACGTATCCGATCGGCTAGCAACCCTTCAGCTTCAAACTGTTCAACTCGGCCAGGTGCTGATGGTGCCGGCTCGCTCGTTTTTTCAAAACGTCGGCGCGAGCTTTCAGCTGCAGAAAAACGTCTTCTCCGCCAAACTCGAAGGTCGCAGCATAACCGGAACGATCGGTTCGCCAAATGCATTCATTAACGGAACGACGGCCAAGCTCGAGTATTCACCCAAACTTATTAATGGAACGCTTTACATACCCGCAAAGTTGGCCATTGGCGTTATGGAATACGATGTATGGAGCTATGACGACAAGAGCAAGCGATTTACATTCAGCTACAGCCGTCAAAAGCTGAACAAGCTGGCATATGATGCGGTCATGCAGGGAGATGCGGTAAAGCTGCAAAAGCTCCTTGACATCGGCTTCGACATAAATGCGAAAATCAACGGTTCAAGCGAATGGACGGTGCTGGACTATGCAATTCAGCAACACCGCCCCCTTCTCGCAGAGCTTCTGCTTAAACGGGGAGGCACATATAAGCAAGCACAGGTTGTTCCACTGCTCTACCCAAGTGATAAGCAGGCGACCGAGACGCTGGAGGTACTTCTCAAAAATGGGCTCGATGCAAATAGTAAGGTATTCGATAGCCCGTATACGCTACTGGAGCAAGCCTTTAATAATTATCCAATCAACATAAATGCACCGAGTCCGCGACCGACGGTCATGCCATCCTATGATACGGTCAGTCTTTTGTTAAAGTTTGGAGCCGAAGTGTCATCGGATGTTTTCTACCGCGCCGCCGGAGCTGCCGATTATGATACGATTCAAGAGCTGCTGCGCCATGGCGGCAACCCGGATCTTTTATGGCTTAATTCTGTGACGCCTCGCAAGGCTGCCCGTGACCGTGGCGTAGAGGGATGGCTTGTGCGCGATGCGGCTCAGACACTGTCGCGCCTTGCAATAGAGACCGCAGAGGGCAATCCCGTTTGGGAGGGCAATGTAAAGTTAAGTCCGTTTTACACAAGTAAAGGTTCTCCTGTGAGCGTCAGATTTGTCCAATATGCCTACTTTGACAGCGCCAACTATCAGCCTGAATCAGTTCTCGTTAACGGCAAGGCATGGTTCCTGGATCGGCAGCCAATCATAAAAATCGGAGAAGCGGCAGCAGCGCCTTCGCGCCTGACTTTACCGCCACTCAATGTAAAAGCGCGCGTGATGGCATCCGATCCTGCCAATTATAACGGAATACTAGTGATGAGGAACACCGTAAACGGCCAAAAGATGGGCTTCAAGCCGAGGCAGGGCGAATTCGAACTGTACTTGCCTCCGGGCAAGTACGCGATGAGCACGGCGGAGCCTGTAGCACCCGGGCAAAGCACGAGCGTGAAGTCATCGGCCGAGGTAATCTTCGAGATTAAAGAGGACACCGCTTCGTACGAAGTATCGGTGCCAGTACCGGTTACATAGATTGATCGTTTACAGGTGCCATTTTCTTAAAGAATTGCTGGCAGCAATACCCGCCGATAATGATTAAGCGAATTAATGTTGAATTGGTTTGCAGTAAACTTTTGCCTCATGACTATGCCCTCATAAATCCTTTGTCTGTCCTTGGACAGCAGGGTTTGTGGCGGCATTTTTTCTTTGAGCTATTTAGCAAGATTATCGCAACATTAATAAAAAAAATGCATCTAAATTATGGAAAGGGGTGGTGGAGTTGGCGAAGAAATTAATAATCATTTGTTCAATCTTACTAAATCTTATTTTAATTACGTATTTATATCTGAAGGCGAATCTTCTGACAAATGTTTATTCCAATCTATCCTTTTCGCTGCAGAACGATCTGGTTCAACTGGAGAATGCTATCGAGCTCCAAAATAACGTTGATTGGAAAGAAACGGACAAGGTAATCGAAAAAATAGAAGATGTTAACGAAAGCATTACTTACTTGTTAGCAACAGGTAAAAACACAGGTCTGGTTACAAAGTCCCAAGAAGAAGATATGCACAAATTAAGCACATATTTTTTGAAATATTATACATATCAGGATTCCTCAAACACCGAATTGAATGGCGACGCCATAAACCAGTTAATGACCTTAGGCGAAGATTTAAAAGCAGCCGGATGGAAAATGAACACGGGATACAGTGGTGATTGGGACAGTTTTTCAAAAAAAATTAGCGCTCTTATTAAATGACACTTGTTAAAGTAGCGAGCGATTATTGAATTCTGAAACAGGCATCTAACAAATTACGGAATACTTTCAAAGGATTACGAAAGGAGAGATGAGACATTTGGAAATAAAATCGAACAAGTGGAATTTTCGAAGGCGTGCGCTCTACAAAATATGTTTTAACTCTACGATTATGAGTGTAGCTCATATTTGAATTTTGAACTAAATGAAGAAGGGCTATTTAGAAAAGCAGCTGTGGAAAGTGACTCAAATTGAAAAGAACTATCCTACACAAGCATTCTGGAGAAGCGTAATTAAAGATATTCGAAACATTTATTTAAGGAACGCTACGATGAAGATCGTAGGTCAATTTAAGAATTTTATAGTTGAGTATAATGTTGTGAGTCTAATGTTTGAAGGAGGTTACTGAATAAAAATATAAATATAATAGATGGCTAAAACATGTCCCCATTATTTTTGGTTGTTGGTCTTTATTCTTAGTTACTATTTGCATGATTACAAATAAAATTGGTTCAATAATGGCTACGAAAACTTTGAAAATGGGGATCTTGGAAAAAGTGCGCACTATGTGATTTTGTCTGAAAGTGTTAATTGGTATTTGAATGCATTTACATTGCTTTTTACAAACCTCATTTCGGTTTTATTTATTATTTTTGCTTGGTCATATTAATTAGAAAATTAATATTTAAATCTGAATTCATCACTTATAAATTCTTGAGACCTTCGAGTCGGAACTCGATCGCCATTCGCCATGGTCTAATTCCAAAACCTGATTGCCATGAAGCTCTGTAACCACTCGTGTGACAAAACATTTCTTCACTTCATTACGTTATTTATTTAGAGGTGATTATTAATGAACAAATGGACGTTAACATTAACCGCTTCAGTAGTTCTACTAACTGGCTGCATGGATAAATCCGGCACAACTGGCGCTTCAATTAATCCGACTACCGCTCCCGCACCGGGGGAAACGGTTATTCCAAAAGCAAAGCCAAAGGCTTTCCCTGTAGTGTCTGACCCCTATAATCCCGACCAAGCCGCCGAGAATGGCGACGTGGTTGACGTTCATGGAAAGAAGTACAATCTCGATAAGTGGAAGCTCTTCCTGGCGAATATCGAAACGGGCGTGGCGAATCAGGTTCGAATTACGCAGTATACGATAGAAGGCGACCCGATCTTCAGTGAGCTGGTGTACGATGGGGGCGAGGCGATTACCTATACCTACGACAATTCGATGGACAAGTTTGGCAGTGATGCAGGCCGTCCGAGCACGGTGTGCCGGGGAATTGAGCTGGAGAAGAACGAAGAGCGGGGCGACCATTACAAGCTAACCGGATGCGATGGAGATATTGGCAATAGGTTCTGGTTCTCGGACATGGCGGAGGAAGTAGAATAGAGCTCGCATATGCGCCTTCGATCGTTTGGACTTCGAAGGAAACCTCGAAAGAGATTGACGGCGCATAGGAAATCACATATATTATCATTAAATTGGTCAGACAACTTACCTAATGGACAACATGAAGCTAACTTAGTCGGTGAAAATGGCGCCTCAATGTAACCGCTTACCATAGCATCGAAAAGGGGAACTCAACGCGAATGAATAAAGCTGAAATGATTTTAGACAAAGAATACGTGATCGGCACCGTGGATCCCAGACTGTACGGATCGTTCATCGAGCACGTCGGCCGCGCTGTCTATGGCGGCATCTACGAGCCAAGCCATCCGGAGGCCAACGAGCAAGGCTTCCGCAAGGACGTCATGGCCTTGGTTCAGGAGCTGGGCGTTCCGATCATCCGGTATCCCGGCGGCAACTTCGTGTCCGGCTACGAGTGGGAGGACGGCGTCGGTCCCGTTGCCGCGCGCAAGCGAAGGCTTGACTTGGCCTGGGGCGCGCTGGAGACCAATGAAGTCGGGACGAACGAGTTCGCGGCATGGGCGCAAAAAGTCGGCGCGGAAGTGATGATGGCCGTCAACCTGGGCACGCGCGGTCCGGCAGATGCGCGCAACTTGATCGAATACTGCAACCATCCCGGCGGCACGTACTGGAGCGATCTGCGCAAATCTCACGGTTACGAAGCGCCACATAAGTTCAAGACTTGGTGCTTGGGCAACGAGATGGACGGTCCTTGGCAGATCGGTCACAAGACGGCCGACGAATACGGGCGTACGGCGCTCGAGACGGCGAAGCTTATGAAATGGGTCGATCCCTCGATCGAGCTGGTCGCCTGCGGCAGCTCCATGCGCGACATGCCGACGTTCGGCGAATGGGAAGCCACCGTGCTCGACCATACGTACGATCAAGTCGACTACTTATCTCTGCACACATACTACGGGAACCGCAAGGACGATACGGCCAGCTTCGTCGCGAAAACGCTGGAGATGGACGATTACATTCATTCCGTCATCGCCGTCTGCGATTATATGAAAGCTAAGAAGCGCAGCAAGAAGCAGATGATGCTTTCCTTCGACGAGTGGAACGTGTGGTATCATAGCGCGGCCGCCGATCAACAGCTCGAGCGGTGGACGATCGCGCCGCCGCAGATTGAGGACATCTATACGCTCGAAGACGCGATCGTAGTCGGATGCATGATCATCTCCCTGCTGAAGCGCGCGGACCGCATCCGGATGGCCTGCATCGCGCAGCTGGTGAACGTGATTGCCCCGATCATGACCGCAAACAACGGAATCGCGTGGCGTCAGACGATTTTTTATCCCTATCTGCATGCATCGATATACGGACGGGGCGTCTCGCTGAAGCCGATTATCCGAAGCCCCAAGTACGATTGCAAGCAGTTTACGGACGTTCCGTATCTGGAGTCGGCCGCCGTTTACGACGAGGAGTCGGAGCAGCTTACGATTTTCGCGGTGAACCGGGACTTGGCGGAAGCATTGGACGTTGAAGCCGATCTCCGGCAATTCGCCGGCTACCGGATCGTCGAGCATCTGGTGCTGGACAATCCGGATCCGAAGGCAAGGAATACGGCGAGTGACCCGTTGAACGTAATGCCGCATGCCGCAAGCGGCTCCGAACTGCGGGACGGACGCCTGCATATTACCCTGCCGAAGCTGTCCTGGAACGTCATTCGCTTGAAAAAAATCTAACCTGATTCGAAAGCGGGAGGATCCCTATGAACGTATTGGCCATCGGCGCGCATCCGGACGACATCGAAGTGTACTGCGCGGGAACTTTGTTGAAGTACAAGCAGCAAGGGCACAACATCTTTATCGCATTGACGACCAGCGGCAATATCGGTTCAAACGAGTACGAGAGCAGAGAGGCAATCGCCGCGCAGCGGGAACAGGAGCAGCTGGAAGCGGCGAAGATCCTGGGTGCGGAAGTCCGCTTCCTCCGCTTCGACGATCAAGGGCTGCAAGACACGCCCGAGACGAGAAGAGCGGTCATCAACGCGATTCGCTGGGCGGTTCCGGACGTCATTTTGACGCATTCTCCGGAAGACCCGAGCACGGACCATGGCGTTACCGGGAAGATTGTAAGCGAGGTCATGCTGTCGATTCCGGGTAAGCTGATTCCGGCGGACGAACCGCCAATCGCCAAAAATCCGTCTCTGTTCTACTACACGCCTGCCGCCGGCATCGGTTTCCTGCCGGAAGTGTACGTCGACACCTCCGACGTGTTCCCGCTGAAGAAGGAAGCACTGACCAAGCATACCAGTCAGTTCAACTGGATGGACGTATATCAGTCGCATAACCTGCTCAGCATCATGGAGATAACGGACAAGTTCAGAGGTCTGCAGGCCGGTTACGAGTATGCCGAAGGCTTCCGGGCTTTCCGGATTCACGGCTATATGCCGAACTTCAAGCTGCTTCCCTAGCCGATAATGCTTGCCTGGTCGACACGGCTTCCCTGTTCGATACGGCTTCGAACAATATACATTGGTCACGCAAGGAGGCGGTTCCGGCATGGCCCATGATTTGAGCGCACAGTACGAACTCGTAGAGAAGGTCGTAAAAGCCGGCGGAACCGTCGGCGAGGATTGCGATTATACAGATCTGAAGGCTGCGCTCGACGATATCGCGGATAACTCGGCCCGGAAGCGGTATATGCTGCGGATTTTGAACGGCACTTACGATCTCTCGAACGACGGAAACCTTTACTTGGGCTTGAAAAATTACGTGGAGATCGTTGGGCAATCCCGGGGCGGTGTGCGAATCGTAAAACGGGACGAAAGCTACAGCGACGCGAAAGCCGTGTTCGACTCGGCCTATTACGGACAACGAATCGAATACGCGTCACTCCGGAACTTAACCATCGTCAGCTATAACTTAAAGGCGCCCGTGCACATCGACGACGAATACCTGCAGGGCACGATTGAGCTCTTCGACTGCACCTTGATCAACGAAAACACGCCGGATATGGGCAATTATCAAAATGGTCTCGCATGCGGGCTTCGACAGGGCCAACGGGTCGTCGCCAGAGGCGTGCATTCCAACGGCATGCTCTG
This sequence comes from Cohnella sp. GCM10020058, assembly GCF_042683485.1. Taxonomy (NCBI): domain Bacteria; kingdom Bacillati; phylum Bacillota; class Bacilli; order Caryophanales; family Paenibacillaceae; genus Cohnella; species Cohnella sp. GCM10020058. Next base: position 716,396 of record NZ_JBHUJV010000017.1, read on the forward strand.
GATGCACAACGGCTTCGAGGCTTATACCGGCGAAGGCTGCCGGTTTGAGCTTTACAACTGCATCAGTCCATATATCGTAATAGGCGAACTGATCACCTACGGCAGTGAAAAGGTCATCATCGAAGGCTGCCGGGCGGAATTCCTCCGTTATCTATACATTAAAGGCGTAGCCGTGAAGCAGCTGCGTCCGTACGTTCAATCCAGCTTTTCGTTCGAGCTCCGGGGCAATTCGATCGATTACATTGAAGCCTTAACGACATCGGATCTGGGCAGCACGTCGGTTCCCACAGCGTTCGATGAGCTATGCGAGGGCAAGTGGTCCATCAGCGATCCTGCGCTCCATCGGTTCGTTCGGAATGCCGGAACGACGGACATCGAAAAAGGGAGCCTGGTATCGCTGAAAGGGAATGGCGTGAAGTCGTGGGCTCCGGGCGAACGGTTGTACGGAACGGCAATGGACGCCATATCGCCCAGCGATTACGGCATCGTCCAGGATCGCGGAATCGTGTTCATTCGCGCTCATCCGGAGGCGGAGCCAGCCGAGGACGAGCCGGTCGAGCTGGACGCGACGGGCATGGCCGTTCGCCAGAGAAGCGGCGCGCCGATCGGCGTCGCCCGAGGCCGGTACGCGCACGGCGACCGTCTGCTGAAGGTCGAGCTGTTGCAATCCTCCATGCTGTAACCGTCCGAATCACAACCAATTCGAATCTCGCATGAAAGAGCCGATTCTTTATCCGAATAGGCTCTTTCTATGTATTTAAAATCAATTGCATCTTGTATAAAGAGGTGTGAACTATGATCAAAGTCATCATCGTAGAAGACGAGATGCTCGTGCGAATTGGTCTGAAAAATTCGATCGAATGGGCAAGACTGGGCATGGAGGTCATCGCCGACTTTTCGAACGGGCAGACTGCATGGGATTTCTACCAGCAAGTAAGGCCCGATCTCATCCTGACCGATATCCGAATGCCGAATATGGACGGGATGGAGTTGATCACCCGCATTAGGGAGCACGATGACCAGACCAAGATTATCATCCTGACGGCCTTCGAGGAATTCGACTGGGTGCATAAGGCCATCCGGTTCGGCGTGACCGATTATATCCTCAAGTTCAAGATGTCCATCGACGAGATGGAAAAGGTGTTGCAGAAGGTGCAGGCCGAATTAAAAACGAAAAGCGTCCGATCCGTAACGGAGCCCCAGCACGACCTGTTGAACGCCATCAACCTCAAAGAAAACGCCATGAAGGATTATTTGTCTTACGGGCGCTATTCGGATGCTGAATTCGCCGTTATTACCAAAGAACTGCGCTTCCGTCTGGAGCCGGAGAGGCTGATTCTTTGCGTCATGGCGATCGACAACTTCAGGCAGATGGAAAGCAAATTCAAGGACAGCCACGGCAATTTGATCCGATTCAGCATTCTAAATATGATGAGCGAGCTGCTGGCGGGCTACAACCGGGGAGAGGTCATCTACGAACGGGACGAGAAGTATATACTCGCGTTCAGCTTCCAGGATATCGTCAGCGAATCGAACATTTATCAACAGCTGCAGGACATTCTCTCGCATATCGGCAGCGTCATTAAAACTTACCTCAATGCCTCCGTCACCTTCGGAATCAGTTCCATTCACAACGGTTATTCCGCGCTTAAGCACATGTACGTGGAATGCCTCCGCATGCTCGATTTGAAATTTGTTCTCGGAAACGTATCCTATATCCGTTCTGATCAAATGGGCGCGGACCGCGTGTCTAAAAACGTAGCCATGAAGCTGGACAAAATGATTCGCGAATTGGAGCCGTTTAACGAAAGGTACTTCAAAGAAATCGAAGCCGGCAATCAGTCGCTCTGCCAGCTTGAGCGCAGCTCCAAGCAGGATATTCAGTCGATGATGATTCGCTGGATTCACTGGCCGACCGTGAACCTCAATATTTACGCGGACGACATCTCCAGCATGGCGCTCGACTATGCCGGCCGGATTCATCTCAGCTCGACTTTGGACGACAATATCGCGATTTTTAAGCAATATTTACATGAGGTTCAGTATTATCACGAGAAAAAAAGAGCGATCAGCAAAGAAATTGCCGAGGCGATCAAATATATTCAAGCGCATTACGATCAGGATCTTTCCCTGCAGCAGCTGGCCGACCAGGTGAAGATGAATCCGAGTTACTTAAGCAGGCTGTTCAAGAAGCATCTGCGAACGAGCTTTATCGAATATTTAAATTCTTATCGGATCGATATGGCCAAAAACATGCTGATGAATACCCATTTGAAATCCTATGAGATCGCCGCCAAGACTGGCTATAAGGACGATAGTTACTTCAGTCGGATATTTAAAAGGTTAACCGGCATGCGCCCGCATGAATTCAGGAAGCAATGGTTCGTGGACAGCAGGGAGGAAAGAGACGATGACGCGGATGATGAGACTGTTCAATAGAGCAAACCGATATTCTCTGGCCAATCAGCTGGTCGTCTCGTTCCTGATCATCTTTCTGTTTATCTTCACGATCAGCTCGCTGATCGCTTATTTCGGCATCCTGAATGTACTGAAAAAAAATGCCATCGATACGAATCAACAGCAGTTCAAGCAAAACGATTATAATCTGTCGGTGTTCGTCAACGAGGTGGACCAGGTTTCCAGGCAGCTTTTCCTGGAGGCCGAGCTGCAAAATTTAATCAACTTCAAGAGCATGACCGAGATGGACAGCGTCCTGCAGGTTTCGGCGGCATTCCAATCCTTTACCGAAGCGCTCTCGGATAATAAATTCATCGATTCGATCAGTTATTTTGGCGACAACGGCTTTATGATTCGAACGACCGCGCAAAGAAACGATATTTTATTCGATTCGACCAGTAAAGTGAACGCATTTTATCAAGAACGGCTGTATAGCAAAATGAAGTCGGCTGGGCAAACGCTCGTCTGGTTCGGAGGTTTTACCGACCAGGATTTTAATATCGCGGATACGAAACCGCTGTCCGGCATCGTGGCGAAGCCGATTCACTATATTACCGCCGCGCGCAGTTTTTACTCCAATAACCACTCGGCCACGCTTGTGATCAACATGGATATGAGGTACTTCAACGATATCTACAATCATGCCAACGATATAGAGAATAACGATTTGTATCTGGTCGATGAATCGGGACGAATCGTATCCCATGGGGACGAAGCGAAAATCGGGCAAACGGGTGCCGTCCCCGAACAAGGCTACCATCCCGCGCACGCAAACGATAAGTTCGCCAGCGAAGAACGAAACGGAAAACAGATCATGTCGTACCGTATCAGCGAGATGGACTGGTTCCTTGTGAACGAGATTCCCGTAAGTCTTTTTATCAGCGACATCTTGACCTTGCGGCTCATCGTCGTGACCATGTTTATTTTCAGTTTGGCGTCGGCGGCCCTTCTCTCCGGATACTGGATTCGCAGAATTACGAAGCCGCTCAACAGCTTAACGACCGTCGTCAGGAGAATGGGGCAAGGCAACCTGGGATTAACGCTCGATCTCGATTTAAAGAATGAGCTTGGGATTCTCATTGCGCAATTTAATAAAATGTCCAAGAACATCCAGGACCTGATCGAACAAAAGGAATCGATACAGGAAGAGAAGCGGACGATCGAGATCGGAGCCTTGCAGTCGCAGATTAATCCTCATTTCTTCTATAACACGCTAAATACGATCAAATGGATGGCCATCATGGTCAAGGCCGACAACATCGTGGAAAGCATCACGACTTTAGGCGATTATTTGCAGCCTATGTTTAAGCAGGGCATGCTTTGCTCGATCCGGGAAGAGATGGATTATATCGAAAATTATATCAAGATCATGAATTATCGCATGGCTGGCGGGGTGAAGCTTCATTTTCAGATTGCGCCCGGGGTGATGGATTATCCCATTCTGCGATTTCTGCTGCAGCCTTTGGTCGAAAACGCGATTACCCATGGATTGAGAAATCAAAACGGGGGTGTCATTACCATATCGGCCGCGGAACATAAAAACGAAATCGTCTGGAGCATCTTCGATAACGGCGAAGGCATGTCCGAAACGAAGCTGCAAGAGATCAGGGAGTCGCTCCTTAAAAGCAGCAGCGAGCAATCGAGCGAAAAGAAAGGGATCGGCCTGTACAATACGAATCGCAGAATTCAGCTTCACTTCGGAGACCGTCACACGATAAAAATTCAAAGCGAGCTGCAATGGGGGACCGAATTGAAATTTACGATTCCAAAAGTGCAAAAAACGTAAAGAAAATACAACTTTTTAGAGGGTAAGCAGAAGCTTCATTTTGGTCGTGCAGGTTTGTTGTATTTTTCAATAGAAAGTCCATTTTTAAGCATGAAAGCCCTTTCTATAATAAGAATATAGACAAATTCGAACCAAGGAGAAGAAATCGATGCTATCTAAAAAGAATAGAATCGGGTGGAAATACTTCCTCATCGCCATGCCGTTTATGATTTATGTCATCGCTTTCTACTTCGTACCGTTATTCGGTTGGATCTACTCCTTCTATAATTACAATCCGGCGCTCAGTTTCTCGCAGCTTAAGTTTGTAGGCTTTGACAACTTCATGAAGATGTATAACGAACGCAGCGAGATTTACCGGGTTCTGAAGAACACCTTGGCCATGAGCTTCCTCCTGATCCTGGTCACGCCGCTGCCGTTGATCGCAGCCATTATGATGAATGAAATCAGACATACCAAGTACAAGCGATTTATTCAGACGGTGACGACGCTGCCGAACTTTATAAGCTGGATTGTCGTATTCGCCCTTGCGTTCGCCGTTTTTTCCAGCGATGGTCTCTACTATACGTTGCTGAAAAACCTGCATCTCGACGTACCTGTTATCGGACTCTTAGGCAACAATGGCGCGGCCTGGTTTTTCCAGGCGGGGCTGTACGTCTGGAAGACGATCGGATGGACGATGATCATCTATATGGCCGCGATCGCCGGAATTGACAGCGAGCAGTACGAGGCGGCTCGTATAGACGGGGCAGGCAAGTTCGGTCTGATGCGCCATATTACGATTCCGGGTCTCGCGCCAACATTTTTTGTCCTGCTGCTGCTGCAGATCAGCAATTTGTTGAATAACGGTTTTGATCAGTACTTCGTTTTCTACAACTCGCTTGTCGCAGATAAATTGGATGTGCTCGACTACTACATCTACAAGGTCGGCTGGGCTGTCAGCGACTACTCTTATGCGACTGTCCTGGGAATGGTGAAGTCGCTGCTCGGAATCGCGCTGCTGTTCTCCGTCAACTATCTCTCCAAGAAAACGAAGGGAGAGTCGATTCTGTGATCGGCAAACAACGAGGTTCGCTGGGCGAACGCACATTCGACATTTTTAACTACGTATTTATGGCTTTGTTCTCCTTTATCTGTGTCTACCCGTTCTATTATGTATTTATTTATTCGATCAGCGAACCGAGATTGGCGCAAAAAGGCGTTTATTTTTGGCCGGCAAGCTTGAATATCGACGCTTATGTCAAAGTGTTCAGCCTGAACACGATCCCGCATGCCTTCCTCGTTTCGGTTGAAAAAACATTGCTGTTCACGATATTATGCGTCTATTTTTCGGCGATGCTATCCTACCTTTTCACCAAACATCAGATGCCTTTTCGCAGATTCATGTATCGCATCGTGATCTCGTCGATGTACCTGAATTCGGGCTTGATCCCCTGGTATATCACGATGAAAACGTACGGACTGCGCAATTCCTTTTTGCTCTACGTCCTGCCCGGCATTATTAACGCTTTTTATATCATCCTGATCAAAACCTATATCGAGCAGCTGCCGTCATCGCTTGAAGAGTCGGCGCAGCTGGATGGCGCGGGATTCATGACGGTCTTCAATAAAATTATCTTCCCCTTGTCCAAACCGATTGTTGCAACGGTGGCCGTATATGCCTCGGTCGGCTGCTGGAACACCTGGATCGATAATTACCTGTTGGTCGAGAAAGCGAATCTGCAGACGATTCAAGTCATCTTGTACGGTTACCTGAACGAAGCGCAGAGCATGACGCAGGATCTGGCGGCCATGGCGGCGCATGCAGGGGCGGGCAGGCAGCTCCAGTTTTCGCCGGAGACGATCAAGATGAGCATTACCGTCATCTCGGTGCTTCCGATCATTCTTGTCTATCCGTTCCTCCAAAAGAATTTTATCAAGGGCATCATGCTCGGCGCCGTCAAAGGTTAATGCGGGTATAATGGTTTTTTCTAAAAACCATGTATCAATAGATAAAACAGGAAGTCAATCACTAGGGAGGTTATTCGATGTCAGGGATGAAAAAGAAATCGAGTTTGCTTGCGATGCTAGTCAGCATGTCCCTTCTGGCAGTGACGGCATGTTCCGGCAATAACGCAACGAACAATGCTTCATCCGCACCCGCTTCAAGCGCAGCCCCCGCATCAAGTCAAGCCGCTGCATCCAGCCCGGCATCCAGCGATTCGGCCGGTACGTCCGACTATCCCCAGCTTCCCAGAGATCCGATCACGCTGAAGGTATTTATTGGCGGCTCGGATGCCAACAAGGGCATTTGGAATACTTCGATCGGCAAAGTCATTCAAGAAAAATTCGGCATCACGCTGGACTTCATTACGGGCGACGATGTCAAAGAGAAGACGATGATCGCCGGCGGAGACTTGCCCGACGTCATTACGACCGGCGGATCCGTCAGCGCGTTGGTCGACTCCTTGATCCAAGGCGGCCAGGTTATTCAATTGGATGACCTGATCGACAAGTACGGCCCGAACATTAAAAAAAATACGCCACAGGCGCTGGAAATCATGAAAGCATCCGCAAGCAACAATACAGGTAAAATCTACTTCCTGCCCGTGCGGGTGAACAAGGCAGCAAGCAGCCCTGTGCCGCTTAAGAGCGCGCTTGCCGGATTCTACACCAGATGGGATCTGTATAAAGCCATCGGCGCGCCGGCCATGACGAACGAAGACGACTTCTTGAAGGTCAACAAGGAAATGCAAGACAAGTTCCCCACGACGAAGGACGGCAAAAAAACGTATGCGTTCTCGGCATGGGCGGCGGATCCGTTCCCGTACATCATCTCTTATCCGTTCTCGATGGGCTACAACAACTGGACGGCGAATACGTCGATCAGCGCAACGACCGGCGACATCGTTGACAACTATATCGCGAAGGACGGCGTATTCTGGAACGGCATCAAGTTCTTTAATAAAGCTTACCGCATGGGACTGTTCGATCCGGAAGGCTTCACGCAGAAGATCGAGCAGTACATTGCCAAGCTTAATTCCGGCCAAGTATTCAACTCGGCGGCAAGCTTCTGGATGGGCGGCAACGACCTGGTGACGAATACCGGAAATGCAAATGCGGAACTGCTGCAATTGCCCGGACCGTTCCCTGGTTACATGGCTCTGTATCCGAAAGACGCGCCAGGCGGTAACCTCCTGGGACCGGCTCGCGCCATCACGAAGGCCAACAAATATCCGGAACGCACGATGGAGCTGTTTAATTACCTGAGCGGCGACGAAGGCGGACGATTGCTGTTCACCGGCGTTAAAGGCGTGGATTGGGATGTCGTAGACGGCAAACCGCAATTGATCGGCAAAATGGCGAATACGACCGATCCTGGCTACAACGACTACCTGACGAGCGTAGGTACCGAGAAGCTGAACAAATTGTCCAATCTCCATGAGGCCTGGACGGCAGAAGACGGCTATCCGCTTGATCTGAAGCTCGTCATTGATCCGAGTACCGTCACGCCGGCCGAGAAGGAGCTCGCTCAGCAGTTTGGAGCGGACCTGTACCCGGGCCAAGTTTACGACAAGCTGGTTAAAGATGGAAAAGCCGTCACGGATTCGAAATACTTTGCATTCACCGCATTCGTCAAGCAAATGTCCGAGCCGAATCAACAAATTATGGTGAAGGCGGACCAATACTTCCTGGCGAACGTCGCGAAATTTATTATGGCCAAAGACGACGCAGCCTTCGAAGCCGCCAAGAACAAAGCCGTCGACGATTTCATGGCGATGGGCGTAGACAAAGCTTATGCCGAATTCCACAAGCTGGTCGACGACGCCAAAGCGTTCGTGAAAGAGAACAACCTGGAATAAGATCGGAAGCCATTGACGCAATTGAAAAGGGACTGCCTTTTGGTGGTCCCTTTTCTACTGGTTCGAATGGCCAAGGACTTCTATTGGAGGGAATTCAATGTCCGCAAATTCGACTTCGATCATCGCCGATCGTGACAATATGCGCTTCCAGTACAAATCGGAGCTGTCGATTTATACAGAAAAGCTCATGGAAGGAAGATTGCTTTTCGCCGGGTTTCAGGATAACGGCACCACGATATACGATTACAACGACTTAAAGGATAAACCCGCCTTCGACCTGACGATCGACGGGGAATCCTTGAATGACGGATGGGAATATCGCGATTTCGCATCGAAACGAGATGAACTTGGGAATACGACCGGGACCTTGACGTTAAAGCACGTAAGAAAACCTATTCAGTTAAAAGTAATAACGAGCTGCTGCGGCTTCGGCTTCTTCAGAAGATCGATGGAAATCACGAATCTGTCGGACGATGCGACCGTCGGTTTAACGAGCGTCATCCCATTAAAGGGATGTATTTGGAGCATAACGGATAACGTCGCCGACAATCTGCGGGACGGCACGGTAGCGCCTTATTCCGTCGGGCGATTCAAGGATTTGTATTGGGCGAACGAAGGGAACTTCGCTTGGCAGGATATTCCGGTGAACACCGGCATTTTCTTTAACTCCACCTTCGGCATGAGCGGGCACAGCAGCCCTTTCTTTATACTTCGCAACAATATCAACGGCGGCTATTTCGTCTCCCAGATGGGTTGGTCTGCCAACTGGAAGACGTCCTTCTTCGCCGACTACTTTAACGATAGCCGCCTTCCGAACAAGATCACCTTGAACTTCGAGGTTCAACCGGTTACGGCGTCTCCCGCCAGATTGCTTGCGCCTGGAGAGACGATCGCGGCGCCGGACATGCATTTCGGGATGAGCCATATCGACTTGGATGCGGCGGTCCAAAATCTGCATGCCTATTTGCGGCAATCGGTCCTGCGTCAAGTCGGCGATGGCTTGCAGCCCGTCGTTTACAACCAAGCCGGATATATGGTGCCCACCTATAAGCAGCCGGACATGAGCGAAGAAGGTCTCAAGCACGAGGTCGACATCGCGGCTGAACTGGGCGCGGAGCTATTTATGATTGATGCCGGCTGGTACGGCAACAACGGGCAACAGGGAACGGATTGGGGGAATACGACGGGCGATTGGCACGCTGCGGACATTCTTCCCAACGATCTGTTTCCCGTCTACGAGCATGCGCGTTCAAAGGGCTTGAAGTGCGGTTTGTGGGTTGAAATCGAAACCGCCGGTTCGAAATCGAAGCTCGCCGAAAATCATCCCGACTGGTTCTTATCGAAATACGGCAGCACGTTCCCTAGAGTGCTCGATCTGTCGAAGCCGGAGGTCAAGGATTTTGTGGCGTCCGAAATCGTTCGGCTGGTCGAAAAATATCAATTGGATATGTTCCGCCTGGATTACAATTCAAGCTCAAACGAAGGGGGCTTTAACCTTAAGGAAGGCCGGAACGAGAACACGCATTGGCGGCATATGGAAGCCATTTACGAGATTTTCGAGCGGGTCGGCAGGCAGTTTCCGAACCTCCAGCTCGAGAATTGCGCGAGCGGAGGCGGACGGACGGATATCGGCATCGTCAGCCGGTTTACGACGACTTGGGTTTCCGATTGGTTCAAGATGCCGCGGACGGTGCGAATCTTAAACGGCATGAGCATGGCTCTCCCGCCTGAATATATCAACAGGTCATACTCGCCGGGGATGGAAGGGAACTTGGACACCCAAATGCACGTGACGATATTGGGGCATCCGATGTTGTGCGGGGTTACCCCTTCGCTTGCGGCAGCGAGTCCCGCCATGATGGCTTGCGTCAAAAAATATGTCGACATTTACAAAAATTTCATTCGGACCTTCCACCGGACGGCAAAAGTCTACCATCATACGCCGGTCATCCCAGGCGCCGACGGTACGGGGTGGGCCGCGCTGGAGTACGTGTCGGAAGACCGAAAAAAAGCCGTGGCGACCGTGTTCCGGCTAATCAATGCGGATGAAGATCGCTACGCCTTAAAATTCAAAGGACTCGACAAGGGCGCGAGCTATCGCGTGCGGTTTGAGCCGGAAGGAAGCGAGTTCGTTGTCGGCGGTTACGAATTGTCGAGACAAGGACTCGCGATCGAGCTGGACACGGCTTTAACTTCGCAAATGATATTACTGACCAAAGCCGAGCGATGAACCGGCGAGCAGGGGGCTATTCATGTTAACAAGTTTTTCGGGCCTGGCGGTCGTACCTACGAAGCCGGCATCCATGAACGTAATCGTCGAACCTGGACGCATCGCGACGGGCAATCGGGTCATCGAGCTGGCCGAAGCCGCAACGGTATGTATTCGCGTGGCCGGACAAAGGCGGTATAACGACCAACGCTACCGGATCGTTGGCGAAGGCACGGCTTCCCCGAGCGGCTGGAACGGCGAAAATATTCGCGGCACCGCGGGGATGCCTTACCAGCGCATGGTTCCCGGTTCGCTGCAGGTGTACGCAAAGGACCGCGGGAAGCGATACGTGTCTGAAGCCGATTATACGCAAGACAGCTACTGGGGGACCATCAAGCGCCATCCGCAGGGGAAGATCGGCGTCGATGAAGAGCTTTCCATCGATTACGCCGTATGGCTGTGCAGATATGACGCCATCGTCCTGCTTGATGACGGCACGATCCGCGTTGTCGAAGGGGACAGCGAAGCGCCGGAGTCTCGCGAGCTGCTGCTGCCCGAGCCGCCGGCGGTGGATAAGGGGGTTGTGCTGGCCCATGTTTTCACGGGCTGGGGCCAATCTTGCATCTATGGCGGAGGGAGCGCGGTCGACGCGGATCGCGCGTCGTCTTCCGCGTCGGAGCATCCGCTGCCGGTCGTGACGGGACGATACGAGGACATGACAGAACGTACCTACGTGGTCGAGGTTCGCGCTGCAGATGGCGATTCGTCGGCATCCTATCAAGTCAAAATCGGGACGACGGGAGAGGACTACGGCACGGGCGCCTCCTTCACGTTAGATCACTTGCGATGGACGGAAGCCATGCCTCTGCCGCAAGATCGGAAGCTGCCGCTGCTGCTGCAATCCGCCTACCGGTATCCGGTAAGCTGGGGGCTGGAGCTTGATTTTTCCCCATCGGTGGCGGATGCCGATGTCGACTTGTCAGGCGCGTACCGGGTTACCGCCTATCCGGAAATGATATTCGATCGAAGACCGGCGCTTAACGGAAGCGATCCGCTGGACGCGGTTCCGTTGGAGCAGCGCGAGCATCTGGACGGCTTCAGGAAAAAAGCCGCAGCCGGCGATCCGGTACGCATCGCGTTTTTCGGCGCCAGCAACGCGCGTCACGGATTATGGCCCGCGCAAGTCGTTCGGGCGCTAAGGAAGGCCTATCCGCAGACGGCGATCTCAACCTCAGTCATTGCCTACGGCGGGGAGGAGATGCGTCACGGCAGGCATCGGTTCCACCATGAAGTATTAAGCGTAGCGCCCGACTTAATCGTTATGGAGTATTTCATCAACGACGTATGCCATGGCCATCCGGAGGAGACCGAGGAAGCCGCCCGTTATCTTTTGCAAAGCATCCGGGAGTCGGGCATTCCATGCATTCTCCTGACGAATAACGGCGCCAACCCGCTATTCTCCAGAAACGGCTCATCAAGGAGCTTTCAGCAATTCCACGACCTGTATCGCGGCTTGGCTGCCGAATACCAAGTGGCTTTTGTAGGAGGCTACAGCTACTTCAAGAACCTCCACAAGTTCGGCAAGTATTTCATAACGGAGCTTAAAGGCAATATGGTCAACCATCCCTATGGGCTTGTCGATCAGAACTGGGGACTGTTCGATCGCGTGTTCAGCGGCGCTATATTAAAAATACTCCTATAGGCGCAAAATGCGGCTACGGATGGGCTGGAGGAGCCGGTTATGGACCATCAAACGATAAAAGAATCGATCCGGACCGTCAAAGCGTTTAGGACGATGCTGCTTGGCGACCGTTACCGTCCCGGCTATCACTTTGCCACTCCCGAGGGCTACGGATTGCCGGGCGACCCGAACGGCGCTTTTTATGCGAACGGCAGATACCATCTGATGTATCTCTATGAAAACTGCTCGAGCACGACCGGCGCTTTTAATTGGGGGCATATTTCGAGCCACAATCTGGTCCATTGGCGCCACCACCCGGATGCGTTGGTTCCGAGCCACGGTGATAACGGCGCTTTTAGCGGCGGGGCTTTCGTCGATGACGACGGCACCGCGTATCTTTCTTATTCGAGCCTCGCGACGGACATAAAGACGATGTCCGGCGGCGGCGTCGGGATTGCCAGGAGCTCCGACCGACACTATGAACAGTGGGAAAAATTCGATGCGCTGGCTATTCAAAGCACGGTAAACGGCATTACGGAGGTTGTCGGCAAAAACGGCGACATCGTGTATGCGGGGAGCTGCGATCCAAGCAACATTTGGAAAAAAGACGGCGTGTATTATATGCAAACCGGGAATTTATGCGTGCTGGACGATTACGGAAAATCGGCGGATTCTCCGCTTGAGGCGCGAGGAGACTGGACGGATTTATTCCGATCGGCGGATTTGAAAAACTGGGAATACGCTGGCCGTTTTTATGAAAGAGACCGTTCGAACCGATGGACGCAGGAATCCGAAGACGCCATGTGCGCGAGCTTTTTCCCGCTGCCGCTGACCGGACAAGGCGGGGCGCCGAGCGGCAAATACCTGCAGCTGTTCATCTCGCATAACAAGGGCTGCCAATATTATATCGGCGAATACAGCGAGAATAGGTTCTTGCCGGAAAGTCACGGACGCATGACATGGGTAGACAGGGTGTTCTGCGCGCCGGAAGCGTTGATGGACGATAAAGGCCGACAGATCGTATGGGTATGGCTCATCGATAATCTGGAGGACGAATCCGGCTTCGGGTGGTCCGGCGTGTACAGCTTGCCTAGAACCGTGTGGTTGGGCGAGGACGAGACGCTGCGGATGGCGCCGGTAGACGAGCTCGCGATGCTAAGATATAACGCCAAAGCCTTTCCGGCCATCGAACTCTCCTCAGGAGAACAGCTGGAGCTGGACGGAATAAACGGCGAATCTTCCGAAATCAAGCTGACGATCACACCCGGGAACGCCCGGAAGTCCGGTCTGAAGGTGCGCACTTCCCCGGACGAAGCGGAAGTCACGCTGCTCTATTACGATGCCGAGACGGAAGAGCTCGTCTTTGACTCGACGCGCAGCGGCGCCGGCGGCTGGAAGGCGAGGGAAGCCGCTCCGTTTCAATTGAAAGATTCCGAACGACTCGAATTTTCGGTCTATATCGATAAAGGCGTGATCGAAATTTTCGCCAATGAGCGACAAGCGATCGCAAGACGGGTTTATCCGGAAAGATCGGACAGCACGGGCGTCTACCTCTTCAGCGAGGGAGGTACGGCTATCTTCGAGACGATTGAGGTCTGGGAAATGATGCCGTCGAATCCCTATTAAACGGACGCAAAAGGAGGAGAACGGGAATGAGAATTTTGGCTATCGGCGCACACCCGGACGATGTGGAATGCTGCGTAGGCGGTACGTTGGCGAAGTACGCGGCGCGCGGCGATGAAGTGACGGTCATGGTGGCGACCAACGGAAACGTCGGCTCGCCTACGCTTACGAAGGAAGAAATCGCGGCCGTTCGCAAAAAAGAGGCGCAAGCCGCAGCGGATGTCATCGGCGCCGATTTGATCTGGCTTGATTACGACGACGAGTTTTTGTTCCATGACCGCGAATCCCGAATGACCTTTATCAATGCGATCCGTCAAGCGAATCCGGACGTCATGTTCGTGCACAGTCCCAACGATTATCATCCCGACCACCGCGTTTGCTCGGAAATATCGATCGACTGCCGTATACCGGTGACCGTGCCGCTCATCGTCACGGAATATCCGGCGATGACCAAAGTGCCGCATGTGTTCTTATACGAAAACGTAGGCGCCGTCGATTTTCAGCCCGAGGCTTATGTGGATATTACCGATACGTTCGAGGCCAAATCGCAAATGCTCAAATGCCATGAAAGCCAGGACGTCTGGATGCAGCATGTGTACGGCGCCGATATCGTCGCGAACATGGTCAGAATCGCCTCCATGCGCGGTCTTGCCCCGGGCTATAAATACGCGGAAGGCTTCCGCAGCCTGCCGTTGTTTCCGATCCCGGGAAGTCCGCATCTGCTTCCGTAAGACGCAGCAAACAACAAAATGACCGGAGGTTCGCGATGAGCATATCGTTCGATTTATCCACGATCTTTCAAGCTTCGACCGCCGTGTCCCGCTCGATCTCCGCCGAGAATCCCACCGGGGAGAAGGGCAAAGGCGCGATGGCGGCGCCGAGTCCGGACGGACCGGCGTCGGCCATGGGCATCGGGTGGAAGGCGCGTCCTTATATAACGGTCAAGGGCGGAGAAACGGTCGTGCTGGCCGATATTGAAGGGCCGGGCATCGTTATGCATATTTGGATGACGCTCGGCGGCGAGAAGTTTTTTCGAGATCTGGTGCTGCGCTTCTACTGGGACGGCGAAGAGGAGCCGTCGGTCGAGGTGCCTTACGGAGATTTCTTCTGCAACGGCTGGGGGGTGCCGGTCAACGTGGTGTCCGAGCCGGTCAACGTGAATCCGCTGGGCGGCTTCAACGGCTACTGGCCGATGCCGTTCCGGCGCTCGGCGCGCATCACGGTCGAGAATACGCGTCGGGTCGATCTCGAGATGCTGTTCTACCAGATCGATTATGCGCTTGCGGAAGTTCCCGAGGACAGCACGTATTTCCATGCACAGTGGCGCAGGCAGAACCCGATTCCGCGGGGAACGGAATATACGATCGTGGACGGCATTTCCGGCAAAGGCCGGTTCGCCGGCGTCTATCTGGCTTGGGAGCAGCGCCATAACCGCTGGTGGGGTGAAGGCGAGGTCAAGTTCTATATCGACGGGGACACGCAGTTCCCTACGTATTGCGGGACGGGCTTAGAGGATTATTTCGGCGGGGCCTGGGGCTTCTTCACGAACGATCAGCAGGCATACGAGATGTACAGCGCGCCTTATCTCGGCTACCATCAATTGATCAAGCCGGACGGCTTCATGTCGGCCTGCATGCGGCACGGCCTGTACCGCTGGCATATTCGCGATCCGATTTTGTTCGGGGCGGACTTTAAGGCGACCGTTCAGCCGCTGGGCTGGCAGGTCGACGCCGAGGACAAACAAAAGTATTTGCACCTGCAGGACGACGTGGCATCCACGGCGTTTTGGTACCAGTCGGAACCGCATGCGGCGTTTCCGCCGCTCCCGGACCGGGATTCGCGGGATGTTACCGTGAAGTAACAGCCGAGGATGCAGCGGCGGGATCGAATCGGGCGTACCTGCACAAATTCGGGCGCTCCCGGGCCAATCGCCTGCTCTAGTGCAGGCGATGCCACCGATTCGGGCGCTCCCGGGCCAATCGCCTGCTCTAGTGCAGGCGATGCCACCGATTCGGGCGCTACCGGACCAATCGCCTGCTCTAGTGCAGGCGATGCCACCAATTTGGGCGCTACCGGGCCCATCGCCTAACCTAGAGCAGGCGATGCCACCGATTCAGGCGCCTTCGCGCCTATCGCCTGCTCTAGTGCAGGCGATGCCACCGATTCGGGCGCCTTCGCGCCTATCGCCTGCTCTAGTGCAGGCGATGCCACCAATTCGGGCGCTCCCGGGCCCATCGCCTAACCTAGAGCAGGCGATGCCACCGATTCGGGCGCTACCGGGCCAATCGCCTGCTCTAGTGCAGGCGATGCCACCAATTCGGGCGCTCCCGGGCCCATCGCCTAACCTAGAGCAGGCGATGCCACCAATTTGGGCGCTACCGGACCAATCGCCTGCTCTAGTGCAGGCGATGCCACCGATTCGGGCGCTACCGGACCAATCGCCTGCTCTAGTGCAGGCGATGCCACCGATTCAGGCACTCCCGGGCCAATCGCCTGCTCTAGTGCAGGCGATGCCACCGATTCGGGCGCCCGAATTGATCGCCTAACCTAGTGCGGCGATGCCACCAATTTGGGCGCTCCCGGGCCCATCGCCTAACCTAGAGCAGGCGATGCCACCGATTCGGGCGCTCCCGGGCCCATCGCCTGCTCTAGTGCAGGCGATGCGGCCAAATCCGACGCTCTCGCACGCCTCGCCACTCAAAATTAGCGGCCAGGTTACCCATTTCAAACCGCTACTTTAAAATCGAGCAAAACAGGAGTGAAAAAAATGAAGCTGCAATATAGCATGGCGCACGAGCCCTTGCTGGACACCGCCACGCGGGATGACCTGATCGCGAATATCAAAAACGCCGGCATCGAGAAGATTTGGATCGCCGGATTTTTCTCCGGCAAGATGGTCGACATCGAGGAGCTGAAGGAGGCCAAGGCGTTCGCAGAGCTGCACGGCCTTGAGGTCGGCGCGGTCACGATCCCGATCGGACACCCCGGCAACGCGCTGAATCCGGACGACCCCGATCTGGATCTGGAGATCCCCAAGCATTGGCATTACCGGGTCGATATCCATGGCGAAACCGTCTATTATTGCGGAGCCATCGATAAGTGTCTGATCGAGGACAACGGGAAGGCGGCCAAGCATCTGCGCGATGCGGGCTTCAAGGAAGTATTCCTGGACGACGATCTGCGAGCCGGCAACTTCAACGAATTTATAGAAGGCTGTTACTGCGACGCTTGCGTAGCGGAATTCAATCGCACCTACGGCCGTCAGGAAACGAGAGAATCGTTGCTGGTCGAAATCACGCAAAATCGGAACACGGCCATCATGAAGGACTGGGTTGCGTTCCAGTGCGTCAAAGTAACGGACGTCGTGAAGGCAACGGATATCGAAGGCGTTCAGCCCGGTATTATGGTGATGCATTTCGGAGACGAGCGGCATGGGATCGACATGCCTTCAATTCGCGAGCAGATTCCCGACACGCTCTTCCGGGTGGGGGAGTACCAATTCAACGATACGAGATTCTCGGCTCCTCATGCAAAAGCAGAAGAACTGCTTGGCATTCTGTATCACTTGAGCTTTATAGATAAGAAATTCGCTTACAGCGAATCGACGATTTTTCCGCCGCGCTCATTAAAGGAGCACAATCTGGTCTATAAAGCGAAGCTGGCCATTACCGCCGGCCTTGAGAACGTGCTGTTCATGAGCGGCACCTGGGTGCTGGAAGCGAGCTACTGGCATGCGATCGCGGACGCGCTGCCTGTATTGCGCGAGCTGGACCAAGCGACCGCAAACGTGCCGAGAGCATTTCCGGTGCATCTGGCTTACGGCACGCATGGCGCATTCGCGGAAGCATTTGTCCCGACCAGTCTGCCGCTGCTGGCGGGATTGCCGGTCAAGGCCGTTCGCGCGGACCAGAGCGGAGAAGACGGAGAGCTGCTGTTGTTTTTCGGCGATTATCGGTTGAGCGAACAATGGCTGGCGCAGCTGCCCAGATATAAGCAAGTCGTATTTGACCAAGCGGCAGCCAAAAAAAACAAGGATCTGCTGGAACAGCTGCAGCTTGCCGCAACCAGCATTGTCATTTGGGATCAACCAGCGACGGCAAGACCTTCCGCAGAGCAACTTTCTTTGCTGCAGCGGCTGATTGCTCAAGGCTCCTGGGATTTCCCGCGGTTCGTTGAGGGGAATCAGGTCGGCCTGGTATGGCTCAAGGACGGCGGCAAGTGTATTTTGTTTAATCTGCTGGAAACGGAAAACCAGGGGATTGTCCAATGGGCAGACCGCTGTTATTCCGTTCAGCTCTCGCCCTTGTCCTTTGCGATTCTTGACGATGCGGGCGTCTTAACGACTTACGATACGGCGATCGCGCTTTAAGGGAAGGGTGGTGCTGCAGATGCAAAAGAAGATATGGCAATGGACGGGAACCAATACGATGGCGTCAAGCGTTATCGGGCGCGAGGAACCGGGCAGCGGCCACGTCGAGATCCGCATTCTGTCGATCGGCATTTGCGGCACGGATCTGCATATCATGAGCGGCCACGCCGGCTTCGGCACGCCGCCGCTGGCGCTCGGCCATGAATTGGCCGGCATCGTGGAGCGTATCGGCGACGGCGTTGGAGGTTGGCAGCCTGGCGACCGCGTCTGCATCGATCCGCTGACCGGCTGCGGCGTTTGCCACGAATGCCGGAACGGCAACAAGCACCGCTGCTCGGATGCAGGCGAGATCGGGCTGCAATTCCCGGGCGGCTGGCAGGAGTATCTGGTCGTCCCCGCCGTCAACCTGTACCGGCTGCCCGACAACGTCAGCTTGGCGGAAGCGACCCAGGCGGAGACGCTGCATTGCTGCCTGGGCGGCATCGATAAACTGGATATTCGCCTTGGACAGCATGCCGCCGTGATCGGGGACGGTCCGACTGGCCTCTACTATGTGCAGCTGTTAAAAGCGGCAGGCGCAAGCAAGGTCACGCTGATCGGCATGCGCGACAATCGTCTTGCGCTCGGTCGCAAGCTAGGCGCGGATGCCGCGGTTAACCTGCGGTCAGAAGCCCTGGATGCCGAGGATCCGCTTCCGGCGGCGGAAACCCAGCATATCGTCATCGATGCGGCAGGCAACGAGGCTTCCTTGAAGCTCGGCATCGAGCTGCTTCGAAGAGGTGGACAACTACTGCTCTTCGGATTGCCGGGCCATCCCGTCCAGGTGGACATTCAGGCAGCGGTGCTGAAGGAATTAACCTTGATGGGCTCGACGAACGCGCCGCAAGTATGGCCGCGCGTCATCGAGATGATCGCTTCCGGCAGTGTGAAGGTGAGCCCGATGATTACGCATCATTACAGCTTCGACGAACTGGATCAAGCGATTGCATTCGCGCGGAACGAACCGGATGAAGCGATCAAAATTATCGTCAATCACGAATAGGAGGAAATCGCCATGAAAATCGTCGCCGTCCATACGAAAGCAATTAAAATCCCCTTTTTTAAAGGTGAAAAATGGTCCGGAGGGACAAGGTACAGCGCGCCTTCGCTGATCGTGCAGATCGAGACGGACGAAGGCTTGATCGGAATCGGCGAGTCGGTCGGACCGACGATCCCGGTCATCCAATCCGTCGTGGACAAGGAGTTCGCCCCGTTCGTCATCGGCCGCGATCCGATGGAGCTGGAATCGATCCTTCACCGGCTCGAGGAATATTGCGTCAACTGGAAGCAGATCGGCAATTACGGCCTGGCCGGCATCGAGATGGCGCTGCTCGACCTGCGCGGCAAAATCCTGAACACGCCCGTCTACAACCTGTTGGGCGGCAAGGTGAAGCAGGAAGTGGCGTTCTCGGGCTACATCTTTATCGACAAGCCTGAAGTCAACGCCGAAGAAGCACGCAAGTTCGCTGCAGCGGGCTACACAGAACTGAAGCTGAAGGTCGGACGCGACATCGACCTGGATACGAAGCGGGTCAAAGCCGTGCGCGAAGCGGTCGGCCCCGCGATGAAGATCCGCATCGACGCCAACCAGAACTGGAGCGTGCCGACGGCGATCAAGGCGATCCGCAAGATGGAGAAATACGACCTGCAAATGGTCGAGCAGCCGACGCGCTTCGACGACGTGGACGGCATGGCCGCCGTCGCGCGCGCCGTCGACGTGCCGATCATCGCGGACGAAGGCTGCGCCACATACGAGGATGCCTTGCGGTTGATCGACAAGCGCGCCTGCGCCTGCTTCCTTGTCTATCCGTCCGAGGCCGGCGGCATTCTGAAGGCCAGACAAATCGTCGATCTGGCCAACCACGCAGGCGTCTGGTGCGCCACGGGAAGCTGGGCGGAGACGGGCATCGGCACGCTCGGAAACGTGCACATGGTCGCGTCCTCGCGGAACTTCCCGTTTGCGAACGATACCCATCTGAAATTTATGAAGGGCGACTTGCTACGAGAGGAGCTTGTGTTCAACGAAGGGAAAATAACGGTTCCCGACCGCCCGGGCTTCGGCATCGATCTGGACATTACGAAGCTGAACCATTACGGAACGGACTTCGAACGCGAGATGGTGTTCTACGATCCGCAGGATCCCCAATTCCAGCCGCGGATCGGTCAATTGCTCTGAGGCTTAACTTTTTCAATGGGGGCGGACCTATGAACAACGTCATCCTGACGAATCTCAAGACGGAATACTTGTACAACCCGCTGGGCATCGATACGCCGCGCCCAAGATTGAGCTGGATGATTAAAACCGAGTCGAGGGGATTTATCCAATTCGCTTATCAAATCCTCGTCTCCTCCGGTCGGCAGCAGCTCGTTGAAGAGTCCGCGTTCGTCTGGGATTCGGGGAAGGTGAGTTCGGCGCAATCCGTCTTCGTGCCCTATAACGGGACTGCGCTATTGTCCAATGAACGCTATTATTGGAAAGTTCGCGTGTGGGATCGGGATGACCATCCGTCCGATTGGAGCGAAATAAGCGAGTGGTCCGTGGGGCTGCTGAGCATAAGCGACTGGAAAGCGAATTGGATCGGCGAGGTTTTTAAACCCGTGGATGGCCATCGCGAAGTCAGCTTCTTCCGCAAGTCCGTTACGATCGAAAAACCGGTGAAGAGCGCGACGTTATTCGCGACGGCTTTCGGCGCGATCGAGCTCAGCATCAATGGCAGCCGCGTCGGGGAGGACTACTTTGCGCCGGAATGGACCGACTACCAGACCAGGGTGCATTACAGGACTTACGATGTCACTGCTTTGCTGCGCGAAGGCTCGAATGCAGTCGGAAGTATTCTCGGAGAGGGATGGTATAGCGGTCATATTGCCTGGTACGGAAAAAACCTTTATGGCGAGGCGCTCCGGTTTATGCTGCAGCTTTCCATCCGATACGAAGACGGAACGGAGGACACGATCGTCTCGGATGCCTCGTGGAAGGAGAGCAAGGGACCGATTCTGTACTCGGACTTCCTCATGGGCGAGCGCTACGACGCCAGACTGGAGCATGGCGGGTGGAATGAAGCTGACTTTGACGATTCGGCATGGCGAAGCCCGCATGTGTACGGCGATTTCAAAGGATGGATCACAGCCCAGGCGAGCCCGCCGATCCGAGTGATGGAAGAGAAGGAGCCGATTGCGGAGCGGAAGCTGGCGTCGGGAGCGCAGCTGATCGATCTCGGCCAGAATATGGTCGGTTGGGTTCGAATCGGGGTGACCGGCGAGCGGGGTTCCAAGGTTACCTTGCGCTATGCGGAAATATTGGACCAGGATGGCTCCATCTACACGGATAATTTGCGGACGGCTAAACAAACGGATACGTATACCCTCAAAGGCGAGGGGGAGGAAATATACGAGCCCAAGTTTACTTTCCACGGATTCAGATATGTGGAGATTGTCGCGTCCGATGATGTGACGGTGACGCAAATCACCGGACGCATCATCCACAATGCGATGAAGTCGACGGGCAAGCTTGTCACTTCAGATAAGGGCGTCAATCAGTTATTCAGCAACATCTTTTGGACGCAGCGCGCTAACTTTATAAGCGTCCCGACCGATTGTCCGCAGCGGGACGAGCGAATGGGATGGACCGGAGATGCGCAGATCTTCTCCCGCACCGCTTCGTATAACATGGACGTTGCCGGTTTTTTCGCGAAGTATATGACCGATATCGTGGATGCGCAGCGGAAAACGGGGGCATTTACCGATACGGCGCCATTTCTCAAAGGATTTTCGGACTGGTGCACGTTCGTCGCTTCCGCGGGTTGGGCCGACGCAGGCGTCATCATCCCTTGGACGATGTACAGCGTCTATGAAGATCGAAGGATCGTCGAAGACCATTACGAGGCGATGGCCGCCTGGATGGACTTCCTGATCAAGATGAATCCGAGCCTGCTGCGCACGGATACCCAGTATTACGGAGACTGGTTATCCCTCAACGCAAACACGCCGATGGACTTGTTCGCTACCGCCTACTTTGCTTATTGCGCCAAGCTCATGGCAGCCATGTCGGAGGCGGTCGGGAAAAAGGAGCAAGCCGCCTCGTACGCCGAACTTTTTGAACGAATCCGATCTCGATTCAACGAAACCTTTGTCGGGGAAGACGGACGAATCGCGGGAGAGACACAAACCGGTTATGCGATGGCGCTCTTCATGGAGCTGCTTCCCGATGAATCAAGAGCGAAGGCCGCGGCCCATCTGGTCGCGGATATCGAGCAGCGCGGCTGGCATATTACGACAGGAATTCACGGCATTAAATATTTGCTGCCCGTCTTATGCGAAGCAGGCTACGAGGAAGTCGCCTACCGCCTGCTGCTTCAAGATACGTATCCTTCCTGGCTGTACTCCATTCGCAACGGAGCGACGACGATCTGGGAGCGCTGGGACGGCTGGACCGAGGAGACAGGGTTCCAGA
This sequence comes from Cohnella sp. GCM10020058, assembly GCF_042683485.1. Classification (NCBI taxonomy): domain Bacteria; kingdom Bacillati; phylum Bacillota; class Bacilli; order Caryophanales; family Paenibacillaceae; genus Cohnella; species Cohnella sp. GCM10020058. The sequence continues at coordinate 738,849 of NZ_JBHUJV010000017.1, forward strand.
CGCCGGGCATGAATTCGTTCAACCATTATGCGCTTGGCGCGGTAGGGGAATGGATGTTCCGATACATGGGCGGGATCGACAAGGCTTCCGGAATCCCCGGTTACAAGCACATTCAGATCCGGCCCTTCATGAACGCCCGTCTCGCATCCGTGGATTGCGAATATGAAAGCAGCTACGGCACGATCCGGAGCCGCTGGTCGATCGAAGACGGCTTCGCCGAGCTTCAGGTGACGATTCCGCCGAATACGCAGGCGGACATTCATATTCCGTTCATCGACGGGGAGCAAGTTTATGAGGGCGGCATGCCTTTACATGACGGGACGAACGACCGGACTGACGCATCCGTAATCGTTCTTGGCATCGTCGGGCAAAAACGAGTCGTGCAGGTCGGGTCCGGCGAATACCATTTCCGAACTCGTTTTCATTCCAAAGGGGCAGGGCAATTGGAGGCGTAACGCATGACCATGACCGCAACCGGCCAAAAAGGCAGCATCCTATCGTTAAACGGTACCTGGCAGCTGCTCGTCGACCGGGAGAATAAAGGCATCGAGGAACGATGGTTCGACAGCATTTGTTTCGAAGCACAGCCCGCTCCCGTACCAGGCGTCATCCAGCAAGTGTTTCCCGGATACCATGGCGTGGCCTGGTATTGGAAGACGATCGAGGACGACTGCGATCGTTCCGCCGGAGAGCGAACCCTCCTCCGTTTCGGCGCGGTGGATTATCTGGCCGACGTATGGGTGAACAGCAAGCGCGCCGGCTCCTTCGAAGGCGGGGAAACGCCTTTCGAGTTTGACATCACGGATTTATGGGCTGCCGAAGGCGGGAACTTGTTGGCTGTTCGCGTACTGAATCCAACCAATGAACCGATTGACGGCATCGTACTCGGCCAAGTACCGCATCGGAACAAAAATGAAGTCGCGTCGGCCGGCGGGGACTTCAACCATGGCGGGATCAAAGGGCACGTGGATTTGAGGACGGTGCCTGCCGTTTATGTGACGGACGTTTTTGTGCAGCCGGAAATGAATACGGGCACAGTGAAGATCACGACTACGGTGCGCAACGGTCTTGGCGCAGCAAAGGCCGCTGCTTTACAAGGCGCTGTCGCACGAACGGATGGATCCGGGGACACGATTCAAGCCGATCGCATTATCTTGAACGCAGAATGCGGCGAGTCCGTTCATGAGATGACCGTGACGATCCCAAATCCGCGGTTGTGGCGACTCGAAGACCCTTATCTTTATCAATTGACGATCGAGATTCAAACAGCCGGGCAACGCCCGCACAGGCAAACCGTTCGTTTCGGCTTCAAGGATTTTCGGATTGTCGACGGTTTCTTTCACTTGAACGGCAAACGGATCTTCCTGAAAAGCACGCACACGGGTAATGCGACGCCCGTTACGATGAACGTTCAGACCTTATCCGATCATCTCCGCAAAGATCTGTTTTATTTGAAAGCAGCCGGCTTTAATGCGGTCCGGTTTATTGCAGGCGTCGCTTCGCCGGAGCAGCTCGATCTTTGCGATGAAATCGGTTTGCTGGTTTTCGAAGAGACGATGGCCAACTGGTGCTTGAATTTCACGAGCGATCCTAAATATCCGAATCTTCCTTATACCGAGGAAGTCGGGAAGCGGTACGATCACAGCAACGTGGAAATGATCAAACGCGACCGCAATCACCCTTGCATCGCCGCGTGGAGCTTATTGAACGAGACGAACGACGGTCCCGTCTTCGAAAGGGCCGTTGCCTTTCTTCCCACCCTGCGTCGCTACGACGCTTCCCGATTAGTGCTTCTCAACAGCGGCCGCTTTGATTTTCGGTTCAGCATCGGCTCGGCAAGCAATCCCGGCGGCGATTCATGGGAGTATTGCTGGGGGATCGAAGCGCCCGACGCGCCGACGCTTAAGTTCGATCGCCCGTCCGCCGAGGGCAGCGGCGAATTTCATTATTATCCGCCGACGCCGCAATCCGACGAGACGAACAGCTTCCTTCGCCAGATGGGCAAAGACACCAAGCCGGTTTATCTTTCGGAATACGGAATCGCCAGTCTCTTTAACGTGATTAATGAGTGGAGGCACTTTGAACAAGCGGGCGCCAGGACCGACCTGGAGGACGCTTCATGGCTGCAGGAGCAAAGCGAGTCCTTGTACGCGGATTGGAAGCGGCTCGGTCTGGAAGACGCCTATCCGTTTCCGGAAGACATGCTGCGCGACAGCCAACGGCTGAACGCTCGCCAACGCACGTTCGGATTCGATTTGATCCGCTCGAATCCGCGCCTGTGCGGATACAATTTAACCGGCATGCTCGATCACGGCATGAGCGGCGAAGGCATGTGGACGATGTGGCGCGAATGGAAGCCGACGATGTTCGATGCGGTAAGCGACGGGTTTGCCCCGCTCAGGTGGTGCTTGTTCGTGGATGCCATGCATGGCTATTGCGGCCGGGAGATTACGGTCGAAGCGGTTCTGGCCACGGAGGACGTGTTGGCGCCGGGAGCGTATCCCGCCCGATTCAAAGTTTTCGGACCGACAGGCACGGTATGGGAGAAAGCCGTTTCGTTTACCGTTCCGGAGAGCATGCCTTTTGCGGTGCCCGTGATAAAAGAGACAATCCGAATCGACGGTCTGCAAGGAAGTTACACGTTTGCGGCCAATTTGGAACGAGGCGGCGCGCCTTCCGGGGGCGCGGTGAAATTTCAGATGACCGATCCGAAAGCATATCCGCTATGCAACGGACAAGTGACGCTATGGGGGATCGATCAGTCTGTAGAGAATTGGCTCGCAGATCGCGGGTTAAATTGCATACCGCTTCAAGCTGGAGAAGGACCGAACCAGGAAGTCATTATTGTCGGAAATCCGGTAGACGCCTCGAACGAAGAAACCTGGATGCTTCTTAAGCAACGCATGAATAATGGCGCGGCCGTTCTTTTTGCGGACCCGACGCTTTTTATTGACAACGAATCGGCGATTCAATGGCTGCCTCTGACGAATAAAGGCACGTGCAAGCGCATCAAAGAATCGATTTATCATAAGGAATGCGTAGCGAACCGGCATGTCGTATTCGACGGTCTGCAAGGGCCCGGCATTCTCGATATGGACGTTTACGGTCAAGTGATCTCGCATGAGATCTTTTTAGGACAAGATACGCCTTATGAAACGATTTGCGCCGGCTTCAACACGGGACATTATCGGATTCCTCGAGGTTACGAGTCGAGTTTGTTAATCGCTCATTATCAGACTGAAGAGGGCCGGTTTTTCCTGAATGCAATGAACGTTCTGGCGCAAATCGATCGCCATCCGGCAGCGGACCGGCTGCTACTCAATTTAATCCGATATGCGCAAACGACGCTGGGGAGGAATATCTTATGACGCTTTCCCGTACGCCTGAACCCAATTGGTCGCAAATTTCGGGGCGTTACCCCCGGACCCGCTCCAAACGAGTTTATATTCATCCGCCTTTGGCCGATTCGCTGGTCGAGGTCAGGCCGGATCTGACGTTAATCGTTAAGGATGCGCTCGCACGCAAAGGCCAGCTCCGAAGGGGACACGGCTTCTTCGTTAGCGCGTCTGCGGGCGGGGAACCGCAATTTTTCGATTTCCGCAACGTGGAGCAAACGTATTTGTCGCCCAAGGAACCGATCTTATTCTCGTCGCTGCCGCAATCCGGCTTCGATCATCGATTGACGAGCTTGACCTTACCGGAGCCGGATGGCGGCGCGCGCGTACATCTTTATCTTTCAATTGCCAATTTGCATCCGACCCTCGCCAGATCGGCGGATTGGTATTTTGCGAGCGTTGAAGACAAGCATGAGAACTTTTATGTCGATATCAACGAAGATTATGTCCCTTATGACCAGGTCCTTGCGCCTTGGCTAAACGGGATGGATCTCGAGCATCGGGCCATCGATTCCTCAAGCGGGCTCCTGCTCGATCGGCAAGGCGTTACGATTGTGCGGTACGAAGCGGCGACTGGCACGAGCACGGCGTATGCGGCACAAGTCGGCGAATTCGCCAATATCCTTCAGTTTCATATGGAGCTTGCTCCCGGCGAGACCCAAAAAATTCATATCGAAATTTTCGACACGGCGACCGGAAGAACGAATGACCTTGTTTCCATTCAAAATGAAATCCGATTAGATGAAGCTACGGCCATCGAACGATGCAGGCAAGTCTGGAACGCGGCGTTAACCGGGAAAGCAGGCATTCATGTGCCGGAACCGATCATTCAGGATATATTCGATACGGCCCAAGTCAACGCCTTGCAGTTGATCGCGGAAAGAGCGGATGGCGCCGCACTGCCCGGACAAGGCGGATTCAACGAATATATGACGGTGTATTCCTGGGAAGTATCCGCATATTTAAAAATGATGAATCGGCTTGGCTACGGGGATACGGTTAAAAAAACGCTGCAGTATTTTTTAAGCACGCAGGCCGGCAGCAAAGGGCCGGCCGGGGACATCGTGTCTCCCGAGGGATCCTTTCGCGCGCATATTTTCTGGATGTGCGAGACGGGAGCGGTACTCGGGATGCTGGCGGATTATTATTTGACGTCGAAGGACCGAGCGTGGTTCGGCGAGCATCTGCCGGCGATCGTTCAAGCCTGCGAATGGATCGAACGGGAGAGAAGCGCGACTAAAATCATCCAGGAAGACGGCACTAGAGCGGCGCATTACGGCCTGCTGCCGAAAGGACGCGTTCACGATTGGCCGGATCAGGGGCATTTCTTCTTCTCGGACGCGCATACGTGGCACGGTTTGAATCTGATGGCCCTTGCTCTCCAGGAATGGGGTTATGCAGACGCGGCTAAGTACGCGGCGGCGTCCCGGGATTATCGGGAATGTCTGGAAGCGGCGATTGGACGGGCGACCTATTCGTATCCCCCCGGCGAGCAGATCCGCTGGATCTCCAATGAAGCCTATACCGAGCCGGGAGAAAAGAAAGCCGTATATGCGATCGACGGTCCTGCCTGCTTATTGGACACGGGGATTCTGTCCGCCGAGGATTCGCTTGTTCCGGAGATCGAGTATTATATGCGCAGCTACTTTTCCATGGGCGACTTGTTCGCGGTGAGGCTGCCCGGGATGGAAGACGCGGCGCTGGGCAAGCTTCAGGAGCAATATGCGGGCTCGGCGATTGATTTATACTATGTCAACCAGGCGGAGCGAATCTGGCATCGGGTATGGTGCTTGCGCGGAGAACGGGAGAAGGCGCTGCGTTATTTTTATTCGACGATGGCCTTTTCGACGACGCTGGACACCCTTCACGTTCATGAGCGCTTTAGTCCGCAGCTGCCGTGGCTGTCTCCCTGGCAGCCGAACGGAAGCGGCAACGGCCGCGTTATGGAGATGATTCTGAATTCACTGTACCTTTTGGAAGATCGTACGATTAAGCTGCTGCCGTGCGCGCCTGCCGATTGGCTGGAGCCCGGGAAGCGGATCGAAGCGAACCGGGTAGCGACCTATTTGGGCGAGCTATCCTTTAAGCTGACCAGAAGCTCGCTTGACTTGCTTCAAGTCGAGGTTCAACTGCCGAATGGAATTCAGGCGTTCGAAGTAACGTTCGTTTTAAAGAATGGCTACGAAATACGAAAGGTTGAACTGCCTCCCGGAGACGGTCAAAATCGCGAAGGCCGGGCTCCGGAATGGAACGGAAACTTGAGCGGTACGCATCTCTACCTTCCGAATCCGCCGCAGGAACTGAAGTTGCTGCTATGGTTGTCCGAAGAAAAGGGGACGGCTTAATTGGAAGAACTCCTATGGCACGCGCCCGATGAGCCTCCTTTTCAGATCGCCGGATTTGCCTGGCGGACGAAGGAGCGCAAGTATCGCCGGCTGCCGACCGTCGCGCCCGGCGCGATTCGCGAGATTCTGGATGAGCTGGCGAACCATACGTCAGGGGGCCAGATCCGTTTCCGCACGAATGCGACCAAGCTCGCCATACAGGTCAAGCTGTTCGCGCCGAACACCGCGGAGCATATCCCTGCGACGGCCGTTAACGGATTCGACTGCTATCTGGGCGCACCCGGCGAGCAGCGGTATTTCGGAACGACAAGATTTCCATATGATGCCGATCATTACGAGTATGTGTTTTTTGAAGGCCTGGAGGCGGCGCAGCGCTGCGTCACTTTGAACTTTCCGTTATTCCAGGGCGTGCATGAAGTTCGTATCGGGGTAAATCCGAGTGCCGACATCAGCGCGTTTCCGGCGTACGCGTCGGATCGCAAGGTTGTGCTGTACGGAACGTCGATTACGCAGGGAGGCTGCGCATCGCGACCTGGGATGTCGTACACCAACCTACTGAGCCGCAGATTCGACCGGGAGTTTATTAATCTCGGTTTCTCCGGCAACGGCCAGGGCGACCCCGAGATTGCGAGATTCATGACCGAGATCGACGATCCGGGCTGCATCGTCCTTGATTATGACGCCAACAATCCGAATATCGACAATCTGATCCGGACGATGCCCGAATTTATTCGCATTTTGCGAAGCAGGCATGCAAATGTACCGATCCTCGTGCTGTCGCGGATTCCTTATGGCTACGAGCATACGCAAACTTCATCCTGTCTGGATCGAATTGCGAGACGGGATTATCAAAAAGAGTGGGTGGAAGCGCTTCGGCGCCAGGGCGATCGCTTCGTTCATTTTTACGACGGGGCTCATCTGCTCGGGGAGTGCTGGAACGAATGCACGGTAGACGGCGTCCATCCGACCGACCTTGGCTTCATGCGGATTGCCGATGCATTGACGCCGGTACTGGCGCCGATTCTGATATAATAGCAAACAGAAGCTGCGACGCCGAAAATCCGGTTCGCAGCTTCTCGTCCATCAGCATATTTTGTCTTTTTGCCAGCGGATAGAATGATCGAATTCCGTAAACCGGAATTCCTTGCTCTTCCAATAATACTTCAGATCCTCATTGGTCCAGTCCGCATAGAGTTCATCCCATTCAAACGGACCATGAGGCTTCAATGAAGCAGGTTCGATGACTTCGCTTGCCGGCTGATAGCGGTAATCGCACGATAACCGGATCTGACCCGGGATTTGGTTCGGCATCGACTTGTGAACGGTGTGGCTGTGAAAGACGAGCACGTCGCCAGCCTCATAATCGACCGTCTGCCACTCGTAATCAAGTCCGCACAGGATTGATTCCAGCCCGCCGGCTCCAGGGTTGCTCGATACGCCGAGCAGTCCTGCCTGATGGCTTCCTTTAAGCACGGCCAGGCCGCCCAGCTGTCTCGATACGTCGCCCAGCGGCATCCAGCAGGTCCAGGTGTTGGACGCCCCCTGGATATGAAGGAAGTCCTGGTGCGAAGGCGTGATCTTCGCGTCGCGATGCGGGAGCATGACCCGGCCGATATTCCGCGGATGCGGAAACGGCGATTCTTGGAAGAGGGTATAGAATACCGCCAGGATTTCCGGAGAATGGGCCATGGCATGGAATGCTTCAAGCTTTTGAATCCGGTGGTACATCTCGAACGTGACGCCTACGCCGTTCCATTGCAGCTCATCGGAGGTGTAACGGTTGACGGCTTCGATATCGGCCATGCCTTCCAGAAGCGGATACTGCGGGTTCATTACGCCGAAGCTGTCCAGAATGTCCATGACACGCCCTCGGACTTCGAGTACGCGGGCCCGCGGGAGAAGGCCTTTGAAGAACAGAACGCCATCTTCGTTCGCTCTGGCGCGCAATTGATCGGGCTGGTCAAGAAGCGGGCTGGCGTCCGAGAACGTACCTGAGACTGGCTTTCGATCATTGTCCATTACGGGATTCATTATTTGCGTTTCCTCCTCTCGTATTGTTGCCATCATAACATCCAATTGGTGATAATCATTTAGATGGCAGCGGAAAGGATTGTCATTTACCGGAATGGAATCAAGGGAGGGATCACGGTTGGAAGCATTCGTCAAGGCAATCGAAAACGCACAGCCCGTCGTTCATTTTGCGAACCGGTGGGTCGGCGTTCCGGGCGAATCGTTCGGGCCGCGAATCATCGGGGATTATCAATGGATCTACGTGAGGAGCGGGAAAGGCAATGCGAGGATTGGTAACCAGTCGTTCCGCGTTTATTCCGGATGCTTGTTCACCTACGGTCCCGGGCAGCCGCACTGGTTCTGCTCGAGCGAAGACGATCCGCTGGTGTTGTACGGATTGCACTTTGGTTATGAAGGTCATTCCGGCCTAGACGATGTTCTGCGAATGATTCAAAACGTGAATTGGGATCGCTTCGAAAAAATGAACTCCGATGTCCCCGTACCGTTTCCCGCGAGGATGGAGACGGGCGCTTGGCCGCTGCCATACTTCGAGCGATTGGTCGAGGAGTATCGGGGTAACCGAACGATGGGCGCGTTGGTGTTAAGAGGACTGCTCACGGAACTGTTGGCCAGAGTCGCGCGATGGGTGATCGAGGAGCCTGCGCCTGCTTTGCCGCAAGACAAGCGAATCCTTCGCGTGAAAGAAAGCCTGGAAAGCCATACGATGGAGAGCTACCGGACCGATTGGCTGACGGACGGGCTGCCTTTTAGCCATGATTATGTCTCCCGATTGTTTAAGCAATGCTTCGGGCAGACGCCGCGTGACTATCATAACCAGGCCAGGTTGGCCAAAACCCGGCAGTTTCTAGAGGAAACGGACCTTAGCTCCACCGCGATCGCCGAACGGATGAAGTTCGGCAGCGTGCATCATTTTTGTAAATGGTTCAAAAAACATACGGGCATGCAGCCCGGCGCTTACCGCAAAAGAAGCCGTTTCCTGTAATCGCTCAAGAGTAAAAATCGCGATGCGGTCAGGGCTTCATGTTTTGTTCGAGCCGGGCGATAATGATTTCTTTGGCATTCGAGATATGACGCGTCAGCTCGTCCAACGAATCGGGATTCCTCTGAATGACCAGATCTGCCAGCCGACGATGGCTCTCGTAAAATTGCCGGTAGGTCGCGCTGGTCATATTCGTGATTTCCAAAATCGCCTGGAACACGTTCGCCATCGTATTCCATGCCGACAGTAGGGGACTGTTCTCCGCCATCGTCACCAGGCTGCGGTGGAACTGGATGTCGAGAACGGACGTCTCCGCGCTCGACGGCGCGTTCCCGGGAATAGACAGACGTCGTTCCAGGTCCTCCATGGCTTCGAAAAGGGGCCGGAAATGAAAGGAACGACTCGCCAATACTTGTTCGAGCGCTTTCTGTTCGAGCAGCAGGCGCAGCTCGAATAAATCATGCGCTTGCTTGGAAGTGAAGCCGATCACCTCGGTACCGCCGTTAGAGAGATTCAGCACCAGCCCTTCCTGCGACAGCAATTGAAAAGCCGTTCGAATCGGCGCCCGGCTGCAGCCGAGCCGGTCGGCGACTTTTGATTCGATCAAGCGGGACCCCGATTTGTACTCGCCGAGAATAATGTCGGTTCTCAGCCGCTTCACGATTTCCTTCGCCTGAAGCGAACGCGCCAGCGGATCGTCCAATTTGTTCATTTCCTTGATCCACTCCCGCTCGTAATTTCTCATCTTAAGTTTGATTGTACTTCTTTCAAAGGCTTGAATTCAACACAGACATTATGAATACTATAATTATATATTGTATACAAATTATTTGTGTTGTATATTTATTTTGCAGCACTTGTAAAACGTTGCGGGAAAGGAGAGAGCGGGGAGTGAGAAAGCTTGCGATATTGGGCGCGGGTATTTTCGGAGACCGCAGGGAGCGGGAGTTGTTCGAGCCGGCCGGTTATCAAGCCGACTATTATGAATGCGACGATCCACTGGATCTTGCGGATTCGCTAACGGATGTCGAGGGGCTGATCGTAAATCTCGAACAGGTAACGGATGCTTTATTGGACCGCTTGCCGGGACTGAAAGCGATCGGACGATACGGCGTGGGCGTCGACAATATTGATCTTGAAGCCGCTTCCAGAAGGCGAATACCGGTCATTAACGTGCCGGATTATTGCATCGACGAAGTCGCGGAGCATGCGGTCAGCTTCATCTTTGCCGTCAACCGAAAATTGCCGACGGCAACGTCGTTGCCAAGAAAAGGCGATTGGGGAAAAGTGCAAGCGCTTAAACCGATACGCGCGATCAAAGAGACGACGCTCGGCGTCGTCGGGACTGGGCGGATCGGTATGAAAGTGATCGAGATGATGGCTCCTTTCGGCTGCAAGATTCTGATTTGCGATCCATATCTTGCTCATGCGAAGTTGCCTTCCAACGCGGAAATAACCGGCTTCGACGAGCTGCTTGCGCTTTCCGACATCATCACGATCCATTGTCCGTTGACGGAGCAAACCCGTCGCATGTTCTGCACCGATACGTTCACCCGCATGCTGAAGCAGCCGGCCATTATTAACGTCTCGCGCGGGCCGATCATCGACGAACGCGACTTGCTCGCTGCGTTGGACGAAGGCGTCGTATCCTTTGCCGCGCTGGACGTTATGGAGTCGGAGCCGCCGGACAAGGATCATCCCTTGCTCCAGCATCCGAAGGCGATCGTTACGGGACATGCGGCCTGGTATTCCGAGCAATCCGAGAACCGGTTAAGAGATCTGCTTGCCATGCGAATCATGGACTGCCTGGAAGGCAGGCCTGTTCCTTCGATCGTCAACAAATTCAGTAACGAATAACTATTTAACATCAGCCGAGGAGTGATTGTCTCATGCGTATTGGGAACGTGATCCGCGCAGCCGAAGTAAAAACGTTGTTCGTCGACGAAACGTATTCGTCCAAAATGCTCATCGACCGAACGAATTCGGACACGTATAACACCCAGATCAATATGGGAATCGTGGCGCCGGGAGCGAGTCATGCCGATCATAATCATCCGACCGAATATGACGAATTTTATCTGGTGATTAAAGGCCAGGGCATGGTACGTCTGGATGGACAGGAGTACGACCTGCTGCCAGGCGACGTCGCGTTCATTCCGGGCGGCTCCTATCACGCCATCGCTAACAAGAGCGATACGGAAGAGCTGGTCATTTTCACGGTTTGGCCCACGCATCCGGAGGAAGGCGCCAACCCCGTATACGACCTGCGACTTCGGGAATGGGGCAAGTCATACGTGACGAACCATGAATAATTCCGATTCAGAAAGAGGCGTTCATCTATGAGGTTGCAAGGGAAAATCGCGCTCGTCACGGGAGCCGGCAGAGGAATCGGACGCGGAATTGCAATGGAATTGGCAAAAGAAGGCGCCGATGTCGTCGTTCACTACCGCAGCAGCGAGCAGCAGGCCATTGAAACGGCGGAGACGATCCGGACATCGGGCGGAAAAGCGCTGCTCCACCGGGCGGACCTCTCCGACGTCAAGCAGATCGGCGAGATGATGGAGTCCATCCGTGAGCAATGGGGCGGCGTCGATATTTTGGTCAACAATTCGGCGATCGATCCGACGTACGACTTTTTTGAAGTTACGGAAGAACGTTGGGACGAGGTGCTGGACACGAACCTGAAGGGCGGCTTCTTTTGCGCCCAAGCCTGCGCGAGGGATATGGTCAAACAGGGCGAGGGAAAGATTATTTTCATCAGCTCCGTTCATGCGAACACGACGATGCCGCAGTATTCGGCTTACGCGGCGTCCAAGGGCGGGATCAATGCCTTGACCCGCCAGCTTGCGCTCGATCTTGCGCAGTACAACATTCAGGTCAACGCGATCGCGCCAGGCGCCACGGACGTGGAAAAGTTTCACGGCCAACCGGGACACGATCCGGCAGCCATCGGCGCACAGATCCCGCTCGGCCGGATCGGTTACCCGGACGATGTGGCCAAGGTCGTCGCATTTTTCGCATCCTCGGACTCGAATTTTGTCACCGGGCAAGTGTTGACCGTCGATGGGGGCTCCAGCACGCGGTTTTTCCTCAGAACATAAGGGCTAGTCAATCGCATCGAAAGGATGATTAGGGTGGAGTTTGCAGATCGAGTCGTTCTGGTGACCGGTTCAGGCAACGGGATCGGGAAAGCCACTGCATTCGCGTTCGCCAAGGAAGGCGCTTCCGTCGTGATCTCGGATATTGACGGCGGAGCTGCGGAAAGCGTTGCGCGAGAGATTGAAGCCATGGGAGGCAAGGCCATAAGCATTCGAACGGATGTATCGTCCGCCGCGGATGTGGAAAGCCTGTTTGCGGAGATCCATCGGACATATAACCGGCTAGATGTTCTAATTAACAATGTCGGTACGACGATCCGCAAACCGACCGTTAGTTTTACAGAAGAAGAATGGGATTTTATCTATGATACGAACGTCAAATCGATGTTTCTATGCGCGAGGGCAGCCGGTAGATTGATGTTGAAACAAAGGGCGGGGGCGGTGGTCAATATCTCATCCATTCTTGGCGCTGGCGGGGTCAGCCGGCGTCTTCCGTACGCTTCTTCCAAAGCGGCGGTGGACAGCTTTACCCGGACGCTCGCCTGCGAATGGGCACTGGACGGAGTTCGGGTAAATGCCGTAGCTCCCGGATACATTCGAACGGACGGATTAAATCAGGCTTTCAGCGCAGGGATTTTGAAGGAAGACGATATGGTGCGAAGAACGCCGCAGGCGCGTCTGGGCACGCCGGAGAATATCGCCGACGCCGTTCTGTTTCTCTGCTCCTCCAAAGCGGAATATATTACGGGAACGGTTCTTTATGTCGATGGCGGATATTCCGCATATGAAGGGCCGGAGCAGATTCCTTCCTTCCATCACGATCCGTCGGTTTGGAGCGGCGCGTGATTCAGTGTCGAAAGTCGGCAACTGTCTTTATCAGGAGATCAGCTTCTCATTCGGATACACTGTATCACTGTTATAGTTAGCATGACTTTGTTGAGACGTCTGGAGAATATACGAAGAGCAGGGGGAGAGTCGTCCCAATGCTCTTTTTTATTAACTGCAAGGTCTCTCTCCCGAATTCGTATTCTAGTATGGTTGAATGATCTCTTAAGATCTTGACTAATGTGGAAAAAATTGAATATAATCATCAAGGTTGATGATGTATTTGATGCGTATTGTACGTATTATGGAGGGGCGCAATTGAACGGGAAAAAGCGATTGGTTTTGATTTTTGTATTATCTCTTTCTGTTCTTAGTGCATGTAACCAACAACATGACAGAACACCGATCGCTACTAAAATAGATGCAGCTGTTAGCTCTGGCACAAGTATAACAACCAATGCAGCTGCCGAGAAGAAGAAAAATGCTTCGCTGGAAAAGATCAATTCACTATTGATTCAATTAAAAGATATCCAAAGAGAGCAGTTAACAAAGAAGGATTTAGGTTTCCAGGATCTATATTATATACTTGAGGACTTGGAAAAGATCCGCTCATCTTTGCAGTCACTGGAACCGGATGCTGATGCTACAATTAATACGTACATAAATTACTTTAAAGAAACGGATATTAGCTTTAACGAATCTTTGGCTTATTTATACGATCAAGATTATGCTAAGAGTTCGACGACAGCAAGAGATAAAGATTTTAGAGAATTGGACAGCTTCGATATGACATCTATTAAGTCTGCGGCCAATGTAATCGACAATTATGCGCAATCGGTCATTGCTTGGGAAGGTTTCATAGATCCAAGCTTAATGAATTAAAAGTTAGCTTTGAGACTCGGCATTATGAGCCGCTCCCTTCAAACGAGGAGCGGCTTTTTAAATTCAGTCGCACGAGCTCATCCCGAGAGTGAGCGATATTAATCGGCAGAATCATCGGCGTGCGTTTTGTTTCCGCTTATAGATAGACGCTGAGACCTTAATAGGAGGTCACTTCTTGACGCACCTCAATAGATATTATGAATTGTAAAAAATTGATTGTTGCAAGTTTCAGTCTTAATTGTTATGATCTAATTCCTGCCTCACAAAAACGAGGTGGACAAGCAAGTGAAACAAATGTTAGAGATTGCTCCTTGAAAACTGAACATCGAGCGTTAAAACAAACGGACGCTGAAGCCTTTCGGGGTGGAAGCAAAAGTTATACCAGCATTGAATTGAGCAAGTCGAACTACCCT
>NZ_JBHUJV010000018.1:0-1181 GCF_042683485.1 Cohnella sp. GCM10020058
GAGGTTGATAGGCTCGGGGTGGAAGCGCAGCAATGCGTGCAGCTGACGAGTACTAATCGGTCGAGGGCTTATCCTACTGTTCCTTACGGGGAACAAACGGCAAGCCGCACAGGTAAGAGCATTTCTAGCGCATATTCGTTTCGCATCCGGTTTTCAGGGCGCAAGCTCTGTGAAGCTGCAAAGCTGTATGGCAACAGCCAAACAGTAGGTCTGGTGGTAATGGCGGAGGGGTCCCACGCGTACCCATCTCGAACACGACCGTTAAGCCCTCCAGCGCCAATGGTACTTGGACCGCAGGGTCCTGGGAGAGTAGGACGTCGCCAGGCCAAGAGCAGCAAGAGAGAACCACCTTCTTCGGAAGGTGGTTTTTTTGTTTATGTCGCGCGCCTAGCCAAGCTAGGCACAACTAGCCGGTGAAAGTCCGGTCGAGGTAAGAGCCAAGTCGCCTCGTAGCTGACGGGCAACGGGTGGAGAGATCCTAAGGTTGAAGCCCCGTGACAAAGTAACTCTGCGGAGTGCGAGCAAATCGACAGGCCGTAACATGAAGTGAATCCTGCCGCATCGTCAAAAAAGATCCGAAAGGGACAAGAGAGAGCCGAGCCCCGGACATGTGGGCGAAGGTCATGGAACGCGTGAAGCCCTTGGAAGCGCAGCGCGGAAGAACTCTCCGGTGTATGGGGAACGGCATGCCGAGAAAGTTGTGTCTGGAACTAGGGAGACCCTCCCCCGCACGATATTTTTTTTCGTAAGGAGCAAACCTATAAGCCCGAAAGGTGAAGTGGCGAGCTGCGGGAAGGGAGTCGGAGGGGGCAGTAATACCGATGAAGTGAGGACAACAAAACCTCACGGAGGGAAGAGCCCCTGCTTTGTTCATGTACTTGGAGGAGGTAAGAGTCAGTGAATGCAGCTAAACCTGCTAACGACACCAAAGTAAACGCTCAACAATTCCAACAAGCACTAAGCCTTGCAGCCAAGGAAAATCCGCGGCGGCGATTTCATGCGTTATACGACAAGGTGCACCGCAGCGACATCCTATGGGAAGCGTGGAAGAGGGTCAAAGGAAACGGTGGAAGCGGTGGGGTGGATGGAATGACCATTGACCACATCGTGGAAGTCATCGGCGAAGAACGATTCGTGGACGAAATCCAGACGACGCTCAGGGACGGAGAATATCGCCCACT